>JAIXHQ010000023.1 GCA_030145715.1 Sphingopyxis sp. | reverse complement strand
GCTTTATCCCGCGCCGGCGATCGATCGGATCGGCCCCGCCGTCGCCGCGCTGGTGATGGAGGCGCGCGATCTGGGCCGGAAGGGCCGCGACAAAATCTATGGCCACGGCCTGATTTGCGGGGCCTGTGGCGGGCGCTGACCAAGCTCCGCAATTTTTTTGGGAAGAAAATCACAGGCGCCGTCGTTCCCCTTGCACAGGCCCAAACCCCTCCGGGCCCGAATGCAGGAGAAGGACAATGGCAAAGCGTAATTTCATCCCGGCCCTCGCGATCGTCGCATCGGCCATGGCGCTGTCGGCGCCGGCATCGGCGCAGCTTCTTGGCGGCGGTGGTGGCCTGGGCGGCAATCTGGGCGGCAGCCTGGGCGGAACGCTGGGCGGTACGCTCGGCAACCCGATCGACCCCATCGGCGGCACGATCGGCAGCGCGGGCGACCTGACGGGATCGGGCCGCGGCGATGCGCAGGTGGACCGCCGTTCGGGCCGCGTGCAGGGCAAGGGCAACGCCGACGTCAATGGCAAGGGTTCGGCGAACGGCAATGGCGCGTTGCTGGGCAATGCCGTCGGCGGCGACCTGACCGGATCGGGCAATGCGTCGGGCAGCGGCAGCGTCGCGGCACAGGCCGTCGGCACCGACTATGTCGGCCAGACCGCACGCGGCGCGGTGGGCACGGTGCGCGGCACGGCTTCGACCGCCACCGGTACGGCGCGCGGTGCGGTGGGCACGGCACGCGGCGCGGTCGGCAATGTGCGCGATCAGGCGGGCGGTGCAACGTCCGGCCTGTCGGGAACGGCGAATGGCGCGGGTTCGATCGCCGGTGGTTTTCAGGGCAGCCTGGGCCAGCTTGCGGCAGCGGGCAGCGCGGCGGCTTCGGGCGCGGGCATGTTCGCGGTCGAACCCGGCATGGCGGTCACCGACGCGCGCGGCAAGGTGATCGGTTATGTGCAGGACGTGCGCCAGACCGGGACCGGCGTCGTCGAAGCGGTGAAGGTCGAGGTCGGCAATCGCGTCGCGACCATTCCCGCCGCCAGCTTCAACGGTTCGGGCGACCTGCTCGTCACCGGCATGACCAAGGGTCAGTTGAAGCGGGCCGCCGCCAGCCAGCCGGCTGAATGACATGATGGGGCGACCGGCGCCGCCGGTCGATTGGGCGGGCCGCACATGCGGCCCGCCCTTTTTTGTGGGGACGAAAGCGAATTAGCGTCCGGGGGGCGGGGCCTTTCGGCCGCTCCGCCCCCCGTCGCATCGGGGGCAAGTGGGGTTTTCCCGAGTGGGGGCAGGGGACATCAGGGACCAGACCGATGCCCCCCACCGCTCCATTGAGCGGAACACTCGGGAACATGGAACATCATACAATTGCCGTGCCATTTTACCGTTGGGGCGGATTTCGGCGGGGGACGCTGGTTATCGATTCCTTACCGCCGCCGCGCCTTGTCAAAAATTCCGACACTGGCGCTTTTTCCTGCATTCATATGGCGTTCAGCCTGTTGACTACATTTGTAGTCGCGTTTAGGGACAGCGCCATCGAAGGGGGGTCATATGCCGCACCGAGCAAGCGAGTCGGAAATGCAGGTGCTGTCGGCGCTGTGGGACAAATCGCCCCAGACGGCGGCCGACCTGACATCGCGCATCGGCAAGATCAACGGCTGGACCCAGGCGACGGTCAAGACCCTGCTGGCGCGGCTGGTGCAAAAGGGCGCGGTGACGGCAAAGGCCGACGGCCGGCGGTATCTGTATAGCCCCGCGGTCGAACGCGCCGACGCGGTCGGGGCCGAATCGCAACGCTTTGTCGATCGCCTGTTCGGCGGGCGGGTCAGCCCGCTGATCGCCCATCTGGCCGATCGCGAGGCGCTGAGCGATGCCGACATTGCCGAGATCGAGGCGCTGTTGAAAAGGCTGAAGTCGTGAGCGCCGCGACGCTGTTTCAGGTGTGGATCGACACGCTGGTCACGACCGCCGTGCTGGTCATGCTGGTGCTGGCCGTCCGCAAGCCGTTCGCGCGCCATTTCGGCCCCCGGCTGACCTATGCGCTGTGGGCCGTCCCGGCGCTGCGGCTGGTGTTGCCGCCCGTGCCCGTCGCCGATCCGGTGGCGGCGGCGACGACGCCCGAGGCGGTGATGATGGTCCCCGACACCCTGCCGGTCGGGGCGCCGACCGCGATCGCGGAGCCGCTATGGTCCTTTGCCGACATGCTGCCCTTTCTGTTCGTCCTGTGGGCGGCGGGCGTGGTCGCCGTCATCCTGATCGCGATGGTGTCGCATCAGCGTTTTCGCGGCGCGGTGCTGGAAGAGGCGGTCGAATTGCAGCCGATCGGTGCGATCCGGCTGGTGATGACGGACGCGATCGACGGCCCCGTCGCCTTTGGCCTGTGGCAGCGCCATGTCGCCGTCCCGCATGATTTCTTTGCCCGCTATAACGCCGACGAACGGGCGCTGGCGATCGACCATGAACTGGCCCACCACCGCCACGGCGACCTGTGGGCGAACGGCGCGGCGCTGATCCTGCTGGCCGCGCAATGGTTCAACCCGTTCGCGTGGCGCGCGATCCGCGCCTTTCGCTTTGACCAGGAAGCGGCGTGCGACGCGCGGGTGCTGACGATGGCCGAGGCCGATGCGCGCGGCGAGCGGACCGCCCGCTATGCCAACGCGATCGTCAAGGCGGCGGGCGGACGCCGGCTGACGCTGGCCGCGCCGATGGCGGTCCATGACAATCTGCGCGAGCGGCTGACCATGCTGACCCGGCAGGATATTTCCAGACGGCGCGGGATGATCGGGCGGTTCATAGTCGGCGGCACGGCGCTGGCGGTGCTGGCGACGACGGCGACGCTTGTCCCCGCGAGCATCGCGAACGCAAGCACGGGCGAACCGGAACCGCTCGATGCGACGACGCCTTTGTCGGCGCCCGTCGATGGCGGCGACAATGTCGATAGCGAGGTGACGGTCGTCATATCGACCAGCCGGTCGACGTCCAACGATGGATCCGCGTCAAAGACCAGCAAGACGCGCGACGTCCATCGCCTTTTAGTCCGGCGCGACGGCGCGGAGGCCGCGATTGCCGCCCGCCCCGCGCCCGCCGCGCCCGACGCCCGGCCCCGGTCGATCGAAATCCGCACGTCGGGCGGCCTTTCGCGCGGCGATGTGCTGGCGGCGCTGAAAGAACAGGGGATCACCGGAAGCCGCGCGAACGCCATCGCCGACCGGCTGGAGGCCAAGCGCAGCGAACGGATGCGCCTGGCGCTGGCCCCGATGCCGCCGATGGCCCCCGTGGCGCCCACGCCCCCGGTTGCCCCGATGCCGCGCGCCGCGATGGCGGTGCAGGGCAAGGCGGTCGTCGCCCGCTGCGGCGACGGCAGGACCGCGCCGATCGTCGATCGCGAGGAAAGCAGCCGCAACCGGCGCAGCCGGGTCACCTTGTTCACATGCAGCGACCCCGTCGATGGCAAGGCAGCGGGGGTGGCCGCGCTTCGCAAGGTTCGCGATGCGTTCGCCAAGCGGCGCGGCGACGATGCGCTGTCCGAATCGATCGCGGTAAAGGTGATCGCCGACATCGACGAAGCCATCGCCAAGGCCGAGAAATCAGAGAGGTAACTGTCGCCGGCCTCCCCTCCCCGGTGGGGTCGGCGGCAAGGGACGGGAAAAAGGGAGTGACCCGGGTTGCTCCCTTTTTTTCCTTACCCCATCCCTTTTCCTTTGGCCCACGCGATGCCACATGAAGCGGCATGAGCGAAGACAAGCCCTGGCCCGACAGCATCCGCGCCGGTGAGTGCGAACAGCATGAACCGCTGGTCCGCCGCGTCCTGGCGCCCAATCCCTCGCCCTATACCTATACCGGCACCCAGACATGGATCGTCGGGGCGGGTAGCGACGTCGCGATCATCGATCCCGGCCCGATCGGCAGCGGCATGAGCATCGGCGATCCCGGCGACGTCAACGGCGTGGGGCATGTCGATGCCATCCTGCGCGCGGTGGAGGGACAGCGCGTCGCCGCGATCCTGTGCACCCACACCCACCGCGATCACAGCCCCGCTGCCGCGCCGCTGCGCGAGGCGACGGGCGCACCCGTGGTCGGCTGTGCCCCGCTGGCGCTTCGCGACGATGGCCCGCGCGCCGATTCGGCGTTCGATTCCGATTATGCCCCCGATCAGGTGCTGGCCGATGGCGACCGGATCGCGGGCGACGGATGGACGCTGGAAGCGGTCGCGACACCCGGCCATACGTCGAACCATCTGTGTTTCGGGCTGATCGAAAGCGGCGCGCTGTTCACCGGCGATCATGTGATGGCCTGGTCGACCAGCGTCGTCAGCCCGCCCGACGGCGACATGGCGGCCTATATGGCCAGCCTGTCCAAACTTTATGCCCGCGACGACCGCGTCTATTATCCGGCGCACGGCCCGGCGGTCGCCAAGCCGCGGCAGTTGGTGCGCGGGATGCTGGGCCACCGCAAGCAGCGCGAGCGGCAGATATTGCGGGAACTGGAACAGGGCCCGCGCGTCATCCCCGATATGGTAAAGCATATGTACAAGGGGCTGGACCCGCGCCTGACCGGCGCCGCCGGCCGTTCGGTGCTGGCGCATCTGATCGACCTGCAATCGCGCGGCGCGGTGCGGGGGCAGGGCGACGAATGGGTGCTGGCGTGATGCGATCGTCCGCATCCGCCCCGCGATTATGGCCCCGGCTGATCCTGCTCGTCGCGGCGGCGTTGATGCTGACCGCCGTCTGGTGGGCGGTGACGGCATGGCAGGGATGGCACAAGGGATATGATCCCGAAACGGTCGTCGCGGCCAGCCTGGAGGGGCTGCGCGAACAAAATGTCCTGGTCCCCTTTACCGCGCGCTATGTCGCGGTCGTCACCTCGACGCAAAGCCGGTTGGGGCTGAGCGCGAAAAAGACGATGATCATGCCGGGGACGGTGCGATACGAACTCGACCTGGGCAAATTGCAGCAATCCGACCTGGACTGGGACGCGGGCACCAATGCGCTGAACATCCTGTTGCCGCCGCTGCGGCTGGCGGGGCCGGAAATCGACATCGACGCGATCAGCGAATATCGCGACGGCGAGATCCTGTTGACGCTGACCGATGCCGAACAAAGGCTGGATGCCGCGAACCGCAAGGCGGCGCAGGCCGAACTGATCAAGCAGGCGCGCGGCGCGACGCCGATGCGGCTTGCGCAGGGCGCGGCGCGCACGGCGGTCGAACAAAGCTTTGCAATGCCGCTGAAAGCCGCGGGGATCGATGCCAAGGTGACGGCGCGGTTCGCCGCTGCGCCGGCGGGATAGGCCCGACGCGACGCCGCGTTGCCCTTCGCCGGGTGGCGGTGTAGGGGGTGCGCCAAGGCAAATGCCATATAAGGAAAAGCGATGACTGCTCCCGTTCGCGAGAATCTCTCGGGCCTCGACCTGCGTGCCGAAATCGAACGGCTGCGCAAGGAACGCAACGCCGTCATCCTCGCCCATTATTATCAAAAGCCGGAGATTCAGGACCTGGCCGATTTCGTCGGCGATTCGCTGGAACTGTCGCGCAAGGCGGCGGACACCGACGCCGACGTCATCGCCTTTTGCGGGGTGAAGTTCATGGCGGAGACGGCGAAGATATTGTCGCCGCAAAAGACGGTCATCCTGCCCGACATGGACGCGGGATGCAGCCTGGAGGACAGTTGCCCGCCCGAACAGTTCAAACGGTTCCGCGAGGCGCACCCCGACCATATCGCGCTGACCTATATCAACTGTTCGGCGGCGGTGAAGGCGCTGAGCGACATCATCGTCACATCGTCGAGCGCCGAGACGATCATCAGCCAGATTCCGGAAAGCCAGAAGATCATCTTTGGCCCCGATCGCCACCTTGGCGGCTATCTCAACCGCAAGTTCGGGCGCGACATGCTGTTGTGGCCCGGCGTGTGCATCGTCCACGAGGCGTTCAGCGAAACCGAACTTATCAAGCTGAAGGCGCAGCATCCGGGCGCGCCGGTCGCCGCGCACCCCGAATGCCCGCCGCACATCGTCGATCATGCGGACTATGTCGGATCGACCAGCGGCATTTTGCAATTCGCCAAGAGCTTTCCGGGCGACACGCTGATCGTCGCCACCGAACCGCATATCATCCACCAGATGGAGCTGGCGCTGCCCGAAAAGCATTTCATCGGCGCGCCGGGGGCGGACGGCAACTGCAACTGCAACATCTGCCCCTATATGGCGCTCAACACGATGGAAAAGCTGTACATCGCGCTGCGCGACCTGGCGCCGCGGATCGAGATGGAAGAGGGGCTTCGGCTGGCCGCGCGCCAGAGCCTTGACCGGATGCTCGACATGGCGTCGGGGACGGTGGGCAAGGGCGACCTGGGCCGCGCCTGACTGGCGACCGGCGACCGGCGACCGGCGGGGCTGATTCGGCGCGCCGTGAGAGGGATTCGCGGCGCGGCAGGGCCATGAATGAATCCGAAAATGCTGCAATGCTGTTACAAAAATGCTGCAGCGAATCCGCTTGTTGCTAATGCCGGACTTATCCACAAGCATGAACGGGCTCGGGCGGGATTTCGCGCATTTTCTGTTGGCGCCCCGAACGCTTCATGTCAGCTTCCAATCATCGGAAGATAGAGACGACGAACCGCCAGGACATTAAGGGTAGTTGCAAGACTAGCCGGAAGAAAATGGCTGGATCGACGAGGAAATCGGCCGATAGCCCGATCACGGAACGTAGCGATTCCCACGAGTTGATGCGAACCAGACCGGGTACAGGAAATGCAGTCCATCGCCGATACAGCGATTGCCTTGGCAGACGCGGGACAGGATGATGAAGGGCTTTCCAGGTGCGGCCGGCCCCCGAAAGGGGGCCGACCAAACCGTCGCCGGATTGTTCCGGCATAGGCCGCAACATAGCGTTTTGCGGGCCGCCGATCGCAAGAGAAGCGGACCGGGATGAGGTGAGGCGTCCTGTGTGGGGCAAAGCCGGATAGTGGGGGTTGGCAGCGATGCCGGCCCCCATTTCGCGTGCGCGGCCGGTGGATGGACCGGGCGCTGGGTGCTGGCTGCGGGGGCCGCCTCTTGGTGCCCGGCTCTGGGGGTCGACGCGGCGCCGGACAGCATCCGCTGTTACCGCTACCTTCCTTGTTACCGCTGCCGCCGGTCCCGTGCTGTCGTGACACTGGTCGTGACATTTATTTTCGCGCCTGTGAGCATAGTCACATCCTGGTAAATTGTTGGCGCTAAGCCGTGATGGCGACCCGGAGACGTTCCCGAATGGAACCGATCCCACTATCCCGGCCGCGCCCCCAGGGGTCGGCCGGGATTTTTTCGCCCGGCGGCCCTTTTGCTGTCCCTGTCCCTGTCCCTGACCCTGTCCCTGTCGCTGTTCCGCCCTTTGCTGCGACCATGATGCGGCGCGGCCGACGTTCCATTAGGCGATTTGGCCGACTTGGGTTACGAATGGGATGCCTGCCAGGGCAGGCGGCTATAACGATCGCAGGGGATCAAATATGCTTGATTTCATTATCGCACTCGTCATGGGCGGCATTATCGGCTGGCTGGCCAGCATCGTGATGCGCACCGATGCCCAGCAGGGCATTTTCCTGAACATCGTCGTCGGCTGTATCGGGTCGATCCTTGGGCGTTTCCTGTTACAGGGCCTGATCGGCGGCGGGCATCTGCGCGGCAACGCCTTTGACCTCAGGACCTTGCTCACCGCCTTTCTGGGCGCGGTGATCCTGCTCGCCATCGTCAATCTCGTCCGTCGCGGCCGTCTTCGCTGACGCGACGCGGCCCCGTCTCGACGGGCGCAACCATTGGAAAAGGCAGCGAAAGCGGCCTATGTCCGTTCCGCCGAACAGCGTCGGGGCGGACAAGTTTGGCCTCTTGCCAGTGGTGATTTAATTAGGTAATACACCTCATGCGGGATTTCGGTCCTGTCGTGCGGCATGGGGGCGGACGCTGCGGCGCCGCCGCATATCATGCCGCGCCGGACAGGGGGAATCGCCCGTGAACTATGAGCGGAAAGTGGATTCGATGGACAGGCTGGCGGGCACGCAGGGCTTTTATGAAGAGGCGGACGGCCGCCGCAAGCGGATGGTCCTGATCGCCGGGCTGGTGCTGGCCGCGCTGGTGATCGCGGTGGCATGGTATGGCTTTTCGGCGGGTAAGGGCGACGGCGCGGCAAACGCCGACGGCGCGGCGAACAGCATCCCGAACATCACCGTCGTCATGCCGGGGCGGCAGTCGGTCGAAGCCACCATCTCTACCAACGGCACGATCACCGCGCGGCGCGAAATGCCGGTCGGCGTCGCGGGCGAGGGCGGGCAGGTCGTCAGCGTGCTGGTCGATCCGGGCCAGTGGGTCGCGGCGGGCCAGCCGCTGGCCGTCATCGACCGGTCGGTGCAGGCGCAGCAGGCCGCGAGCCTGGGCGCGTCGATCCGCGTTGCGCAGGCGGACGCCGATCTGGCGCAGGCCGAACTGGAACGCGCGCAGGCGCTGGTCGGGCGCGGCTTTGTTTCAAAGGCGGACCTCGACCGCAAACGTGCCGCCCGCGACGCCGCCAACGCGCGCGTGGGTGTCGCGCAGGCGCAATATGGCGAAGCCAATGCGCGCAACCGGCGGCTGAACATCGTCGCCCCCGCCGCCGGACTGGTGCTGACGCGGCAGGTCGAAACCGGCCAGATCGTCGGCGCGGGCAGCGGCGTGCTGTTCCGCATGGCGCGCGGCGGCGAAATGGAAATGCAGGCGCAATTGTCCGAAGGCGATTTGCAGCGCGTGCGCGTCGGAACCCGCGCGACGGTGACGCCGGTGGGGTCCAATGTGCAGGTCGCGGGTCAGGTGTGGCAGGTGTCGCCGGTGGTCAATGCCGACACAAGGCAGGGCATGGTCCGCATCGCGGTGCCGTACAGCAGCGCGCTGCGCCCCGGCGGCTTTGCCGATGCCCGGCTGGTGGCGGGGACCGAAGAGGCCCCGATGCTGCCCGAAAGCGCGGTCCAGAGCGGGCCGGAAGGCAATTTCGTGCTGATCGTCGACAAGGACAACCGGGTTCAGCGCCGCGCGATCAAGGTCGGCATCGTGACCGATTCCGGGGTGTCGATCGCATCGGGCCTGACCGGCAACGAGCGCGTCGTCGTCCTGGCCGGCGCCTTTCTGAACGTCGGCGACAAGGTGAAGCCGGTGATCCAGAAGCCGGCGCAATAAGCATTTCGAACCGTTCGAACCGTTCGCGCACAAGGGCGTTTGAATCATGAGCTTTCGCAACATTTCCGCCTGGTGCATCCGCAATCCGGTGCCGCCTGTCGTCATGTTCGTCCTGCTGTTGCTGGCCGGGATCGTCAGTTTCAACCGGATGGATGTGAACGACAATCCCGACGTCGAATTTCCGGCGGTGCAGATCATCGTGGCCCAGCCGGGCGCGGCGCCGTCCGAACTGGAAACGCAGGTGACGCAGCGGATCGAAGCCGCGGTGCGAGCGGTCGGCGGGGTCGACGAACTGTCGTCCTATGTCGGGGAAGGCAACAGCCGGACGATGGTGCAGTTCGCGATCGGCACGCCGATCGACCGCGCCTATAACGACGTCAATCAGGCGGTGCGGCAAATCCGCAGCGACCTGCCGGACGGGATTCTGGAACCGCAGGTGGTGCGCGTCGACATTGCGGGCGGCCCCATCACCTATTTCGCGGTCGAGGCGTCGGACATGACGCTCGAACAAATGTCGTGGTTCGTCGACAATGGCGTCGCCAAGGAATTGCTGTCGATTCCGGGGATGGCCAAGGTCACCCGTTCGGGCGGCGTCAACCGCGAGATTCGCGTGATTCTGGACCCCGCGCGGATGCAAAGCTATGGCCTGACCGCCAGCCAGGTGAACCAGCAACTGCGGCAGACGAACGTCAATGCCGCGGGCGGGCGGACCGAGATCGCGGGGTCGGAACAGGCCGTGCGCGTCCTGGGCAATGCCGCTAACGCCTTTGCACTGGGCGAAACGCGCATCGCGATCGGCAACGGCCGCACCATCCGGCTGGCCGACGTCGCCAAGGTGACGGACGGATATGCCGAACAGCGCAACCTGGCGACGATTCGCGGGCGACAGGTGCTGAGTTTCTCGATCGAGAAGGCCAAGGGTGCATCGGACGTCACGATCCATGACGAGACGATGAAGAAACTGGCGCAGATCACGAAGAACAATCCGAAGGTCAGTTTCAAGATCCTGTTCACGCGCACCGATTATACCAAGGAACAATATCGCAGTTCGATGGCCGCGATGATCGAGGGCGCGATCCTGGCCGTCGTCGTCGTGTTCCTGTTCCTGCGCGACTGGCGCGCGACGCTGATCAGCGCGCTGGCCATCCCGCTGTCGGCCATTCCGACCTTTTGGTTCATGGACCTGATGGGATTTTCGCTGAACAGCCTGTCGCTGCTGGCGCTCAGCCTGGTGGCCGGGGTGCTGGTCGACGATGCGATCGTGGAGATCGAGAATATCGTCAGGCACATGCGGATGGGCAAGACCGCCTATCAGGCGTCGATCGACGCCGCCGACGAAATCGGCCTGGCGGTCGTCGCGACGACGATGTCGATCGTCGCCGTGTTCCTGCCCGTCGCGTTGATGCCGGGCGTGTCGGGCCAGTTCTTTATCCAGTTCGGGATGACCGTCGTGTTCGCGGTGTTGGTCAGCCTGGCGGTCGCGCGCATGATCACGCCGATGATCGCGGCCTATTTCCTGTCGGCGCAGGGCGAACAGGACCATGCCAGCGGCCCTTGGGTCGACCGGTATGAACGTATCCTCGCCTGGACGCTGGACAGCCGGAAGCAGCGGGCGATCCGCGCGCGGTATGAAGAGGTGCCGACCAAACTTGCCTATCTGGCGGTGCCGCTGGCGCTCGCCGGGGGCGCGGCCATCCTGTTGGCCTTTTCCTATTTCCGGCCGGTTCCGATCGGGCAGGATG
This sequence comes from Sphingopyxis sp., assembly GCA_030145715.1. Classification (GTDB taxonomy): domain Bacteria; phylum Pseudomonadota; class Alphaproteobacteria; order Sphingomonadales; family Sphingomonadaceae; genus Sphingopyxis. The sequence continues at coordinate 37,822 of JAIXHQ010000023.1, read as the reverse complement.
CGCCCAACCCGGCCGTGCATTTCCTGTTGCTGACGCCGATCGCCGCGCTGCTGACCTATCTGGTGACAAGCCTGCTCGTGATCCTGTTGGGGGCGCTGGCCCATGGCTTCGGGATGCGCGGCTGGGCCTTTACCCATTGGGCAAGGTTTATGACGCGGCGCGCGCGCGCCCGCCTGTCCGACCATCGTATCTGGATCGTCGGCCTGGGGGTGGCGGCTTTCGTGGCCAGCATCGTCCTGTTTCGGGTGCTGCCGCAACAGTTCCAGCCGACCGCCAACAGCGATTACAGCCAGGTCCGTTATGAATTGCCGCCGGGATCGACGCTGGCGCAGAGCGAGACGATCGCGCGCCAGATCGGCACGATCCTCGACAACAGCCCGGTGGTCGAAACGGCGTTTTATGACGTCAATGTCGGCGGCGGCAATGCGTTCATCACGCTGAAGAAAAAACGCCCGACCACCAGCGTCGAATGGGAGCGCAGCCTGCAACCCAAGCTGGCCGCCATCCCCGATGCGCGCGTGTCGTTTCAGAGCCAGTCGGGCGGCTTTTCGGGCCGCGACATCACGATGGTCGTCGGCGGCGACGATCCCGTCGCGCTGGAGAAACATGCGCGCCTGATCGTGTCGCAGATGTTGCAGTTAAAGGAACTGCGCTCGCCGCGCATCGAGGGCGACATTCCCCGGCCCGAAATCATCGTCAATCCACGCATGGACCTGGCCGCCGAACTGGGCGTGACCACCGCATCGCTCAGCCAGACGATCCGGATCGCGACGCTGGGCGACATCGACCAGAATGCGGCGAAATTCTCGCTGTCCGATCGGCAGATCCCGATCCGGGTGCTGTTGTCCGAAGATTCGCGGCGCAGCCTGGCGACGATCGAAAACCTGCCGGTGCCGACGTCGCGCGGGTCGACGGTGCCGCTGAAATCGGTTGCAGAGATCGGGTTCGGCGCCGGGCCGACCGAATTGCGGCGATATAATCAGACGCGGCGCGTCGTGATCGGCGCCGACCTTGCCCCCGGACTGGTGACCGGCGAGGCGCAGAAAAAGATCGACGCGCTGCCCGCGGTCAAGTCGATGCCGCAGGGCATTCGCCGGGTGGTGCAGGGCGATGCCAAATGGCAGGCCGAACTGATCAACAACTTCCTGGTCGCGGTGGTGTCGGGGCTGTTGCTGGTCTTCTCGACGCTGGTGCTGCTCTATCGCCGGTTCCTGTCGCCGCTGGTCAATATGTCGTCGCTGTTGCTGGCGCCGCTGGGCGGGCTGCTGGGCCTGTGGGTCACCGGCATGGAAATTTCGATGCCCGTGTTCATCGGCCTGCTGATGCTGCTGGGCATCGTCGCCAAAAACTCGATCCTGCTGGTCGATTTCGCGATCGAGGAGATGGATCATGGCGTCAGCAAGATGGACGCGCTGCTCGATGCGGGCCGCAAACGCGCGCAGCCGATCGTGATGACCACGGTCGCGATGGTCGCGGGCATGGTGCCCACCGCGCTGTCGCTGTCGGGGGATGGCGCGTGGCGCGCCCCGATGGGCGTGGTCGTGATCGGCGGCCTGATCCTGTCGACGGTGCTGACGTTGCTGATCGTCCCGGCGGGTTTCAGCCTGGCGGACAGCATCGAAAAGCGGCTGGGCCGTTTCTTTTCGGCCAACCTGCTCACCTATCGCAAGGGCGACGATACAAAGCCGCTGGCCCCGCCCGCGCCGCATCCCGCGGAGTGACCCGCCCCGGCGCCATAGGGTGACGCGGTTGCAACTTTTGCGGCGCTTCGCCATTTGATGCCCATGCAGGAAAGCGTTTCGCCGCAAACCGATACCACGCCCGCCCAGCCCCCCGCCGCCATGCGCCGGGGAATGGGGGGCGGGGGCGTGTCCGTGCCCACCGGCGGGCTGAACGTCCGCGTCGTCGCGACCGGATTGCTGGTCGTCATGGCGCTGGTGTTTCTGGGCGCCGGATATTTCGAGGATGCCCATCCGGCGGTCGGGTTCGTCCGCGCCTTTGCCGAGGCGGCGATGGTCGGCGGGCTGGCCGACTGGTTCGCGGTGACGGCGCTGTTCCGGCACCCGATGGGCCTGCCGATCCCGCACACTGCGATCGTGCCACGCAACAAGAACCGCATCGGCGACACGCTCGCCCGTTTCCTGCTGACCAATTTCCTGTTGCCGCGCCTGATCGCGCGCAAGATGCAGACGGTCGATGTCGCGGGCGCGGTCGGCAAATTTCTGTCGCAGCCGGGCGAGGGCGGCGGGCGGCTGCGGCTGGGCGCATCGCGGATCATCGCCGACGGACTGGGCGCGCTCGACCAGCAGAGGCTGGGCGGCATGGTCAAATCGGCGATCGCCGACCGGCTGCGCGAACTGGATGTCGCGCCGCTGCTGGGCCAGGCGTTGCAGGCCGCGCTGGCCGAGGGACGGCATCAGCCGCTGCTCGACGCGATGGTCAAATGGGGATCCAAGACGCTGGAACTCAACGAACATCTGATCCGCCAGATGGTCCATGACAATTCTAACGCGATCGTGCGCTTTACCGGGCTGGATGAAAGCATATCGAACCGGATCGTCGCGGGCCTGTCGACATTGCTCAGCGAGATGGCGGTCGACGAAACGCACCCGCTGCGCATCCGGGTCGAGGAAGGGCTGGCCAAGATGGCGCTCGACCTGCAGCACGACCCCGAGGTGCAGGCGAAGGTCGCCAAGGTTCGCGACGAATTGCTGGAAAACAAGGCGGTGAAACGCTGGCTCGACGGCCTGTGGGAACAGGGGCGCGGCGCGTTGCTGAAGGCCGCGCGCAACCCCGACACGATGCTGGCGGGCCGGATCGGGGAGCTTGTCACCCAGTTCGGCGCCATGCTGGGCGAGGATGCCCATATCAAGCGCACGCTGAACCGCTATGCGCGGCGCGCGGTCGTCGGCGTGGTGGACAGCTATGGCGAAACCGCGCTGAAACTGGTGTCGGACACGATCCGCGGCTGGGATGCCAAGACGATCACCGACCGGCTGGAAAATGCGGTCGGCGACGACCTGCAATATATCCGCATCAACGGGACGCTGGTCGGCGGGCTGGTCGGGGTGCTGATCTATACGGTCGACAGACTGATTTAGCCGACCGCCGCCAGCCCCTCGCGGAAGGTGGGATAGCGCGGGGTCCAGCGCAGCAGCCGTTTCGCCCTGCCGTTCGCGACGCGGCGGTTTTCGGCGTAAAAGGCGCGGGCGGCGGGCGACAGGCCCGCTTCGTCCAGCGATTGCAGCGGCGGCAGCGGCGCGCCCAGCATCGCGCAGCCCCATTCGACCAGCCGGTTCTGGTGACAGGGTTCGTCGTCGGCGAGGTTATAGACGCCCGCCGGTCCGCTGAAAGAGGCGATGATGCCGCCCGCGATGTCGTCGACATGGATGCGGCTGAAAATCTGGGCGGGCAGGTCGATGCGATGCGCGCGGCCTTCGCCGATGCGGTCGAGGATCGATCGGCCGGGGCCGTAAATGCCGGGCAGGCGAAACACCCGCATGTCGCCGCGCAGCCCCTGCCACGCGGCGTCGGCGGCGTTGCGATCGGCGCGGCGGCCGTGGACGGGCCCGCTTTCGTCCACCCATGCGCCGCCCGTGTCGCCATAGACGCCGGTCGAGGACAGATAGCCGGTCCAGCCCGCGGCGGCGAGGGCGATGGGCTGGCCATAAAGGTGCAGCACCGGATCGACGCCGTCCGACGGCGGGACCGACGACAGGATGTGCGATGCCGACCGCAGCGCCGCCAGCACCGCGCCTTCGTCGGCGAAAGCGATGCTGTCGCCGCGTCCGTCGCGCGTCGTCCCGGTTACGTCCCACCCGCGCGCGCGCAGCCGGTCCGCAAGGCGGCTTGCCGCGAAACCCATTCCGAAAATCAACATCCGTCGCATCGCCCCCTTATTGCGCGTCCGGGGTGCCGCGCCTAGATCGCATATCATGACCGATGCCTCTTCGACGCCCGCAATTCCCGTCACCATCCATCGCGGTGATTATCGCGCGCCCGATTGGCAGGTTCCCGACATCGCGCTGGATTTCCAACTGGGCATCGACGCGACGAAGGTGGGTTCGACGATGGCGGTGGTGCGGCAGGGCGATGCGCCGGTGCCGCTGTTGCTGCGCGGCGACGGGCTGACCCCGCTGGCGGTGCGCGTGGATGGCGACGCGTGGAACGACTGGCGGATGGACGACGGCGACCTGATCGTCGAGCTGGGCGACCGGGCGTCGGCAACGATAGAGGTCGATACGCTGGTCGACCCGGCGGCCAACACCCAGCTATCGGGCCTTTATGCCTCTGGCGGCCTTCTGTGCACCCAGTGCGAGGCCGAGGGATTTCGCCGCATCACCTTTCACCCCGACCGGCCCGACGTGCTGAGCCGATATAGGGTGCGGATGCAGGGCGACAGGGCGGCGTTCCCGATCCTGCTGTCGAACGGCAATTGCATCGAACAGGGCGAAGCGGGCAGCGACCATTGGGCGGTGTGGGAAGACCCGTGGCCCAAACCATCCTATCTGTTCGCGCTGGTCGCCGGCGACCTGGTCGTCAACCGCGACAGCTTTACGACGATGTCGGGGCGCAAGGTCGAACTGGGCATCTGGGTCCGCGACGGCGACGCGCCGCGCACCGGCCATGCGATGCAGGCGCTGAAGGACAGCATGGCTTGGGACGAGCGCGTCTATGGCCGCGAATATGACCTGGACCTGTTCAACATCGTCGCGGTCAGCGATTTCAACATGGGGGCGATGGAGAACAAGGGCCTCAACATCTTTAACACCCGCTATATCCTGGCCGATCCCGACACGGCGACCGATGTGGATTATGACGGGGTGCAAGGCGTCGTCGCGCATGAATATTTCCACAATTGGTCGGGCAACCGCGTCACGTGCCGCGACTGGTTCCAATTGAGTTTGAAGGAAGGCTTTACCGTCTTTCGCGACCAGAATTTCTCTGCCGACATGGGGTCGCCGTCGGTCAAGCGGATCGAGGATGTCCGGCTGCTCCGCGCCGCGCAGTTTCCGGAGGATGCGGGGCCGCTGGCGCACCCGATCCGCCCCGACAGCTTTCAGGAAATATCGAATTTCTATACCGCCACCATCTATAACAAGGGTGCGGAGATCATCCGCATGATGGCGACGCTGCTGGGCCCCGACCGGTTTCGCAAGGGCACCGACCTCTATTTCGACCGGCATGATGGCGAGGCGGCGACATGCGAGGATTTCGTCCGCGCGATGGAGGATGGCGGCGGCATCGACCTGGGGCAGTTCCGCCGCTGGTACGAACAGGCGGGAACGCCGCGGATCAAGCTGTCGCTGACGCAAGACGGCGGGCAATGGTCGCTCGACATCGTGCAACTGGTGCCGCCGACGCCGGGACAGCCCGACAAGCTGCCGATGATGATGCCGCTGCGGCTGGCGGCCTTTGCCATGGACGACAGCGGCGACAGGCTGGCCGATACGCTGGTCATACTGTCCGGCGCGAAGCAGCGCGTCCCGCTGGGCCGGTTCGCGGCGCGGCCGGCGCTGTCGGTCAATCGCGGCTTTTCGGCGCCGGTCATCGTCGATTTCGATCGCGAAGAGGGCGAACTGGCGTGGCTGGCCGCGCATGACGACGATCCCTTTGCGCGGTACGAGGCGTTGCAGCAATTGATGCTGGACACGCTGGTCGCGGCGGTGGCGGGCGATGCGCGCGGGCATCAGGCGGTGATCGACGCGGTCGGCGGGACGCTGGCGGGCGCGGCCGACGACCCCGCCTTTGTCGCCGAAGCCGTGCTGTTGCCCAGCGAGGCGTTCATCGGCGACCAGATGGTGATCGTCGATCCCGACGCGATCCGCCGCGAACGGCTGGCATTACAGGCGGCGGTCGGCATCGCGCTGGAAAGCCGGTGGCGCGACGTGCTGGCGGGCGCCGCGCCGCCCGCCACCGACCTGTCGAGCAAGGCCAAGGGATCGCGCCGGTTGCGCGGGGTCGCGCTGACCTATCTGGCGGCGGCGGGGCTGGACGATATTGCCGCGCTGGCGTTCCGGATATTCTCGGACGCCGACGGCATGACCGAACGGCAGGCCGCGCTTGCCACGCTGGCGCATGGCGACAGCGACGAACGGGTGGCGGCGCTCGACATTTTCTATCAGCGTTACCGCGACAATCCGCTGGTGCTCGACAAATGGTTTCAGGTTCAGGCCTGGTCGCTGCGCCCCGATACGGTCGCGGCGGTGACCGAACTGGCCGGCCATCCCGATTTCACGCTGGCCAATCCCAATCGGGTGCGGTCGCTTTATGGCGCGATGACCGGCAATCAGGCGGCGTTTCACCAGGCGGACGGCGCGGGATACCGGCTGATCGCCGATCTGGTCATCGCGCTCGATCCGAAAAATCCGCAGACCGCGGCAAGAATGATCCCGCCGCTGGGCCGCTGGAAACGGTTTGACGAGGCGCGCGCCGCGATGATGCGCGCCGAACTGGAACGCATCCTGGCCCAGCCCGGCCTGTCGCGCGACGTGACCGAACAGGCGAGCAAGAGTCTGTTGGGTTAGGAGAGGGCGGTCGATTTTCCCCTCCCGCTGGCGGGGAGGGGTGGCGAGAATTGCGAGCGGGGTGCATCTGCACCGCTGCTGACCCACCCCCGGCCCCTCCCGCCTGCGGGAGGGGAGAAGTTCCTCGACCTGCCGTTATGCATGTTTCGCGCAGAGGCGCGGAGATCGCGGAGAAGCGGGACCGCATCCTCTCTGCGATCTCTGCGCCTCTGCGCGAAATTTTTGGGTCCTGCGGAAATTTTAGCGGGGTCGGTCAGGCTTTTTCCAGCGTGCATTGCAGCGGATGCTGGCCCTGCCGCGCGGCGTCCATCACCTGATTCACCTTGGTTTCGGCGACTTCGTAGCTGAACACGCCGCACACGCCGACGCCCTGTTGATGGACGTGCAGCATCACCTGCGTCGCCTGTTCGATGTCCATGTTGAAGAAACGTTGCAGCACCATCACGACAAATTCCATCGGCGTGTAATCGTCGTTGAGCAGCAGCACCTTGTACATCGATGGCTTTTTCGCCTTTGCGCGGGTGCGCGTCGCGATGCCGACGCCGGGGCCGCCGGGTGCGCCGTCATCCTTGTCCGCCATGGCGCGGATCGGAGCGAGGGTCGAAGCTGGAAACATCATGCGCAGGAATATCGCAAGCCGCGGGCGAAGCGCAAGGGGCGTGGGGCCGGATTTTAACCTCTTGTTCGCCAGTCGCGCGCCCAAGGCCCCCCATAAACAAGAACCGCCCGCTTCCGAAGAAGCGAGCGGCCCTGGGTGTCGGCGCGGACGGAGAGGGAGGGAGAGCGGTCCGCGCCAACGAAAAAGGGAAGGGAGAAAGCGCCTTAGGCGGCCTTCACCTTCGACGTGATGACCGAAACGCGGTTCGAGATCGGCGCGAAGCTGTCGTTCGCCATCTTGACGACCAGTTCGCTGGTCTTCGAGGTCTGGGCGACGGCGGCGTCAAAGGCCTTCTTGCTGTTTTCGGCATAGAGCTTGAAGAAATCGGCCGGGGTCTTGACGGCGGAGTAGCCCTTCATCGCGGCGGTCGTGTCTTCAAAGCTCTTGCGAGCGAAGGTCACGCCTTCCTGACCCAGAACTTCGAGGTTCTTGGCAGCGATCTTGCCGGCTTCGACCAGCGCCTCGATGTTCGCCTTGTTGAATTCAACGGCTTCTTCGGCGAGCTTGCTCGACTTCGAAAAGGCGTCCTTGGCCTTTGCGTTGAAATCGGCGGTCATGGCTTCGGTGCGGGTCTTCGCTTCGTCGGCGAACTTCTTGACGGTGTCGTTCATGGTCTTCAGTCCTTTGGTGGCGGCAGCGACGGGCTTTGGCGCGGCCTGGGTCTTGGGGGCTAGGGTCTTTGCGGTCGCCTTCGGGGGTGCGACCTTTTTGGTTGCCGGCTTTGCGGCTTTCTTTTGGACCGGCTTGGCCTTTGGCTTTTCGGTCTTGGTCTTTACGGGCGCCGCGTCGGCAACAGCCGGGGCGGCCGGAGTTGCCACCGGCTTGGTGGCGGTTTCCAGCGTGGCGGCTTCGAAAGCCTTTTCGGCACTATCCATCTTGCTAGCCATCGGGACAACTCCTCTATGTTGCAGTGCACAATATAGGAGCCGCGCGGCAAATTCAAGTGTTTTTTGTGCAGCGCACAAAAATCGTCGCGCGACGCGCCGATGTCACTATAATCGATAGATATTACCGCTTTTTGACATAGCGGCCCGGCGCGTCCTCGATCGCCTTTCTGGCCCCCTTGCCGGGAATGCGCGCGCCCTGGGCAGGGGTTTTCGCGTCGTCCTGCCGGGCGATCCAGTCGATCCAATAGGGCCACCAACTGCCCCCCGTTTCTGCCGCGCCCGCGATAAATTCATCAAGGCTGGCGGCCTTGCTGTCGCCGGTCCAATATTGATATTTGCCCGCGGCGGGCGGATTGACGACGCCCGCGATATGCCCCGACCCGGCGAGCAGAAAGGTCTTTGGCCCCGCCAGATGATCCATCAACCGCCATACGCTGGCGAGCGGGGCGATATGATCCTCGCGCCCCGCCTGGATAAAGGCGGGCGTCTCGATCTTTCGAAGGTCGATCGGCGTTCCCATCACCGACAGGCTGTTCGGAATGACCATGCGATTGTCGCGGTAAAGATCGACCAGATACTGCCGGTGCCATTTGGCGGGCAGGTTGGTCGTGTCGCCGTTCCAATAAAGAAGGTCAAAGGGCGGATAGTCGTTACCGAGCAGATAATTGCTGACGACATAATTCCAGATCAGGTCGCGGCCGCGCAGCGCGTTGAAGGTCGCGGCCATATATCGCCCGTCGAGGAATCCCGGCGCCGACAATTGCTGAAGCAAGGCCAGATAGCTTTCGTCGACGAACATCTTGAGGTCGCCGGCATGTTCGAAATCGACCTGCGCGGTAAAGAATGTCACCGACTTGACCTTGTCGGCCTCCCCCCGCGCCGACAGCATCGCCAGCGTGGCGGCGAGCGTCGTGCCCGCGACGCAATAGCCGATGCAATGGACGGCGGGCACGGCGAGCAGGTCGCGCACCGTGTCGATCGCGTCGACCTGCGCCGCGATATAATCGTCCCAGACGATGTCGATCATCGACGCATCGGCCGATTTCCACGACACCATGAAGACGCTGAGACCCTGTTCGACCGCCCACGCCACAAAGCTTTTCGCGGGGTTGAGGTCGAGGATATAGAAACGGTTGATCCACGGCGGAAAGATGACGAGCGGGACGGCCAGGACCTGCTTCGTCGTCGGCGCATATTGGATGAGCTGATAAAGGTCGGTTTCGTGGATCACCTTGCCCGGCGTCGTCGCGATATTCACGCCGACTTCGAACGCATCGGGATCGACATGGCTGAGCTGCCCGCGCGACAGGTCGGTCAGCATATGCTTCAGACCCTTGAGCAGGCTTTCGCCCCGCGTTTCGACCGCGCGCCGGATCACCTCCGGATTGGTGAGCGCCAGGTTGGTCGGCGCCATCGCGTCCGCCATCGCCTTTGCGGCAAATTCCATCTTGGCGCGCGCCGCGGGGTCGGGGCCGTCAAGCTGCCGCGTCGTCGCCAGCATCTGTTCGGCCAGCAGGCCATAGGTCTGCCGGATCATCGCAAAGACCGGATTGGCGGTCCAGTCGGGGTCGGCAAAGCGGCGATCGCGTGTATCGGCGGGCGGCGCATCGGGCGCGATCGGCTGGCCGATGCTGGCGAGCGAGGTCCAGAAGGCGACCCCCTGTTCCCACATCTTCGTCGATTGTTCGGTCCACAGCCTGGTCGCCGGATTTTCGAGCCAGTGGGCGGGGTCGAACAGCGCCGCGGCACCGGTGTTGCCCGAATTGGCCTGGCCCAGCGCATATTCCAGCATCATCTGCTGCGCGCGGCCGATGACGCTGGCCCAATGCTGCATGTCTTCGGGCGACGGCAGGAAGGGATTCGGCGCTTCGGTCGTGGCATTCTGGCCGGATTCGCTCATGATCGTTCCTGCTGGTCAGTGCGGATATATCGCCTATAACAAGCCGCGATGCGGCTGGCGAGATTGCCGCTTGCGTCAAGCCGACTAACGCAAAGGAGTTGTTCTAGTTTCCCATGTCCGAAGATGAATTCTATCGCATCAAGCGCCTGCCGCCCTATGTCATCGCCGAAGTGAATGCGATGCGTGCGGCCGCCCGCGCCTCGGGCGAAGACATCATCGACCTGGGAATGGGCAACCCCGACCTGCCGCCGCCGCCGCATGTCATCGAAAAACTGTGCGAAGTGGCGATGAAGCCCGACGCACATGGCTATTCGCAATCGAAAGGCATTCCGGGGCTGCGCCGCGCACAGGCGAATTATTACGCCCGCCGGTTCAACGTCACGCTCGACCCCGAAAATGAGGTCGTGGTGACGATGGGGTCAAAGGAAGGGCTGGCCAGCCTCGCCACCGCGATCACCGGGCCGGGCGACGTCGTGCTGGCGCCGAACCCCAGCTATCCGATCCATACATTCGGTTTCATCATCGCGGGGGCGACGATCCGCAGCGTGCCGACCACGCCCGACGAAAATTACTGGCGCGCGCTGGACCGCGCGATGGCGTTCACCGTGCCGCGCCCGTCGATCCTGGTGGTCAATTACCCATCGAACCCGACGGCGGAGGCGGTGGACCTGGCGTTTTACGAACGGCTTGTCGCCTGGGCCAAGGAAAACAAGGTCTGGGTTCTTAGCGACCTTGCCTATTCGGAACTATATTATGACGGCAATCCGACCCCATCGATCCTGCAGGTGCCGGGGGCAAAGGATGTCGCGATCGAATTTACCTCCATGTCGAAAACCTATTCGATGGCGGGTTGGCGCATGGGCTTTGCGGTCGGCAACAAGCGGCTGATCGCGGCGATGACGCGCGTCAAATCCTACCTCGACTATGGCGCGTTCACGCCGATTCAGGCGGCGGCTTGCGCGGCGCTCAACGGCCCGCAGGACATTGTTCAGAAGAACCGCGATCTTTACCAGAAGCGCCGCGACGTGATGGTCGAAAGCTTTGCCCGCGCCGGTTGGGACATCCCCAGCCCAAAGGCGTCGATGTTCGCCTGGGCCCCCCTGCCGCCCGCGTTGAAGGACATGGGCAGCCTGGAATTTTCCAAGCAGCTTTTGACCCATGCCAAGGTCGCGGTCGCGCCGGGCGTCGGTTATGGCGAGGACGGCGAAGGCTTTGTCCGCATCGCGATGGTCGAAAATGAACAGCGCATCCGGCAGGCGGCGCGCAACGTCCGCAAATTCCTGGCGATGCACGGGATCAACACGCCGTCGGTCGCCGCCGAGGGATGATGGACGCGGGCGCGATCGCGCAGACGATCCAATTGTCGGTCACGCCGGTCTTTCTTCTGGTCGCGACCGGCAGCTTGCTGAACGTCATCGCCGGGCGGCTCGCGCGGGTTGTCGACCGGTCGCGCATCCTGATGGAACGCTGGTCCGAAAGTCAGGGCGTCGAGCATGAACGCATCGTCGCCGAACTGCGCATCGCCGACCGGCGGATGGGAATCATCAACAATTCGATCCTGTCCGCCGTCGGGTGCGGCATCGTCGTCTGCGTGCTCGTCGCGCTGCTGTTCACCCAGGCGTTTACCGGCATGAACCTGGGCGTCGCGGCGTCATGGGCCTTTGCGGTGGCGATGCTGTTGCTGCTCGTGTCGCTGATCCTCTTTCTGATCGAGGTGCGGCTGGCGGTGCGCGCGATCCATGTGCCGATGGAATTGCTGGAACTGGACGAAATGGGCTGGAAGCGTCGGCGCGGCCGGCGCTGACCGGCCGCTGATGTTCGGCCGCCGATGTCCGGCCACCGGGGTTCAGCCGGCGCCGGGCCGACAAAATTTCGGCCCTGCCGCGCCGTGATCCCGTAACGGCAATTGGCATCAGGCGGTTTCGGCGCGTCCCAATGGCGTTGACAGCGATCCCCCCGGTCTGCTTCCTTGGCGGCGGGAGACGTTGATGATCGACAAAACCGCCTCGCCGCAAGGCATTGCGGCAACGACCGGCGACGCGGCCGCACAGACGCGGACGATGCTGTGGCTGTTGCTGATCGTCTATATCTTCAATTTCCTCGACCGACAGATCGTCAATATCCTTGCCGAACCGATCAAGACCCATCTTGGGCTGTCGGATACGCAACTGGGATTGCTCGCGGGGCCGGCGTTCGCCTTCTTCTATGCGCTGCTCGGCATACCGATCGCGCGCTATGCCGACCGGCAGGGGACGAACCGGGTCCGGCTGATCGCGGCCGCGCTGGCGGTCTGGTCGGCGATGACGGCGGTGTGCGGGCTCGCGCAGAATTTCGTGCAACTGCTGTTGGCGCGCATCGGCGTCGGGGTGGGGGAGGCGGGCTGTACCCCCGCCGCCCATTCGCTGATTTCCGACAGCGTCGCACCCGAAAAACGATCGTCGGCGATCGCCTTTTACGGGATGGGGGTGCCGATCGGGTCGCTGTTGGGGCTGATGATCGGCGGCATCGTCAACGATCTTTACGGCTGGCGGGTCGCGCTGATGCTGGTCGGCGCGCCCGGATTGCTGCTGGCGCTGGTCGTGCTGGTCTTCCTGCACGAACCGCGGCACAGCCGAAACCCGGAAGCTGCCGCGACCGCCGCCGCCGCCGTGCCGCTGTCGACGCGAGCGGCGCTGCGCGAGATTTTCTCCTCGCGCGCCTTTGTCTATATCCTGATCGCATCGTCGGTCGTGGCGTTTCTGGGATATGGCAAGGCGCTGTGGACGATCAGCTTTTTCATCCGCAGCCATGGCCTGTCGACGACCGAGGCGGGGCTGTCGATGGCCGTCGTGCTGGGGCTGGCGGGCGTGCTGGGCACATGGCTTGGCGGCAAGATGGCCGACAAATATGGGGCGCGCGACAAACGGCACCTGCTGACCTTTCCCGCCTATGGCATGGCGGTGGCCGCGCCGATGCTGTTTCTTGGCTATTATATGGAGGATTGGCGCATTGCCGTGGCGCTGCTCATCGTTCCGACGGTCCTCAACCTGGCCTATTATGGCCCCGCCTATGGCTGCGTTCAGGGATTGGTCGAACCGCGCGCCCGCGCGCTCGCGGCGTCGATCATGCTGTTCGGGCAGAATCTGATCGGGCTGGGGCTGGGGCCGTTCCTGTTCGGCGTCCTGTCGGACGCATTGCAGCCGGTGGCGGGACAGGAAAGCGTCCGCTGGGTGCTGTATGGCGCGGCATGGCTGGGGTTGATCCCGGCCTATTTCTTTTGGCGGGCGAGCCTGCGGCTGACGGCCGAAATGAAGTCGGGTTAGGTCAAGTCAATATGGCGGATCCTGTTTCGCGCGCTGGGCCTTGGCCGCGTCGATCCACCAGTTGAGGTCGTCGGCAAAGCGCGGAAAGCTTTTGACCAGCCGTGCGCCGTCCTCGCCGGTCGGTTCGCCGTCGGCATCGAATGCGCCGCCGATCCGCCCGACGGGCAGGATCGACGATGTGACCGCCATCCCCATTTCGCCCAGCGTGTCGCGCCACCCCATCATCGCGCGCACCCCCGACCATGGCCCGGCGGAATAACAGGCGATCGCCGCCGGCCGCCAGAACCATTCCTCCAGATAATGGTCGGTCAGATTTTTGAGGCCGGGTTGCGGACCCCAATTATATTCGCCGGTGACGAACAGAAAGCCGTCGGCATTGCGGATTTTGTCCGCGAGTTCTTCCATCGCGGCGGGGGCGCCGCCCTTTGGATATTCCTTGTACATGCGGTCGAGCATCGGCAGGTCGACCGCCTTCGCATCGATCAGTTCGGCGCTGTCGCCGCGTGCGCCGATCGCGCCGACGATCCATTGGGCAAGCCGGATGCCCTGCCGGTCGCGGCGGTAACTGCCATAAAAGACAAGGATGTGGCGGGACATGGCGATTCCTCTGATTGGGTGGGGTCGTTTCGCACGGCGGACCCCACCGCTACAGGATCGCGGGGCGCTTGTCAGTCGCTGAACGGATCGCGGATCAGGATCGTGTCTTCGCGTTCGGGGCTGGTCGATACCAGCGCGATCGGGGTTTCGATCAATTCCTGCACGCGCTGGATATATTTGATCGCCTGGGCGGGCAGATCGGCATAGCTGCGCGCGCCCGCGGTCGATTCGTGCCAGCCGTCCATTTCCTCATAGATCGGCTCCACCTCTGCCTGGTCGGCGGCGTGGCTGGGGAAATAGTCGAGGATCTTGCCGCGCAGGCGATAGCCGGTGCAGATGCGGATGGTGTCGAAACCGTCGAGCACGTCCAGCTTGGTCAGCGCGATGCCGGTGACGCCCGACACGGCGCAGCTTTGCCGCACCAGCACCGCGTCGAACCAGCCGCAACGGCGCTTGCGGCCCGTGACCGTGCCAAATTCATGCCCGCGTTCGCCCAGCCGCTGGCCGATGTCATCTTCCAGCTCGGTGGGAAAGGGGCCGCTGCCGACGCGCGTCGTATAGGCCTTTGCGATGCCAAGGACGAAACCCACCGCCGACGGGCCAAGTCCCGAACCCGACGCGGCGGTGCCGCTGACCGTGTTCGAACTGGTCACAAAGGGGTAGGTGCCGTGATCGACGTCGAGCAGTACGCCCTGTGCGCCCTCGAACAGGATGCGCGCGCCCGCCTTGCGCACTTTTTTCAGCCGTTTCCAGACCGGCTGGGCATATTCCAGCACATAGTCGGCGATTTCGGCAAGGTCGGCCTTCAACTTGTCGCGGTCGATCGGCGGCTGGCCGAAACCGGCGCGCAGCGCGTCATGATGCGCGGTCAGCCGGTCGATCTGCGGATCAAGCTTGTCGAGGTGCGCAAGGTCGCAGACGCGGATCGCGCGGCGGCCGACCTTGTCCTCATAAGCGGGGCCGATGCCGCGGCCGGTGGTGCCGATCTTGCCCGCGCCCGCCGCCGTTTCGCGCAGCGCGTCAAGGTCGCGGTGAAAGGGCAGGATCAGCGGGCAATTGTCGGCGATCGCGAAATTTTCGGCGTTGATCTCTACGCCCTGGCCGCGCAGCTTGGCCATTTCGTCGCGCAGCGCCCACGGATCGAGCACGACGCCATTGCCGATGATCGACAGCGTGCCGGTGACGATGCCCGACGGCAGCAGCGACAGCTTATAGACCTGTTCGCCGACGACCAGCGTATGGCCGGCATTGTGACCGCCCTGGAACCGGACCACGGCGTCGGCGCGGCTGGCGAGCCAGTCGACGATCTTGCCCTTGCCCTCGTCGCCCCATTGCGACCCGATGACGGTAACATTTGCCATGATGCTGTCCTGCTGAACCGGGCCAAAAGCGACCAGCGCGGGCCCGGCGCGGCCTTAGCGGATTTGGCCGTGGAGGCAAGGGTGGTGGCACGGTTGCGCCGCTCTTTTCGGCAAGCTAGCGAGTGGGCGGAAGGATGCCCGCGATGATCGACCCCCGTGCCCCCTATCATGCCCATATCTATTATGACGATGGCGAACGCGCCGCCGCCGCCGCGCTGCGGGCAGATTTCGGGCGCGATGACGCGATCCTGTTCGCCGGGCAGATGACCGACACGGGTGTCGGCCCGCACACGATCGCGCAATATGAGGTGCATTTCCTTGGCGCCGCGGTTCCGGCGGTCATCGCGAAAATCGAGGCGACGGGGCTTCGCGCGCTGGTCCATCCGCTCACCGACAACGACCTCGCCGATCATACGACGCTGGCGCATTGGATTGGCGAGCCCGTAGAACTTGACGTGACCGTGCTCGATCCGCCCGGCGTCAATCAGGGCATTGCGCGCTTCGGGGTGTCGGACTTTTAGGCTTCGACTGGCCCGTCGGGCCCGAGGATGAAGCCGCAACCGAGCGTGCGGGCGTCGTCGGCGTCGGACAGCGCCGCCACGGTCTGCCAATCGTCGGCGCGCAGGCTGGCGGCGAGCGCGGGATCGTGGCCGATCGGCAGGAAGATGCGGCGTTCGGTTTCATTTTCCGCGCCAAGGCCGGCGTCGATCAGCGGGTCGGGGTAGAGCGAGAAACCGACCGCCGATTCCTCCTGTTCGCCGACCGGGATCGAATAACCGCCGCCGCGCCCGACCGCGTCGCCCTGTCCGGGCACGAAAATCTGGAACCCGAACCAGCTTTGATAGGCGAAGCCATGGCGTTCGGTGGGGTCGAGGGTCAGCGTCACGCGGTCGCGGATCGGCGCGGCGATCGCCTCAAGCGCGTCGATCCGCGCGGTCAGGACGCCGGTGGTGTCGAACGCGCGCAAATCGGCGATCGCCTGATCGAACGGGCCGGTCGCGCGGAGCAGGGGCAGATAGGCATCGGCGCCGATCCGGGCGAGCGCCCCCGCGTCCTTGGCATCCAGCTCGTCACGCAATTGCTGGATGTCGGCATCGACCGGAAGCGGTCCGCCGGTCAGCAGATCGACGGCGTCGGGCAGGGTGAAATCGATCGTGACCGGGCCGATCCCCGCGGCTTCGAGGGCATCGATCGCGACCGTCACGATCTCGCGCGCCGCGGCGACGCTGTCGCTGCCGATCAGTTCGGCGCCGACTTGCAGCATCTCGCGCGCGGGGCGAAGCTGGCTCGCGCGCAGTTTGACGACCTGTCCGGCGTAGCAGAGGCGCAGCGGGCGCGGCGCGTGGGACAGCAGCGAGGTGGCGATGCGGCCGACCTGCCGCGTGATGTCGGGGCGCAGCGCCAGCGTGCGCTGCGACACCGGATCGGTGAAGCGCAACAGGTCGCGGGCGTCGGCGTCATCCTCATTCCCCAGCGTTTCGCGAAATTCGGCGAGCGGGGGCGCGACGCGGCCATAGCCATGCGATCGCATCGCATCGACGATCGCGCGCGCGACGCGCGACGCGGCCTCCGCCTGTCGGGGCAGGCGATCGCGGAGGCCTTCGGGCAACAGGGCGGGAGCCTTGGTCATGGGCGGCCTTTAGGCGCTGATTGCATATTGTGAAAGCCCCTCCCCCGAAGGAGAGGGGCGTTTCATGGCCTCAGAACTTCAGGCCCTTGACCGTCTTGACGCCGGGGAGCTGGCAAAGCTGCCACAACAGGGGTTCGGGCATCGGCGAATCGAGGCTGAGCAGCAGCACCGCTTCGCCGCCCGCGGCACGGCGGCCGAGGTGGAAAGTGCCGATGTTGAGGCCCGCTTCGCCCAGCGCGGTGCCGATGCGGCCGATGAAGCCCGGTGCGTCCTCGTTGACGATATAGAGCATATGGCCGTCGAGGTCGGCCTCCACCTTGATGCCGAACATTTCGACCAGGCGCGGATCGCCGTTGCTGAACAGCGTGCCCGCGACCGAACGATCGCCGTCGCTGGTCGCCACGGTGACGCGGACGAGCGTGTGGTAATCGCCGTCGCGGTCGTGGCGAACCTCGCGCACGTCCAGCCCCCGCTCGCGCGCGAGGTGCGGGGCGTTGACCATGTTCACCGCGTCCGAATAACGGCGCATCAGGCCGGTCAGCACTGCCGCGGTGATCGGCTTGAGGTTGAGTTCGGCCGCCGCGCCCTCGACCTCGACCGAAATGGTGGTCAGGTTGTCGTGCGCAAGCTGGCCGACAAGGCTGCCCAGCTTTTCGGCCAGGCTCATATAGGGGCGCAGTTTCGGCGCTTCCTCGGCCGACAGGCTGGGGACGTTCAGCGCGTTGGTGATCCCGCCGGTCAGCAGATAGTCCGACAATTGTTCGGCCACCTGGATCGCGACATTGACCTGCGCTTCATCGGTCGATGCGCCAAGATGCGGGGTGCAGATGAAGTTGGGGGCGCTGAACAGCGGATGATCGGCGGCAGGCGGTTCGGTCTGGAACACGTCGAGCGCCGCGCCCGCGACATGGCCGCTGTCGAGCGCGTCCTTCAGCGCCGCTTCGTCGATCAAACCGCCGCGCGCGCAGTTGATGATGCGAACGCCCTTTTTCGCCTTGGCGATGTTTTCGGCCGACAGGATGTTGCGCGTCTGGTCGGTCAGCGGCGTGTGCAGCGTGATGAAATCGGCCTTGGCCAGCAATGTGTCCAGATCGGCCTTTTCGACGCCCAGTTCGATCGCGCGTTCGGGGGTCAGGAAGGGGTCGAAGGCGACGACCTTCATGCGCAGGCCGATCGCGCGTTCGGCGACGATGCTGCCGATGTTGCCGCAACCGATCAGGCCCAGCGTCTTCGACGTCAGTTCGACGCCCATGAAATCGTTCTTCGGCCATTTGCCCGCCTGCGTCCCGGCGTTGGCTTCGGGAATCTGGCGGGCGAGGGCGAACATCATCGCGATCGCATGTTCGGCGGTGGTGATGCTGTTGCCGAACGGCGTGTTCATCACGATGACGCCCTTTTTCGACGCCTCGGGAATGTCGACATTATCGACGCCGATGCCGGCGCGGCCGACGACCTTCAGGTTCGTCGCGGCGGCGAGGACGTCGGCGGTCACCTTGGTCGCCGAACGGATGGCCAGGCCGTCATAGGCGCCGATCATCGCGATCAGTTCATCCTTGGTCTTGCCGGTGATGACATCGACGTCGATGCCGCGTTCCTTGAAGATCGCGGCGGCTTTGGGGTCCATCTTGTCGCTGATGAGGACTTTGGGTGCGGTCATTGGAATAAACCTTCCGTGTGTTTCCGCGAAGGCGGGAGTCCAACCCCCGATGCTTGCGGAATGAAATGGCAGGAGATGGGTCCCCGCCTTTGCGGGGACACACAGAAATCACTTGAGCGAGGCGTAGGCCCAGTCGAGCCACGGGCCGAGCGCCTGAATATCGGCGGTGTCGACGGTGGCGCCGCACCAGATGCGCAGGCCCGGCGGCGCATCGCGATAGCCCGCGATGTCATAGGCCGCGCCTTCGGCTTCGAGCAGGGCCGCGAACTTCTTGATAAAGCCCTCGTCCGCCCCGGCGACCGACAGGCAGACCGATGTTTTCGACCGGCTGGCCGGATCGGCGGCAAGGTGGCTGAGCCAGTCGCGGTCGGCGACGATCGCGTCGAGCGCGGCGGCGTTCGCATCGCTGCGCGCCTTCAGCCCTTCGAGACCGCCCAGCGACTTCGCCCATTCGAGCGCGAAGATTGCGTCTTCGACCGCCAGCATCGACGGGGTGTTGATCGTTTCGCCCTTGAACACGCCCTCGGCGAGCGCGCCCTTGCTGACGAGGCGGAAAACCTTGGGCAGCGGCCAGGCGGGGGTGTGGGTTTCGAGCCGTTCGACCGCGCGCGGGCCGAGGATCAGCACGCCATGGCCGCCTTCGCCGCCCAGCACTTTCTGCCAGCTAAAGGTCGCGACGTCGATCTTGTCCCACGGCAGGTCATAGGCGAAGACCGCGCTGGTCGCGTCGGCAAAGGACAGGCCGGTGCGGTCGGCGGCGATCCAGTCGCCGTCGGGGACGCGCACGCCGCTGGTCGTGCCGTTCCAGGTGAAGAGGACGTCGTTCGACCAGTCGACCTGCGTCAGGTCGGGAAGCTGGCCGTAATCGGCGCGGATGACGGTCGGATCGAGCTTGAGCTGCTTTGCGGCATCGGTGACCCAACCTTCACCGAAGCTTTCCCAAGCGAGCGTCGTGACGGGGCGGGCGCCGAGCATCGTCCACATCGCCATTTCAAAGGCGCCGGTGTCCGATCCGGGCACGATGCCGATGCGGTGGGTGTCGGGAAGCGCCAGCATCTCGCGCATCAGGTCGATGCAATGGGCGAGGCGCGTCTTGCCGATCTTGGCGCGATGCGAGCGACCGAGCGATTCGGTGGCCAGTTTTTCGGGGGACCAGACCGGCGGCTTGGCGCAGGGTCCGGAAGAAAAATAGGGGCGCGCGGGGCGCAATTCAGGTGTCGTCACGTCATTCATCATAGTCTCTCCTTGCAGAGAGCTCGCGCGGCGTTGGGACCGCGTGGCCCGGCGCCGCGTTTAGGGACGGGTGCGCAACTGTCAAACAAATTGCACCGGCCGCGCGAAATTTTCGACGAGTTGAAAAAGGGTATACAGCTTGTTAACCATTTCGTCGGTAATTTGACGGCGATGCCGATCCCGCTGTTCCTGAAGCCCCGGATGCTGATCGCGACCGCTGCCGCGCTGACGCTTTCCGCCTGTTTCGGCGCGCCGGAGGTGATGAAAGGCGGTAGCGGAAAACGCGCGGCGGCCGGGAAGCCGAACCGTCCGCAGGCTGTCGGCACGCCGTCCTTTGCCAATGCCGAAGCACAGCAATGCGCCTTTGAACTGAAACAGGCGGGCGTCCGTTTTACCCCGCTGCCCAATCAGGATCATGGCGGCGGCTGTTCCTCCATCGATTCGGTCAAGCTGCTCGACATCGGGACGCCCGTGTCGGGGCTGGGCGCGATGACATGCCCGCTGGCAAGGAATTTCGCGGCATGGGCGCAATATGCGGTGAAGCCCGCGGCGCGAAAATATTTCGGGACCGAGGTGGTCAAGATCGAAACATTCGGCACCTATAGCTGTCGCAACATCTATGGCGGCCGGTCGGGCCGATTGTCGCAACATGCCTATTCCAACGCGATCGACATATCGGGGTTCGTGCTGGCCGACGGCCGCCGGATCATGCTCGACGGCGGGTGGAAGGGCGACAGGCCGTCGCAGGATTTCCTGCGCGCGCTGCATAAATCGGGCTGCCGCCGCTTTGGCACCGCGCTGGGCCCGGACTATAACGCCGCCCATTATAATCATTTCCATTTCGACATGAGCGGCAACGGTTACTGCCGCTGACGGCTCCTGCTGCGGGCGCGCGGCAGGGCGGGCGGGGCGCCCGCGTCTTGGCAAAGTCACATGGAACGGCTAGCCGTCCGCCAATGGCAGAAGATAAACAACCCCATCGTTCGCGTTTCCACAAAGCCAAGGACGACGCGCATTTCGCCAAACAGGCGACCACCACCCCGCAAACCGCGAGCGCCGCGTACAAGCTGGCGTTTCAGGACAATGATTTCCTGTTGCGGGAGGATTTGCGCCCGGTTCGCTTTCAGCTTGAGCTGCTCAAGCCCGAATTGCTGCTGGACGAGGCAAAGATCGAATCGATGCTCGTCATCTATGGTTCGGCGCGCATTCCCGAACCCGCCGCCGCCGACGCGCTGGAGGCCGCGGCGACCGACGATGTTCAGCGCAACATCGCCCGCCGCCTGAAGGAAAAGGCGAAATATTATGACGAGGCGCGCGCGCTGGCGCGGCTGGCGAGCCAGGTTCCGCCCGATGAAAAGGGCGGCCGTCACTTCGTCGTCTGTTCGGGCGGCGGGCCGTCGATCATGGAGGCGGCGAATCGCGGCGCCGACGACGAGGGCCGGGAATCGGTCGGGCTGAACATCGTGTTGCCGCACGAACAGGCGCCAAACCGCTTCGTCACCCCGTCGCTGAGTTTCCAGTTCCACTATTTCGCGCTGCGCAAGATGCATTTCCTGTTGCGCGCGCGGGCGGTGTGCGTGTTTCCGGGCGGTTTCGGCACGTTCGACGAGATGTTCGAACTGTTGACGCTGATCCAGACGGGCAAGATCAAGCCGATCCCGATCATTCTGTTCGGTCAGGAGTTCTGGGAGCGCGTGGTCAATTTCGGCGCGCTGGTCGAAGAAGGCGTGATCAGCGCCCGCGACCTCGACCTGTTCAAATTCGTCGAAACGGCGGACGAGGCGTGGAAGATCGTGCAGGATTTCTACGCGACGATCGACCAGCATTAGAGTGATTTCGAGTGGAATGGAGCATTTCACGGCTCGGAAATCACGGAAAAACAACAACCTAGAGTGCCGGTTTTGATTCCGTCGAAACCGAACGCGCTCTAGGATCGGGCGGCGTCCCTTTGCGGGGTGCCGTCTATTTCTGGCTTTCCAGATAGAGGATCAGCGCCTTGCGATCCACGGCGTCGGGGACGCCCGCGAATGCCATGCGCGTTCCCGGCACCGCCTTCATCGGCGCGGCCAGATAGGTGTCGAGCGCCGCCGTGTCCCAGACGCCGCCCTTGGCCTTCATCGCGTTCGAATAGGAAAAGCCCGCGTGCGACGCGACCGCGCGCCCGGCCACGCCATAAAGATTGGGGCCGATGCCGTTGGATCCGCCCTTGTCGATCGTGTGACAGGCGACGCAGCGCCGGAAAATCTGTTCGCCCATCGCGGCGGTCGGTTCGACCGGCGCTGTGGGGGCCGCGACCTCACCCGTGCCGGTGTCGGCGGCGGGCGCGTCGGTCGGCGTTTCGCTCTTGCCGCAACCGGCGAGAGCAAGCGCGCCCGCCAGCAGGACGGGCGCGATCCGCATTATTTCTTGGCTTCGGCCGGGGCCGGTGCGGTCGGAGCAGCGGGTGCGGGTGCGGCAGCCGCACCCTCCGCCGCCGGAGCAGCGGCTGCGCCGTCCGCCGGAGCGGCACCATCAGCCGGAGCCGCGCCGTCGGCTGCCGCAGGGGCGGCTTCGGGAGCGGGAAGCGGCAGGTTCGAACCCTGCGAGTTCAAATAGACGATCAGGTTCGCGCGGTCTTCCGGGCTGCTGAGGCCGGCGAAGGACATTTTGGTGCCGGGGGCATATTTGCGCGGGCTGGTCAGCCAGGCATTCATGCCTTCGAAATCCCAATTGCCCGGAACGCTTTTCAGCGCGTCCGAATAGGCAAAGCCCGCGACATGGCCGTGCGGCTTGCCCAGCGTCGCCCACAGATTCGGGCCGATGCCATTGGCGCCGCCCGAATTGATCGTGTGGCAAGCGGCGCATTTCGCGAAAACCGCTTCGCCCTTTGCCGGATCGGCGGCGGCCAGCAGGTTGGCGAGCGGCACCGCCGATTCGCCGCCGCCGCCGCCCGCATCGGCGTCTTCGATCGGATAGCCGGGCTTTTCCGGCGTGTGTCCCGCGAACAACATGCCCGACCCGATGGTCAGGCCCAGCGCGCAAATGCCGGCGAACAGCACCCATCCGGCAATAGTGTTGTTGCGATTATCCATGCTCTTGCAGCCCCGTTAGCTGGCGCCCGCGTGCGGGGCGCGTATGTGATTTGGACGCTCCCTTAAAGGCGCGACGACGGCGGCGCAAGGGGATGAAATCACGACATGGCAACTGGCAGCGGGCCGGTTGCGCGGGCCGGGGAGGGCGGCTATGCGCCGCCGCTCCGGCTTGGGAAGGCAATCATGGGCAGTTATTCGGCTTCGGCACAGCATCTGGTCGATGAAATGCGCGCGGCGGCGCTGGCACAGCCCGCGCGCGGGCTGGCGTTTCAGGGCGCGCCGGGCGCGAACAGCGACCTTGCCGCACGCGAATATGACGCAAATTCGCTGCCGATGCCCTGCTACGCCTTTCAGGACGCGATCGACGCCGTGCGCGACGGGCGGGTCGATCGCGCGATCATCCCGATCGAAAACAGCCTGCATGGCCGCGTCGCCGACATTCATTTCCTGTTGCCCGAATCGGGCCTGTCGATCGTCGGCGAACATTTTCTGCCGATCCGATACGGGCTGATGAGCCGCGATCTGGGCCCGGTGACGCGCGCGATGAGCCATGAACAGGCGCTGGGTCAGTGCCGCCATTGGCTGCGCGCGAACAATATCGCGCCGGTCGCGCACAGCGACACGGCGGGGGCCGCCGCGTGGGTGGCCGACAGCGACGAGGTCGGGCTGGCCGCGCTGGCGCCGCCGCACGCCGCCGAAATCTATGGCCTGACGCTGCACGGGACGGGCATGGAGGATGCCGACCATAACACGACGCGCTTTGTCCTGCTGGCGCGCGAGCCGCTGGCCGACGTCGCGGCGATCGAAGGGCCGGTGATGACCAGTTTCATGTTCGAGGTGAGGAATGTTCCCGCCGCGCTGTACAAGGCGCTGGGCGGCCTGGCGACCAACGGGGTCAATATGACCAAGCTGGAAAGCTATCAGACCGGCGACAGCTTTGCCGCGACGCAATTTTATTGCGACATCGTCGGCGCGCCGGGCGACGAGCGGATCGACCGCGCGCTGGAGGAACTGGATTTCCAGACCAAGTCGCTGCGTCTGCTGGGCACCTATCCGCAGGCGCGCGAACGGCGTTAAGGCGGTATCGGGCGGTTTCAGGTTCCGCGGCGGCGCAGCATCCGCGCCGTCGCCGACGTCTGGACGATGAACAGCGTCACAAGGATGCTGGCGACGAACAGGCCGAACAGGTCGAAGGGCGAGAAATTGGTGCCCCGGATGTCGGCGCCGCCGATGACGGGCATCAGCGCCGTCATCGCCATCAGGATCAGGCGCAGCTCGGTCGGTCCCCCGGCGAGGTATGACAGGCGGAATTCGCCCAGAATCTTGGCCGAGATAAAGGTGTGGATCGACAGCAGGAAATATCCGATCACACCCATCAGCGCGACGTCGAGCCGCATATAGGGGCTCATCCCGATCGCGCTGATCATCATGAAGGTCGCCAGCGCATCGACGCTGTGATCGACGAAATAGCCGTAATTGGGCCGTTCGATCCCGCGCCACCGCGCCAGGCTGCCGTCCAGCGAATCGCCGAACCAGTTGACGATATAGCCGACCAGCGAAAGCCCCAGCCATTCGCTGTGAAACCAACTGAGCAGATAGCCGGCGGCGACCAGCGCCGCGCCCGCGAAACCCAGCGTCGTCAACTGATCGGGCGTCACCCAGCCGGGCAGGCGGGCGCAAAGCCAGTTGAGCAAGCGCCGTTCGCTGCGCGCCAACAGATTCTGCTGGATGCGGATCGGCGCCTTGGCGACGGGTTCGAACTTGCTCATATGGACCCTTTATAGCCAACTGACATAAAAACGTCCGCCGGATGTCATGGGCTCGTCATAGAAGCAAAGTCGCGCTCGCGAAAGGGGCGCGGCGTTCGTCACGGCGCATAAGCGCGCCGGTCAGTCCCTCCAGGGGCCGATTTCGCCGACTTCGCCGATGGTGCGAAAGCGCACCGCGTCGTCGACCCACGCGACCTCCCACATCGGGGCGGGCCGCGCCCATTCGCCGATCACGAACAAGGGCATCCGGTTCGCCGCGACAAAGGCAAGGTCGTCGGCGGTCGGGCCGGGGACGATGGTTTCCGACCGCTGGTGCAGCCGGATGATGGCGATCGTGCCGCGCGGCGGGGCGGGCAGCGACTGGCGCGCGGGAAAGCCGATGCTGGCGGTGATCGCCGGAATCCCCTTGTCGTCGCGGGCGAGCAACAGCACCTTGTCGGCGGTCGCATAGGGGCCGCCGACCGGACGGCCCACGACCTTGCGCCCGGCGATGGCGGCAAATTCGCGCAGGTCCGCATCGGCCAGCGGCGCCGGGCGCGCGGGCGCGGCGACGCGGGGTGCCGGTTCGGGCGGGGCGGGAAGGGGGGCGGGATCGGCGGCGATCGCCGCCGCGAACAACAGGGTCGCGATCAATGCGCCTCGCCCCAGCTTTTCCCGATGCCGACCTCAACCTCCAGCGGGACCGACAGGGTGAGCGCCGGTTCGGCCGCGCCCGCCATCACCGCCCGGATGACCGCCCCGGCGGCTTCGGCCTTTTCTTCTGGTGCTTCGAACACAAGTTCGTCGTGGACCTGCAACAGCATCCGGACGTCGGATAGCCCCGCATCGGCCAGCGCGCCGGGCATCCGCGCCATCGCGCGCTTGATCAGGTCGGCGCTGGTGCCCTGGATCGGCGCGTTGATCGCGGCGCGTTCGCTGCCCGCGCGTTCATTCTGGTTGGCCGCCCGGATGCGCGGGAACCAGGTTTTCCGGCCGAACAAAGTCTCGGTATAACCCTTGGCCCGCACGCCTTCGAGCGTGTCGGTGATATAGTCCGAAATGCCGGGGAAGCGTTCGAAATAGCGGGAGATCAGCGCCTGCGCCTCGTCGGGCGTGACTTCGAGCCGCCCCGCCAGGCCCCAGCGCGAAATGCCATAGAGGATCGAGAAATTGACCGTCTTGGCCTTGCCGCGCGTGTCGCGATTGACCTCTCCGAACAATTCGATCGCGGTGGCGCTGTGAATATCCTGCCCCTGCGCAAAGGCTTCCTTGAGTTCGGGCACATCGGCCATATGCGCGGCCAGCCGCAGTTCGATCTGGCTATAGTCGGCGGCGATCAGCACATGGCCGGGCGCCGCGATAAAGGCGTCGCGAATCTGGCGCCCCGTCTCTGTCCGGATGGGGATGTTCTGAAGATTGGGGTCGGTCGACGACAGCCGCCCCGTCTGCGCGCCGACAAGGCTGTAACTGGTGTGGACGCGCCCGGTCGTGGCGTTGATCTGTTGTTGCAGGGCGTCGGTATAGGTTGATTTCAGCTTGGCCAACTGGCGCCATTCCAGAATCTTGCGCGCGATCGGCACGCCGTCGCGTTCCAGCCGTTCAAGCTCGCTCTGGTCGGTCGACCAGTCGCCCGACTTGCCCTTGCGACCCCCTTTCAGCCCCAGCTTGTCGAACAGGATTTCGCCAAGCTGTTTCGGGCTGCCGATGGCAAAGGGCTGGCCGGCGAGTTCATGGACTTCGCCCTCGATGCGCAGCATCTCGGTCGCAAATTCGCCCGACAGCCGCGCCAGATATTCGCGGTCGACCATGATGCCGGCGCGTTCCATCCCCTCGACGATGGCGGCGAGCGGGCGGTCGACCATTTCATAGATGCGGGTGCCGCCCTCGATCGGCAGGCGCAGTTTCATCAGTTTCCACAGGCGCAGCGCGACGTCGGCATCCTCCGCCGCATATTGGGTCGCGCGGTCGAGCGGCACCTCTGCAAAGCTGATCTGCGATTTGCCGGTGCCGCACATTTCCTTGAAGGTCAGGCAGACATGATCGAGGTGGAGTTTCGCGAGTTCGTCCAGCCCGTGCTGATGCTTGCCCGCGTCGAGCGCAAAGCTCATCACCAGCGTATCGTCATAGGGCGCGACGGTGACGCCATGCTGGGCCAGCACCCCGATGTCATATTTCAGATTATGCCCGACCTTCAGCACCGCATCGTCGGCGAACAGCGCGTGAAGACGGCCGATCGCGACGTCCATCGCAATCTGTTCGGGCTTTTCGGCGAACATGTCGGTGCCGCCATGCCCCAGCGGGATGTAACAGGCGCGGCCCGGCGCTGTCGCCATGCTGACGCCCACCAGGCGGCCGGTGACGCTGTCCAGGCTGGCGGTCTCTGTATCGATGGCGACGACATGCGCGGCCTTTGCCTCGGCGATCCAGCGGTCGAGCGCATCGACGGTCGTGACGCATTCATAGGCCGCCCGGTCGATCGCGGGCATGGCGGGCAGCGCCGGGGTGGACGGAGCGGCGGGCGCGGCTGCGGCGACGGCGGCGGCGGCGCGCGGAAAGGTCGGCGGGCCGCCCGGCGTGGCGCCCAGATCGACCTTTGCCGACAATGAGCGAAAGCCATGTTCGTCGAGAAAGGCCTTGAGCGGCAAGGGCGGGATCGCGCCGAGTTTCAGCGCGTCGAGCGGGTCGGGGAGCGGCACGTCGCGTTTCAGGTCGACCAGAATGCGCGACAATTCGGCCATCGCGCGATGTTCGATCAGATTGTCGCGCAGCTTTGACGTTTTCATCCCCTGTGCGCCGTCCAGCGCGGCGGTCAGATTGCCATAATCCTGAATCAGCTTTGTCGCGGTTTTCGGCCCGACGCCGCGAATGCCGGGAACATTGTCCACGCTGTCGCCCATCAGCGCCAGGACGTCGCCGACCAGATCGGGCGTGACGCCGAATTTCTCGTTCACCGCGTCCACGCCAAGGCGGACATTCTTCATCGTGTCGAGCATGTCGACATGCGGCGATCCGTCCGCCGGTTCGCGGATCAACTGCATCAGGTCCTTGTCCGACGACACGATGGTGACGTCCCAGCCCTCGCGGACCGCGGCCTCGGCATAGCTGGCGATCAGGTCGTCGGCCTCGAATCCCTCCATTTCGATGCACGGCAGCGAAAAGGCGCGCGTCGCATCGCGGATCAGCGGGAATTGGGGGCGAAGATCCTCCGGCGGTTCGGGCCGGTTCGCCTTATACTGATCGTAAATCTCGTTACGGAACGAATGGCTGCTATGATCGAGGATCACGGCCAGATGCGTCGGCCCGTCGGCGTCGTGCAGATCCTTGGCGAGTTTCCACAGCATCGTCGTATAGCCATAGACGGCCCCGACCGGCACGCCCGCCGGATTGGTGAGCGGCGGCAGGCGGTGATAGGCGCGGAAAATATAGCTGGACCCATCGACCAGATAGAGATGATTCTTGTCGGACATGCGCGGCATGTAGCAGCCGAGCCACGGGCGGCCTAGCGCGATGGTCCCCCGTGCGCCTTATGGATGGTTCAGCGATAATCGATGACAAGCTTTCCCGCCGCCGCGACGGCCGCCGCCCGCGCGTCGTCGGTCGTGCCGCCCGCGACCTTGGCCAGCGTGACGCCCATGCGCCGATAGGGCCGCGTCACCGGCTTGCCGAACAGACGGGCGTCCACCGACGTGTCGGCACTGGGCGCCGCGAGCGCATCGGCAAGGCCGGTAATCGCAAAGTCGCTCGCGTCCCGGTCGGCCAGCAGCACCGCGCTGGCGCTGGCGTCGGGCACCGCGACCGGCGGGATCGGCAGGCCCAGAATGGCGCGCGCGTGCAGATCAAATTCGGACAGCGACTGAGAGATCAGCGTCACCATGCCCGTGTCGTGCGGGCGCGGCGACAGTTCGGAAAAAATCACCGTGTCGCCCTTCACGAAATATTCGACGCCGAAAATGCCGTGGCCGCCCAGCGCGTCGACCACCTTGGTCGCCATGTCCTGCGCGGCGCTCAGCGCGGCGTCGGACATGGCGGCGGGCTGCCAGCTTTCGCGATAATCGCCGCGTTCCTGCCGGTGCCCGATCGGCGGGCAAAAGCTGACGCCATCCTTGTGCCGGACGGTCAGCAGGGTGATTTCATAATCGAAATCGATGAACGCCTCCGCAATGACGCGCAGCCGGTCGCCGCGCATCCCGGCGGCCGCATAATCCCATGCCGCGTCGATGCCGGCCGCGTCCTTCACCGTGGACTGGCCCTTGCCCGACGACGACATGACGGGTTTGACGACAAGCGGAAAGCCGATGCGCGCCGCCGCCGCGGCCAGTTCGTCGCGGCTGGTGGCATATTCGAACGTCGATGTTTTCAGCCCCAGCTCGCTTGCCGCCAGATCGCGGATCGCATCGCGGTTCATCGTAAGCTGCGCGGCGCGCGCCGACGGGACGACGTGAAAACCCTCGGCCTCGACCTCCGCCAATATTTCGGTCCGGATCGCCTCGACCTCTGGCACGATATGGTCGGGGCGGTGCTTTTCGATCGTCGCGCGCAGCGCCGCGCCGTCGAGCATCGAGAATATCTCGAAACCGTCGGCGACCTGCATCGCGGGGGCGCCCGCATAGCTGTCGCAGGCGATGACGCGGCAGCCGAGGCGCTTGGCCGAAATCACGAACTCGCGGCCCAGTTCGCCCGATCCGAGCAGCAGGATGGTCGCGGTGGGGGTCATGATTTCGCTCCGTCGTGAAAATTCCGCCTGCCTCTAATGGTGCCGGCGGTGCTTGGCCAGCCGGTCGCGGGGGCGAATTGCACCCGGCGCCCGACGATCAATCCGGCCAGCGCGGCGTGTCGTGGTCGGGGTGCTGGCGATTGCTGGCGCTGATCGCGCCGACGACGCTGCGCATCGTCGTTTCGGTCGTGCCTTCCTGACCGATGGGAAGGTCGGCGAAAGTCGGCAGCCGCCCCTCCAACCCGAACTGCGTCCGTGGCGCGAAAAGGGCGGGGGTGTCGAACGACCCGGTCGTCAGGTTGATCTGCCCGCTGTCGTGATAGTCATAGGTGAGCGGCGTCCCGCAGTCCGCGCAAAAGCCGCGCGAGGCCTTGTCCGAACTGGCGAAGGTCGCGGGCTGGCCGCGCGTCCATGTGATCGCGTCGCGCGGGACGCCGATCAGCGCGGCAAAGAAATTGCCCGTCGCCTTTTGACACATCCGGCAATGGCAGATGTGCGACGTGTCGAGGACGGCGGTGACGTGCCAGCGCACCGCGCCGCACTGGCACCCGCCCGACGCCTGGGTTTCGATGCGGTCCATGGGGTCCTCCTCGATCGATCGGGCAGGCGATGCGCCCACCGATGCCCGGTCAGGATAGCCGGGAAAGCGTCCCGATCAAGATCGCCGTAACGGCAGCGATGGCGCCGGCGGCCCGGATCATTTCGTGTCGATTTGTTTCTGGGACGACCATGCGTTTCTATTCCGCGACGAACGGTTTGCCAGCCATTGACCCGTCATGATGGTCACCTACGTGCCCGGCATGTTTTCTTACCCTCCCGAAAATGCCTCGTCCCCTTCCGCGCAATCCAGCCTCCCCGCCCCATCGGTCCTGTTGGTCGAAGATGATCCGCCGCTGCGGACGCTGACCGCCCGCGCCTTGCAGGAAAATGGATATATCGTGCGCCCCGCCGCCACGGCCGCCGAAATGTGGACGACGTTCGAGGCGGGGCCGATCGACCTGATCCTGCTCGACATCATGTTACCGGGCACCAGCGGCATCGACCTGTGCAAGATGATTCGCCAGCGCAGCAGCGTCCCGATCATCTTCATCAGCGCGCGCGCCAGCGAGACCGACCGCGTCGTCGGGCTGGAACTGGGCGCCGACGATTATCTGGCCAAGCCGTTCGGCACCCGCGAACTGGTCGCGCGCGTCCGCGCGGTGCTGCGTCGCGGCGGGGTCGAGGAACGGCGCGCGGTGCCGTCCAACTGCGCCGAATTCGACGGATTGACCGTCGATTTCGCGCGCCGCCAGCTTTTTTCGCGCGACGGGGCGCTGATCCCGCTGACCGGCGCCGAGTTCGACCTGCTCGCCAGTTTTCTAAGCCATCCGCAGCGCGTGATCGCGCGCGAGCGTTTGATCGAATTGTCGCGCAGCCGCATCGGCGAATCGTCGGACCGCAGCATCGATGTCCTGGTCAGCCGCCTGCGCAGCAAATTGTCGGACGATCAGCGACCGGCGCCGTTCACCACGGTCCGGGGCGTCGGCTATATGCTGAATGCGAGCGTCAACCGGACTTGAAGGGCGCGCGCCCCTCGCTCGGCCTGATCGGTCGCATCGCCGGAATCATCCTGCTGACGGTGATGATGGAATTCGTCGTCAGCACGCTGTTGTACGAGCGCGCGGGCGAATTTTCGATCCGCGAGGATGAAGCGCGGCGGCTGGCCGAACATCTGGTCATCGTCCATCGCCTGGTCGACGAACGCGCCCCGGCGGAACGCCCCGCGATCGCCAGCTATCTGTCGACCGATCGTTACGAAGTGCATTGGCAGCGATCGGCGCCCGAGCGCCACATGCTGTCGGCCGAATTGCGCCAGATGCGCGATCAGGTGGTGGAATGGGAACCGGCGCTGGCCAGCGCGGGCCTGCAATTGCAGTTGGCGTCGCCGGTCCGCAACGACAGTGTCGCGGGGCAGATCACGCTGAGCGACGGAACATGGGTGCATTTCAAGATGCACGGCCTGGTCACCGGGTGGGGCCTGCAATTCAACCGTATCATCCTGGCGCTGATCCCCGCGCTGGCCTTTGCGATGCTGGGCGGCCTGCTCGTCCGGCAGACGCTGCGGCCGTTGAAGACGCTGAGCCGCGCGATCGAGAGCATGGGGCAGGGCGAGCATGTCGTCGTGCAGGAACAGGGATCGAACGAGGTTCGTCACCTGATCCGCGCGTTCAACCGGATGCAGGGACAGATCAACCGGATGATCGCCGACCGCACGCAGGCGCTGGCCGCGGTCAGCCACGACCTGCGCACCCCGCTGGCGCGGCTTCAACTCCGCCTCGACGGATCGAGCGACACGGAACTGCGCGCCACGTCCGAACGCGACATTGCCGAGATGGAGGAGATGATCGCATCGGTCCTCGCCTATCTGGGCGGCGATGCGGATTCAGAGGCGCCGATCCGGGTCGACCTGGCCGTCCTTGTCACGACGCTGGTCGATGACATGGCCGATCATGGCCATCATGTCCGCTATCGCGGGCCCGATCATCTGGTCGTCACGCTGCGACCCAACGGGTTCAAGCGGGCGGTGGGGAACCTGATCGAAAATGCGATTCACTATGGCAAGAATGTCCAGGTCGTTCTGACGACCCAGCCGGATGCGATCGAACTTTTCGTCGAGGACGACGGGCCGGGCATCCCCCCGGAATCGCTTCTGGAGGTATTGCAGCCCTTTGTCCGGCTCGATTCCGCACGGGCCCGCAACACGAAAGGTCTGGGCCTGGGACTGGCGATCGTTTTGCACATGGTCGAGCGCGAGGGCGGCACATTGCTGTTGTCCAACCGGTCGCGCGGCGGGCTGCGCGCGCAAATCACATTGCCCCGGTCGCAATTGGTCAACGCCCTGCCGCGCCAGCAATAATTCCTTACAACCATGCTGCAACGCAGCAATCGAGCCTGCCTATCTGCCTCCTTCAATCGGCAGGGACTTTGTCCCGCCCACAGCGAAGGAGTATCATGATGAATGAACTGATTGGGCGCGTCTTCCATTTCGAGAAGCAGGTTTTCCCCAGCAATATCGACCTTTATTCGAAATTGGCGACCGACGGGCAAAGCCCCAAGGCGCTGATGATTTCCTGCGCCGATTCCCGCGTCGTCCCCGAACATATCATGCAGGCACAGCCCGGCGACCTGTTCGTCTGCCGCAACGCCGGCAACATTGTGCCGCCGTTCGCAACGGCCAATGGCGGCGTTTCATCGACCGTGGAATATGCCGTGCTGGCGCTCGGCGTGCGCGACATCATCGTGTGCGGCCATTCGGATTGCGGCGCGATGAAGGCGCTGGTCCATCCCGAAAGCCTGGAAACCATGCCCAATGTCGCGGCCTGGCTGCGCCATTCGAGTGCCGCCCAGCGCGTCGCCACCGAAGGCTATTCGGACGTCGACGACAATCAGCGCGTGCGGATCGTCGCGATGGAAAATATCGTCGCCCAGATCGCGCATCTGCGCACCCACCCGTCGGTTGCACTGGGCATCGCGCGCGGTGAAATCTCGCTCCACGGCTGGTTCGTCGACATTCATGCCGGCGCGGTCCTCGGCCTTGACGGGGCGACCGGACGCTTTGTCCCGATGCGCGACGATCGCACCCTGCCGGTCGCGCTGGCCGCCAGCCCGCGCCGCGCCGCCGACACCCAGTCGCTGGCTGCCGCGGAATGACAGCGATGACCGCTCCGTCGCTGCCGGCCAACTGGTTTGCCCGCGACCTGACCGCGTCGGTCGTCGTCTTCCTGGTCGCGATGCCCCTGTGTATGGGCATCGCGATCGCGTCCGGCGTTCCGCCTGAAAAAGGCCTGATCACCGGCATCATCGGCGGCATCGTCGTCGGCCTGCTCGCGGGTTCGCCGCTACAGGTCAGCGGCCCGGCCGCCGGCCTGGCGGTGATCGTTTTCGAGATTGTCCAGCGCAACGGCATCGCGGCCCTTGGCCCGATCCTGATCGTTGCCGGGCTCATCCAGTTTCTGGCCGGCGCGATGAAACTCGGCGGATGGTTCCGCGCGATTTCGCCCGCCGTCGTCCATGGGATGCTGGCGGGGATCGGCGTGCTGATCGTCGTCGGGCAATTCCATGTGCTGTTCGACGCCAAGCCGATGGCGAGCGGCCTCCAGAATCTGATCTCCATCCCCGGCCGCATCCTTGGCCTTGACGGCCCCGCGGTCCCGGCGTTGCTGATCGGCCTGGTGTCGATCGGCGTCACCCTGCTTTGGGACAAGTGGAAGCCCGCGTCGCTTCGCCTGTTGCCGGGCGCGCTGATCGGCGTCGTCCTCGCTACGTTGATCGCATCCTTTGGCGGGCTGGACGTCGCGCGCGTCGATGTGCCCGAATCGATCACCGCGGCGATCGCCGTGCCGACGATGACGGACCTCAGCGGAATGTTGACCCCGGCACTGATGGTAACGGCGGTCGCGATCGCCTTTATCGCCAGCGCGGAAACATTGCTGTCGGCGGCGGCGGTCGACCGGATGCACGACGGCGTCCGCACCGACTATAACAAGGAACTGCGGGCGCAGGGCGTCGGCAATCTGCTGTGCGGTGCCGCGGGCGCGCTGCCGATGACGGGCGTTATCGTCCGCAGTTCGGCGAACGTGAACGCGGGCGCGGTCACGCGCATGTCGGCGGTGATGCACGGCGTCTGGATTCTCGCTCTCGTCGCGGCGCTGCCGTGGCTGCTGCGTGAAATCCCGATGGCGGCGCTGGGCGGCATCCTGGTCGTCACGGGCTGGAAACTCGTCAGCCTGCGTCATGTGCGTCACCTGTCCAAGGCGCACGGCCCGCTTCCGGCGGTGATCTGGGCCGCGACGCTTGTCATGGTCGTGGCAACCGACCTGCTCACCGGCGTTCTGGTCGGCATCGCGCTGTCGATGATCGAGATCATCCCATACTGGCGCCGCCTGAAGCTGGACGTCGATCAGACCGAGCATGAAAACGCCCATGAACTGCGGCTGGCGGGCGTGGCGAGCTTTGTATCGCTGCCCAAATTGTCGTCGGTGCTCGACGAGATTCCCGCCGACCGGCGGGTTCGCATGAACGTCGAGGGCCTTCGCGCGATCGACCATAGCTGCGCGGAACTGCTGTCCGAATGGTGGCAACGCCGCCGGTCGCGCGGCGGCGACGTCGAAGTCCAGGGTGCAAAGGGCCGTCTGGCCGCCCTGCTGGCGAATTAAGGACGCCCCCCAAGGCGTAAACCGTCCCCCCTTTCCCAACCCGAAAGGGGGGACGGACAAGCGGCAAGCCGCTTTCAAAATAATCTCTGCAATCAGCGTGATACCCAGCTTTGACCGGCGCAGGCATTGGCCCCGGTCAAAGCTGAACGCGCGCTGCATCCCTCGTTCCCGGCCCGTTCAGCGTGACACTGGCAAAAGGGATTTCGACAGGATGGAAAAGGAGACGATTATGAAAGGCTTTATCGTTATCGCAGCCGCAGTCGCGGCCTTTACAGCCCCCGCCGCGATCGCCCAGACGCATGGCAATCCCTATGCCCGGGTTTCGTCGCACGGCGGATCCTATAACCAGGGCTATGTGAATTACGGCTATGGCTATGGCTATAACCAGCGCGTCAATCGCGGTCATATGGGCAATTATCGCCCGGACCGCCGCGACTATCGCGACTATCGCCAGAACCGCCACGAACGCCGCGAAATGCGCCGCGACGAGCGGCGCGACCATGGCTACCAGAACCGCCATCGTTAAGCGGTGACCGATGAAAGACCGGAAGGGCGGGCGAGCAGATCGCCCGCCCTTTTTCTTGTCGCGCCGCCCGGCGCACATATGCAACGCCCCGGCGCGCCGGTCGTTGAAGCTATAGCCGCTATAGATCGCATATCGACGGCATGGACGCGCTGCCGCGTTCCGGACGAGGAGACAGATGATGAGCCTGCAACTGGGTGATACCGCCCCCGATTTCACCGCCGAAACGACCGATGGGCCCATCACCCTTTATGATTGGATGGGCGACGGCTGGGCCGTCCTTTTTTCCCACCCCAAGGATTTCACGCCGGTCTGCACCACCGAATTGGGAGAGGTCGCGCGGCTGAAGCCCGAATTTGACAAGCGCCATGTCAAGGCGATCGGGCTGAGCGTCGACGGCCTCGACGAACATCGCCGCTGGGCGGGCGACATCGCCGAAACACAGGGCCATGCGCTCAACTTTCCGCTGATCGCTGACAAGGATCGCCGCATCGCGGACATGTATGGGATGATCCACCCCAATGCCGACGACACCTTTACCGTGCGGTCGGTGTTCGTGATCGGCCCCGACAAGAAACTGAAGCTGACGCTGACCTATCCGGCCAGCACCGGCCGCAATTTCGAAGAGATTTTGCGCACGATCGATTCGCTGCAACTGACCGCGAAACATAGCGTCGCGACCCCGGTGAACTGGCGACAGGGGGACGATGTCATCATCGTCCCGTCGCTGTCCGACGAACAGGCGCGCGAGAAATTTCCCGGCGGCTGGGATATGGTGAAACCCTATCTGCGCGTCACCAGACAGCCGACCGACTGAACCCAAGGGCGCGGGCCGGGGACGCGCCCCGGCTCGCCGCCGCCATCAGGCATAAGGGGCGCGCCGCGATGATCTTTCATCAGCTTTTCGAACCCGAAACATCGACCTTCACCTATCTGCTCGGCTGCCCCGAAAGCGGCGACGCTGTGCTGATCGATCCGGTGCGCGAAATGGCCGCGCGCGATCTGGCGGAGGTGCAGCGCCTGGGCCTGACGCTGACCCATACGGTCGAAACGCATGTCCACGCCGACCATGTCACCGCCGCCGCGCGGCTGCGCAGCCTGACCGGGTGCCGGGTCGCCTGTCCTGCGATCGACGGTCGGGGCTGTGCCGACATCGGCCTTCGCGAAGGGGAGGCGCTGACCGTCGGGACGATCACGCTCCACCCCTTGTTCACGCCCGGCCATACCGACGCACATCACAGCTATCTGATCGATCGCGCCGACGGGGCGCGGCTGTTCACCGGCGATGCCCTGTTGATCGACGGGTGCGGCCGGACCGATTTCCAGAATGGCGATGCGGCCGCGCTCTATCATTCGGTTCGGGACAAGCTGTTCGCCTTTGCGGGCGAAACCCTCGTCTATCCGGCGCATGATTATGCGGGGCGGCGGGTGAGCAGCATCGCGCAGGAACGCGCCCGCAACCCGCGCCTTGGCGACGGGCGGACGTTGGCCGAATTTATCGCGATCATGGACAATCTCGACCTTCCCTATCCCAAGATGATCGACATCGCCGTTCCCGCGAACGCGCTGTGCGGCGCTGATCCGTCGGAGCCTTAGGGTTCAGGACTGGGCCGTATGTCCGTCGCGTTCGCGCAGGTCGTTGTGCAGCGTCGTCGCGGCGATTGCCGCATGGCCCATCGCGACGCTGATCTGGTCGAGCGCCGCGACGATGTCGCCCGCGGAATAGACGCCCGCGACATTGGTGCGCTGTTTCGCATCGACATGGATGCATCCCGCTTCG
The DNA here is from genome assembly GCA_030145715.1 of Sphingopyxis sp. Taxonomy (GTDB): domain Bacteria; phylum Pseudomonadota; class Alphaproteobacteria; order Sphingomonadales; family Sphingomonadaceae; genus Sphingopyxis. The sequence goes on along the minus strand of JAIXHQ010000023.1, from coordinate 1,039 downwards.
CTCAGGTCGACGCCGAGCAGGCGGGCAAGGTCCGCCTTGCTGTCGGACCCGAGCGCCGGATAGAGGGTATCGAAAACCCGCTGCGTCCCGTCGGCAAAGGTGACGGATACCGCGTCCCCCGAACAGTCGATCGCGGCGACCGGCGATGCCGCGACCGCGACCCCCGCGCCATCGAGCGCCGCGCGGTCGTCGCCGTCGAGTTCGACGCTGGTCTGCGCCAGCAGGCAGATGTCGTCCGAAAAACCGCGCAGGAAAAGGGCTTCGGCGACGCCATGCGAATCGGCGCCCAGCACCGCGATCGCCTGACCGCTCGCTTCATAACCGTCGCACACGGGGCAATAACGCAGCAGGTGGCGGCGCAGCGCGTCGGCATGGGCCGCATCGTCCATCGCCGGGCGCTTGTTCTCGACCCCCGTCGCCAGCACGACGGTCCGGGCGCGGATCGTCACGCCCGCGCCATGGGCGACGAAAAATCCGTCCTCGTCCGCGATATGATCGACCCGGCCGGTGGCGAAAGCGGCGCCGTAACGCCGCGCCTGTTCGCCCATCCGTTCCAGCAATTCCTCGCCGCCGATGCCGTCGGGAAAGCCCGCATGATTGTGCGACCGGGCGATCCAGCGCGCGCGGCTGTTGCCGTCGTCGACAACCAGCACCGACCGGTGATAGCGCGCCAGATAGATCGCCGCCGTCAGCCCCGCCGGCCCGCCGCCGACGATCAGCGTATCGATGTCATGCGCCACCACGGGGTCGGGCGTTTGGCGTTCGGCAGCGTCCAAAATCTATCCTCCTCAGGAATGAAGCGGGGCGATAGCAGCAATCGCCGTCAGCCTGCGCTGGAAAATGGCGACGGCCCCTATTCCCACTCAATTGTTTCCCGCGCCATAGCGATTTGGAACAGAAAAAAATGTCGGTCTAGGTCGTGTTGACAAAAGATTTCAACCACAGCCTTGCAGCGGCGAGGTTTAGGAAGCTCTCGAAGGATAGGACGGTTTTGTCGTAGCGGGTCGCGATGCGGCGCTGTTGTTTGAGTTTACCGAAC
>JAIXHQ010000022.1 GCA_030145715.1 Sphingopyxis sp. | reverse complement strand
CAATCGTGCGCACGGGCGGCAAGCAGTATCGCGTCGCCGCTGGAGACAAGATCGCCGTTGAAAAGATCGACGGCGAAGCTGGCGACACCGTGTCGCTGGGCGACATCCTGCTGGCCGGTGACGGCGGCGAAGTGAAGAGCGCCGACGGCCTCGTCGTTTCGGCCGAAATCATCGCCCAGACGCGCGGCGAAAAGGTCATCGTCTTCAAGAAGCGCCGCCGGCACAATTATCGTCGCCGCAACGGCCACCGCCAGTCGCTGACGCTGCTGCGCATCCTTGCCGTGGGCGATGCCAAGAAGGCCGCTCCGAAAAAGGAAGCTGCGCCGAAGGCCGAAGCTGCTCCGGCAGAGGAAGCGCCCAAAAAGGCTGCTGCCCCCAAGACCGAAGCCGCCGCCGAGGCGCCCGCCAAGAAGCCTGCTGCCAAGAAGGCAGCCCCCCAGAAGGAAGCCTGAGCGCGGCGACGCGGCTCGGCCCTTTGAAACCGAATTAAGGAGCATCAGTCATGGCACATAAGAAAGCAGGCGGTTCTTCGCGTAACGGTCGCGACTCAGCCGGCCGCCGCCTTGGCGTGAAGAAGTTTGGCGGTCAGGAAGTGATCGGCGGCAACATCATCGTGCGTCAGCGCGGCACCAAGGTTTATCCGGGCGTCAACGTCGGCATGGGCAAGGATCACACGCTGTTCGCAACCGCCGAAGGCCAGGTCCGATTCCATGATGGCAAGCTTGGCCGCAAATATGTGTCGGTCGACGCCATGGCGGAAGCTGCTGAATAAGGACGACTTTGTACGGGTCGTCCACCAAGGGATGACCCGGAACGGTCCTTTCCGCCAACGCGGAGACAAAGTTCGAAAAGAGGGAGACGGGTCACCCCGGACTCCCTTTTTTCTTGCCTGATTTCTGTCACTTGAGACAGTCTGGCGTAAAAAGCGGGCCATCCATCTCCCTCTGTATCGAATGTCGTCAAAGCGTCACCATCTGGCGCCAAGGCGACAGGCATTGGGAGTTGGATAATATGTTCGCGCGTACCGAAAGACTGTTGCTGCGGCCCGGCTGGCTGGAAGACGCCTCGGCGCTGGCCCACGCAATCGGCGAGGAAGCCGTGGTCCGCAATCTGGCGACTGCACCCTGGCCCTATGGCGAGGAACAGGCGCGGGAATTTCTGGGCAAGCCGCTCGACCCCGACCAGCCGCGCTTCCTGATCTTTGCCCGCACCGGTGGGGCGCCGCGCCTTGTCGGCGGCTGCGGCATTTCACCCGGCCCCGAAGACGGGCTGGAAATGGGTTACTGGATCGCGCGCCCCTATTGGGGACTTGGCTTTGCGACCGAGGCCGGGCGTCAGCTCGTCCACATTGCACGCGCGATGAACCTGCCGAAGCTGTCGGCCGGTCATTTCATCGACAATCCGGCGTCGGGCGCGGTTCTGCGCAAGCTGGGGTTTCGCCCGACGGGCAAGGTTGTGCAGCGTCACAGCCTCGCACGCGGCGGCATGGCGCCCTGCGCGCTGTTCGAGGAAGGCGACGCCGATTCGGACAGCGCCGTCACCCCGATGCGAAGCCGCATCGGGGTGGACGAGGATTTCCGCGAAGAATTGCGCCTGATGGCGGCGTAGGCGAGACCGCCCCGCCCGTCCCCTTACGGGACGCGCGTCGGCTGACGCCCCATTTGGCAACCATTCCCATGATGTCTGCGGCGCGTCGTTTCGCCGCCGTTCCATCCCTTTTCATTGACCGGCGCGCCGGGCTGCCTAGACAGGTTTCAGAAGAAACCAAGCCCAAGGGAGCCGTCCGTGTCCAATCCGCTTTCCACGCCTTTAAGCCGCCGCCACACGCTCGCCAGCCTGGGTGCGGGAGCGGCTGGCATCGCCCTCGCCGCGCCGACGTCGGCGTTTCAGGGCGGTGCCGCCACCGGTGCAAAGGGCGCCGATGCGCTGTTGGCGTCGATCGCCGATAACCTGCTTGCCCTGTCGCCAGAGAGCGCAACCTCGCTTGGCATCGATATCGGCGCGCGCGCCGCCGAGCGCGGCAAGTTGAGCGACCGGTCGGCCGCCGGGCAAAAGACGGTGGTCGACACGCTGAAGGCCGACGTCGCGCGCGTTCGTGCCTTTGACAAGGCCGGGCTCGATCACAAGACGCGCACCAGCCTGGCCGTGGTCGAAAGCGCCTATGGCGTTGCGCTCGACGGCTTTGCCCTGCCCTATGGCGACGTCGCGGTGGGGGGATGGCGCAACACGCCCTATGTCGTGATCCAGAATGTCGGAGCCTATCTGGACGTACCGAAATTCCTCGACAGCGATCATCCGGTCAAGACGTCGGCCGATGCCGAAGCCTATGTCGCGCGCCTCAATGCCTTTCCCGGTGTGCTGGACGGCGAGACCGAGCGGTTGAAAGCCGCGGGCGCGCAGGGGCTGATCGCCCCCGGCTTCCTGATCGACAAGGCGGTCAAGCAGATGGAGGCGACGATCGCCGACGCCATGGCGGGCGGGTCGATGGTCGAAAGCCTGGTGCGCCGGACGGGCGAGAAGGACATTGCGGGCGACTGGAGCGCGCGGGCGGGCAAGGTCGTGCAAGGCCCGGTTACCGCGGCGCTCAAACGCCAACTGGCCGAACTGAAGGCACAGCGGCCGAAGGCGACGATGGATGCGGGCATGTGGGCACGTCCGGGCGGAGACGAATTTTACGGCTGGGCGCTGCGCGCATCGACGACGACCCGGATGACCGCCGAAGAGGTTCATCAAATGGGCCTTCAGGAACTGGCCCAACTGCAAGGCCGGATGGAACCGATCCTGAAAAGGCTTGGCTATACCGGGGGATCGGTCGGCGACCGGATGAATGCGCTGGCCAAGGATCCGCGCTTCAAATTTCCCGATAATGATGCCGGCCGCGACGAAATCCGTGCCTATATCCAGACCTGGCTTGGCAAGATCCGCGCGCAATTGCCGCGCGCGTTCCGCACATTGGTCAAGGGCAATGTCGAGGTAAAGCGCCTGCCGCTGGCGGAGGAACCCGGTGCGCCCGCCGCCTATGGCGGGGCGGGGTCGATCGACGGCAGCGTTCCGGGAAAATTCTGGATCAACCTGCATACCACCGAATTGCACAGCAAATATTCGCTGCCCGACCTTGCGATGCACGAGGCGATTCCGGGCCATGTCTGGCAGGGCGAATATGCGAACCAGCAGCCGCTGATCCGCACGATGCTGGCGTTCAACGCCTATAGCGAAGGCTGGGCGCTCTATGCCGAACAATTGGCCGACGAACTGGGCCTGTATGACGATTTCGAGGTCGGGCGGCTAGGTTACCTCCAGTCACTGGCATTCCGCGCGTGCCGACTGGTCGTCGACACTGGCCTGCACGCGAAGCGGTGGACGCGCGAGCAGGGTGTCGCGTTTTTCGTCAAGGAAAACGGATCGAACCCGCTGGAAGTCGCGAGCGAGGTCGACCGTTATTGTAGCTGGCCCGGACAGGCGTGCGGGTACAAGGTCGGGCACAGCGAGATCGTGCGTCAGCGCGGGCTGGCGCAAAAGGCGCTTGGCCAGCGATATGACCTGCGCGATTTCAACGACGTGGTGGTCAAGGGCGGCAATGTCCCGCTGGACGTGCTGGCCCAGAATGTCGCCGAATATGTCGCGGGGGCAAAGGGCTGACGCGCCGCACAGTTGCGAACATCAGGGCAAAGGCGCCCGATCGGGTTCGACGAACCCGCGCCGCGCCGCCACCGAAAACAGGAGATCGCGGCTGTAAAAGCGCAGCGGCCAGTCGCGATCGCCCATCGGTGAAAGCAGCAGCGCATTGACGCGCGCCGCCAGCCCCGTTTCGGCCGTTTCGGACAGGAACAGCCGCACCCCCGCGATATAGGCGCGGGTGATGCTGTCGTGATAGCCCTGCGTGTCGTCGTTAATGCCGCCGACGCTTTCGTTGTAACGGCTGATGATCGCCGCGATCCGGGCATCGACGTCGATGTCGGGCCGTTCGGTCAACAGCCACAGGCAGGCGCCCAGATGCGCTTCATGCGTCCACGCCGCGCGCGGCAGGGTATGCGCGAGCAGGCCGTTGCCGATCGCGTGAATTTCGAAATCGCGCTCGAACAGGCGCGGTGAATATTCGGTCGTCATTGGTCCGGTCCTTCCGGGTGAATGCGCACCCGGAAGAGGTCCGGGTCGATCAGGCCGCGACGGCTGCCTGCGGTGCCGCCTGGCGGACACCTTCGTCGACATGATCCGCGAATTGCGCGAAATTGTCGATAAATTGGCCGACGAGCGTTTGCGCCGTCCGGTCATAGGCCGCCTTGTCGCTCCACGCTTCGCGCGGGTCGAGAAGACCGCTGTCGACGCCCGGCACGGCAACGGGAACCATGAAGCCGAAATTCGGATCGCGGCGGAACTCGGCGTCGTTCAGGCTGCCGTCGAGCGCGGCGTTGAGCAGCGCGCGCGTCGCCTTGATCGGCATACGCTTGATGCCGTCCATCGTCGCCATGCCGCCGGTCCAGCCGGTGTTGACCAGCCAGCACTGGACCCCGCCCTTTGCGATGCGTTCCTTCAGCAGATTGCCGTAAACCGAGGGATGACGCGGCATGAAAGGCGCGCCAAAACAGGTCGAGAAGGTCGCTTCGGGTTCGGTCACACCGATTTCGGTCCCCGCGACGCGCGCGGTATAGCCCGACAGGAAATGATACATCGCCTGGTCCGGCGTCAGTCGGGCGATCGGGGGCAGCACGCCATAGGCGTCGGCGGTCAGCATGATGACCGTTTGTGGCACCGGCCCCATATTATTTTCCGACGTGTTCGGAATGAAATCGATCGGGTAGGAACCCCGGCTGTTTTCCGCCAGCGTCGCGTCGTCGAAATCGAGCTCGCGCGTGACGGGGTCGATCACGACATTTTCCAGCACGGTGCCGAACCGGCGGGTCGTCGCGAATATCTCTGGCTCCGCCTCGGGCGACAGGCGGATCATCTTGGCGTAGCAGCCGCCTTCGAAATTGAAGACCGCGGTATCCGACCAGCCATGTTCGTCGTCGCCGATCAACGTGCGCGAGGCGTCTGCCGACAGCGTCGTCTTGCCGGTGCCCGACAGGCCGAAAAAGACCGCCGTGTCGCCGTCGGGACCGATGTTCGCCGAACAATGCATCGGCATCACACCCTTTACCGGGAGCAGATAGTTGAGGATGCCGAACACCGACTTCTTCATTTCGCCGGCATATTGGGTGCCGCCGATCAGGATCAATTTTTCCGAGAAATTGACCGCGACCACCGTTTCGGTGCGCGAGCCATGGCGCGCCGGATCGGCACGGAAGCTGGGCAGGTCGATGATCGTATATTCGGCCGCGAACGACGCCAACTCGTCGGCGGTGGGGCGGCAGAGCAGCGTACGGATGAACTGGCTGTGCCACGCAAATTCGGTGACGACCTGAACCGCCACGCGATGTTCAGGCTGCGAACCGCCGAATAATTGCTGGCGGAATAGGCGCGGGCGATCGGCCAGATGCGCAAGGAAATCCGCCTTCAGCGCGGCGAAATGGTCGGGCGTCATCGGCACATTGGTCTTGCCCCACCAGATGGTATCGCGCGTTTCATCGTCCTGAACGATGAACTTATCCTTCGCGCTGCGGCCGGTGTGCTTGCCGGTTTCGACGACCAGCGGACCATCCTTTGCCAGCAGGCCTTCGCCATGGCGAACGGCATCCTCGATCAGCGCCGACGTGCCCCAGTTTTCCGCGACGTCCGCCCGCGTTGCCACGCTGTCCGTGCCGATCACCATTTTCGTCATTGCCTTGCCTTTCACCTTCGACGCCGCCGCCATTGCATAGGTATGCAAAACCTGCCGAAAAAATGGGCTGGCCCGCAAGTCATGGGGTGCCGACGCGACGCCGATTCCGTAAATCCCCGTCGCGTTAGCGAGGATGGGGGGTGAGGTCAAAAGATTCCGCCGCAGGCCTGCGGCCATCCGTGACGGTTGTCGGTCGAAGCCGGATCGGCTAGCTCTGCCCTCCGCCCCGCCAATGGAAAGAGCATGACGGCAACCATCGCGCTGGTCGACGACGACCGCAACATCCTGCAATCCCTGTCGATCGCGCTGCAGGCCGAAGGCTTTGCCACGCGTGTCTATTCGGACGGCGAAGCGGCGCTGAAACCGCTGATCGACAATCCGCCCGATCTGGCGGTATTCGACGTCAAGATGCCGCGCATGGACGGGCTGGAACTGCTGCGTCGGCTGCGCGAGAAAAGCCAGCTTCCCGTCATTTTCCTGACCAGCAAGGATGACGAGATCGACGAGGCGCTGGGTCTCGCGATGGGTGCCGACGATTATATCGCCAAGCCTTTTTCACAGCGGCTGGTAATTGCCCGCATCCGCGCGATCCTGCGCCGCGTCGAGTTGAACCGCAAGGTTCCGAGCGAGGATGACGAACCGGTGGCCGACCCGATCACACGCGGGCGGCTGCAGATGGATCCCGCGCGCCATCGCGTCAGTTGGGACGGCAAGGACGTGACGCTGACCGTCACCGAATTTCTGATTTTAGAGACGCTGGCGTCGCGCCCCGGCATAGTGCGCAGCCGCAACCAGTTGATGGACGCCGCCTATCAGGACGATGTCTATATCGACGATCGCACGATCGACAGTCACATCAAGCGACTGCGCCGCAAATTCCGCGAAGCCGACCCGGAATTCGACGCCATCGCAACACTTTATGGTGCGGGGTATCGCTTTGCCGACGACAGTTGACGCCTCGATCGCCGAACAGGAAGAATCGCCGCTCGTCTGGTCCGCGCGCTGGTCGCTGACGACGCGCATCCTGGCGGTCAATATTCTGGCGGTCGCCTTGCTGGCCGGCGGATTCTATTATCTCGACACCTATCGCAGCCGTCTGGTCGATATGCGGGTCGGCGTGATGATAGACCAGCTCGCGATGCTGGACAGCGCGCTGGAGGCGGCGCGCCCCGAACAGCGGGCGCAATTGATCGAGGAATTTACCGCCGCGACCGAATCGCGAATCCGCTTTTATGCCGCCGATGGACGGCGGATTTTCGACAGTTTCGAAACCGCGCCGCCGACCTATACGCTGCGAGATCCGGACCTTCAGCCATGGAAACGCGATGCCGCCCGTGCGATGGATCGCGGCATCGACTGGATCGTCGGCGCACCGACCTATCCCGATTTTCAGGAACCGCGCGTCGACAGGGCGTCCGCGTGGCCCGAGGTGGTCGAGGCGCAGCGTGGCGACGTCGCAACGAGCCGCTTCCGCTATGCGCCCGAACGCACGCCGCTGCTCAGCGCGGCGCGCATCGTCGACCTGGACATGCCGCAAACGATGTTGATGACGCTCAACGCCCGCGACATCACGCGCACCGTGCGCGCCGAACGTTTCCGCATCGCGGTTGTCGTCGCGATGGTGCTTTTGGCATCGGTTCTGCTGTCGTTGTTCTTGGCACGGACGATCGTGCGCCCGCTGCGGCGACTGGCGCGCGCCGCGGTGCGCGTCCGGCTGGGCCGCGCGCGCGAGGTCGTGGTTCCCCGGCTGCCCAGCCGCCGCGATGAAATCGGCACGCTGGCCCGCGCGCTGTCCGACATGACCCAGGCGCTGCGCGAACGCATCGATGCGGGCGAACATTTCGCCGCCGATGTGACGCACGAACTCAAGAACCCGATCGCTTCGGTCCGGTCGGCGATCGAGGGACTGGGCCGGGTCAAAACCGACGAACAGCGTGCGCAATTGCTCGCCATCGCCGCCGAGGATGTCCACCGACTCGACCGGCTGGTAAACGACATCAGCGAGGCGAGCCGCGTGGACGCACAGCTTTCGCGCACCCTGTTCGAACCGATCGACGTCGGGATCATGATGGAATCGATGCTGGCCGCGCGCGCGGCACGGGTCGATGCCAGCGCCCCGCATCCGCGCGTCGCCTTTGCCCGCCCGCGCAAGGGGACGACCGTGGTGATGGGCGATGGCCACCGGCTGGAACGCGCGATCGACAATGTGATCGACAATGCGATCAGCTTTTCGCCCGCGACCGGCCTTGTCTGCATCTCCGCAACCCTTCTGGGCGACGAGATTCATATAAGGGTCGACGACGACGGTCCCGGCATCGACCCCGCGCAGCGCGACGCCATATTCCGGCGTTTCCACAGCGAGCGGCCCGCCGGCGAAGTCTTTGGCCGCCACAGCGGGCTGGGGCTCGCGATCGCCCGGACGATCGTCGAAGGCCATGCCGGGACGATCAGCGCCAAGGACCGCGACGACGGCAAGCCGGGCGCCAGCCTGCTCATCACCCTGCCCGCGCGTGAAGACGGCGCGGAAACGTCGTGACACCCCCATCCTATCGTCTTGCAGCGCAGCATCGCCGCCGGTAAACCTGCGCGATGCTTCCGAGCCGGACCAAAAGCGCGATCGTCAACATCCATGCGAGCTGTGTCGCGGCGGGCAATGGCGGCGTATTGATCCTGGGCAATTCGGGACAGGGCAAGTCGGACCTGGCGCTGCGGCTGATCGATCGCGGGGCAAAGCTGGTCGCCGACGATCGCTGCGACATATGGTTCGAACGCGATCGCCTGTGGTGCCGTCCGCCCGAAAGCCTGGCGGGCAAGCTGGAAATCCGCGGCATCGGCATCGTCGAACGGCCATGGACGGCGCCGGTGCCGCTCGCCCTCGCGGTGCGACTGACCGATCGTTACGACCGGATGCCGGTGATGAACCAGGTCGAAATGGTCGCGGGCCACCCCCTGCCCGCGCTGTTGCTGTCGGCGTTCGAGGCATCGGCGCCGATCAAGATCATGCTGGCCCTCGAACGGCTGGCGCCCGCCGCATGATTCATAAAGGATGACCCCGCCGGCCGAATCACGCTTGCTGCTGGTCACGGGCCTGTCCGGCGCGGGCAAGTCGACCGTGCTGAAAGTGCTGGAGGATCTGGGCTGGGAAGTCGTCGACAACCTGCCCCTCGCGCTGCTCGAAACGTTGATCGACGCGCCCGTCCTTCGCCATGAGGCGGGACGCCCGCTGGCGGTCGGCATCGACAGCCGCAGCCGCGGCTTCCGACCCGCGCTGCTGGTCCGCCGTATCAAGGAGTTGCGCGAAGCGGGTGGCCGCGACATCCAGACGCTGTTTCTCGATTGCGCGGGGGCAGAGTTGGAACGCCGGTTTTCGGAGACGCGGCGGCGGCATCCGATGGCCGAGGACCGCCCGGCGGCGGACGGCATCGCGCGTGAACGTGAGATGATGGAACCGCTTCGCCGCTGGGCCGAGCATGTCATCGACACCACCAATTACAGCAGCAACGACCTGCAACAGGAAGCGCGCCAGCGGTTCGGCGATACGGACGCCGACGAACCAGTGCTCAACATATTGAGCTTTGGCTTCGCGCGCGGCCTGCCGCGCAACGCCGACCTGGTGTTCGACATGCGCTATCTGCGCAATCCGCACTGGGATGCGAAGCTGAAGCCCGGCACCGGACTGGACGCCGACGTGGCCGCCTATGTACGGGCCGATTCCGCCTATGAGGACAGCGTCGCGCAGATCGAGAGACTGATATTGACGCTGTTGCCGCGATACCGCGCAGAGGGAAAAAGCTATGTCACCATAGCTTTTGGCTGCACCGGCGGTCGCCATCGATCGGTGCATGTCGCGCACCGTGTTGCCCAAACGCTACGCGACGCCGGGCATGAACCAACACTGACCCACCGCAATCTTGACTCTGCCCCGCAAGATGGGCTTGAGGGCAAGCCGCCGCCCGCCTCTCCCGCATCAGGTGGCAAAACATAAGGGTCGAAGACTGCATGGCGAACGATAAGGCTCTGCCGCTTCTTGGAATGGTGATCGTCACCCATGGGCGCCTGGCGGAGGAAATGGTCCGCGCAATGGAACATGTCGTCGGCCCGCAAAGGGCCATCGCGACCGTGTGCATCGGTCCCAACGACAATATGGAAATGCGCCGCAAGGAAATCGCCGACGCGATCCGCACGGTTGACGAAGGGCGCGGCGTCGTGATGCTGACCGACCTGTTCGGCGGCACACCGTCGAACCTGGCGATCAGCCTGCTCGAATCGGGCCGCACGGAAGTGATCGCCGGGGTCAATCTGCCAATGCTGATCCGGCTGGAAAGCGCACGCAAGACGATGGAATTGCGTGCGGCGGTCATCGCGGCGAAGGAAGCCGGACAGAAATATATCTCGGTCGCGTCGGAAATGCTGGGGGTTGGCCCATGACTGAACTGTCTGAAACCGTCGAAATCACCAATCAGCGCGGCCTTCACGCCCGCGCCAGCGCCAAATTCGTGACCTTTGTCAGCCGCTTGCCCGAAACCGTGTCGGTCGAGGTCGAAAAGGGCGGGTCGCGGGTCAACGGCACGTCGATCATGGGATTGATGATGCTGGGCGCGGCAAAGGGCGATTCGATCACCATTCACACGCGCGGCGACGGCGCCGACGCGGCTCTGCTGAAACTCGTCGGGCTGGTCAAGGACAGCTTTGGCGAGGATTGACCGGATGACCGGTCGCCGCAGCCTGATCGAAAGCCTGTCGAACCCGCTGGTCAAGCGGATGCGATTGTTGCGCGAAAAGCGCCATCGCCGCGCCGAAGGCCTGTTTCTGGTCGAAGGGCTGCGTATCGCGACCGAGGCGCGCGAAGCCGGCATCCTGCCCCAATGGCTGTTCCTGGGTCCCGAAGGCGACGCGCACCCGCTGACGGCGGCACTGGCCGCCGATACGCTGGCGGCGGGCGGCGAGGTGATCGACACGACGGGTGCGATCCTGTCCAAATTGTCGGGCAAGGATAATCCGCAGACCGTCGTCGGCATCTATGCCGAACCGCGAATGACACTGGCCGATGTCGACCGCGACAGCGCCCCGATCTGGCTCGTCGCCGAACGGCTTCGCGATCCGGGCAATCTGGGCACCATGTTGCGGACCGGCGATGCCGTCGGAGCGGGCGGGTTGATTCTGCTCGACGAATCGACCGATCCCTATGCCGTCGAGGCGGTGCGCGCGAGCATGGGCGCCATCTTTACTCAAAAGCTGGTGCAGGCGCGGTGGGAGGAGTTTCTGCCCTGGCTGCGCGCGGCACATGGTCAGTTGGTCGCGACATGGCTGGGCGACGACACCCGGGATTATCAGGCGGTACGCTATGCCGCGCCGACCTTTATCCTGACCGGCAATGAATCGCAGGGTATGCCCGCCGACTATGCCGCCGCCGCCGACGTGCGCGTGAAGATACCGATGATGGGCAAGGCCGACAGCTTGAACGCCGCCGTCGCAACGGCGGTGATGGCGTATGAGGTGCTGAACCAGCGGCGATAGTTTTTGCGGTCGAACCCGTGTAATCTTTGTCACGCTGCACAAGTTTTACAGGGGCGGGAGACAGATGGTGCCGATGATTCGCGCGTTGCCCCTGATTCTGTTGCCGGTCCTTGGTGGCTGCGCTTCGATGAGCGAGCCCCGAAAGCCCGCGAACGTCGCCGCCGCCTATATGGCGATCGGCACCGAGCCGGGCTGGACGCTCGAAATCACGCCCGACCGGCTGAATTATGATGGCGACTATGGCGAGACGAAGATCATGGCGCCGAACCCCGGCGCGCAGCGCGGCGGCGCCGGCGAACGCTATGTCACCGATCGGCTGACCGTCGATGTCGCGCGCCGCGAATGCAACGACGGGATGAGCGACCGCCGCTATCGCGACACGGTGACGGTGGTCGCCGACGGCAAGACGGTGAAGGGATGCGGCGGGGCGATCGTGCCGCCATCCGAACTCGCCGGAACGAACTGGACGTTCGTTTCGATCGGCGGCAGCGCGGTCGCGACGGACCGGTCGACATCGCTGCGCTTTGACGGAGAGCGGCTGAGCGGCAGCGCGGGGTGCAACCGCTTTTCGGGCCAATATGCTTTTGCGAAGCGGGTGCTGACCGCCGGTCCGTTAATGGCGACGAAAATGGCTTGCCCCGGTGCGGCAATGGCGCAGGAAGCGGCGCTGTTCGACCTGATGCGTCAGCCCGTTACCCTCAGCTTTCCGACCGACGGCATGATGGAAATCATGGGTGCCGACGGGCGGGGTGCCGTGCTGAAGCGCGCAATCTGACTAGCGACAGGAGCAAGACTATGACGTACCGGCGTCGATGACGGCGGCTGGGGCCACCGACAATTTGGCTAGCGGCCGCGCGCCCCGTTCGACGATGGGCAATTCGGGAATAGCCTTATCGCCCGTCTCTATGTCCAGCGCCTCGAATTTCCGGGCCTGTGTCAGGACACGATCCTCAAAACTGCCGACAAACGCATTATAGGCCCCCGCCGCCTGATCGATATTTCGGCCGACCTTGACGATATGTTCGCCCATCGTGGCGATGCGGGCATAAAGTTCCTTGCCCAGTGCCGCGATCTCGCGCGCCTGATCGGCAAGCTTTTCCTGCCGCCACACCGCCGCGACGGTGCGCGCGATCGCGATGAGGTTGGTCGGGGTCGCCAGCAGCACCTTGCGTTCGAACGCATAATCCCAAAGCCCGGCGTCCTGATCGAGCGCGGCGGCGAGGAAATGTTCGCCCGGCACGAACATCACGACGAAATCGGGCGTATCGGCGAACTGGTTCCAATAGGCCTTTGCACCAAGCGCGTTGACATGCGCCTTCATCGCGGTCGCATGGGCGGCAAGATGCGCGATCTTTTCCCGTTCATCGACCGCACCAAAGGCGTCCTGATAGGCATTGAGCGACACTTTCGCGTCGATCACCAGGCTTTGCCCACCCGGCACCTTTACCACGACGTCGGGGCGCAAGCGCCCGCCATCGCCGTCATTCACGCTGACCTCCGTCTGGAAATCGGCATGTTCGGAAAGGCCGCAGCTTTCGAGCACGTTCCTGAGCTGTTGTTCGCCCCACCGCCCCCGCGCCTTTGGCGCGTTGCGCAGCGCGTTGACCAGTTTCGCCGCCTCGCTCGACACGCGCTCCGTCCCCTCGCGCATCGCGGCGATCTGACCGTGGAGCAGACCAAAGGCATCGCGCCGTTCCGCCTCTACCTTTGCCACCGCCGCTTCATATTTTTCCAGCCGGTCGTGTACGGGCGACAGCAGCGCCTTCAGATTCTGTCCGGCCGCGGCCTCGCTTTCCCTGAACCGCGCCTCCGCACGGTCGAGAAACGCCTTTTGCGCGCCGTCGAGCATGACCTGCCCGACCTCGCGGAACTGGGCGGTAAGCGCCGCCTGTGCATCCTTCAATTGCGCGATCTGTGCGTCATGCGCCGCGTCGCGCGCGCGCTGTTCACTGACCAGCGAGGCGAGTTGGATGTCGGCGCCCTTGCGCGCCTCTGCCTCGGTCGCAAGGTCGGTGATCGCGACCTTAAACCGATCCGACAGCCCGTCGCGTTCCGCCTTCAATATGCCCGACTGTCGCCCCGCGAAAAGCCAGCCGATCAAGACACCAAGGGCGAGAGCCGCGAGAGCGACGACGAGCGTGGTTGAATTCATGAACGGAACATAGAACGAACATGGCCCATCTGGCTAGTCGCTAATCGGAAAATTCGGCGCCTTCCCGATTGGCTGAGGAGCGGCGTGGTTACTGCAAGGCGATGACACCGGCTCGACACGTGCCGATGGTCAAGGCGCCGCCCGCCACTCCGCCGGCAATATCGCCCGATAGGCCTCGACCCCCGGCGCGCCGCCGACGATGATCTGCCGGGTTTGCAACCAGTAATGGCGAACAATCTCCGCCTGTTGCTCCAGCCCATAGCGGGCGAGCGGCCAGCCGGGTTTGAGAGTGTAGGCATAGGTCGCGAACGGATGGCGCATCAGCACCAGATACCAGCGCCCGCGCGTCTGCGCCTGCCACACATGGGTCATCTCGTGAATGAACAGGCCCTGCAAAGGCTGAGGGGCGGCGCTGAAATCATCGCGATACAGGTCGCCGCGCGGGTTGAAATGCAAGTTGCCCATCGGCGCCATCACGATCTGGCGCGGCTGAAAGAATATCCATTTATAATGGTTCACGCGCACCCGGTCATAGGCGATCGCGTCGCCGAACACGGTTCGGGCGAGCGCGATTTCGCCAGGTGTCAGGGCGCGCGAAGGACCCGGCACCGATGCTTATTTCTTTTCAGTATCCGCCGCCTTGTCGGCGCCCATGTCCATCGAACCATGATCGGCCCCGCTCGAATCCGCTGCGGCTGCCGCGCCCTCCGCAGGCTTGATGACCATGTCGAAGAGGATGCGTTCATTATTGTTGTTGGTGAAGACGAACGCCATCGGCAGCTTGCCCGCGCGCACCGCGGCGCCATTGATGCCCCAGATCATCAGATGCTTGCCGCCCTGTTTGAACACCAGTTCGCCGTTGGCGGGAACATCGGCACTTTGCAGCGGCTTCATCGACACCATGCCATTTTCCCGCACATTTTCATGCATTTCCGCGCGCTGGGCGAGGTCGGAGGTGACGGCCACCAACTGCACCGGCTTCGGCCCGCCCTGGACGCGGAAATAGCCAGCGGCAGGGCGGTCGGGGGTCGCGCCCATCACGATATGACCGCTGACGACGTTCAGCGGCTTTGCAGTGACCGGATTTTCGCCGCAGCCGGTCAGGCTGAGCGCGGTGGCGGCAAGAGCGGCAAGGGCGAGGGGTTTCATTTCGGGGGACTCCATAATGCGGGATATTCTTGCACCCCCGATAAGCTGTGAAAGCCCTTGTGCCAAGGCAAAGCGCACCTATATCGCCCCCAGCAAAACCCGCATGGGACTCAACATAAGGCGTGCCTTTTCAGGGCGCCGGGACAGTGACAAGGACGTATTACCAATGGCCAAAGTGATCGGCATCGACCTCGGCACCACGAATAGCTGTGTTGCGGTGATGGAAGGCGGAAAGCCCAAGGTTATCGAGAATGTCGAAGGAACGCGCACGACCCCGTCGATCGTCGCCTTTGCCAAGGATGGCGAGCGCCTGATCGGCCAGCCCGCAAAGCGCCAGGCGGTGACCAACCCCGAAAACACCGTTTTCGCGGTCAAGCGCCTGATCGGCCGCCGGTTCGACGATCCGATCACCAAAAAGGACACCGAACTGGTTCCCTATACCATCGTCAAGGGCACCAACGGCGACGCATGGGTCAAGGCCGGCAGCGAAGATTATTCGCCGTCGCAGATTTCGGCTTTCATCCTTCAGAAGATGAAGGAAACCGCCGAAGCCTATCTGGGCGAAAAGGTCGAGCAGGCGGTCATCACCGTCCCCGCCTATTTCAACGACGCCCAGCGTCAGGCGACCAAGGACGCGGGCAAGATCGCGGGCCTTGAGGTGCTGCGCATCATCAATGAGCCGACGGCGGCGGCCCTGGCTTATGGACTCGACAAGACCGAGAACAAGACGATCGCGGTCTATGACCTTGGCGGCGGCACGTTCGACATCTCGATCCTTGAGGTCGGCGACGGCGTGTTCGAGGTGAAGTCGACCAACGGCGACACCTTCCTTGGCGGCGAAGATTTCGATTCGAAGGTCGTCGAATTCCTCGCCGACACGTTCAAGAAGGACGAAGGCATCGACCTGCGCGGCGACAAGCTGGCGCTCCAGCGGTTGAAGGAAGCCGCCGAAAAAGCAAAGATCGAACTGTCGTCGGCCGCGACGACCGAAGTCAACCTGCCCTTCATCACCGCAGACGCCAATGGGCCGAAGCATCTGGTCAAGACGATCACCCGCGCCGACCTGGAAAAGCTGGTCGAAGACCTGGTCAAGCGCACGCTGGAACCCTGTAAGAAGGCGATCAAGGACGCGGGCATTTCGGCCAGCGAAATCGACGAAGTCGTCCTCGTCGGCGGCATGACCCGGATGCCGCGCGTCCGTGAAGTCGTGAAGGATTTCTTTGGCAAGGAACCGCATACCGGCGTGAACCCCGACGAAGTCGTCGCGATCGGTGCGGCGATTCAGGCGGGCGTGTTGCAGGGCGACGTCAAGGACGTGCTGTTGCTGGACGTCACCCCGCTGTCGCTGGGTATCGAGACGCTGGGCGGCATCATGACCAAGATGATCGACCGCAACACAACGATCCCGACCAAGAAGTCGCAGGTCTATTCGACCGCCGACGACAATCAGTCGGCGGTGACGATCCGCGTGTTCCAGGGCGAGCGCGAGATGGCGCAGGACAACAAGATCCTGGGCCAGTTCGACCTGGTCGGCATTCCGCCCGCTCCGCGCGGTGTGCCGCAGATCGAGGTGACCTTTGACATCGACGCCAACGGCATCGTGTCGGTCCATGCCAAGGACAAGGGCACCGGCAAGGAACAGCAGATCAAGATCCAGGCCAGCGGCGGCCTGTCCGACGCGGACATCGACCAGATGGTCAAGGACGCCGAACAGTTCGCCGAAGAGGACAAGACGCGCCGTGAGGCGGCCG
Source organism: Sphingopyxis sp. (assembly GCA_030145715.1). Lineage (GTDB taxonomy): Bacteria > Pseudomonadota > Alphaproteobacteria > Sphingomonadales > Sphingomonadaceae > Sphingopyxis. The sequence continues at coordinate 32,671 of JAIXHQ010000022.1, read as the reverse complement.
AGGCGAAGAACAACGCCGAAAGCCTGATCCATTCGACCGAAAGCCAGCTTCGCGAACATGGCGACAAGGTCGACGCGGGCCTGAAGTCCGAGATCGAAGCTGCGATCGCCGAAGCCAAGACCGCGGTCGAAGGCGGCGACGCCGCCGCGATGACCGAAAAGTCGCAGGCGCTGGCTCAGGTCGCGATGAAGCTGGGTCAGGCGATCTATGAAAAGGAACAGCAGGCGGCCGCATCCCCCGGCGCCGATGACGATGCTGGTCCGGCGAAGAATGACGAAGATGTCGTCGACGCCGAATTCTCGGAAGTCGAAGACGAAAAAAAGTAAGAATGAAACTCTCTCCGCTGCACCGTCGGTGCGGCGGAGTTGAGGGGGCCGGTAGATTATGTCGCTCGACATCGATTATTACGAACTGCTCGAAGTCGAGCGCACCGCCGACGACGCCACGCTGAAGGCGAGCTATCGCAAGCTCGCAATGAAATATCACCCCGACAAAAATCCGGGGTGCGACGACAGCGAAGCGCGGTTCAAGGCAATCAGCGAAGCCTATGACTGCCTGAAAGACCCGCAGAAGCGCGCGGCATACGACCGGTTCGGCAAGGAAGGCGTCCGCGGTGCCGGCGGGCCGGGAGCGGGTGCCGATTTCGGCGACATCGGCGATATTTTCGAATCGATCTTTGGATCGGCCTTTGGCGGTGGCGGTCGTCAGCAGCGCGGCCCGGCGCGCGGCGCCGACCTGCGCTATGACATGGAAATCAAGCTGGAGGACGCCTTTTCAGGCATTTCACGCGAAATTCAGGTCGATGTCGCGGGGCGCTGTGAGACGTGCGACGGGTCGGGCGCCAAGCCCGGCACCCATACCAATCGCTGCACCACCTGCGCCGGCCATGGCAAGGTGCGCGCGCAACAGGGTTTCTTCATGGTCGAGCGTACCTGCCCGTCCTGCCAGGGCGCGGGCGAGGTCATCGCCGATCCCTGCAACAATTGCCACGGCGAAGGCCGGGTCGACCGCCGCAAGACGCTGACCGTCAACATCCCGGCCGGGGTCGACGAGGGCACCCGCATCCGCCTGACGGGCGAGGGTGAAAGCGGAGCGCGCGGCGCGGCGCCGGGCGACCTGTATATTTTCCTGCACATGGCACGGCACAAGGTGTTCGAACGCGAAGGGACGAGCCTGTTCACGCGCGCGCCGATCAGCTTTACGACGGCTGCGCTGGGCGGCGAGATCGCCATTCCCGGCCTGGACGGAAAGAAGCACGAGATCAGCATTCCGGCGGGCATTCAGTCGGGCAAACAGCTTCGCCAGCGCGGTGCGGGGATGCCGGTCCTCAACGGCCGCGGCCATGGCGACCTGGTCGTCCAGATCGACGTCGAGACGCCGACGAAGCTGACCGCGCGGCAAAAGGAATTGCTCTGCGAGTTTCGTGAAACCGAAACCGGCGAGGAATGTCCAGCCAGCCAGGGCTTTTTCGGCCGCATCAAGGAAATGTGGGACGACCTGACCGATTGACCGCTGTTTGAAACTCTCCCCCTGGGGGAGAGGGATTTAGACCGGGCCAATCTCGCCCCGCAGTTCGGCAATCAACGCCTTCACCTTCGTCAATCGCGGTTCCTCTTCATCGAGAATCGCGTGAAAGGCGCGGCGCTTGATCGCCTTCAGATCGTCCGCCGCCAGCGCGCGGTCGCCGTTGACGCTGCTCGCGACGATGTCGATCAATCGGTCGGCGCCGTGGAGGCGGCCCCACAGATAGTCATTCTCGCGATAGGCGCGGCTGAAAAACGCGCCGAAGCTGTTGAATTCGATCCCCTTCAGCATCGCCGCTGCCCCTCCGGTCCGGATGGCGGTCGCGTCGGAGGGGGATATGCGGTCGATCTTGATCGGATCAAACTCGTCGAAGCCCTCCCCCTGGAGCAGCGGCAGGGTCGCGATGTCGTAAAAGGGATAGCCGAGATAGGCGAGGAGCAAGGTCCGCCGGTCATCCTTGGGCATGGCGGACAGCGCCGTCGCGATCAGCGCATCGGCCTCTCCATCGACCAACCGCAGGTCACGCCGCGCGGCGATCGCGTCGATCCAGTCGCCCGCCCCGGCATCGGCGGGCAGATCCATGTCCGCCAGCCAACTGTCGCCCTGTCGGTCGAGATAAAGGCCGAGCGCGGTAAAGATCGCCTCGCGCATATCCTCACATACCGGGTCGCGGCCGTCGCGCGTCGCCTCGACCGCCGTGTCGAGTTCGCGCGCAAGAAACCGCAAACGCCGGATGCGAAAGCCCAGGTCGTGGGTGCGGAAAAAGCTGATCGCATCGCCGCTTGCCCCCGCGCCCCGCTTGCCCGAAATGCGGTCGAGCCCGCGCGCGCGCACCTCGTCCCACAGCCCCAGCCGCCGATTGGACCGGTGAACACTGCCTTCGGGGGGCCGTAACCGGTCGATCAGACTCGCCAGTTCCTCGACCACCGCCGACAATTTGAGATGGCCATAGGGCGCATAGGCAAAGCCCGCGCGCGCCGCCGCCTGCTCCTGTGCCTTTGCCCGCCATTTTTCGAGCCGCGCCACCGTCGGCGTGTCGAGAAAGAAGGTGGTGCCGAACAGCGCCGCGACCTGTTCCTCGACCTCGGGCTTCATGGCGTCAACAATACGCTGCATCCGGCGGATCCGCCGCGACATCGCCTCGATCGCCTCGACATTTTCGCGGATCGGCTGTTCGCGCGGAATTTCGGACAGCGCGCCAAGGATCGTCGGCAGAAAGCCCGGCAGCCGCGCCTCCGCGCCTGGCGACGGGTCACCGGGCTTACCAAAGCTGATCGCGCGAAAGTCGGGCTTCGGATCGATATAGACGAAACGCCGGTCGATCTCGCGCCGCGCCGGACGCTGTTTCAGCGCCGCGATCGCGGGACGGAACGGCGCGTTCGCCAGCACCGATCCATCGATCAAAACGCGGTCGGCGGCGTCGCCGTCGGCGCCCGCCGGGGGAAGCTGGGCGTGCAGAAAGGCATCGCGCCCCGGCCACGCGATCTGGCGCGTTTCGAGCACCCGGTCGAGTTCGCGCAGCGTGAAGGGCGGAAAGGCACCGGGAAAACTGGCGGTCGCGCGCGCCGCCGCGGCCAGACCCGGCACATCGTCAAGCCGCTTGCCAGCGCCGCTGTCCTGGCGAAAGTGCAGGATCAACCGATGTTCATGTTCGGTCACGCGCGCCGGACTGTTGAGTGCCAGCGGCATACTGTGCCCCGCGAAATCGGTGACCGAAACGAACAGGTCCACCGGCTGGCCGTCAGGCACCAGCACCGGCCCGCGCGGTCCCGCATCCATCGCGTCAAAGGCATCGAGCAGCAGGTTCGAAAACGTCGCTCCGCCGAACGGCGGTTCGAACCAGCGCGCCCGGACAAAACGCGACAGCTTTGCGCGCACCTCGTCCTGTGCGCCCTCACCGACCGTCCGGTCGATGACATTGCCGCGCTTTTTCATCATCCAGCCGGCGATCGGCACCGCCCAGAATTTGGTCGCCGCCGACAGGGGCCGCGCATCGGGGTCGATCAGCCGGTCGACGTCGGCATCGGCAAGCCAAAGGTCCGTGAGCGGGTCGAGCGACTGCCCGGTCGAGATCGCCCGCGCCAGGAATATGCCGTTGATTCCGCCTGCACTGGCCCCCGCGACGATGTCGGCAAAGACGCGCAGCCGGACATTGCCATGGTCCGCGATCGCCGCCAGCAGGTCGCCATAGACCGCGCCCGACCCCTTTTGCGGGCCGCCGTCATGAAAGATCCGCGACGATGCGGCGAGCCGCCACACTTCCTTGGTGACGCCGTGCATGTAAACGGCCAGACTGATGCCGCCATAGCAAATCAGGGCGAAGCGCAGTTCCTTTTCCCGCATGGTCGGGGTGATAGCGCGCTTTGGCGGCCATGTCCCCCCTCTCGCTGGCACGGCAACCCATCGTCTTTCCGCTTGCTTTTGCGAATGTGTCGCACTAGCGCGCACTCCGAAACAGGAGCCATTGATGAACCGCAAATTCGCTTTCGCCGCGCTGGCCTGCACGGCGCTTTCTTCGCCTGCCCTTGCGCAGGACAATGCGCCTGCCGTCGAAGCGGTGGGCGGTGAAGACTCGATCGTCGTCACCGCGGCGCGGACGATCCTGCCGCCGAACGCACTGCCGTTGACGATCGATGTCATCTCCAAGGACAGCCTGGATCAACAGGTTGCCATCTCCGGATCGGTCATCGATGCGGTGGCATCGCTGACCGCCAGCTTCTCCCCCACCCGGCAAAAGCTGTCGGGCGCTGGCGAAACGCTGCGCGGCCGGTCGCCGCTTTATGCGATCAACGGCATTCCGCAATCGACCCCGATCCGCGACGGATCGCGCGACGGATATACGATCGACCCGTTTTTCCTTGATCGTGTCGAACTGATTTATGGATCGAACGCCTTGCAGGGAATTGGCGCGACCGGCGGCGTGGTCAATCAGGTGGTCATCAAGGCCCCACACGAAGACGGCCTGTCCGGCCGCGCGCTGGCGCAGGGATCGACAGGCAATTTCGAAAACAACAGCTTTGGCGGCAAGCTCGGCGGACTGCTCGCCTATCGCCAGGGCGCGTTCGACGTGACCGGCGGCGTCTCCTATGAAACGCGCGGCGTTTATTATGATGGCGCCGGTCGCCGGGTGGGCATCGACAATACGCAGGGCGATGTTCAGGACAGCAAGAGCCTCAGTTTCTTTGCGCGACTGGGCTATGACCTTTCATCGACTGCCCGCATCGAACTGTTCGCCACGCGGTTCAACCTGGAGGGCAATGGCGACTGGGTACAGGTTGTCGGCAATCGCGCAACGGGCCTTCCCACCGGTTCAAAGCGAGGCCGAATACAGGGCGAAGCGGCGTCCAACCGCGTCGAGACCGTCAACCTGACGCTGACCGATACCGACCTGGGCGGCGGCAACCTGATCTTTCAGGCCTTTTTCAACCGGTCGCGCGACATTTTCGGCGGCGGTATAGACCCGACCTTTCAGGACGTTCGCATCGCCCCCTCCGGCACATTGTTCGACCAGTCGGCGAACCGATCGCGCAAGCTGGGCGCGCGCGTCAGCTATGAACGGCAGTTTTTCGACGCCCTCAACATCACGCTCGGCTTTGACTCGATGTGGGACAAGACCCAGCAGGAGATGATCGCGACCGGACGCTATTGGGTTCCGCCGACGACCTTTCGCACCCTCGCACCCTTTGGCCAGGCCAATCTGAAACTGTTTGACGGCGTCCTGCGCGTTGCGGGCGGCGCGCGCTGGGAAAATGGTCAGCTCAAGGTCGACGATTATGTAACGCTGGCCTCCTATAATTCGGCGCGCGTCAGCGGCGGCACCCGCAATTTTAAGGATCTGCTGATCAACGGCGGTCTGATTGTCGAACCCGTGGCGGGCATCCGGGCCTATGCCAGCTATGCCGAAGGCTATTCGATTGCCGACGTCGGCCGCATCCTGCGGTCGGTCAACGGCACCTCCCAGCCGAATTTCCGGATCGAGGACGTCAACGTCACCCCCGTCATTTCGAACAACCGCGAGGTTGGCATCGAAATCAAGCGTGGGCCACTCGACGCCAGCGCCTCCTATTTCTGGTCGACGTCCAAGGATGGCGGCCTGTTGGTGATGAACGGCGCGGGCGTTTATGACGTTCAGCGCCAGCGCATCGAAATTCAGGGTTTCGAAATCAACCTTGCGGTTCAAATGCCGGTGGACGGACTGAAGCTCGGCACCGGCTATGCCCATCTGTCCGGCCGCACCGACAACAACAAGGATGGCAAGGTCGATAGTGACCTCGACGGCGCGAATATTTCGCCGGATCGCGTCAATCTTTGGGCCAGCTACAACAAGGGGCCGGTGTCGGCGCGCGTCCAGGCGGGGGTCTATCTCGACCGCAAATTCTATGGCACCGCGGCCAACACTGGCCCTTTTTCGGGCTATACGCTGACGGATGCCGTGCTGCGTTATGACCTGAGGCGCTTGGGGGCGATCACCCTCGCCGCAGCCAACCTGTTCGATGTCGATTATGTCACCTACAACAGCCAGGCGATCTCGGTGGCCGACAATGCGCGCTTTTTTACCGGACGCGGGCGCACCTTCACGCTCGGCTGGGACTACAGCTTCTAACGGGGCGGTTCCGACATGATGAAACTGCTCGATACGCTTCACCGCTGGACCGGTGGCCTGATCGGCCTTGTGCTGGCGCTGCTGGGCCTGTCGGGCACGATTCTGGTCTATAAGCATCTGTGGATCGGCATTCCCGGCGCCGGCGACCCGCTGCGCGGCGACCTGATCACCATCACCGCGACGACCGAGACGCTGATGGCGATGCCGGGCGCAAAGGGCATCATCTATGCCGATGAAAGTTTCGGGCTGCATCAGCTTCGCCTGGGCAAGGAAGCGGGTGCCTATGCCAGCCAGTCGGGGGAGGTCATGACGCGCTGGGCCACCCAGTGGGAGCGGCCCGAACTGTGGATTTTCGATTTTCATCATTATCTGTTCGCGGACGACGCCGGAAAATGGGTGGCCGGGATCGCGGGGATCGCGGGCATCCTGTTCGTCATCACCGGCGCGATCCTGTGGTGGCGCACGCGCAAGACATTTCAGCTTCGCCTATGGCCGAAACGGATGAGCCGCCCGTCGATCGTCATGCACCACCGCGACATCGGCATCGTCGCTGCGCCGCTGTTGCTGATTTCGATCGTCACGGGCACGATGATGATTTTTCGCCCTTTTGCGCTGGCCGTCGTTGCGCCCTTTGGCCCGGTCGCGGAAACCGCAAAGGCGCTCGATCCACCGAAATACAAAGGCGGACTGCTCACCGGAAAACCCGATTACACCGCCATGCTGACAGAGGCGCGTCGCCGATTTCCGGACGCCCAATTCCGTATCCTGACCATGCCGCGCAAGCCCGGTGACCCGATCAGCCTGCGCATGAAGCAGCCCGCCGAATGGCTGCCCAACGGCCGCACCAGCATCGCGTTCGACGCCGCGACCGGCGAAGTGCTCGGCGCGCGCGACGCGCTGGCGATGGCACCCGGCGCGCAGGCATTCAACATGGCCTTTCCAATCCATGCGTCAAAGGTCGGCGGCTGGACCTGGCGCATCCTGCTCACCATCTCCGGCCTCGCGATGACGATGCTGGGCAGCCTGGCGGTGTGGAGCTTTTGGTTCAAACGCCCGAAGGCCGCGAAGCGTCCTGCGAAGAAGAAGGCGACAGCGTCGGCTTAGGCGCGGAAATCTCTGGAGGGGTGAGCCTTCCTCCCCGCTTTCCTATTTTCCCCGCCGCCCTATATCCTGCGCAGTCCATGATCCGCGCCCGCGTCCTCCTGCTCACCGCTGCCCTTGGGCCGCTCGACTATCGCGTCCCGCGCGATAGCGAAGCGCCCCTTGGCAGCGTGGTGATCGCACCGCTTGGCCCGCGACGGCTGGGCGGCGTGGTGTGGGAGGACAGCAGCTTTGGCGCGCCCGAGGCGGTCGGCGACAATCGTCTGCGCAATCTGTATGAGGTGATGGCGGTTCCGCCGATCGCGGCACCGCTGCGCCGACTGGTCGAATGGACCAGCGACTATTACCTCAGCCCCCCCGGCGCGGTGCTGCGCATGGTGTTGCCCGGTGTCGCCTTTGCCGACGCGCGGCGTCCGATCGTCGAATATCGCGCCACGGGCGAGTTGCCGAAACGGATGACGCCGCAGCGTATCGTCGCGCTGGAAAGGATCGGCGATCGCCAGGGCATGGTCCGCGAACTCGCCGCGCTGGCCGACGTCAGCGAGGCGGTGATCCGCGGGCTGGTCGATACGGGCGCACTCCAGGCTGTTACCATATCGGCCGACCAGCCCTATCCCGAACCCGATCCCGGCTTTGCGCCACCCGATCTGTCCGACGCGCAGACCGCCGCCGCCGCCCAGTTGACGGCCGCCGTCGTCGCCGAAAAGTTCGAAACGCTGCTGCTCGACGGCGTGACCGGATCGGGCAAGACCGAAGTCTATATGGAGGCGATCGCCGCCGCCATCGACGCGGGCAAGCAGACGCTGGTGCTGCTCCCCGAAATCGCGCTGACCGAACCGATGCTGACGCGCTTTGCCGCGCGCTTCGGCTGCGAACCCGTTGCCTGGCACAGCGGATTGCGCACGGCCGAACGCCGCCGCGCCTGGCACAGCATCGCCGCGGGCGACGCAAAGATCGTCGTCGGGGCGCGGTCGGCGCTGTTCCTGCCCTATGCCAGGCTTGGCGTGATCGTCGTCGATGAAGCACATGAAACAAGCTTCAAGCAGGAGGATGGCGTCCATTATCATGCGCGGGACGTCGCGGTGATGCGCGGGCATTTCGAAGGGCTGCCCGTCATCCTTGCCAGCGCGACCCCCGCACTCGAAAGCCTGGCGATGGTCGAGGCCGGACGATACCGCCATATCGTCCTTCCCGCGCGTTTCGGCGGCGCGACCCTGCCCGACCTCGCCGCGATCGACATGCGCGCGGACCCGCCCGATCGCGGCCGCTGGCTGGCGCCGCCGCTGGTCGATGCGCTCGCCGACCGGCTGGCCAAGGGTGAGCAAAGCCTGCTCTTTCTCAACCGCCGGGGCTTTGCGCCGCTGACGCTCTGCCGCACCTGCGGCCACCGCATCCAGTGCCCCAATTGCACCGCATGGATGGTCGAGCATCGGCTGGTCCATCGCCTCGCCTGTCATCATTGCGGCCATGTCATGCCGCCGCCGCGGCTGTGCCCCGAATGCGAGGATGAAGACAGCCTGGTCGCCTGTGGCCCCGGCGTCGAGCGTGTCGCCGACGAGGTCCGGCTGCGCTATCCCGACGCGCGCGTCGCGATCGTCACGTCCGACACCTTATGGTCGCCCGCCAAGGCCGCCGAGTTCGTCGACAATGTCGAAGGCGGACTGGTCGACATCATCATCGGGACGCAGCTTGTCACCAAGGGCTATCATTTCCCGAACCTCACGCTTGTCGGCGTGGTCGATGCCGACCTGGGGCTCGACGGCGGCGATTTGCGCGCATCGGAACGCACATTTCAGCAGATCGCACAGGTCGCGGGACGCGCGGGACGCGGGGTGAAGCCCGGCGAAGTTTTGATCCAGACCCGCATACCCGACGCCCCGGTCATGGCGGCGCTGGTCGCCAATGATCGCGATGGCTTCTATGCCGCGGAGGCGGCGGCGCGCAAGCAGGCCGGGGCGCCGCCCTATGGCCGCTTTGCCGCGCTGGTCATCTCGTCGGAAGACATAGAGGTCGCGCGCGGGGCCGCGCAGCGGCTGGGGGCGAAGGCACCGGTGGCCGAAGGACTCGCCATCTATGGCCCCGCCCCCGCGCCGCTTTCGATGCTGCGCGGTCGCCACCGCTTCCGCCTGCTCCTCCACGCCCCGCGCAGCTTCGACCTGCAGGGAACGATCCGCGAATGGGTGAACAGCATGGACTGGCCGCCCAAGGCGCGGCTCGCGATCGACATCGATCCGTATAGTTTTATGTGATCGGGCTGCTGCAACAGGTCAATTTTCTAAAGATGGTCCGCTAAACGGATCAAGATCCGGAAAAAAATCTGTTGGTTTCGGAGAGCCGCCTGGCATTTCCCGCTTCAGCAATTCCTCCTTGATCGGCAGGCCATAGGCATAGCCGCCGAGCGTGCCGTCGCTGCGTACCACGCGGTGACATGGGATAAGGACCGCGACATTGTTTGCGCCGTTCGCGCTGCCCGCCGCGCGAACGGCCGCGGGCTTGCCGACCGCCGCCGCGATGTCGGCATAGCTGCGTGTCTCGCCAGCCGGGATCTTGCGTAGTTCGCGCCATACCGCTTCCTGGAACGCGGTGCCCTTTACGTCGATCGGGATATGGTCAAAGCCGTTCACCGGCGCTTCGACGGCATCGACGACCTGTTTCAGCAGCGATGAAAATTCGGCGCCGCCCTCGACCAGTCGCGCTGCGGGAAATCGTTTTTCCAGCGCGTCACGCCCTTCGGCGAACGACAGACGGCAGACGCCTTTGTCCGTCGCGGCGACCAGCATGTCGCCCAGACTGGTCGCCACGACCGCCCAGTGGATTATCGTGTCCCTGCCGCCGTTCGCCCACGCCGACGCCGTCATGCCCATCCGTCCCTCCATATTGCCATAAAAACGCGACGGCCCCGAAAAGCCCGCGTCGTAGATCGCGTCGATCACGCGGGCGCCAGCGGTCAACGCCTGCCGCGCCCGCTCATCGCGCAGCGCGCGGGCATAGGCGGCGGGCGACAGGCCAGTGTGGCGGGTGAAGACGCGCTGAAAATGCGTCGGCGAATAGCCGGTGCGCCCTGCCAGATCGACAAGCGCCAATGGTTCTTCGCTTTGCTGGATCGCGCGGATCGCCGCCAGCACCGCCCCCTCGTCGCGCGCGACATCGTCGGGCAGGCAGCGTTTGCAGGGACGCAGGCCGATCAGGCGCGCCGCCGCACCGTCGGCAAGAAAGCGGACGTTGTCGCGGTGGGGGTGGCGGGCGGCGCAGCTTGGCCGACAATAGATGCCGGTCGTCAGCACGCCCGTCACGAAGCGCCCATCGAGCGCGCGGTCGCGGCGAAGCACCGCCGCCCAGCGATCGTCGTCGGTCATCGGAAAATCGGTCTGCCCGTTCATGCACCCTGTCTAGCCATCCTCGCGCCGCCATGCATCCCGAAGCTTGCGTTCAAAGCGGGGCGCGGTAATTTGCCCCGCATGATCCGCCTTATCGCGCTGCTGCTCGCCGCCCTCTCCTTCACACTACCGGCGCGCGCCGCCGACGACATCAGCGCCGCGTCGCGCAGCGTCGTGCGGATCGTCACCGTCGCGATGGTCGATAATGAGGTTGTCGGTTTCGGGCATGGCAGCGGCATCGCAATCTCTCCGACCCGAATCGTCACCAACGCCCATGTCGTCGAATCGGCGGTGAAATATCCGGACAATGTGGCGCTGGGCGTCGTCCCGTCCGAAGGGCAGAAAAGCTATGCCGGCAAGCTGATCGCAATCGACACCGCACGCGACCTGGCGCTGATCGAGATTAGCGAGGGGCGGCTGCCCGCCGCCGCAATCTATACCGGGCCGCTTGATTCGGGTGTCGATGTCGTCGCGCTGGGCTATCCGGGCAACGTCGACCTTGCGACCGCGCGCAGCGCCAACGACTATATTACCCCGCGCACGCCGACGCGCAGCGAAGGCAGCCTGTCGAACATGCAGACGGTCGACGGCGTTGCGATGCTGATCCACACCGCGAAAATATCCCGCGGCAATTCGGGCGGCCCGCTGGTCGATCAATGTGGGCGGATCATCGGCATCAACACCGCGATCACCCGCGCCGACGACGGCGATTCGCCCTTTGCCTTTGCGATCGCCGGGCGCGAACTCACGCGCTTCCTGACCGACGCGGATCAGGCCTATGGCAGCGTCGGCACGCCCTGCATGTCGATGGCCGAAGCCGACGCCCGCGACCGCGCGGCGATGGATGCCGAGGCGCGGGCGAATGCCGAAGCCAATGCCGCAAAGAACGCCGCCGCGAAACTCGACCGCGAACGCAAACAGGCGCGCGCTGAGGAAGACGCGCTGGCGTCGCGCGAAAATCGCATCGCCCTTGCCGGCGTGCTGTTCGTGATTGGCGCGCTCGCGGCGGGGGCCGCCCTGCTTTTCCATAATCAGAAGAATATTCGAAATGCGAAGATCGCGGGCGGCGCGGGCGCGGTGCTGGTGCTGGCCGCCGCGATCCTGTTCGCAACGCGCCCGGATGCCCGTGCCGAAATCGCCGAGGAAGCGGCAAAGCCCGCCGCCGAAACCCCCGGACTCGTGCAAGGCAATTTCCTGTGCACCATTCGCCCCGACCGAAGCCGCATCACCGTGTCGCCCACGACCGACGTACCGATCGCGATCGGCAAGGGCGGCTGCGTCAATCAGCGTACGCAATATATGCAGGGGCCCGACGATCGTTGGCAGCGCATCCTGGTGCCCAATGACGAAGCGACGGTCACCGTCGCGTCGATCGATTCGACCGGACGCGATTATCGCGTCGATCGCTATCTGCTGGACGCACAGGCGATGACGAAGGCGCGCGAAATCCGGGCCGGTGTCATGCTGAAAAGCTGTACCGCCAATCCCGACGAGTTGGCCGGCCTCGCCGCGCAGCAGGATGCGATCCGCAGCGCGCTTCCCGCCAGCCCGAACGAACGGCTGGTCTATCGCTGCCAGCCCGCGACGGGCGCGGCGATGAACACCGCACCCGCGCCCTGAGGCCGACGATTCGGAGCGGCGATCGGCCTCGCCACGCCGAACGGGGCGCGCGGAGTGATAGTCAGCCCCCGCACGCCTTGAACAACATCAGTGTCCGCTGACGCGCCAAGTCGGCGCTTGGCTCGTGATAATCCTTGCGCCGATCGCTGTTAAATCCGTGCCCTGCTTCATAGGCGAAGATCTGCGCCGTCGGATGATCCTTCGCGATCAACGTCTCGACCCCCGCCATCGGAATGCCTTCGTCGAAACGGCCGAAATGGGCGATCGCCGCGCATTGCGGCGGTTCGTCGCCGAACATCGTCGGCACCAGGCTGCCATAATAGGCCGAGGCAGCGGCCAGGTCGGGACTGATCTGTGCCATCCGCCACGCGACCGAGCCGCCATAGCAATAGCCGGTGATGAACACCGGGCCGTTGGCCTTTAGCGCATCGATACAGGTCTGTGCGTCCTTCAGGCTCTGCTCGAACGGGTGCAGTTCGCGCGCCAATTGCACCGCCCGCTGGAACTGCGGCCCCGAATAATCGCTTTCGAACCCCGGATGCTCACGGTCGAACAGCGCGGGCGACAACACCTCATAACCATCGGCGGCATATTCGTCGCACAATTCGCGGATATGGTCGGTCACGCCGAAAATCTCCTGTACCAACACCAGCCCGCCCCGGCGGTCCTCGGGCCGCTCGCCCGCCGGCCGTGCGTGATAGACGGCGATTTCGGCACCATCGTCCATCGTCATCCGAATCATTTCGCCCATCGCTCGCCTTTCCCATGCCGCCATATTATTCCGTTGCGCCGCCCCTATCGCACGAAGGGGCAAAAGCAATCTCTCCCCGCCTTGCATTGCGGCACAATCGTTGCTACGCGCGCCCCGACTTTGCAGCGGGGGGCATTTTCGGATGCCGGGTAAATCCGCGCAGCCATCCCCCTAGGGATCGTAGAAAAGGACTTTCGCGCGTGGAGAATTCCGGCGGCATTCAAGGCAACATCACGGCGGGCCTCGCGGGCCGTTATGCGGTCGCTTTGTTCGATCTGGCCCGCGAATCGAACGCGATCGACGCGGTTGCACAGAGCCTTTCGACGCTGAAAGCCGGCTTGGCCGATTCGGCCGATCTGTCGGCGCTGATCGCCAGCCCGGTCGTCAGCCGCACCGATGCCGCCAATGCCATCGGCGCCGTCGCCACGTCGCTGAAGCTCGATTCGCTGACCGCCAAATTCCTTGGCGTGCTGGCCGAGAATCGCCGCCTTGCCGATCTGCCCGCCATGATCGCGGCGTTTGACGCGATCGTTGCGGACCATCGCGGCGAAGTGACCGCCAAGGTCACCAGCGCGCATCCGCTGTCCGCCGCGCAGTTGAAGGAACTGACCGCGAACCTCAAATCCCGTGTCGGGCGCGACGTCACCGTCGCCACGACCGTCGATCCCGCCATCCTCGGCGGCCTCGTCGTCCAGCTGGGCAGCCAGCTGATCGACGGCAGCATCCGTACCCGTCTCAATAGCTTTGCCCAGGCGATGAAGGGCTGAACGCCCCTGCGCCAAATGCCCCGATGAAAGGCTAATCCATGGAAATCCGCGCCGCTGAAATCAGCAAGGTCATCAAGGACCAGATCGCCAATTTCGGCACCGACGCCACGGTCAGCGAGATCGGCTCGGTGCTGTCGGTCGGCGACGGCATCGCCCGCGTCCACGGCCTCGACAATGTCCAGGCCGGTGAAATGGTCGAATTCGCCAACGGCGTGCAGGGCATGGCACTCAACCTCGAAGCCGACAATGTCGGCATCGTGATCTTTGGCTCGGACAGCGAGATCAAGGAAGGCGACGTCGTCAAGCGCACCGGCACGATCGTCGACGTGCCCGTCGGCAAGGGCCTGCTCGGCCGCGTCGTCGATGGCCTTGGCAACCCGATCGACGGCAAGGGCCCGATCAAGGCCGACAAGCGTATGCGCGTCGAAGTCAAAGCGCCGGGCATCATCCCGCGCACGTCGGTCCACGAACCCGTCCAGACCGGCCTGAAGGCGCTCGACGCGCTCGTCCCCGTCGGTCGCGGCCAGCGCGAACTCATCATCGGCGACCGTCAGACCGGCAAGACCGCCGTGGCGATCGACACCTTCATCAACCAAAAGGCCGTCAACGCGGGCGATGACGAAAGCAAGAAGCTTTACTGCATCTATGTCGCCGTCGGTCAGAAGCGTTCGACCGTCGCGCAGATCGTCCGCCAGCTCGAAGAAAATGGCGCGATGGAATATTCGATCGTCGTCGCCGCGACCGCGTCGGAGCCCGCTCCGCTGCAATATCTTGCGCCCTACACCGGCGTCACGATGGGCGAATTTTTCCGCGACAACGGGATGCACGCCGTCATCGTCTATGACGATCTTTCGAAACAGGCCGTCGCCTATCGCCAGATGTCGCTGCTGCTCCGTCGTCCGCCGGGCCGCGAAGCTTATCCCGGCGACGTTTTCTATCTACACAGCCGCCTGCTTGAGCGCGCCGCAAAGATGAACGAAGACAATGGCTCGGGCTCGCTCACGGCGCTGCCGATCATCGAAACCCAGGCGGGCGACGTGTCGGCGTACATCCCGACCAACGTGATTTCGATCACCGACGGCCAGATCTTCCTTGAAACCAACCTGTTCAACGCCGGTATCCGCCCCGCGATCAACGTCGGCCTGTCGGTAAGCCGCGTCGGTTCGGCCGCGCAGACCAAGGCGATGAAAAAGGTGTCGGGCTCGATCAAGCTCGAACTCGCGCAGTATCGCGAAATGGAAGCCTTTGCCCAGTTCGGTTCGGACCTTGACGCCTCGACGCAGAAGCTGCTCAACCGCGGCGCGCGCCTGACGCAGCTTTTGAAGCAGCCGCAGTTCCAGCCGATGCCGTTCGAGGAACAGACCGCGTCGATCTTTGCCGGCACCAACGGCTTCCTCGACGCTGTCGCGACCACCGACGTATCGCGCTACGAACAGGCGATGCTCGCCTATCTGCGCAGCGATCACGCCGACGTGCTGAAGACGATCCGCGACACCAAGGACTTGGGCGACGACGCCAAAAAGGCTCTGGTCGCGGCGCTCGAAGCGTTCGGCAAGATTTTCGCATAACCCATAAACATGAGCCCCCGCCAAAGCGGGGGTCCATGGATCCCCGCTTTCGCAGGGATGCACAGAGAGAGGCTTGATGGCCAGTCTGAAGGAACTCAAAGGGCGGATCGTCTCGGTCAAATCGACCCAGAAGATCACCAAGGCCAAGAAGATGGTCGCCGCCGCCAAGCTGCGCAAGGCGCAGGCGGCCGCCGAAGCCGCGCGCCCCTATGCCGAGCGTCTCGAACGCGTCGTCGCCAGCCTGGCGTCAAAGGTCGGCGCATCGGATTCGGCGCCGAAGCTGCTGTCCGGCACCGGCAAGAGCGACACGCACCTGCTCGTCGTGCTGAACAGCGACCGCGGCCTCGCGGGCGCGTTCAACTCGAACATCGTCAAGGCCGCGCGCGACAAGGCGCTGGAGCTTCAGGCACAGGGCAAGAAGGTTCTCTTCTACCTCGTCGGTCGCAAGGGACGCCCGGTGATCGCACGCCTGTTCCCCGGACAGATCATCGATCAGTTCGAAACCACCGGCATTCGCGACGTTGGCTTCGAACAGGCGCACGAGATTTCAGCGAAGGTGATGGAGCTTTACCAGGCCGGCGCCTTTGACGTCGCGCACCTCTTTTACTCAAAGTTCCGTTCGGCGCTTCTTCAGGAAGCGACCGGCCAGCAACTGATCCCCGTTCCCGCTCCGGTTGATGTTCCGGCATCAAGCGGTGCGGCGGTCGAGTATGAACCCGACGAGGAAGCGATCCTTGCCGACCTGTTGCCGCGCAACATCACCATCCAGATCTTCAAGGGTCTGCTGGAAAATGCCGCGTCCGAACAGGGTGCGTCGATGACCGCTATGGACAATGCGACGCGCAACGCGGGCGACCTGATCAACAAGCTGACCATCGTTTATAACCGCACGCGTCAGGCGGCGATCACCACCGAACTCATCGAAATTATTGCTGGCGCGGAAGCGCTCTAAGCTATCCAAGCAAGGAAGAAGACCATGGCAACCGCTCCCGCTGAAAAGAAGGCTCCCGCCAAAAAGGCCGCCGCGCCCAAGGCTGCTGCGCCGAAGAAGGCCGCCGCGCCCAAGGCTGCAAGCACCGGCACCGCCACGGGCCGCGTTGCACAGGTCATCGGCGCCGTCGTCGACGTCCAGTTCACCGGCACGCTGCCCGCCATTCTGAACGCACTGGAAACCGACAACAACGGCAACCGCCTGGTCCTCGAAGTCGCGCAGCACCTGGGCGAAAACACCGTCCGCACCATCGCCATGGACGCGACCGACGGCCTGACCCGCGGCCAGCCGGTTGTCGACACCGGCGCGCAGATTTCGGTCCCCGTCGGCCCGCAGACGCTTGGCCGCATCCTGAACGTCATCGGTGACCCGATCGACGAACGTGGCCCGGTGAATGCCGGCATGACCGCGCCGATCCACGCCAAGGCCCCCGAATTCGTCGACCAGTCGACCGAAGCCGCGATCCTTGTCACCGGCATCAAGGTGATCGACCTGATCGCGCCCTATGCCAAGGGCGGCAAGATCGGCCTGTTCGGCGGCGCCGGCGTCGGCAAGACCGTTCTGATTCAGGAACTGATCAACAATATCGCCAAGGGCCATGGCGGCGTGTCGGTGTTCGCCGGCGTCGGTGAACGCACCCGCGAAGGCAACGACCTCTATCACGAATTCCTCGACACCGGCGTTATCGCCAAGGACGCCGACGGCAACCCGACCCCCGACGGGTCGAAGGTGGCGCTCGTGTTCGGCCAGATGAACGAACCGCCGGGCGCCCGCGCCCGCGTTGCGCTGTCGGGCCTGACGATGGCCGAATATTTCCGCGATCAGGAAGGTCAGGACGTTCTGTTCTTTGTCGATAACATCTTCCGTTTCACCCAGGCGGGTTCGGAAGTGTCGGCGCTGCTCGGCCGTATTCCTTCGGCCGTGGGTTATCAGCCGACGCTGTCGACCGACATGGGCGCGCTTCAGGAACGCATCACGTCGACCAACAAGGGTTCGATTACGTCGGTGCAGGCCATTTACGTCCCCGCGGACGATTTGACCGACCCTGCTCCCGCAACCTCCTTCGCTCACTTGGACGCGACGACCACGCTGAACCGTGCGATTTCGGAACTCGGCATCTATCCCGCGGTCGATCCGCTCGATTCGACCAGCCGCGTTCTGACCGCCGCGACCGTCGGACAGGAACATTATGAAACTGCCCGCCGCGTTCAGGAAACGCTGCAAAAATATAAGTCGCTGCAGGATATCATTGCGATTCTGGGCATGGACGAACTGTCAGAAGAAGATAAGCTGGTCGTTGCCCGCGCGCGCAAGATCCAGCGTTTCCTGTCGCAGCCGTTCCATGTCGCCGAAGTCTTCACCGGCATCCCCGGCAAGTTCGTGGCGATCGAGGACACGGTGAAATCGTTCAAGGCGGTCGTCGACGGCGAATATGACCATCTGCCTGAAGCAGCCTTCTACATGGTCGGCGGCATCGAAGAAGCGGTCGCCAAGGCTGCGAAGCTGGCCGAAGACGCATAAGGCACCTGGGTCCCCTCCTCTTGAAGGGGGAGGGGTTGGGGTGGGACCTTGCGAGATGGCGCAAGGCCAATAAGCCCCACCCGCTGCGACCGGGTCCGGCTGCGCCGAACCGGGTCTCGCTGCCCCTCCCCTGAAGGAGAGGGGTTTAAGGATGGAAATATGGCTCTGAAGTTCGAACTCGTCACCCCCGCCCGCCTTGAGCGGAGCGCCGACGTCTATATGGTCACCGTGCCGGGCAGCGAAGGCGATTTTTCGGTGCTTGAGGGTCATGCGCCCTTCATGGCGACGCTGCGCAACGGCCCACTGACCATCTATGCGACCAACGGCGCAACGCCCGAGGTGATCGAAGTCGAAGGCGGCTTTGCCGAAGTCAACGAAGCCGGCCTGACCGTCCTCGCCGAAAAACTCGGCTGATCCGTCGCTCGCAAGGAACGAGCTAGGCGCCGCCCCCCCGCCCTGCGCGGAACGCAGGCCAGCACGAACACTTCGCCGCTGCCGAAATCACGGCACGTCCAGCGGGCGCGGTCCTGCCGCAGTCTCGGCGGAAAACGCACCGACATCGTGCCGGGCACTCCGGCGTCATAAATCCAGATCACCGCGCTGAACCCCTCGTCCATCGACAGCGGCATGGTCAGACCCGACAATAGCTGAGCACCGGCGAACAGCAGCAGCGCGGCCGCGAACAGCATCTGCGGAACCTCACCGGCGGCGATACCCCGGATCCAGCCTCGGCGCTGAGCCCCGTCGCGCTGGTTCAAAGCAAGCAATGGCATCGGCGCGGCGTCCCTATTTCGACCCCTGTGCGGGGCCCCTCATCCGGCCATCGCGGTTAACGCAAATTGATTAGCATTCCATTTATCATGTCCCTCTGCACCGTCGATTGCGACCGGCGCATTAGGATAATGTCAAAGTTTAAGACCTATTCACCCTGTCCGTTGGGGAACTGCCAGCAATGGCTGGGACATTTCCGCTGGATTGAATCGAGAGCAGGATAAAACGGATGAGTGCATTCGGACGCCGACCCGGAACCGCTGGCCGCCCCGCCTTTGGCGTGGCGAAGCCGATGCAGACTGGCCCGGGCATTCCCGGCGGCGCACAATTTCCCGCCATTGATACGCCGCCACCCGCCGCCGAACCCATGCCGTCGAACCTGACGCCCGAAGAAGAGGCGATGCAGCGGCTGAACCAGCGGTCGACCGCCGAGGCGGTCGAGCCCGAAAAGGCGCAGGGGTTCGAGGCCAGCGTTCACAAGATCAAGGAACAGGTTTTGCCACGCCTGCTGGAACGCGTCGACCCCGAAGCCGCGGCGACGCTGTCGAAGGACGAATTGACCGAGGAATTCCGGCCGATCATCCTGGAAGTGCTGGCCGAACTGCGCATCACGCTGAACCGCCGCGAACAATTCGCGCTGGAAAAGGTGCTGGTCGACGAACTGCTCGGCTTTGGCCCGCTTGAGGAATTGCTGGCCGATCCCGATATTTCGGACATCATGGTCAATGGCCCATACCAGACCTATATCGAAAAAAAGGGCCAGTTGGTCATCGCGCCGATCCAGTTTCGCGACGAGCAGCATCTGTTCCAGATTGCGCAGCGCATCTGCAACATGGTCGGCCGCCGCGTCGACCAGACCACTCCGCTCGCCGACGCCCGTTTGAAGGACGGCAGCCGCGTCAACGTGATCGTGCCGCCGCTGTCGCTGCGCGGCACCGCCATTTCGATCCGTAAATTCTCGGCCAAACCGATCACGCTGGACATGCTGTGCCAGTGGGGCGCGATGAGCCAGAAGATGTGTACCGCGCTGAAAATCGCGGGCGCCAGCCGTTTCAACATCGTCATTTCCGGCGGTACGGGTTCGGGCAAGACGACGATGCTCAACGCATTGTCAAAGATGATCGACCCCGGCGAGCGCGTGCTGACGATCGAGGACGCCGCCGAATTGCGGCTGCAACAGCCGCACTGGCTGCCGCTGGAAACACGCCCCGCGAACCTGGAGGGCAATGGCGCGATCCACATGGGCGACCTGGTGAAGAACGCGCTGCGTATGCGCCCCGACCGCATCATCATGGGCGAGGTTCGCGGCGCCGAATGTTTCGACCTTTTGGCCGCGATGAACACGGGTCACGACGGGTCGATGTGTACGCTGCACAGCAACTCGCCCCGCGAATGCCTGGGCCGTATGGAAAATATGGTGCTGATGGGTGACGTAAAGATTCCCAAGGAAGCGATTTCAAAGCAGATCGCCGATTCGGTCGACATGGTCGTCCAGATCAAGCGCCTGCGCGACGGTTCGCGCCGCGTCACCAACGTCACCGAGGTGATCGGGATGGAAGGCGACGTCATCGTCACCCAGGAATTGTTCAAGTTCGAATATCTGGACGAGGACAAGGACGGCAAGATCGTCGGCGAATATCGCGCAATGGGACTGCGCCCCTATACGCTGGAAAAAGCGCGGCAATATGGCTTCGACCAGCCGTATCTGGAAGCTTGCCTCTAAACGCCTAACGTCCCGCCAGCCACAAAGCCGTCGCGAACAGCGCGATGGCGGCGGATGCCAGCGCGATCCCGCGCCATGGCATGAAACCGACCTGTTCGACGTCGCGCCGGTTGTTGCGGCGCCAGGCCGCGACCTCGGCAATCGCAAACAGCACCGCCGCGCCGATGCCTATCGACAGCATGGACACTTGCATTGCCGCGCATCCCTTCGCAAACAGGGGCCATCCCCCTGGAGAGAGGTGCCCCATATGCGTCCGCTATCGATAGTTGCAAGTGCCGCCGTCGCGATCGCCGTCCCCGCCGCCGCGATGCAGCATGACGGCCATGCCGTTCAAGCCGCGCCCAAGGCGGGCGATGCGATCGCCGCGGCTGTCGCCGCCCCCACCCGCACCCCCGCCAACAAGGCCCGCGACCCCTATCGCCACCCCGCCGAAACGCTGGCGTTTTTCGGCGTGAAATCCGGCGATACGATCGTCGAGCTGTGGCCCGGCGGCGGCTGGTACACCGAGATTCTGGCGCCCCTGTCCAAAGCGGGCGGCGGCACGCTCTATACCGCAGGGCCCTGGGACAAGGGGCTGGACCGCATCAAGGAAAAGCAGGCTGCCGACGCTGCCACTTATGGCGCGATCAAGCTCGCCGAGTTTCCGGCCACCGGCGCGGGCGCGAAGGTTCCCGACGGCAGCGCCGATGTCGTGCTGACATTTCGTAACGTCCATAATTGGCGCTTTGGCGGCGCCGACAAGACCGCCGAAGCGTTTCGGCAGATTTATGCGATGCTGAAACCCGGTGGCACGTTGGGCGTCGTCGAACATCGGCTGAACGAAAGCGACGACAGCGCGAAGGAAGAAAAATCGGGCTATATGAAGCGCAGTTCGATCGTCGCATTTGCCGAGGCGGCGGGCTTCAAGCTGGCTGGCGAGAGCGAGATCAACGCCAATCCCAAGGACAGCAAGGATTATCCCAAGGGCGTCTGGACGCTGCCGCCGAACCTGGCCGAAGGCGAAACCGACCGCGCGAAATATGTCGCGATCGGCGAATCGGATCGCATGACGCTCAAATTCGTGAAGCCCGCGAGCTGAAACATTTTGAACCCATCGACCCGGCGCTGCTGCTGAGCGCCTATGCGCAGGGAATTTTCCCGATGGCCGACGGGGCGGACGATCCGTCGGTCCATTGGGTCGAACCGCGCCTGCGCGCTATCCTGCCGCTCGATGGATTCCACCTGTCGCACAGTCTGAAAAAAGTGATCGTGTCGGACCGGTTTCGCGTCACCACCGACACGGCCTTTGCCGACATGGTCGCGCTCTGCGCCGCGCCCGCCGATGACCGGCCGACCACATGGATCA
Organism: Sphingopyxis sp.; assembly: GCA_030145715.1. GTDB lineage: Bacteria > Pseudomonadota > Alphaproteobacteria > Sphingomonadales > Sphingomonadaceae > Sphingopyxis. The sequence goes on along the minus strand of JAIXHQ010000022.1, from coordinate 11,009 downwards.
ACCCGGTGATCCGGGCGAGCTATGACCGGCTGTTCCAGATTGGCCACGCGCACAGCGTCGAATGCTGGCTGGACGGCGAGCTGGCGGGCGGCCTCTATGGCGTGTCGCTGGGCCGCGCCTTTTTCGGCGAATCGATGGTCAGTCGCGCGCGCGATGCGTCAAAGGTCGCGCTGGCCCACCTTGTCGCGCGGCTCATCGCCGGGGGATGGAAACTGCTCGACTGCCAGTTCATCACCCCACATCTTGCCAGCCTGGGCGCGATCGAAATCCGTCAGGCCGATTATCTGGCGCGGCTTTATTCGGTGTTGGCCGGGAGCGACGGCGCGGCGACGGGCGCCGGGGCTGGGACCGGAACGGCCGGCGGAGCGGGCGCTGCGGTTCCCTCGCCTCCGTTCGTGGCGGGCGACTGGGGTGCGCTCGATGCCTTGGGCGCCGGGGCGGCGGTCGATTTCGGCGCCGATCGCGCGACGGGTTCGCCGCCCGGATATGTCATCGCACAGCTTTTGACGAAGACATCATAGATCGGGTGCTGGACCACGTTACGGTCGGGCCGTTCGCGGAAGATCCAGCCCGAAAAGACGCGATACCATTTGTCGTCGCGCTGGTCCTGCACCGTCAATTGCACAAAGGCACCGGTTTCGGGTGGATCCTCCCACGGCGCGGTCTGTTCGCAGGCGCGCAGCCGCACGATCACGCGCCCGACCCGCGCCACATCGCCGGGCTTCATTTCAATGTCGCGGACGAGCCCGTTGCGCTTGTTGAGCAGACCGACGACGGCAACGCGCTGGGCCATCGGGGTTGCCCCCTCAATCCCGCCGACTTCCTGCGGCACATGGTCCGATTTCGCGATCTGCGGTGCCTTTTCGCTGCCGCCAGAGTTGGTCGCGGGCGAACGGTCACAGGCGGCGAGCGATGCGGCGGCCAGCACGGCCAGCACGGCGGTCGCGCTCAACCTCGACATCGCAGGCCTCACTCGGCGCCGGGCCGCCAGGCCTCATAATCGCCGGTCGCGGCGGCGCGCTGGCCCCCGCGCTCAAGAGCCCCGGCGGGGCGATAGGCCCCCGCGCTGCCGGTCAGATTCGCCGTCGGTTCCTTTTCCCAAGCACGCGGGGCGGGCAGAACATCGGTCGGCAGCTCGTCGAGCGTGCCGTGCAGCCAGCCGTGCCATTCGGGGGGAACGCGGCTCGCGTCGTTCGATCCATTATACAGCACCCAGCGACGGCTGCCTTTTTTTGCCCGGAAATAGCGGTTGCCGAGGCTGTCCTCGCCAACCTTTTCGCCGGTGCTCCAGCTATTCAAAAGAGTGCCAACGGTCGCGCCGTCCCACCATGTGAAAATCTTGCCAAGGATGCTCATGGCGTGGCGTTTACAGGCAAGCAAGCGCGCTTCGCAAGCAGCAAACGGTCGAACGCTGCGCTTTCGAGGTGCTATTTTCCATCTTTCCACGTCACTTTCGCAGTCTCGTCTATCCCGAGCCGCGCCGCGGTGCCCCCGGCGAGTTCCAGCACCGCGCTGACCTCTCCCCCGCTCACCACCGGCTCCAGCGATTCGGGGATGGTGTTTTCGGCGATCCGGTCGATGCTGCCATCAGCGCGGATGAAGATCATATCGAGCGGGATCAGCGTGTTCTTCATCCAGAAACTGCCAAACCGCGGCGTCTCGAACGGAAAGATCATGCCGCCGTCGACGGGCAGGCTGGTCCGGAACATCAGCCCGCGATCCTGCTCGGCGGGGGTGCGCGCGACCTCGACATTGAACCGGTGCGCCTTGCCCGCCATCGTGACGGTCAGCGGAATTGTCGCCGCATCTTCGGTCTGGGCACCCGAATCCGCGCCGCACGCCGTGATCGGCAAAGCCAGCGACAGGGCAAGGGCGGTAAAAATGGCGCGCATCGGCAAATCCTGTCCCAAAGATGATCCGCCGGACCTAATCCACCCCCGCTTCCTCGTCCAGCGCCGCCAACGCTGCCGTGTCGTCCGGCAGAATGGCGAGGATGCGGTGCGCCATGGCCAGGCTGTGGCCGGCCCGTGCAAAAGCGGCGACCTGTCGTTCACGCTGTTTCGGATCGTCGATCGCCCGTACCGCGAACGGCCCGAACCGTCGCCGCCGCGCAAAGCCGACCGCCGCCGCCACCGCTTCGCGCCCCGCCGCCTCGATCGCTTCCGCACTGTCGTCGAAGGCGATACCATCGACGTGAAGCTGCGCCCTGACGCGGCGTACGCCCAGCCCGCGCCGCGTCATCGCGCCGGCGCGCATCGCGGCATATTGGCGGTCGTCCAGAAATTGCAGCCTCTCCATCCGGTCCGCGACCGCTTCGCACGCCTCCATGGCGTCCCTATCGTCCACCCATTCGGATTCGCGGACTTTTCGGCTCAGATAGCGTGTCAGCTTGGCACGGCTCGTCGCAAAGCGCGCCACGTAAGCGAGGGCCAACTCGTCGAGCTTCGCCGCGCCAAGCGGTCTTTTGAAACGATCGGATGATGCGCGGCGATTGGCCATATGCCATGTTTGTGCCATAGTCGGGCCCGATTGAGAACGATCAACACCGCCATATCGGGCTATAAAGCCCCGAAATGGGCGATTGTTCTAACAACACAGGGTTCGCGCACGGAAACCATGGCACAAAAAGATGACATGCTTGTTGCCGCGCAGCCCTTATTGCGGGATGTCGCACCCCCTATGACCGATACCATCGCCAATGCGGCCGACGCGCTGACCTCGACGCCGACCCTCTGCGCCCAGCCACGCCGCTTTTCGGACTTCGCCACCGTCGGCGAGGCGCTAGATTATGCCGCCGCCGGTTCGCGCGGGCTGAATTTCCATGATCCGCGCGGCAAGCTGATCCGTCCTTATCCCTATAGCGAACTCAAGGCTGACGCGCTGGCGACCGCTTATCGCCTGATCGCCGCGGGCGTGAAGCCGGGCGACCGCATCGCACTGATCGCGGAAACCGGCGCCGAATTTGCCGCGCTGTTCTTTGGCACCATCTATGCCGGCGCCTGGCCGGTTCCCCTGCCCTTGCCGACCAGTTTCGGCGGGCGCGATTCCTATGTCGGCCAGCTTGTCGTCCAATTGTCGAGTTGCGACCCCACGATGCTGTTCTTCCCGCCCGAAATCGGCGCGATGGCAGTCGAAGCGGCCGAGAAGGAAGGGGTGAAGCCCGTCGACTGGAGCGAGTTCGAAAAGGCGCCCGCGCCCATCGCCGCGCTCCCCCAGCAGAAATCGGACGAAACTTGCTATCTTCAATATAGCAGCGGTTCGACGCGCTTTCCGCACGGCGTCGCCGTCACCCACGCCGCGCTGCTTAACAATCTGGCCGCGCACAGCCACGGGATGGAGCTTCAGGACAGCGACCGCTGCATTTCCTGGCTGCCCTGGTATCACGACATGGGCCTTGTCGGCTGCTTGCTCTCGCCGGTCGCGAACCAGGTATCGGTCGACTATCTGAAGACCGAGGATTTTGCCCGCCGCCCGCTCGCCTGGCTCGACCTTATCAGCCGCAACGAAGGCACGACGCTCAGCTATTCGCCGACCTTCGGCTATGACATCTGTGCGCGCCGCGTATCGAGCCAAACCCATGTTGCCGACCGTTTCGACCTGTCGCGCTGGCGCGTCGCGGGCAACGGTGCCGACATGATCCGCCCCGACGTCATGCAAAGCTTTGTCGATGCCTTTGCCGACGCAGGTTTCAAGGCGAGCGCATTCCTGCCGAGCTATGGCCTTGCCGAAGCGACGCTGGCGGTCAGCATCATGCCGCCGGGCGAAGGCATCGTCGTCGAATTGGTCGAGGAAACCGAATTGTCGGGCGCGTCGAACGACGCCGGTCGGCCGACCCGCTATCGCGCCATCGTCAATTGCGGCCGGGCTGCGCGCGACATGGTGATCGAGGTCCGCGACGAGGCCGGAAACGCCCTGCCCGACCAGACCGTCGGCAAAGTGTGGTGCACCGGCCCTTCGTTGATGACCGGATATTTCCGTGACCCCGAATCGACCGCCGCCTGCATGAAGGACGGCTGGCTCGATACCGGAGATATGGGTTATTTATCAGACGGTTATATTTATATCGTGGGCCGCGCCAAGGAGATGATTATCATCAACGGCAAGAATCACTGGCCCCAGGATATCGAGTGGGCGGTCGAGCAGCTTCCCGGCTTCAAATCTGGCGACATCGCTGCCTTTGCGATCACCGCGCCGGGCGGCGAGGAAACGCCCGCGGTGCTCGTCCAGTGCCGCACGAGCGACGAAGCAGAACGGCTTGCGCTGCGCGAGACGATTCGGGAGCGCGTTCGTGCGATCACGGGCATGAATTGCCTGATCGAGCTGATCCCGCCGCGCACATTGCCCCGCACCAGTTCGGGCAAGCTCAGCCGGTCAAAGGCCCGCGCGCAATATCTGGCCGGGGAAATTCAGCCTTTTGCGATCGCGGCGTGATAGGCTGACTTTCGCGGTCACTTTTATCCCGACGAGGGACAGAAATGCGATGACCGGTTGGCCGATGGTTACCTTCGGGTAACCCACATTCGCTAAGCGGGTCGGGTGAAAAGCCTGTTGACCGACCCGATCGATGCCGAAGTGATTCCTGCGCGGACCCTGTTGGGACTGGGACCGCGAAATCAGGACGTCGGCAATCTGCGCCAGATCCAGCTCGCGCCGCTGCGCGGTCGCGGGTCGCTGCGCCTGTTCATGGGCATCGGCATGATGCTGGTCGCAGCATTCACGATGATGCTCAGCGTCCCGTTGCCGATCGTCGGCGGCTGGCTTGCCGGCGGTGTAATTTTCGGCCTGTGGGCGTACAACCAGTTTCGCGGCCTGCCGCTTGGCGACCCCAAATTGTCGGGCGTATCCGAATATAGGATATGCTGTCGCCACGCCCTCTATTCGGCGCTTTTGTGGGGATCGCCCTTTTGGCTGCAAGGGTTGACCCCGTCGTTCGACCACGTCCTGTCGATGTGGATGATCGCGGTGCTGATGATGGTCGCGCTTGCGGTCGTCGCGCACAGCGTACCCTTGGTGTGCGCGCTGTTCATCGTGCCGGTCAGTCTGTCCGCCGCCGCCGCGCTGATCCGTGCCGACGCACCGCAGCTCGCCGGGGTCGCGTTGGTGACGGGGCTGCTGCTCTCCACCTTTTGCGTCCGCTTTGCGCAAAGCCATATCCGATTTCGCCAAGGCGAAGAGGTGCTGCACGAAAAGACCGAAACGGTCAGCCTGTTACTGCGCGAGTTTGAGGAAACCTCTGCCGACTGGCTGTGGCAGACCGATAACAGCCGGCGTCTGGTTCACGTGTCGCCGCGGCTTTCCTATGCGCTTGGCGGGACGGCCGAGGCGTTGGAAGGCGTGCCGCTGCTTCAGGCCTTGTCCGGCGATGCGTGGGAAACCGGCCTCTTTCCCAAAAGCCTGCACGACATGGCCGAACGGATGAAGCGGCGCGAAAGCTTTTCCAACCTGATCGTTCCGGTGACGATCGACGGCGCACCGCGCTGGTGGGAATTGTCAGCCTCGCCGCGTCTCGATGAAAACGGCAAGTTCCTTGGCTTTCGCGGTGTCGGATCGGATGTCACCGAAAAGCGCGCGACCGCCGAACAGATCGCCAAGATGGCACGTTTCGACAATCTCACCGGGCTGCCCAATCGCCTGAGCCTGAACGAAGACCTGGCGCGCGCGCTGAATCACGCTCTGGAAGCGAAATCGCGCTGCGCGTTGTTGATGATCGACCTCGACCGTTTCAAGGCGGTGAACGACACGCTGGGTCACCCGGTCGGCGACAAATTGCTCGCGCAGGTCGCGGCGCGGCTGAAAGGATTGATGGAGCGCGGCATGACCTGCGGCCGTCTGGGCGGCGATGAATTTGCGGTCGTGCTGCACAATGTCCCGTCGGCGGACGCTGCCGAAGACCTGTCCAAGCGCCTGATCGCGACGATCAGCCGCCCCTATGTCGTCGATAATCATCAATTGTTCGTCGGTGCCAGCGTGGGCTTTGCAATCGGGCCGCAGGACGGCGCAACCGTCGAGACGCTGACCCGCAACGCGGACCTCGCGCTCTATAAATCCAAGGACAAGGGCGGCAATGTCGTTGCCGCCTATGTCGCCTCGCTCCACACGCAGGCCGAGGAACGGCGCGTGATGGAACAGGAATTGCGCGGGGCGTTGGAACGCGGCGAATTCGAACTTTATTACCAGCCGGTGGTAACCGCCGCCGACGGCACGCTCAACGGTTTCGAAGCCCTGATCCGCTGGAAAAACCAGAAGCTGGGCAATGTGTCGCCCGGCCGCTTCATTCCGCTGGCAGAGGACGCGCGACTGATCTCTCCGATCGGCGAATGGGTGTTGCGCACTGCCTGCCGCGAAGCGATGAAATGGCCGTCGAACCTGAAGGTCGCGATCAACGTGTCGGCGGACCAGCTTACCGATCCCAGCTTTGCCTCGGTCGTCGTGTCGGCGCTGGCGCAAAGCGGGCTGCCGCCGCAACGTCTGGAAATCGAGGTTACCGAAAGCGTGTTCCTGCGCGACGGCGGCGGGGCGGCGCAGCTCCTCGACCAGTTGATCGGCCTCGGCATCCGGCTGTCGCTCGACGATTTTGGCACCGGCTATTCCTCGCTGGGCTATCTGCGCAAGACACAGTTTTCGACGATCAAGGTCGATCGCAGCTTTGTAGTCGGCGCCGCCAAAGGCAGCATCGAATCGATCGCCATCATCCGCGCGGTCGTTGCGCTCGCCGACAGCCTGGGGATGTCGACAACCGCCGAAGGCGCGGAAACCGAGGTCGAGGTCGATACGATTCGCGCGATGGGATGCAGCAATATTCAGGGCTATTATTATGGCCGTCCGATGCCCGCCAGCGACGTACTCACGCTGTTCCGTCGGCCCGATGACATGGCCACCGCCGCCGCCTGACGCGATGATCCGACGCCGACGCACGACGAACTGAACGGCTTAACAAAAGGTTCCCCGGCCCACCGCATCGACGGCGCGGCTCGTCGATTGACACATGGTGGACACAGCGAGTCGTGGCAAAGACCCTGCAACGCTTGAAGACAAGCCATCGGGGGTCGCATTTCATGCTTATTCGTCGCCATTTGACCGCCGCCGTGGCGTCCGCGATGATGATCGTCGGGCTGTTCGCCGCCGCCCCCGCCGTCGCCGCTGATTACCTGCAGTGCGTTCCTTTTGCCCGCGCTGAATCGGGCGTCGACATTCGTGGCAATGCCCGGACATGGTGGGCACAGGCCGCGGGCACCTATCAGCGCGGAAACGAACCGCGCCAGGGCGCGGTGATGGCGTTTGCGGGAACCAGCAGCATGCCTATGGGTCATGTCGCCGTGGTGAAAAAGATCGTCAGCGATCGCGAAATCCTGGTCGACCATGCCAATTGGTCGCCGATCAACGGTCGCCGCGGCCAGATCGAGCGCAACGCCCGCGTCGTCGATGTCAGCGACGCCGGCGACTGGAGCATGGTGCGGGTATGGTATGCCCCCATCGGTCAGCTCGGCCTGCGCGCCAGCCCGGTGCAGGGCTTTATCTATTCCGACGCCGAGAGCGCGCCGAACAAGGCCCCCAGTTTCAAAGCGCCGGTCTGGGCCGAGAATGAATGGAAACCCGGCAACGGCCTGGACGCCGTCGCCGCTTCACTGGGTCAGTAACGTCCGACATCGTCCGCCGACCCGCCGTCCCGAATAGCGAGTGATGGCGGGCTAGCTTCGCCTCCGCTCCCCTCCGCCAGATACGCCGATAGGGAAACGCCCCCGTCAATGGTGACAGGGGACGAAACATCAGTCGCCCGACGAAGTGTCGGTGTCGCCAGTGTCGCCCGCCGTATCTTCGAACCAGGCTTCGACCTCACCCGACAGCTTGATCGTCATCGCCTGTCCGAAACGGTCCTTCGATTTTCCCGCTGCGACGCGGATCCAGCCTTCCGAAATCGAATATTCCTCGACGTCCGTGCGCTCCTTGCCCTTGAAACGGATTCCGATGCCGCGCTGAAGCACCTCCATATTGAAATGGGGCGAGCGCGGATTGGTCGACAGATGGTCGGGGGGCGTGTCGGTCATGGATGAATTTCCCAAAAAAATGATGGCGCGGCCCTAGCTGGACCGCGCCATCATCGTCAATCTTTGAGAAGCCGTGCCTTAGAAACCGGCCTTCAGCGTCACGAAAAATTGCTGAGGCGCGCCGATCAGCAACGTCTGGCTGTCGCCGCGGTTGGCAAAGCCGTTCGTGCCGATCGTCGACACATAATCGCGGTCGAACAGGTTCGTCGCATTCGCCTGGATCGAAATCCGATCGTTGAAACGGAATCCGACGCTGGCATCAAAGATCACGAAGCCGCCGACATTTACGTCATTTTCATAGGAATAATAGCGTTTCGACGTGTAGTTTGCGCCCAGGCGCGCGAAGAAATCGCCATTGTCCCACGTGATCTCGCCCTTGGCCAGGTGACGCGGCGAGTTGACCACTGTTTTGCCCGCCGTCGCCGCGACAACCGTTCCGGCGGCGTTCACGACATTGTCCTGATATTGGGAGTCATTATAGGCGTAGGACGCGAAAAGCGAGAGATCGGGAGTGACGCGGAACGTCCCCGCCGCCTCGACGCCCCACGACCGGACATCGCCGACATTCTGCAGGATCGCCGGGTTGCCCTGAATGCCCGATCCATTGGCAAAGGCAATGATGCGGTCCTTGAAGTCGACATAATAGCCCGCGACCACGCCCTGGAAGCGCGACGATTTGGTGCGGAAGCCCAATTCATAGGTAGTCGATGTTTCGGGTTTCAGATTGAGCGCGTTAAAGCCCACCTGTGTCGTGGCGAACGGTCCGCCCGTCGCCGAGCTTTCGAACGCACGCATATTCTGCGTGTAGCTAGCGAACAGTTCCTTGTCGTCGGTCAGGCGATAGAGCAGGCCCGCCTGCGGCATGAACCAGTCCTTCGCCTCGGTCCGGCCCGAAGCGAGACCGCCGCTGACGATCGGCGTCGCAAGGTTGGTGACACGAAGCCCCTTCCAGCCGGCGTTGATCTGAAGCTGGCCAAGATCGATCGTGTCCTGCACATGATATTGCAGCGTCTGGGTGTTGAAGTCGAAATCCCACTGGGTTGCCAGCGGATTTTTCGGAAATTCCAGGCTGCTGCGGCTCGGGGCGCCGCCCGTGTCGGCGAGGCCGTAGAAACGACGGGCCTGATTGAAGTCATTGTCTTCATACCACATGCCGAATTCGAGCGTATTGACGCCGAACGTAAGGCTGCTGGACGCGACGATGCCATAACGTTCCACGTCATATTCGGTGGTACGAATCGCCATCGGTGCGCCGCCGGGGGTCGTGACATAGGGCGTAAACCACATGCCGCGGCCCTTGTTACCATGGTAATAGCCGGTGGCTTTCACCGTCCAATTTTCGGTCAGCGGAGCATCGACACCCGCGCCTGCAACCCAATCCTTGCGCAGCCCGGCCGCATCATAATAGGCGTCATCGACGCTCTGGATCGGGGCGGGGAAGGTCGTGCCGAACCCTGCATAGGGCGCGGTGAACGGCGTGCCAGCGGGAATCGTTCCATTGCCGATACCAGTGTCATAGGCCGCGCGCGCGACCTGATTCTGATAGATTTTCGAAACCGTGACCGCGAGGTCCCAATTTTTCGCGAAGTTGTCCCAGCGATAGCCGAGGCGATTGATCATCCCCGCGCTGAGATCCTGATAGTCGTTTTCGCGGCGATCCGAATAGTTGACGAAGCCAAAGAACTGGCCGTCGCCCGCCGGCTGAACGATGCGGAAATTGACCTGATCCTGACGCTGGACGCCATTGCCCTTCCACTTGCTGGCATCCTGCCAAGCATAGCTCAGCGACAGGCGCGGGCCGCCCGATCCGATGTTGCCGCTGTCGAGCCGGACAAAAGCCCGCTTGGTATCGGCGCTACCATAAGTCGCCGACGCCTCGACCCCCAGCCTTTCGGCGGGTTCGCGCGAGTAAAATTCGATCGTGCCGCCCAGGTTGCTGGTCGATGCCGCGCCAAGCGAACCGGCGCCCTGCGCCACTTCGATGCGGCCAACATTTTCGCTGATGATCGCACGGCTGATGTGCAGCCCGTTGTGGTTGCCATAATTCATGTCGCCGAGCGGAATGCCGTCGAGCGTGAAGCCGAGCTGGTTCTGCGAAAAGCCGCGGATCGAGATGCGCGCCGACCATTCATAGGCGCCAAAGGGATCTGCAGCCTGAAAGTTGACGCCGGGCAGCTTGTCGATCGCCTTGAGGGGGCTGATCCCCGACACTTCGAGCGCAATGTCGGCGGCGCGCAGTTCCTGCACCTGCCGCGCTTCACCGCGACCAAGCACGACGATTTCCTGAACATCGACGCCATCGGCCGCTTCGACTGCGGCTTCTTCGGCGAAGGCGGGTGTCGCCGCGAGCGCGGCGATCATGGCGGCCCCGCCCCGCAGGCGGTTCCGGAATGAAGTGGTCATTTGGTATTCCCCTTTGCCCCGCGCCGAAATGGCACCGGGTCGCAGGGGCACTAGGCGTGCCATATTGCGGTGCAGCGGCGTAAAGGTGACGACGTGATGACAGAAAAAAGTAGGAATGACGACAGCGAGCCACTGAGCATGGAACCCATTTCCAACGTAAATCATGAAAGTGAAATCATGTGCCGCAATGGAACGTTATATGGAAAAATGCCCACATATGATCGAGTAAGTTTCAGAATAAATATGGTTAACTTTTTCATATTTGGGATCATAAAATATGATAAATTATAACAATTTATTTGTCCATATCTAGTTCTCAATAGTTTTAACCACAAGCTTCAAGGAAACTTTTCTGTTAATCAGTGATTCTGAGGCACAGGGACCAGATCATGTACGAAGGGGATGTTTGATGCCTTTTTCCTACCTTGAATTCCGCCCAGTTCACCTCATCGTCATTCCGGCCGCCTGCTTCGCGCTTGCGGGATGTGAATCGGCGGGCAGCTATCGCGTCGGCAGCGTCGGCACCGGTGGGGTGACCGCCGCCGCTGGACCGGCAGGCCC
>JAIXHQ010000021.1 GCA_030145715.1 Sphingopyxis sp. | reverse complement strand
GCGGTGTCGCCAAGCCCTCCATCATGCGGATGAAGACGCCTTTGTCGCTCCACCGCTTCCAGCGATTGTAGAGCGTCTTCGCTGGGCCATACTCCCTCGGCGCATCGCGCCACCTCAGCCCATTGCGGTTGACGAAGATAATGCCGCTCAAAACCCGCCGGTCATCGACACGCTTGCGGCCATGGCTCTTCGGGAAATAGGGCTGAAGACGCGCCATCTGCTCGTCCGTCAGCCAGAATAAATCGCTCAAATTCAGGCTCCTTCACGGTCGCCTGAATCATAATCGCTACCGCAAATCAATGGGTCCTGACCCTAGGGCCCCTCTGACCAGCGGCCTTCATCATCCTGTTTCCAGAAACGATTGTCGACGTCGGCGCGCGCGGCAAGCGTGCGCCAGAGCGCGCGGGCGTCGTCGATGCGGCTGCTGTCGAACAACAGGAAACTGCGTTCGAACGCCAGCGCCCCCTCGTGCCATTCGCCGTCGGCAAGCGCCACCAGCGTCGCGCGGTTGGGCGGCGCGGCGTCAAAGGCGCCCGAAATCAGGATCGGTTCGATTTCCTCGTCGGGCGACCCCGCATGGCCATGCGGCAGAAAGCTCGCGCGGTTCAGCGTCCACAGCGCCTCGTCGATCGCCTGCCGCTGCATCGCGGAGGCGGCGACCACCAACAGGCGGTCGCCGTTCGCCAGGATGCGCGTCGCCAGCGCGGGCAGCACCCGTTCGACGGGGTCGCGGGTCAGCCGGTAAAAATCGACGCGCGCCACGCTTCCCCGCCCCTTCCGCTCAACTTTCGTGGCGGGCGGCGATGTAACGGTCGAGCAGGCGCACGCCATAGCCGGTCGCGCCCTTGGCATGGACGCGGCCGTCCTTGTCGTGCCACGCCATGCCCGCAATATCGAGATGCGCCCAGGCGACGCCTTCGTTGACATAGCGTTTCAGGAATTGCGCCGCGGTGATCGAACCGCCTTCGCGCGGGCCGACATTCTTCATGTCGGCGATCGGGCTGTCGATCAGCTTGTCATAGGCGGGCGACAGCGGAAAGCGCCACAGCTTGTTGTCGCTCGCCTCGCCCGCCGCCAGCAGGTCGGCGGCCAGCACGTCGTCATTCGCGAAAATGCCCGCATATTCGTGGCCGAGCGAAATCACCATGGCGCCGGTCAGCGTCGCAAGGTCGACGATCACCTTGGGATCATAGACGCTTTGCGCCCAACTGATCGCATCGCAAAGAACCAGGCGGCCTTCGGCGTCGGTGTTGAGCACCTCGACCGTCTGACCCGACATGGTGGTGACAATGTCGCCGGGGCGCATCGCGTTGCCGTCGGGCATATTTTCGACAAGGCCGACGACGCCGACGACGTTCGCCTTCGCCTTGCGGCCCGCGATCGCCTTGATCGCGCCCGCGACCGCGCCCGCGCCGCCCATGTCCCATTTCATCATGTCCATGCCCGCGGCGGGCTTGATGCTGATGCCGCCGGTGTCGAATGTGACGCCCTTGCCGATGAAGACCACCGGCGCGTCACCGGCCTTGCCCCCGTTCCAGCGCATGGCGAGCAGCCGCGGCGGGCGGGTCGATCCCTGCGCGACGCCCAGCAGCGCCCCCATGCCCAGCGCCTTCATCTGCCGTTCGTCGAGCACTTCGAGTTCGACGCCCAGGTCGGTCAGATGCTGGCAACGTTCGACGAAGCTTTCGGGATAAAGGATATTCGGCGGCTCGGCGACCAGCGCCTGGGTCAGCGCGACGCCTTCGGCAATCGCCTGATTTTCGGCCCAGCGCGCCGACAGGTCGCGGTGCGGCGATGCGATCATGACGGTCTTCAGGCTTGGCTTCGCCTTGTCGGAAAGGCGGGTCCGATAGGTGTCGAGACGCCAGTTGCGCAGCAGCGCGCCCATCGCAAAGGCGAGCACGTCGTCGGCATCGCTCTGCCCCGCGCTGGCGAAATCGACATGAACGGTGGTGACGCCGCTCGTCTGCAACTTGGCGGTCAGCGCCGCGCCGGCCCGTTCCAGGTCATGCTCACCCCCCTCGCCGATCCCGACGAGCAACAATCGCTTGGCCTGTCCGCCGTCGATCGCCGCGGTTTCGACGACCGCACCCGCTGCCCCGTCAAATCGCGCCTGTGCCGCCGCCGCGCCCAGCAGCGCGCCGAGCGAGCCCGCCTCGCCCTTGCGGACCGGAAATGCGACGACGTCGGCAGACGCGTCGATTTGCGCGACAAACTGAATGTCCATGCCTTAACCTTCTTATGCGATGATTGATTGAAACGTGGCGGACCGATAGGGGTTTCGCTTGCGAGTTGCAAAAACAAAGCTGCCGGTCCAAGCCGGGACTTATCGACCAGAATGCGGGACAAAGGGATTAGATGAACTGGGCTTTGTTCCATCGGGCGGCGGGCGCGCGGCCATTCTGGCTGGCGTCGGCAAGCGCCGCGGCCCTGATCGCGGCGCCGGTCATGGCCCAGGCCGACGTCGAATCGCCCCCGTCGGCGGAGGCTGCGGCTCAGCCGAATCTCCAGACCCCCGACACCGCTCCGACAGTCTCTGACGCGCCCGACGTAAAGGGTGAGGAACAGGTCGGCTTTGCGGCCGACAACCTCAATTACGACAGCGAAACGGACGTTGTCGTCGCCGATGGCAATGTCCAGATGAACCGCGAAGCGATCGAACTGCGCGCCGACAAGGTGACGTGGAACCGGAAATCGGGGCAGGTTTTCGCCGAAGGCAATGTGACAATCAAAAATCCCGAAGGCGACACCGCCTATGGCGACAAGATCGAATTGACCGATACGCTGCGCGACGGCGTCGTCGAAAACCTGCTGGTCGTGCTCGACAATGGTGCGCGGCTGGCGGCGGTCCGGGGTACGCGCCTTGAAAATGGCAATATAGAGCTGGAAAACGCCGCCTATACGCCCTGCCCGGTCGAAGATAACGCCGACTGCGCCAAAAATCCGACGTGGCAGATCCGCGCCGTTCGCGTGATGTACGATCGGACAAAGAACAAGATTCGGTACAAGGGCGCGCGCGTCGAGATTTTCGGCCTGCCGCTGATCCCGTTGCCGGGACTCAGCCACCCTGCAAGCAGCGAGGCCGGCAACGGATTGCTGGTGCCCGGAATGCGGCTCGACCGCAACAATGGCTTCGAAGTGTCCCTGCCCTATTATCTGCGGATCGCGCCCGACCGCGACATGACGATCACGCCGCATTTCTATACCAGCGCAGTGCCGATGATCGAGGGCGAGTTTCGCGCGCTGACCGACATCGGATCGTTCCGCGTCAACGGCTATGCGACATATAGCTCACTCGTCCCGCTGAACGGCGACGCCCCTGACAGCCGCAGACGGTTTCGCGGCTATCTGGACAGCGCGGGCAAGTTTCAATTCAGCCCGCAGTGGAGCCTGACCTATTCGGGCCGCATTGCGACCGACCGCACCTTCATGCGTCGATATGACATCAGCCGCGACGACCGGCTGCGCTCTACCTTCGCGCTCGAACGGATCGGTAGCACATCCTATCTCTCGATCGCGGGCTGGGCGACGCAGACGCTGCGCCGCAACGACAATCAGGGGCAACAGCCGATCGCGCTGCCGATCATCGATTATCGCCAGCGGCTCGACGATCCCTTTCTCGGTGGCCAGTTCGAACTGCAACTCAACACGCTGGCGATCACGCGCACGGCGGGACAGGACACGCAGCGCGCCTTTGCCGGGGCCCGCTGGGATCTGCGTCGGCTGACGGCCATGGGTCAGGAATTGACCCTGACGGCTCTTGTCCGCGGCGACGTCTATAACAGCGACGAAAATCTGCTGACCGCCATTCCGGGCTATCGCGGCAAGTCGGGGTGGCAGGCGCGCGGCATCGCGGCGGTCGCCGCCGACATGCGCTGGCCCTTCATCGGCGAATTCATGGGCGGGACTCAGACGTTGACGCCGCGCGTTCAGATCGTCGCGACGCCCCCGATCAAGAATCTCGACATCCCGAACGAGGATTCGCGCGCCTTTGACCTTGAGGACGGCAATCTGTTCGCGATCAATCGCTTCTCGGGCAACGACCGGTTCGAGGACGGCGCACGCATCACCTATGGCCTCGAATGGAATTTCAGCCGGCCGGGCTTCAATATCAGCAGCGTCGTCGGGCAAAGCTATCGCCTGGCGAACAAGTCGAACCTGTTTCCCAACGGAACCGGACTGACCGACCGGACATCGGACGTCGTTGGACGAACGACGGTGGCCTATCGCGATTTTCTGCGCCTCACCCACCGCTTCCGGCTCGACAAGGACGATCTGTCGGTCCGGCGCAGCGAATTTGACGTGACGATCGGCAGCCGCTCGACCTACGCGGTTCTCGGCCATTCGCGGCTCAACCGCGACATTCTGCTGCTTGGCGAGGATTTGCAGGATCGCGAAGAGGTCCGCGCCGGCGGGCGCGTCGCGGTCACCAGCAACTGGTCGGTCTTCGGGTCGGCCATCGTCGATCTGACGAAGCGGGCCGACGCGCCGCTCAACACCGCCGACGGGTTCCAGCCGATTCGTCACCGTGTCGGCATCGCCTATGACGACGAATGCCTGTCGATCGCGCTCACCTGGCGCCGCGACTATGTCGGCACCGGCGATGCCCGGCGCGGCAACAGCTTCTCGTTCCGCCTCGCCTTCCGCAATCTTGGTTTTTGACCTCTGGACGACTATTTCTGTGCGGCCACGCCAGGGAAAAGGCGCTTTCCTACATTATCGAACCATGGCAGCGTCGGAACGCGACCTTGCCCGATAAAGAGTTTCGATCGCTGAATTAAAGCGACAAAGGAGACAGAAAAGAACGGCTCATGCGTATCTTTTGTCTCTTTAAGGCGTCTCGCGCCGTCCCTTGCTCACCCTGGGTTCAGCGTCTGCGGCGTATCGGCGGGCATCAATAAGGGCGATATGGCGGATTGCGCTGGACCACCGGGCGCATCCGCTGATACGGAGCGTCCTGACTTTCTCGAATAGGGTAAAGATGACCAAATTTTCGACCATGATCGGATTGATCGCCGTGGCGGCTGCGGGCGTGTCGCCGGTGCTGGCGCAGACCGTCAAAGACAATGATGTTCCGACGACCAGCCTTCATGTTCCCGGCAATGTCCAGATTTTCGGCGATGCCAAGAGCAACGTCTATCGTCCGTCGGCGACCGTGAATGGCGAGATCATCACGGCGACCGACATCGAACAGCGCATGGCGCTGATCCGCATCGCGAACAACGCCACCGAACTGCCGCCCGAGGAATTGCAGCGGCTGCGCACCCAGGTCTTCAGCAACCTCATCGACGAAAAGCTTCAGATTCAGGAAGCCAAGGCAGCCGACATCGTGATCGACGAAAATGTCGTGAACGAACAATTCGCCCGGCTTGCGACGCGGTTCAAACAGACGCCCGAACAATTTTCGGCCTATCTGAATTCAAAGGGATCGTCGGCTGCGGCGGTGAAACAGCAAATCCGCGGTGAATTTGCCTGGGACCGCCTGCTGTCGCGCAATATTCAATCGACCACCAACGTCTCGACGGACGAGGTTCAGGCGGTCGAAAAGCGGCTGAACGATGCCAAGGGGCAGGATGAATTTCGCCTTGGCGAAATCTATCTGTCGGCCACCCCCGAAACCGCGGCTGCGGTGATGGAAAATGGCAAGAAGATCATTCAGGCGCTTCAGGCCGGGGGCAGCTTTGCCGCCTATGCGCGCCAGTTTTCAGAGGCCTCGACCGCCAGCGTCGGCGGCGATCTGGGCTGGGTCCGCCCCGCCCTCCTGCCGCAATCGATGGCCGATGCGGCGAGCCAGATGCAGCCGGGCCAGCTTGTCGGCCCGATCGAAGTTCCAGGCGGCCTGTCAATCATGTTGCTGATCGATCGGCGTCAGGTGCTGACCGCCGATCCGCGTGACGCGGTCCTCAGCCTCAAGCAGATTTCGCTCGACTTCCCGGCCGGAACGACTCAGGCCAAGGCGACCGATCTGGCAAGCCAGTTTGCACAGGCGACGGCGGGGATCGCCGGTTGCGGCGCGGCCGACGAAGTGGCCAAGCGGTTGGGCGCCAATGTCGTATCGCGCGACAATATCGAAATGCGCGCCCTGCCCGCCCAGTTGCAGACGACGTTGATAAACCTTCAGGTCGGTCAGACGACGCAACCGTTCGGCGCCGTCAACGAGGGCGTCAGCGTCCTCGTCCTCTGTGGCCGCGACCTGCCGCAGACCGCGACCGCCGCCAACCTCGAACAGATCGAACAGCGTCTGCTGGAGGAAAAGGTCAACAAGCGCGCCCAACGTTATCTGCGCGACCTGCGCCGGGATGCCGTGATCGAATATAGCTGATGCCGGTTTCCAATATTCGACAGCCGATCGCGGTCACCATGGGCGACCCGGCCGGTGTCGGGCCCGAAGTCACGGCGCGCGCATGGGCGGCGCGCCGCGAAAATGACCTGGCGCCGTTCGTCGCCATCGGCGACATCGCCGCGATCGCGGCGGTTTGGGACGGGCCGGTCGCACGGGTCGGCGCCATGGACGATGTCGTACGGACCTTCGACGACGCGCTGCCCGTCTGGCATCTGGAGGACAGCGGCCCGCTGACCCCCGGCCAGCCAACTCCGGCCGGCGCGACCTGCGCGCTTCATGCGCTGGAAACCGGCATCGGCCTGACGCGCAATCAGGCCAGTTCCGCCCTCGTCACCGGATCGGTGTCCAAATATGCCCTGCACGGCATCGGCTATACCCATCCGGGCCAGACCGAATTTATCGCCGAACGCTGCGGCGTAACGGCGACCAACGCGGTCATGATGCTGGCCGGCCCCGATCTGCGCGTCGTTCCGCTGACGGTGCATATCCCGCTGGCCGAGGTGCCCGAACGGCTGACCACCGAATTGATCGTTGCCAAGGCGCGGATCGTCGCGCGTGGGCTGCGCCGCGATTTCGGCATCGCCGCACCGCGCATCGCGCTCGCCGGGCTCAACCCCCATGCGGGCGAAAGCGGGCAATTGGGAGGCGAAGAAGACCGGGTGATGGCCCCCGCGCTGACCCAGCTTGCCGACGAAGGGATCGTCGTCGATGGCCCGCTCGCCGCCGACGGGCTGTTCGCACCCGCCGTTCGGCAACGCTATGACGCCATCCTCTGCGCCTATCACGATCAGGCGCTCGTTCCGTTCAAGGCGCTGCATTTCCACGACGGGGTCAATCTGACCCTTGGCCTGCCGATCATCCGCACGTCGCCCGACCATGGCACGGCGTTCAATATCGCGGGAACCGGCGCCGCCGATCCGGGGCCGACGATCGCCGCCATATCGCTTGCCGCACAGCTTGTCGCGGCGCGCGAGCGTAACTGCACCCCGGCGAAGTGACTGGCTCGACCCCACGCAATCTGCCGCCGCTGCGTGAAACGGTGCGCGCGCATGGCTTGTCGGCCAGCAGGGCGCTGGGCCAGAATTTCCTGTTCGACGAACAATTGCTCGACCGCATCGCCGCGCTGCCCGGCGACCTTGACGGCGCCACCGTGTTCGAGGTGGGCCCCGGTCCCGGCGGCCTGACGCGCGCCCTCCTCCGCGCTGGCGCCCGCGTCATCGCGGTTGAGCGCGACGACCGCTGCCTGCCGCTGCTTGGCGAACTTTCGGACGCTTTTCCGGGGCAGTTACAGGTCATCGCCGACGACGCGATGGCGGTCGATGTCGATGCGCTGACCGGCGGTGCGCCCTATCACATCGTCGCCAACCTGCCCTATAATGTCGGCACCGCCCTCTTCACGCGCTGGCTGGAACCCGCCGTCTGGCCGCCCCGCTGGCTGTCCCTGACCCTGATGTTCCAGCTAGAGGTCGCCGAACGCATCGTCGCACCGGTCGGCAGCGACGCATATGGGCGATTGAGCGTGCTCGCCCAGTGGCGGTCCACCGCAAGGATCGCGATGAAAGTCCATCGTTCGGCGTTCACTCCGCCGCCCAAGGTGATGTCGGCCATCGTCCATGTCGTCCCCGCCGAGCAACCGGATGGCGTGGTCCCGAAACTCCTGTCCAAACTGACCGAGAAAGGCTTTGGCCAGCGGCGCAAGATGCTGCGGCAAAGCCTGAAGGGCGTCGAGGGCGCGATCGCCGCGCTCGATACGCTGGGGATCGACCCGACGCGGCGCGCCGAAACGGTCAGCGTCGGGGAATGGGTGGCGCTTGCCCGCGCCCTCGGCTGAACCGGCGACCGCCTTGCCGCGCTTTCGCCAGTTGGGCATCGTCGGCGCCGGTCGCGTCGCACAGGCGCTTGCATTTGGCTTCGCCCCGCATTCCGCCGCCCCGCCGCTTCTGTGGAGCCGTTCAGCCGCCATGCCGACCGCGCCGAACCTCCGTCATCTTATTACCACATGCGATGTCCTTGCCATCGCCGTGTCCGACGACGCGATCGCTGATATCGCCACTGACATGGCGACCCAAATCCCGGTCGGACACGCGCCCTTTGTCTTTCACGTCAGCGGACGCAGCGGAGCCGCGATCCTCGAACCATTGCGCCTCCGCGGCGCGTCGACGGCTGCCCTTCATCCCGCCATGACCTTCACCGGCCAGCCCGAAAGCGAAGCGCGGCGCATGAAGGGCGCCCGGTTCGCCATCACCGGATCGACGCCGCACGCCACCGCACAGGCGCGTGAGGTTGTCGCGCTGCTGGGCGGCATCGCGATCGAGATCGCGGAGGAACGGCGACCGCTGTATCACGCGGCCCTCTGCCACGCATCGAACCATCTGGTGACACTGATCGTCGGCGCATCGGATGCGCTGGCGGATGCGGGTGTCGACGATCCCGCGGCCTTGCTTGCCCCGCTCGTTCGCGCCGCATTGGAAAACAGTCTGGAACAGGGATTGGGCGGACTGTCGGGACCGCTGCTGCGCGGCGACCATCGGACCATCGGCGATCATCTGGACGCGCTCAACGCGTTCAGCCCCAACCTGTTGCCCGCCTACCGCGCGATGGCGCGCGCGACGCTCGACGCGTTGCAGAAACAGGGCACGCCTGTTCCGCCGGACCTCGACCGCAAGCTGCGATGACGCCCGAACGATGTGCGCGGGTCAGTTCACCATCCGTGCATAACCTGCCCAATAGGGCGCGCGCAGGTCCTTGCGCAGGATCTTTCCGCTGGCATTGCGGGGCAGCACCTCGATCACGTCGATGCTGCGTGGACATTTGAACGGCGCGATCCGGTCCCGCGCCCAGGCGATAATATCGGCCTCGTCGATGCTGACCCCTGGCTTGGCGACGACGACGGCCTTTACCGTTTCGCCCCATTTTTCGTCGGGAATGCCGATTACCGCGACCTCCTGCACCGCCGGATGGCCAAAGATCGCGCTTTCGACCTCTGCCGGATAGACATTCTCGCCCCCCGTAATGATCATATCCTTCATCCGGTCATGGATGAACAGATAGCCATCCTCGTCCAGATAACCCGCATCACCGGTGCGGATCCAACCGTCGGAGGTCATCGTCGTGGCGGTCGCATCGGGCAGGTTCCAGTAACCCAGCATGTTGTTTGACGACCGCGTCACGACCTCTCCCACCTCGCCGGTCGGCACCGGTTCGCCACCGGGCCCCAGAATGACGATTTCGACGCCGGGAAGCGCCTTTCCCGCCGACCGCATCCGCGCATTCCCGGCGGGATCATGATCCTCGGGCGGCAGCATCGAAATCGTGCCGGTGGTTTCGGTCATGCCATAGGCCTGGATGAAATCGGCGCCGAACATCTTGATGCACTGACGCAGCAGTTCGAGCGGGATGGGCGCCGCTCCATAAAGGATATATTTCAACCGGCTGTAATCGACGCTGGCGCAGCGTGGATGCATCAGCAGCATCTGAAGCGCCGCCGGAACCATGAAGAACCGCGTGACGCCATGCTGCTCGACCGCATCGAACACGCCGTCGGGAATGAACTCCGCCAGGATGACGCCCGGCAACCCCGCCGCGAGGGCCATGATGCCCAGTCCGGTTCCGCCGATATGGGCGCATGGCATCGCAACCAGCACCGCCTCGTCATCCTCCCATTTGGCATAGGGCAGGTCGAGCCCGTCGGAATGCTTGCGCAGCCCAAAAAGATTGCGATTCGACAGCACCGCGCCCTTGGGGTTGCCCGTCGTTCCCGACGTATAAAGTTGCAGCACGGCGTCATTTGCCGCCGACGGTTCGAACGCCGTGCGCTCTGCGCTCTCGATCATCGCCCATGCGTCCGTCGCGCCGACGATGGCGGGATCGTTCCGAAGCTTCCCCGCGAGCACGTCGCCCAAATCCTCGAAACCCGGCCCCGCGAACAGCATTTTGGCCTGCGTATCGTTGACGATAAAGCCCCATTCGGTCGGCGACAGCCGCCACCCGATCGGCGCCATCACGATACCGGCGCGCGCCGCGCCATAGAAGAGGATGAAATACAGGTCGCTGTTCTTGCCGATCCACGCAATGCGATCGCCTTTTCCCAGCCCCGCCCCGATCAGCGCCGACGCCGCCCGCGCCGACAGATCGTCGAGTTCGGTATAGGTATAGCAGCGATCCCCTTCGCGCAGCGCCAACCGGTCGGGGCGCTCGCCCGCCCAATGGGTCAGGAATTCGTCAAATGTGAAAAGCTCCGAAACATCGCGGGTCATCGGCTCTCCCTCCCTCGAATCGCCTCGCTTTCGTGCGGTTACGGAAAGGCTAACGGTTCCGCGCGGGACGTAAAGCGTCGATCGTCGGCAGGTCCATGTGGTCAGACCCGACGGAACAACAGCATCAGATTGTTCGCGGGCATCGCGCGGCGCTCGTCAAAGAGCAACCCTGCTTGCTGGGCGGCCGCCTTGACCATATCCAGATCGCGCAGCCCCCACGCGGGGTCGCGCGCGCGCAGATTGACGTCAAACGCAAGGTTGCTTTCGGCCGCCGCAAAGCCCGCTTCGATATAGGCACCATAGAGGATCAGGGGCGCGCCGGGCGGCAGCAGCCGCGCGGCACCCGCAAACAGGCCGACCGTCGCTTCCCACGGGCTGATATGCACCATATTTATGCACAGCATGGCATCGGCGCGTTCCACAGGCCACACGTCCGAAGCCGCGTCGAGCGCGACGGGCGCTGCCAGATTCGCAAGGCCTGCCTCGGTACGATACGCCGCGATCGACATCAGCCCAGCGGGGTCGGGATCGCTCGGCTGCCAGGCCAGATTGGGAAAGGCGCCGGCAAAATGCACCGCATGTTCGCCCGACCCGCTCGCAACCTCAAGCACCCGTCCCGTCGCGGGAAGCCAGTCGGACAGGACGTCGACTATGGCATCGCGATTGCGCAGCGTTGCAGGCGCATGGCGTTTGGCGACCGGTTCACCATCGCCCGGCATCCACGGTTCCGTCGTCATCTTTTCGCCTGAGCCCGCGCGCGGCGCTCGCGTATGATCAGCCAGCCGAAAAGGCCTACCGGACCGGCCATCAGGGTCAGAAACAAAAATGGAAACTGCACGACGCGGCTGAAACGCTTTTGATCGGCGTCCCGGGCGATCCACATGCCGGTGAACAGATCAAACGCCAGATAATGCACCCACCCCAATGTTGCGCCGCCGGGACTGTCAAACAGCTTCATCACGCCTTTCAGCGTCGTGAAATCGGCGCCGCCCGAACCACCGGAATCGATTCCGCCCGTCAGAAAGCCGACGATCAACACGGTGTAAACAAGGCAGAGCAGGAAAACCCCCGCGTACAGGATCGTGGCCAGGATTTTCGGATTCCGCGGCAGAAACGCCAGCGCGATCCAACTCGCAAAGGCCCAGTAATTGGCGAACAAAAAAATAGTGTCCCAATTCATCCTGCATTCCCCCTATCAGACCGATCGGCCGAGCCCCAAAAGCATCACCCTTGCCACGCGAGGACGGGCTTTCGCGCCGCCAGCGTTTCGTCGAGCCGCGCGCGCGGAGCGTAATGGGGCGCCGATTTAAGCGCAGGGTCCCCGTTCTTCGCCCGCAGCGCGACGCTACGCAGCGCACCGATGAACTGGTCCAGCGCGGCTTTGGATTCGGTCTCGGTCGGTTCGACCAGCATCGCGCCATGGACGACGAGCGGGAAATAAACCGTCATCGGGTGATAACCCTCGTCGATCAGCCCTTTGGCGACGTCCAGTGTGGAGAAACCCTCGGCCAGGCCTTTGTCGCTGAACAGGGCTTCGTGCATACAGGGGCCCGACGCGGCGAACGGCGCGTCAAGAACGTCCGACAGGCTGCGCAATATATAATTGGCGTTCAGCACGGCATCTTCGGCCACCTGCTTCAACCCGTCGGCGCCATGGCTTAGGATATAGGTCAGCGCACGGGTGAACATGCCCATTTGCCCGTGAAAGGCGGTCATGCGACCGAACGTCTGCGGATGATCCGCTCCCGCGCTTTCCTCTTCGATCAAACGATAGCCCCCGTCGCCCTGCTTCGTGACGAACGGCAGCGGGGCAAAGGGCGCGAGCGCGGCGGACAGCACCACCGGGCCCGAACCCGGCCCGCCGCCCCCGTGCGGCGTCGAAAATGTCTTGTGCAGGTTGATGTGCATCGCATCGACGCCAAGGTCGCCGGGCCGGACGCGCCCGACGATCGCATTGAAATTGGCGCCATCGCAATAGACATAGCCGCCCGCCGCATGAACCGCGTCCGAAATCGCCTTCATGTCACGCTCGAACAATCCGCAGGTATTCGGGTTCGTAATCATCACGCCCGCTACGTCGGGGCCAAGGCGGGCCTTCAACGCGATCAGATCGACCCGGCCTTCGTCGGTGGCGGGAATATCCTCGACGGTAAATCCTGCAAAGGCGGCGGTCGCCGGATTGGTGCCATGGGCGCTTTCGGGGACCAGGATGACACGGCGATCCTCACCGCGCGCTTCCAGCGCCGCCTTGATGCACAAAATGCCGCAAAGCTCGCCATGCGCGCCGGCCTTGGGCGACATCGCGACGCTGTTCATACCGGTCAGCGCGATCAGCCATTCGGCGAGTTCATGGATCACCGCATAGGCGCCCTGCACCGTTTCCTGCGGCTGGAGCGGATGAACATCGGCGAACCCCGGCATGCGCGCGACCTTTTCGTTCAACCGCGGATTATGCTTCATCGTGCAACTGCCGAGCGGGAAAAGGCCAAGGTCGATCGCATAATTCTGGCGCGACAGGCGCGTGTAGTGCCGCACCGTCTCAGCTTCGCTCAGGCCCGGAAGGCCGATCGGCGCGGTGCGCGTCAGCACGCCAAAATCGGCCGTCGGCGCGTCATCGTCGAAATCGACGCCGGTCGTCTCGCTGCCGCCGATCTCAAAGATCAACGGCTCCTCCAGCATCAGCGCACGGTTGCCGGTAAAGGTGGCATCGTCGGCGCTGCTGCCCGCGACCTGCATTTCGGGGCGCCAGCCGGCGCGATTGAGCGCGGTCATGCCAGCACCTCCTTCAGGGCCGCGGCAAAGGCGGCAATATCCGCCTCGGTCACGGTTTCGGTCACGGCGACGACCAGGCCGTTTTCCAGCCCGCCATTGTCGGGATAGAGCCGACCGAGCGACACGCCGCCAAGAATATCTCGCTCCGCCAGCTTGTGCACGACAGGCCGCGCGGCGGTCGGCAACAACAGGGTGAACTCGTTGAAGAAGCTGTTGTTCAACAGGGACACGCCCGGAACCTCCGCCAGCCTGGCCGCCGCATCCTTGGCGCGGGCATGATTGATCGCGGCCAGTTGCCTCAGGCCAGCTTCGCCCAACAAAGTCATGTGAATGCTGAAAGCCAGCGCACAAAGGCCTGAGTTTGTGCAGATATTGCTCGTCGCCTTCTCGCGCCGGATATGCTGTTCGCGCGTCGATAGCGTCAACACGAAACCGCGCTTGCCATTGGCGTCTACTGTCTCCCCGCAAAGGCGTCCCGGCATCTGCCGGACATATTTGGCCTTGCACGCGAAAAGGCCCACATAAGGCCCGCCGAACTGGAGCCCGACGCCGAGTGACTGCCCCTCGCCCACCACGATGTCCGCGCCCATTTCGCCGGGCGACTTGATAAGGCCGAGCGCGACGGGTTCGGTGACGACCGCGATGAGCAGCGCGCCCGCCGCCTGACAGGCGGCGGCCAGCGCCGTCATATCGTCGATGCGGCCAAGGATGTCGGGATATTGCACGACGACGCAGCTTATGTCCTTGTCGATGCTGGCGGTAAGTGCCGCCCAGTCGGTCGCGGCGTCCAGGCTCGGGTCGCCATCGATCAGCAGATCGCCGGTATATTTCGCCATCGTGCGCGCCACGCTGCGGTAATGGGGGTGGAGGCCGGTCGAAAGCAGCGCCTTCGACCGCTTGGTGATACGGCGCGCCATGACGATCGCTTCCCAGCAAGCGGTCGATCCGTCGTACATCGATGCATTGGCGACGTCGGTGCCGAGCAGGCGCGCGACCTGCGACTGGAATTCGAACAGCATCTGAAGCGTA
This sequence comes from Sphingopyxis sp., assembly GCA_030145715.1. Taxonomy (GTDB): domain Bacteria; phylum Pseudomonadota; class Alphaproteobacteria; order Sphingomonadales; family Sphingomonadaceae; genus Sphingopyxis. The sequence goes on along the minus strand of JAIXHQ010000021.1, from coordinate 35,936 downwards.
CCCTGCGCGATTTCCGGCTGGTACGGGGTATAGGCGGTCAGAAACTCGCCGCGCTGGATCAGATGATCGACGCTGGCGGGCACATGGTGACGATAGGCACCGGCGCCAAGGAAGAACGGTCCCTCGCCCGCCGCGCGGCTGCGCCGGGCAAGCGCGCCCATATGACGCTCGACGGCCAGCTCGCTCACGTGGCTGGGCAGACCCGCAACCGGCCCGTCCAGCCGCGCCGCTGTCGGCACATCGATAAACAGATCGTCGATCGACGCGGCGCCGACCGCTGCCAGCATCGCCGCCCGGTCATCATTGGTCAAAGGCAGATAACGCATGATCTACTCCGCAGAAGAAACTGATTTTGTTGAAAGAAGCTGGGCGACATCGGCCAGCGACCCTTGAAATATCGCCGGTCCGCTGTGCGTCGTGCGGACCCATGGCGCGAGCCAGATCCGAAAGCCCGCATCGCGTACGCGGTGGCAAAAGGCATAGTCGTCCGCCAGCAGCGCCTGCGTCTCTGGATCGATCATCGACGAAAAAACCGCAGACTCCAGCGGGCCGATCCCATGCGCCGCGCGCTCAGCCGGGTCGGGACGGAAGGCAAGGTCGGGAAGCGTGTCGCGCAACGTTTCGATGACATCGCGGCGGATCAGCATCATTCCGGTTCCGACCCGCGCCAGTTCGACCAGATCGGTCAGGGCAAAGCTCTGGTTCGGATGGACGAACTGCAACGCGAAATCGCCCGCGAAACGGGCGAGGTCGGCCGCGTCCTCCCTGCCGAACCCCCGTTCCACCGCAAGCGCGACATTATCCCAGTTGATCATCCGCCGCGGATAGGCCGCCCCAATGACAGCGCATTCCGACCTGTCGGCCATCGCCCGCACCATGGAAAACACGTCATCGGCGGCAAAGTCGATGTCCGCATCGACAAACAGCAGGTGCGTGCAGTCGCTGGCCAGAAACATCGCGGTCAGGACATTGCGCGCGCGGTCGATCGCCGGCTGATACAGGATGAATTCGAACCGGACCGAAATGCCGCTGGCCTGCGCCTTCAATGCCAGATCGAGCGCCGAGCGCACATAGGTGCCCTGCGCGCCGTCATAAATAGGCGTCGCCACCATCAGGCGGCAATTCGCGAGTGCGTTATCGATATTCGTCACGCTGCCTCCCTCTCCGCTCCTGTCGGAGCGGAGAACCTGGTCAAAGGGCGTCGCAGAACGCCTTGTAGGCGGCGGCATCCATCAGGCCGTCGAGCTGACCACGGTCGCTAAGCGTCATGCGAAAGAACCAGCCTTCGCCTTCGGGGTCCGAATTGACCAGCGCGGGCTCGTCCTCAAGCTGGCTATTGCCTTCGGTCACAACGCCATCGACGGGCGCATAGACGTCGCTTGCGGCCTTGACCGATTCGACCACCGCGGCATCGCCGCCCTTGCTGAGTTCGGCGCCCGTGTCGGGAACCTCGACGAACACAATGTCGCCCAGTTGGCCTTGTGCAAAATCGGTGATGCCGACCGTCGCGACCTCCCCATCGACATCGATCCACTCATGTTCTTCGGTAAAATAACGCGGCATCAATCAAGCTCCTGTCTTGCGAACATAATTATGCGGTACAAATGGCATCGCGGTCACGGTGCAACGGACCAGCTTGCCGCGCACTTCGGCGGCGATCGCCGTGCCGGGCGCGGCGTGATCGCGCGGGACATAACCCATCGCGATCGGCGCGCCGACGCTGGGGGCAAAGCCGCCTGACGTCACGACGCCGATTTCGTCCTCGCCGTCGAACAGCTTGGCGCCCTCGCGCACCGGCAGCTTGCCGTCGACAAGCAGGCCGACGCGCTGGCGCGGGCTTCCGTCGGCAAGATGGCCAAGGATGCGGGGCGCGCCCGGAAAGCCGCCGTCTTCGCGGCGGCGCTTCTGAATCGCGAAAGCGAGATCGCCTTCAACCGGGTCGATCGCCGGATCAAGATCATGGCCATAGAGCGGCAGGCCAGCCTCCAGGCGCAGGCTGTCGCGCGCGCCCAGCCCGATCGGCTTTACCTCTGGCTCACCGCACAACAGATCAGCCACCTGCTGAACCTTGCCGGCGTCGATCGAAATCTCGAACCCATCCTCGCCGGTATAGCCGGATCGGCTGATCCATGCGTCGACATCGCCGATCCGAAACGCGCCGCCCACCATGAAGGTCAGCGTTTCCAGCGGCCGCTCGCCGGTCGTGTGCCGCGTCAGCGCGTCAATCGCCTTTGGCCCCTGCAGGGCCAGCAGCGCGCGTTCCTCGAAATGATTGATCGTGATCGCATCGGGCAATTCTTCGCGAAGATGCCCAATATCTTCCCACTTCACCGCGCCGTTGACGACCATATAAATGCCATCAGCCCAACGGCTGAGCATCAGATCGTCCAGGATGCCGCCATCCTCTGCCAGCAACAGCGAATAGCGCATCCGCCCGACGGCCAGGCTTTTGACATCGCCGGGCAGAACCGCTTCCAGCGCCTCGTTCAGCCCGTCACCCGACAGATGAAGCTGACCCATGTGGCTGACGTCGAAAAGACCCGCATTTTCGCGGGTCCACAAATGCTCGGCCATGATGCCTTCATACTGGATCGGCATCCAGTAACCGGCGAATTCGACCATCCGGCCGCCCCTTGCACGGTGCCAGGCGTCCAGCGGCAGCGTGGCCGTTTCGATCGCAATATCTTCGTCTTCGCGCATATCGCATACTCCCGTCGTTGACACGGCAAGTCGCGGCGCGGTGCCGCCCCGTTGCCATGCCCCCTCTGTCACGGGAACCTGAGAGTTTTCCTCCATTCACCCGTTAAACAACGGGCGTGGAGTTACCCCTTCGGTGGTTCCGGCTCATCGCCGAAACGCTTTCCAGAGTGTCCGTTCCAGCCTGCGCGGTCCTGCTGACCTGAGAGTTTCCGGGGCGGTTGCTCCTTCGGTGGCGAGGTGCCGGTTGCCCTGCCCTCACGCTCTCCCGCGCGGCCGGTCGAATCTCTTGCGAGGCCCGACAGACGCTGCGAGCCTTGGCGCTGCCCCTCTATGGAGTCAATCGGCCAGCGCGTGGATTGCGTCGTTTTCGTGGATATACACGCCGGAACCATTTTGCCCCGCCAACGCGACGATCGCGGCCGCGACAATATCGGCCTCAATCGACCGATAGCGACGAAAGCTGCCCTGCAATAATGCGTCCGTCAGGGGCGCGGCAATGGTCGCAAGCCCTTCGCCCAAGCGCCGCGGGCCGGCCCGGTCGCCGCGCAGCAGACCGGGCCGGATCAGGTCAAGCCGGTGGAAACCCAGACCGCGCAGACCCTCCTCGACTTCGCCCTTGGTGCGCAGATAGAAATTGCGACTTCTTGCAGAGGCGCCGACCGAACTGACCGCGATCATATGCCGCGCGCCGCCATCACGGGCTGCCCGCGCGGCGGCCATCAACAAATCATGATCGACCGCGCGAAACGCCATTTGCGATCCCGCCTGGCCGATTGTCGTCCCCAGGCAGGAGATCATGACCGACGCTTTTTCACCGGCGATGATCGCGGGCCAGCGATCGGAGGGCGCGACCCGTTGCTGGTGGTGCGGCCCAATTGACGCGACGTCGCGCCGCGCGACGATGGTGACGGGAATGGCGCCAAATCGATCGATCACCGCGCGCCCGATCAGGCCCGTCGCGCCGACGATCAGGACATCAGGCATGGGCCAGCGCCTCGGGCACGGCGTCGCGGCCGAATATCTCCGCATAGCGGTCGATGGCGAAACGGTCCGTCATCCCCGCGATATAATCGCCGATATGCCGATTTGTCGCACATTCCCCGTCGGGCAGGCGCGCCGACCAGTCCTCGCCCATCAGCCGCGGTTCCTTGGCATAGGCGGCGAACAATTGGCCAACAACCTTGTTGGCCGCCTCCGCCGCGGCGATCTGTTCGGGATGATGATAAAGATTGGCGTACATAAAGCGTTTCAATTCGCGCTCCTCGACCGCCAGCCCGGCGGAAAAGCCCCCAAGCCCGCGCCCGGCGGCGCGCACCTCATCGACATTTGTCACCCCGGCGGCCTCGACATTGGCGCGCGTCGCCGCGATGACATCATTCACCATCACCCCGATCTGGTCACGGACGAGTTCGCGCAGCAACCGGTCGCGCGGGGCGCCGGAAAAGCGCGCTTCGACCGCGCGATAATTGGCCGCAACGAACGGCTGGTCCATCAACTGGTCAAGGCTCAGCAGCCCCGCGCGCAAGCCATCGTCAATGTCGTGATTGTCATAGGCAATATCGTCGGCAACCGCCGCCACCTGGGCCTCAAGGCTGGCATGACTGCCCATATCGAGCGGAAATTCGCCATCGATTTCGGACAGCGCCCAGCCGGGATTCTCGACCGGCCCATTATGCTTGGCCAGGCCCTCCAGCATCTCCCACGTCAGGTTGAGGCCATCGAAGCGCGGATAGGGCGATTCAAGACGCGCCAGCGTCCGCAACGTATGGCCATTATGGTCGAACCCTCCGTGCGCCGCCATCGCCGTCTTCAGCGCGTCCTCGCCTGCGTGGCCGAAGGGGGGATGGCCGATGTCGTGCGCCAGGCATAATGCCTCGGTCAGATCTTCGTTGAGCCCGAGCGCGCGCGCGATGCCCCGCCCGATCTGCGCGACTTCGATGCTGTGGGTCAGGCGGACGCGATAATGGTCGCCATCGGGGGCAACGAACACCTGCGTCTTGTGACGAAGGCGGCGAAAGGCGATCGAATGGACGATCCGGTCGCGGTCGCGCTGAAAATCATCGCGCGGACCGCGCACCACGCGCCCGAGTTCGGCGTGACGCCGCCCGCGACTTTGCGCAGGATCGCTGGCGCAATCCGCGACGCTCACTTGACCGGATCGACGGATTGCCCCGCCTCGCTGTTGAACAGGAAGGCGTCGCCCCCAGCCTTTTTATAATCGCTCAGCCATTCCTGCGCGGCCTTGCGATCCTTGAACGGGCCCAGAAGAAGTCGGCGCGTTCGGCCCCATTCGGTCGTCGCTCCCGATTTTCCTTTGAACAGCGCAGGATTTTTCTTCACCAATTTGCCAAAGTCGGTCGCCAGCGCCTTGGCGTTGGCGCCGGTCGCCACCTGCACCCAAATGCGCGCCGGATTGGCCTTCTTTTCGGCGGCTTCGGCTTTTGCCTTGGCATCGGCCTCGGCCTTTGCCTTGGCGGCGGCGGCATCCTTGGCGCGCTTCGCGGCCTCCGCGGCATCGGCCTTGCGCTTTTCCTCGACCAGCCTCGCGAGCGTATCAGCGCCGATCGCATTGTCAGGCCGGGCCAATTCGTCCGCCGGAATCTCGATCGATCCGGCAATGTCCGCCAGCGAGGCCAGCGGTGCGAGCGGCGCAGCAGCGGTGGGCGATACGATGGCGGAAGATGAAGGCTCGACCGCACCCGGCACCGGCCTTGGCGCCGAAAGGGAGCCGGCCGTCGAACGGCCAACATCCGCGATCGAAAAACCGGGGCGGACCGATCCCTGGTCAGCGTCAGCGGGCGCACGGGCGGTCCGGACAGTCGCGGCGGCCGATGTCGGCGCCGGATCGCGCACGGCGTCCGGCACCGGGGGCTGCGAGCGGATGTCCTGCCTGAACCCACCTTGCAATACCGGCCGTTCGGCGGCGGAGGCCTGCGGCAAAGGCGATGCCGAGGCGCTTTGCGCGGGCGCGGGCGCGGGTGAACGAACCGCAGGCGCGGCCTCGGGCTTGCGCGTGACCGGAACCGGCGCGGTCGAACCCGTCGCGGCAGGACGCACGCGGCCCATTGTTCCGCGCTTCCCCGACGTCGCAGCCGAAGCGGCAGCGGGTGGCGGCGTTGCCGCAGCGATTTGCACCGGCTTACGTTTCGGCCCCAATTGACCGTTCGGGAAGCGCCCGAAATAAGCTGCCGCCGCTTGCTGCGCCGGATTGAGTCGATCCATCTGGGTCAGATAAGGCATGATATTCTGCGCGATCGCTGGCGGCAGGGTCGCGTTGACGATTTCGGTCGCTTCCTTTTCGCGACCATTCATCGCGAGGATCATCGCGCGCAGGCGCCATGCCCCGCGATCCTGCGCCCGCAGTTGCGGCGTCAGCATCTGTATCGCACGATCGGCGTCGCCGCTGATCCCCAGCGACAGCGCATAGCGCCGCGTCAATTCGTCGCCGGGCCTGATCGACATGGCAAGCTGATAGTCGCGCTGCGCCGCATCCTGTTGCCCAAGCAGATCGCGCGCAAGCCCGCGATCGGAAAGGAACAGCCGTTCCGGCGCACCCAGCAGTTGCGCTTCGCCGAAATAATCCAGCGCCCGCGTCGGGTTCTCCATATAGACCATCGCCGACCCCAGCGCCGCCTTCACCGCGCCGTCACGGGGATTGGCCTGTTCGGCGCGGACCAGAAAGCCCAGCGCGGCGCGATAATCCTCCAATTCGATGGAAGCGCGGCCAGCGTCGAGCAGCGCGCTGCTGTCGCTGTTGCTGGACGCGATGCGGGCCAGGGCGGATGACAGCAGCGATCGCGCCGCCGTTCGCTTTTCCATCGCCGCCCTGGTGGCGGCGTCGGGCGGCGTCACCTGCGCATGAACGGACGAAACCGACGCCATAGCAAGCAACAGCGCACCGAGCGCGCCGACATGGGGTCGTGCGCGCTCCGGCTTCGCCGTCATTTTCATTTGCCGCATGGGCACATCATCCCGATTCCCGGCCTGCCGTGCCCGGCGGGGGGCCGTTGATAGCCCCGTTACTGGTTGTTCTGCCGTCCCAGGAAGCGCGGAATATCGACCCCCTCGTCCTTGGCGCCTTCGTCGGCTTCGGGTGCGCTCGCACCGCGCGACAGGCGGGACATGCGTTCGAACAGGGTGCCCCCGCCGACCGACCGTGCCGGTGCATCGTCAATAGGACCGCCGCCCCCGGAGGACGCAGGCGCAGCGCGATACTCGGCCGGCGTTTCAGGCGCGCCGAGCACCAGTTCGTCGGCGGTATCGTCATAGGTCGCGGCGACCTGCGACAATTCCATCGGCTCCTCTTCGGCGACCACTGGCGAGGCATCGATCCCGGTCGTTCCGCCCAGCGAAAATCCGGGCGTCGGCTCGTCATTTTGCGGGGCCGACACCTCGGCGACGGGTTCTTCCTGCGCCACCGGCTGAATGACTTCTTCGGCAATCGGAGCCGGAGCCGCCGCACGGGCCGGCGCGAAAGAAAAGCTGCGCGCGGCGGGCGACGCGGGCGCGGCGGCCTCGTTACCGCCGTCGATGCCGGTCGCGACCACCGAAACGCGGATCTTCCCGTCAAGGCTGTCGTTGAACGCGCTGCCCCAGATGATGTTGGCGTCGGGATCGACCAGCTCGCGAATATGGTTCGCGGCTTCGTCGACTTCCATCAGGCGCATGTCCTCGCCGCCGGTGATCGAGATGATGACGCCCTTTGCACCCGCCATCGACACGCCGTCGAGCAGCGGATTGGCAATCGCCTTTTGCGCGGCTTCAAGTGCGCGGCCATCGCCTTCGGCTTCGCCGGTGCCCATCATCGCCTTGCCCATTTCGCGCATCACGCTGCGCACGTCGGCAAAGTCGAGGTTGATGAGGCCGGGCATGACCATCAGGTCGGTGATGCCGCGAACGCCCTGTTGAAGCACTTCATCCGCCATGGTGAAGGCTTCTTTGAACGTCGTGTTGGGATTGGCGACCAGAAACAGATTCTGGTTGGGAATGACGATCAGCGTGTCGACATGTTCCTGCAACTCGGCGATGCCCGAATCCGCCGACCGCATCCGGCGCTGGCCTTCAAAGGTGAACGGCTTGGTCACGACGCCCACGGTCAGGATACCGCGATCGCGCGCGGCCTTGGCGATGACCGGAGCCGCACCGGTTCCGGTGCCGCCGCCCATGCCGGCGGCGACGAAGCACATATGCGCTCCGTTCAGCGCCTCTTCGACCTGCGCGATGCTTTCCTCGGCAGCGGCGCGGCCGACCTCGGGGCGCGAACCCGCACCCAACCCCTGGGTGATCTGCGTCCCCAGTTGGATGCGCCGTTCGGCGGGCGAAGCGTTGAGCGCCTGCGCGTCGGTGTTGGCGACGATGAAATCGACCCCTTCGACCCGCGCCGCGATCATGTTTGCGATGGCATTGCCACCCGCACCGCCGACGCCGATCACCGCGATGCGCGGCTTCAGCTCATCGACCTGCGGCGGGCCAATATTGATGCTCATCAAATAGTCTCCCTGCAGCGGCGGACAGGTGCCGCTTCCCCAACTTTGCGACCCAGTCGGGCGGCAGTCCGTCCGCCCGAATTTCTATGACCGCATTGCACTATTGTGACGCCGGAATCACCCAAAAAATTAACCCTTTTGACGTTGTGCCACCTAAAAACTGCTTTTCAGCGCCGCCATCAGCCGGTGCAGGATCGAACTCTCTGCCGGGCGATAGACGTCCTGCGCCATCATCGGCAGATCGCGAAGATCGACCGGGTCCGACGCGGCATAGAGAACCAGACCCGCGAGCGTCGCGAAAGCGGGACCGCTATGGGCATCGGGCAGACCGTGCAAGCCGCGCGGTCGCCCGACGCGCGCCGCACGGCCCAGCGCGCTTTGCGTATAATCGGCGATGCCTTTCAGGTCGGCACCGCCGCCGACCAGCACCACCTGTCGCCCGATCGGCCCCACGAAATGCAGGTCTTTCAATGTCCTGCCGATCTCTCCCATCATCGCGTCGAGGCGCTGACGGATGACCGTCACCAGTTGCGCCCGCGTGATGCGCGGGGAATCGCCGTTCGTCGGAATGCCGGGCTCCAGCTCGATAATCTCGCTATTGTCGCGCGGGCTGGCCGACGCCGACCCGTAAAAGCTCTGCAGCCGCTGCGCCTGGCTGCGCCTGATGCCAAAGGCCGATGCGATGTCGTCGGTGATGTCGCTCGCCCCGAACGGCAACGACGCCATTTCGACGAGCATACCCCCCGCGTAAAGCGACACCGTCGTCACCGCGGCGCCCAGTTCGACAAGCGCAACGCCCAGATCGCGTTCCTCGTCCGACAAACAGGCCAGTCCTGCCGCGATGGGCGACGCCACGACGGCATTGACGTCAAGATGCGCCTGTCGCACGGCGGCTTCCAGGTTCCGGACGGGGGCACCGTCGGCCATGATGATGTGGATGTCGACGCCCAGTCGGTCGGCATGAAGCCCGATCGGATTCTTTACCCCGGTCAGTCCGTCGAGCGTATAGAGCGCCGGCTGGGCATGAAGGATCATGCGGCCTTCGGGATCGATGCCGGCGCGGCCCGCGGCCAGCAGGTCATCGACATCTTCCTGTTCGATCCGGTGGCCGCCCAGTTCGCTTTCGATCGGCGCGACATCGCTGAGCAGACCGCCAGCCGAAAAGGCGACCCATACATCGTCGATATTCAGGCCGGCGATCCGTTCGGCCTGTTCGATCGCTTCGCGCACGATATGTTCGGTCTGTTCCATGTCGGCGACATAGCCACGCTGGACCCCCCGGCTTTCGCGCTGGCCGGTGCCCAGCACATGAAGCTGACCATCCGCCGTCTGCCCCGCGATCAACGCGCAGACCTTCCACGACCCGACATCGAGCGCGGTGATGATCTTTTCGATGCGCGGCGGCGGCATGATCCTATCCTTCGTTCGACGAAGCGATGGCGACCGCATCGACCGCGGCGCGCGCGTCGTCCAGCTTTGCCGGGGCGACCTGCCCTTCGTGCGGCAGTCGTAGCACGAAACGATCGGGATCGCGCATGTCGAAACGCAGGATGCCGCGACCGAGCAAGCGGTTCGCGCCATCCATATGCGCGAATTTGGCCAGCGCCGCCTTTGCCTCTGCCGCGCCCTCGGGCAGCGACAGCGTCTCACCGCTGCGAAAACGCAGATCCCAGCGCCGGTTGCCGACCCAGGTCGCGCCCGCCAGCAATTCCTTCAGGCTGCTCGCCTCCGCCAGCAACCGGTCAAGATCCTGCGACCGCTGGTTCGCCTTTGGTCCGATGACAAGCGGCAGGTCGGGCATCGTTCCGACCGACACGGGTTCCAGCACCACGCCCTTTTCGTCGATCAGCGACAGGCGGCCCGAATGCTGCCAGATCGCCGCCGGCGTCCGTTCGACGATGTCGACGACCAGCGTATCGGGCAGGCGCCGAGACACGCGCGCATCCTTGATCCAGCCATATTTCATCAGGTCGCCGCGCACATCGTCCAGGTCCACCGCCGCCATCGATCGGTCCTTCTGGGCCAGCGCGATGTCATAAACCTTCAACCGGTCGATGCGGTCGGCGCCCACGACTTCGACCTTCTTGACCTGAAAACCCGCGCGGCCGACCGCTTGTGCCCATTCCTCGTTCACCTTGGCCGACACGCCCGTCGCGTGCGCGCCAAGGGCGACGACCGCAAACAGGCAAAGGCCGATCGTCCAGTTCGCGACCTTCTGCAACCGCTGGGGACTGATCGGCAGCGCGTTGATGACGGCGTTAAGCCGCGACGTCTTGACCGTCCTGCGCTTTTTGGGCGTTCGCGACGGGCGGCGCGGCGGCGCCTTTCCCCGCTTGATCTGCGTCTTGCTCATAACAACGCCTCCCCCACAATGCGTTCGACCAGTTCGGCATAGTCCATGCCCACCGCCCGCGCCTGTTCCGGCACCAGGCTCAGCGGCGTCATCCCCGGCTGGGTGTTGACCTCAAGCAGAAAGATGCCCGCGAGGCCATGTTCGTCGTCCCAGCGAAAGTCGGAGCGCGAGGCGCCCTTGCATCCCAGCAGGCGATGCGACTGGACCGCGAGGTCCTTCATCCGCTGCGCCACGTCGGCGGGCACATCGGCCGGACACACATGTTCGGTAAGGCCATCCGTATATTTGGCGTCATAGTCGTAAAAGCCCGACTTCACGCGCAATTCCGTAACGGCCAGCGCCGTGTCGCCCATGACCGCAACGGTCAGCTCCCGCCCCTTGATGAAGGGTTCGGCCAGCAGGCGATCGAACTCCTGCCACGGGCCGACGGCATCGCGGGCGATCGGGTTGCCGTAATTGCTGTCATCCTTGACGATCGCGACCCCGACCGACGACCCCTCGTTCACCGGCTTCAACACATAGGGTCGCGGCAACGGGTCGATGGAAAACAGGCTTTCGCTGTCGACCATCATCCCCGTCGGCATCGGGACACCGTGCGGCACAAGCGCCTGTTTGGTCAATTCCTTGTCGATCGCGATGACCGAGGTGACAAGCCCGCTATGGGTGTATTTCAGGCCCATCAGGTCGAGCATTCCCTGCACCGTCCCATCCTCGCCGGGAACGCCATGCAGCGCGTTGAACACCACGTCGGGCTTCGCCTCGGCAAGGCGCAGCGCGACGTCGCGGCCCATATCGATGCGCGTGACCTTGTGCCCGCGCGATTCCAGCGCATCGGCGACGCCCTTGCCGCTCATCAGCGACACCTCGCGCTCGGCGGACCAGCCGCCCATCAGGACGGCGACATGCCACGGACCCCGGCTCATTCGGGCTTACCCACGCGTTGAATCTCCCATTGCAGATCGATGCCGCTCGCCGCCTTCACGCGGCGGCGAACCTCCTCGCCCAGCGCCTCGATGTCGGCGCCCGTCGCATCGCCGGTGTTGATGATGAAATTGGTGTGCTTTTCGCTCACCTGCGCGCCGCCAATGGCAAAACCGCGACACCCCGCTTCGTCCACAAGTTGCCAGGCCTTGTGGCCTTCCGGATTTTTGAATGTAGAGCCTCCGGTCTTCGACCGCAGCGGCTGCGCGGCTTCACGGCTCGCCGAAATGCGGTCCATTTCGGCCTGGATGGCGGCGGGCTCGCCCGGACGTCCGCGAAATGTCGCGCCGATCACCACCGCGCCTTCGGGCAAGGCGCTGTGGCGATAGCTATAGCCAAGCCTTGCAAGCGGCAGCGTCCGCCGTTCGCCTGAACGCAGCACGACATCGCATTCGACCAATATATCCTGGACCTCGCCGCCATAAGCGCCGCCGTTCATCCGCACGAAGCCACCGACGGTGCCAGGGATCGATCGCAGAAATTCCATGCCCGCTATCCCCGCGTCGCGCGCGGTCGAGGAAACGAGGATGCCCGACGCACCGCCGCCGCAGCGCAAGGTCGTGGCGTCGATGACCTCAACCTTGCCAAAGGCCTTGCCAAGGCGAACGACGACACCGGGAAAGCCGCCGTCGCGAACGATCAGATTCGACCCGAGGCCGAGCGCCATCACCGGCACGGCGGGATCGAGATCGTGCAGAAATTCGGCAAGGTCGTCGGCGTCCTTGGGCTCGAACAACCAGTCGGCCGGACCGCCCGCCTTGAACCAGACGAGCGGCGCCAGCGGCGCTTTCGCCGTCAGCTTGCCGCGTACGGCAGGAAGGGTTTCGGCGGCACTCATGCCGTCTCGACCGCGGCGGCCAGCCCCGCCGCCATCTTGGTGATGTCGCCTGCACCGAGACAGATGATCATGTCCCCCGCGCCAAGATTACCCGCACGAATGGCATTGGCGACACTGGCCGCCAGTGCGGCGGCGTCGGCGACGGTCGCCGCGTCCCGATGGCTGCGATCGCGCAGCCCCCCCACCAGCGCATCCGACGTCACGCCGTCGATGGGCGCTTCGCCCGCCGTATAGACGGGCAAGGCCAGCACCATGTCGGCATCGTTGAACGCCTGCTGGAAATCGTCCATATGATCGCGCAGGCGCGTGAAACGGTGCGGCTGGACGACGGCGACCACGCGCCCCGCCCCTGCCCCTTCGCGCGCGGCCGACAGCACGGCGCGAATTTCGACGGGGTGATGGGCATAATCGTCGATCACCTTGATTACGCCGCCGTCGACCGCGACCTCGCCGACCTTGGTAAAGCGGCGCTTGACCCCGGCAAAACCATTGAAGCCCGACGCAATCTTGTCGTCGGATACACCCATGTGCAGCGCGACAGCGACCGCGGCGAGCGCATTCTGGACATTGTGGCGACCCGACATCGGCAGATGGATGCCCTCGATCGTGCGGCTGTTTCCGTCGCGGTCGCGCACCACCACGTCAAAACGATTGCCGTCGGGGCCCGGCGTTACATTGGTGCCGCGCACATCGGCCTGCGCCGAAAAACCATAGGTGACGATCCGGCGGTCGCGGATGCGCGGGATGATCGCCTGCACCTCCGGATGGTCGAGACACAGCATCGCCGCGCCATAGAAAGGCACATTTTCGATGAACTCGACAAAGGCGTCCTTGATCGCGTCGAAACTGCCATAATGGTCCAGATGTTCGGGATCGATGTTGGTGACGACCGCGATCGTGCCGTCAAGGCGCAGAAAGCTGCCGTCGCTCTCATCCGCCTCGACCACCATCCAGTCGCTGTCGCCAAGGCGCGCGTTCGATCCGTAATTGTTGATGATCCCGCCGTTGATGACGGTCGGGTCGATGCCCCCCGCATCGAGCAGCGCCGCGACAAGGCTGGTCGTCGTCGTCTTGCCATGCGTGCCGGCAATGGCGACCGTGGATTTGAGCCGCATCAGTTCGGCCAGCATTTCGGCGCGGCGAACGATCGGGATACGACCCGTCAGCGCCGCCTCGACCTCTGGGTTGCCGCGCTTGACCGCGGTCGATGTCACGACGACCGCGACCCCGTCGACGTTCGATGCCTCATGGCCGATGCTGACCTTGATCCCGCGCTTGCGCAGCCCTTCGACGACATAGGAATCGGCGATGTCGCTGCCCTGCACCCGATAACCCAGATTGTGCATCACCTCGGCAATGCCCGACATGCCGATGCCGCCGATGCCGATGAAATGGATGGTGCCGATGTCGGTCGCGACGCCGCGCATCATTTATCTCCCGAACGGGTGGCGGCGACGCCGCCCGCGACGGCGGCCGAACGCGCCGGGGCACCGACGCGGATGACGTCCATCATCGGCGGCGCGGCCAGCGATTCGACCAGATCGGCCAGATCGCGCGTCGCATCGGGCAGGCCGCAGCTTGCCGCCCGCTCCGCGGCGGCCTCGATCGCGCCGGGCTCCAACGCCATGCGCTGAATATGCTTCGCGACCTCTGCGGGGGTAAAGACCGGCTGCTGGAACGAGATCGCCCCGCCCGCTTCGACCAGATCGACGACATTCCAGGTCTGGTGATCGTCCATTGCGCTGGGATAAGGGACAAAGATCGCGGGTCGGCCCGCGCAGGCCAGTTCCGCCACGGTCGACGCGCCCGCGCGCGCGATGACCATATGCGCCCAGCGCAGCCGATCCGGAAAATCGCGGATATAGGATGCACATTCGGCCGCGACGCCAAGTTCGGCATATTTGGCGCGAACCGCCTCTATATCGTCTTCGCGGCATTGCTGGACGACCTGCAACCGGTCGAGCAGCGCGCGCGGCAACATCGCGATCGCGGCGGGCACGACTTCGCTCAGCACCGTCGCGCCAAGGCTGCCTCCGACAACAAGCAGGCGAAAAATGCCATCCTCCGGCAACGGCGGAAAGCCGTCGTCACGGATCGCGACAATCTCTTCGCGTACCGGATTGCCGGTGATGTGCAGCTTGCCTTCATGCCCGGCGGGAAAACGCTGGATATTGCGATAGGCGACCGCCACCGCATCGACGCGCGGCGCCATCATCCGATTGACGCGGCCCAGCACGGCATTCTGTTCGTGAAGCACGCGCGGCCGCTTCGTCGCACCGGCGGCGAGCAGGCTGGGCAGCGAAGGATAGCCGCCAAAGCCGACGACCACCGCCGGGTCGAACGAATCGATCAGGTCGATCGCCATCCGCCGTCCCTTGCGGATCGCAAGCGCGGCCTTGATCCACCCGATCGGCCCGCCCGACACCCGGCCGGCGGGAAGGACATGCGTTTCCATTTCGGCGGGTCCGCCGGGGATTTTCAGCCCGCGATCGTCGCTGACCAGCGCCACCCGGTGCCCGCGCGCAATCAGTTCTCCCGCCAGCGCATAAGCGGGCAGCATATGCCCCCCGGTGCCCCCGGCGGCGAGAAGGAAGTGGCGCGTGGCGGTCATGGTCGGGCGATCATTTCTTGTTCCAGTTTCGGGTCATCGACACCCGTGCCGCATAGGGGTTTCGCCGGGTCAGCGACAAGAGCAAACCCATGCCGATCGACAAGGCGATGAAGGACGACCCGCCATAGCTGATGAAGGGCAGCGTCATCCCCTTGGACGGGAAAATCTGCGTGTTGACCGCCATGTTGATGATCGCCTGTCCCCCGAACTGCGCGATCAGCCCCGATACCGCGAGGATCAGAAAACTATCCTCTTCGTCCAGCAGACGAACGAGCACGCGGACGATGATCGCAAGATACAGCGCCGCGATGGCGATACAGGCAATCATGCCGAATTCTTCGCCGATGACCGAAAAGATATAATCGGTATGCGCCTCGGGCAGTTGGAACTTGGCCAGCCCGGCGCCGGGGCCGGTTCCGATCAGCCCCCCGGCGGTCAGCGTCGCATGGGCCTTGTCCACCTGAAAACTGTCACCCTCGGCAAACAGCCAGATGTTGATGCGCTGCTGAGCGACCGGATAAAAGAAATAGGCAAGGATGATTCCGGCGACCCCCGCGCCCGCCAGCATCCCCATGATTCGCATCGACAGCCCCGCGACAAGGACAAGCACGAACCATGTCGCGGCAAAGATGATCGTCTGCCCCAGGTCGGGCTGTCCCATCAGCAACAGCGCGATGACGCCGGTCAGGACAAAGGCCAGCGGCACGACCGGCAGGCTCTGGTCATGCAGCCGCAGCGACAGCACCCAGGCCAGCGACACGGCAAAGAAGGGCTTTAGGAATTCCGACGGCTGAAGGCGGAAAAAGCCGCTGCCGATCCACCGCTGCGCACCGTTCACCGACGTCCCGATAAACGGCACGAGGAATAGCAGGAACAGGAACAGGATCGCGCCGTAAATGGCGAACCGCCGGGCCTGTGCCTTTGGCAACATCGACACCGTCAGCATCACCGGAATACCGACCATCACCCACATCATCTGGCGATAGAAATAATAAAGCGGATCGAGCGAGGCGGTCGACGTCGACAATTTTTGCGCCGCGACCGGCGATGCCGCCGCGACCGCGACCAGCCCGACCGCGACCAGTATCGACACCAGCAACAACAGGACGCGATCGATTTCCCAGAACCACAGGCCCAGCGGCGTGCGATCGGCGCGACTGAGACGCGGTCCGCGGCGCTTGACCGTGCGCGTGGTGGTGGAGATCACCGGCCTTTCGCTGGTTGCGTCGATATTGTCCGTTCCCCCGCTCACGCCCCAAGCGCCTGGACAAGCTCGCGAAACACATCGCCCCGCTGCTCATAATCCTTGAACTGATCGAACGAGGCGCAGGCGGGGGACAGCAGCACGACGTCGCCCGGCCTTGCCGCCGCGGCGGCATGGGCCACCGCGATCGCCATGTCGCCCGCCCTATCGACCGGCAACGCATCGCCGATTTCGGCTGCAAAGGATTCCATCGCCGCGCCGATCAGATAGGCCTGCCGGACATGGTCGAACCAGGGGCGGCACGCGGTCAGCCCATCACCCTTTGGCTGCCCACCGGCGATCCAGTGAAGACGCTGGTCCGGCGCTGGTGGAAAGGCCGCCAGCGCCGGTGCAGCGGAAGCCGCGTTGGTGGCCTTGCTGTCGTTGAACCAGCGGACCCCCCCGACCTCGCCGATCAATTCCATCCGGTGGGGCAACGACTTGTATGTCGCCAGCCCATGTTCGATCTGTTCGTCGTTCAGCCCCAGCACTCGGCAAACGGCGATCGCGCACACGGCGTTCTGGGCGTTATGCGGGCCTTGCAGCGCGGGCCAGCGCGCCTGATCGACCGGATCGACGTCCTTTGCCGACACGCGGTACAGGCGGCGATTGATCCGGCTGGCCAGCATTTTCGACGGATCGTCATCAACCGCGACGATCGCGACCTGATCGCGATGCTGAAGCGAAAAGAGCCGCGCCTTGGACGCGGCATAGCCGGCGAAACCGTCATAGCGATCGAGGTGATCGGGCGACAGGTTCGTCAGCACCGCGACGTCACAGGCCAGGCTGTGCGACAGGTCGATCTGATAGCTCGACAGTTCGAGCACATAGACCCCGCCTTCGGCCAGGGGATCGCGCGTCAGGATCGGCAAACCGATATTGCCGCCCATCAGCGCCGGGACGCCCACCGATTGCAGCATATGGGTAATCAGGGCGGTGACCGTCGATTTGCCGTTGGTGCCGGTGATGCCCACCACCTTGTGCGCGGGCAGGTCGGCGCGCGCCTCGGCGAACAGTTCGATGTCGCCGATGACCGGCACATGCGCCTCGCGCGCATGGGCGGCGATCGGATGCCGGTTGAGCGGCACACCGGGGGACACGACAACGCCGGCAAAGCCGATCAGGTCGATCTCCAGCGGATTGCCGATGTCGGCGCCCAGCGCCATCGCGTCGTCGCGCGCTTCCTCGCGGTCGTCCCATGCGGTGACGCCCGCGCCGCTGGCGACCAGCGCCTCGACGGTCGCCAGACCCGAGCGCGCCAGTCCCAGCACCGCATAGCGGCGGCCGGCAAAGGCGCGCGACGAGATCACCGGAGCTTGAGCGTCGCGAGCCCCGCGAGCGCGAGAACGATCGAGACGATCCAGAAACGGATGACGACGGTGGATTCAGGCCAGCCAAGCTGTTCGAAATGATGGTGGATCGGCGCCATGCGGAACACGCGCTTTCCCGTGCGCTTATACCAAAAGACCTGGATAATCACCGACAGCGCCTCGACCACGAACAGGCCGCCGATGATGACCAGCACCAGTTCGTGCTGCGCCGTGACGGCAATGGTCGCCAGCGCGCCGCCAAGGGCCAGGCTGCCGGTGTCGCCCATGAAAACCGCGGCGGGCGGCGCGTTGAACCACAGGAACGCCAGACATGCGCCGATGATCGCGGCCGCGAAAATGGCCAGTTCACCCGCGCCCGCGACATGCGGGATGCCCAGATATTCGGCAAATTTCGCGTTGCCGGACAAATAGACGATGACGAGCATGGCCATGCTGGCGATGACGACGGGAAAGGTCGCGAGTCCGTCCAGCCCGTCGGTCAGGTTCACGGCATTGCCGAACCCGACGATCAGCACCATCGCAAAGATATAATAAAATGGGCCGAGTTCGATCACCGTCCCGCTGAAAAATGGCAGATACAGGTCGGTCCCGGTGCGCGAGACGATCAGGAAAACCGCGACACCCGCGATCAGAAATTCGACCAGCAGGCGCACCCGGCCCGGAATCCCGCGATGGCTGGCCTTCGTCACCTTGTCCAGATCGTCGAGAAAGCCGACCGCGGCAAAACCGCCGGTGACAAAGATGCACGCCCAGACGAAGCGGTTGGACAGGTCCATCCACAGCAGGGCGGAGATCATCAGCGAAATCAGGATCATCAGCCCGCCCATCGTCGGCGTGCCCTTTTTCGAAAGATGGCTTTGCGGACCATCTTCGCGGATCGGCTGCCCCTTTCCCTGCCGCATCCGCAGCATCTGGATAAAGCGGGGGCCGATCCACAGGCCGATAATCAGCGCGGTCGCGACCGCGGCGCCCGAGCGAAAGCTCAAATAGCGGATGAGGTTGAGAACCCCCGGAAAGCCAAGCCATTCCGCCAGCCAGTAAAGCATCAATATTCCCCGTTGGTCAGCGCCGTCACCAGATGCGACAGGCCAACGCTGTTCGACCCCTTGATAAGCACGGCATCGCCGGGTCGGATCAATTCGTCCAGCCGCGCCTTGGCCGCCAGATGGTCGGGCACATGCGCGAAATCGATGCGACCCTCAAGCGCCTTTGCCAGCGGCGCCATCTCCGCACCCACCAGCAGGGCGAACTGCACCCCGGCCGCGACGAGCGGAGCCGCAAGCGCCGCATGATAGCTGTCGCTGTCCGGTCCCAATTCCCGCATCGCGCCCAGAATCGCGATCCGGCGGTCGCCGGATTCGCTGCCGAACTGGCCGATCGTCGCGGCCATCGAGGCGGGATTCGCGTTATAGCTTTCGTCGATCAGCAGGATGTGCCCATCGGCGACAGGAACTCTATGCCGCGCGCCGCGCCCGGCAAGCCCTGCCATCTCGGCAAAGGCAAGCCCTGCGGCGGGCAGGTCGCCGCCTACCGCCTTGACCGCCGCCAGCACCGCGAGCGAATTGGAGACCCAATGGGCGCCCGCCTGCGCGATGGTGAAGCACAGCAGCGATTCCTGCACCTCTGCGGTGACAAGCGAGCCGCCCCGCCCGTCGGAGAGCCAATCGACCGCGCGAACATCTGCCTCCGCGCCCAATCCAAAGCTGACGACATGCGCCGCATGTTTTTCGGCCTTGGCACGAAGGCGCGCATAATGGGGACTGTCGAACGGAACGATCGCGGTGCCGCCGGTCTCCAGCCCTTCGAAAATCTCGCCCTTGGCATCGGCGATCGCTTCTTCGCTGCCAAAAAACTCCATGTGCGCCGGCGCGATGGTGGTGACGATGGCCACATGCGGGCGGACCATGCGGGTCAATTCCGCCAGTTCGCCGGCGTGGTTCATCCCCATTTCGAACACGCCATAGTCCGCCGTCGATGGCATACGCGCCAAGCTGAGCGGGACGCCGACATGGTTGTTGTAACTTTTGACCGAGCGATGCGCCCGGCCGGGCCGGAACCGTTCAAGCGCGGCGAACAGCGCCTCCTTCGTTCCGGTTTTTCCTGCCGATCCCGTCACGCCGATGATCCGGCCATGGCTGCGCGCGCGCGACGCGATGCCAAGCGCATTCAACGCGGCGACGCTGTCGGCCACGCGAACATGCGGATGATCAATGTCGGTTTCGCAGACGATACCCGCCGCGCCCGCGGCGACCGCCCTGTCGATAAAGGCGTGGCCGTCGGCCGCCTCGCCCTTCATCGCGACGAACAGATCGCCCTTCGTCACTTCGCGCGAATCGAACGCCACGCCCTGCACGGTGAAATCGGTGCTGGCGGTGCCGCCCGTCGCGGCGGCGATCGCGCGCGCGGTCCAGATCGGGGTCATGCCGCCTCCTCGCGCGCGACCGTCACGTCGTCAAAGGGGATGATCCGCATATCGTCGCCGCGTCCCACGATCTGACCCTGCTCATGTCCCTTGCCCGCGATGCAGATGATGTCGTCGGCGCGCGCCTCGGCAATGGCGGCCGCGATCGCGGCACGGCGGTCGCCGATTACCTGCGCGCCGGGCGCAGCGACGGCGATCGCATCGCGGATGAGGGCGGGGTCCTCGCCGCGCGGATTGTCGTCCGTGATGATCAGCATGTCGGCCTTTGCTGCGGCGACCTTTCCCATTGCGGGCCGCTTTGCCTGATCGCGATCCCCGCCCGCGCCAAAAACCAGGATAAGCCGTCCCGATGCGTGGGGTCGCAAGGCATCCAGCGCCGCCTCGATCGCATCGGGGGTATGCGCATAATCGACATAGACCGGCGCCCCCGCCCTGCTGATCGCCGCGCGCTCAAGTCGCCCCCGAACCGGTTGCAACCGGGCAAGATTGCCCAGCGTCTGTCCCACGTCGCCGCCGGTCGCGATGACCAGCCCTGCGGCGACAAGCGCGTTCGCGACCTGATAGGCGCCGATAAGCGGCAGTTCGACCTTGTGCGTTACATCCCCCGCCGCGACCATGAGCGACTGGCCAAGCTGGGTCGGCTCCCGCGAAACCAGCCGAAGCGCCTCCCCGCCCGCGCCGACGGTCATCAACCGCACGCCGCGCGCGCGAACCCTGTCGGCGACAGCGGTCGAATAGTCATCGTCGGACCACAGGACCGCCGTGCCGTCCTGTTCCAGCACGTCGTCGAACAGCCGCATCTTCGCGGCGAAATAGGCGTCCATCGTGCCATGATAGTCGAGATGATCGTGGCTGAGGTTGGTAAAGGCGGCCGCCTTCACGCTCAGCCCTTCGGTGCGATATTGATCGAGACCGTGGCTCGACGCCTCGAATGCCGCGTGGGTGACGCCTTCGGCGGCCAGGCCCGACATGGTGGAAAGGAAAGTGACGATGTCGGGGGTCGTCAACCCGGTCGATGCGCTGTCCTGCGACGTCGTGATGCCCAGTGTGCCGATCGACGCCGCATTGAACCCCGCCATGCGCCACAACTGCCGCACCATCTCCACGGTCGATGTCTTGCCGTTCGTTCCCGTCACCGCAACACAGGTCGCCGGAAAACGATGGAAAAAACGCGCGGCGACATGGGCAAAGGCGCGGCGCGGATTGGCGTCCGCGATATGCACCGCGCCATCGACCCTTGCCTCGGGCCGCGCGACGATCGCAATCGCCCCCGCCGCGATCGCCGCGTCGATGAAATCCTCGCCGTTGAATTTTTCCCCGACAAAGGCGCCAAAGATCGTTCCCGGCGCGACCTTGCGATGATCGATGGCAAGCGCGGTCACGACCGGATCGTTGCTCGCAAAGCCCTCATCGTTCAGCAGCGCGGACAGGCGCATTATTCGGCTTCCCCATTTCTCCAGAGCAATGGGGTGAGTTCCGACACATCGACGTCGCGGCTTTCGTCGGGAAAGACGCCCAGCATGGGCCCCGCGCGCATGACGACCTTTTTCACCACCGGCGCAGCGGTGAAACCCGCCGTACGCTGACCCGAGCTATAGGCATTGCCCTTTGGTTCGTCGATCATGACGACGACGACATAACGCGGATTGTCCATCGGAAAAGCGGCGGCAAAGGTCGATACCAGCGACGTGCGGCGATACCCCCCTGCCCCCGGTTTTTCCGCGCTGCCCGTTTTTCCGCCGACGCGAAAGCCCGGTGCCTCGGCCTGTTTGCCGGTGCCGTCGGAAACGATCAGGCGCAGCAACTGGCGCATCCGCGCACTGGTCGCCGCCTTGAAGACCCGGCGCCCCTGTGGCGGCGCCTTGTCACCCAGCTTCATCAGCGTGGCGGGGCGCCAGATCCCGCCGTTGACGAGCGCGGCATAGGCACTGGCAAGGTGCAGCGGCGTGACCGCGATGCCATGACCATAGCCGGTGGTCATCGTCGTCACGCGGCCCCAATCCTTTGGCCACAGCGGAAAGGCCCGCTCCTTCAGCTCGATGTGCGGACGACCATCGAATTCAAGCTTGCGGAACATGTCTTCCATCTTCTCGCGGCCCAGTTCGTCGCTGATCCGCGCGGTGACGATGTTCGAACTCTGTATCAGGGTTTCGGGCACGTTGAGCCAGCGCCGCGCCGGGTGGCTGTCGCGAATCCGGAACCCCGCGATGGCGAGCGGCTGAGTCGCGTCATACCGGCGCGCCATACTGGTCACCGTCCCGGCATCGATGGCCGCCGCGATGGTCAGCGGCTTAAAGGTCGAGCCAAGCTCATAAAGATTATAGGTGACGGCATTCCTGCGCGTGGCGGCGTCGCTGCCGGTCAGCTTATTGGGATTGAACGTCGGCAGCGACGTCATCGCCGCGACCTCGCCGGTGTGAACATCCAGAATGATCCCCGCGCCACCAATCGCTTCCAGATTGGAAACCGCCGCGCCCAATTCGCTTTCCAGAACGCCCTGAACGCGCGCATCGATCGATAGCGTCAGCGGATCGCCGCGTGTCGCCTTGTCGATCAGCCGCTGGTCGAACGCGCCTTCGACACCGGTGACGCCATGCCCCTCGGCATTGGTAAAGCCCAGCACATGCGCGGCGAGCGACAGTTGCGGATACAGGCGCTCTTTCTCGCGCGGAAAATCGAACCCGACGTCGCCGATGGCATTTACCGCCGCCACCTGATCGGGCAGCGCGCGACGCCGAATATAGGTTGGACGCGGGCCGCTGATCTTTGCCAGCAGTTCCTCGCGCGGCGTATCGGGAAAAATCTTCGACAGTTCGTCCGCCAGATAATGCTTGTCGTTGAGCAGCTTCGACGGAACCACGCGGATCGAATAGCCGTCGATCGTCCGCGCCAGCGGCACACCG
The DNA here is from genome assembly GCA_030145715.1 of Sphingopyxis sp. Lineage (GTDB taxonomy): Bacteria > Pseudomonadota > Alphaproteobacteria > Sphingomonadales > Sphingomonadaceae > Sphingopyxis. The sequence continues at coordinate 13,068 of JAIXHQ010000021.1, read as the reverse complement.
TTGCGATCGACAATGTCGGCGCGCGCCGGGACGAACGCCGTCGCGGCGGTCTGCGCCGACGAGTTATCGAACAGCGCGAAATAAAGGAGCCGGACCGCAACGAGCAAAAAGGCCGCCATGAACAACAGCATCAGGATCATCAAACGCTGCTGCGCGGTCAGCAATATCTGCTGCCGCACACCAGCGGTACGAACCCGGGTCGGACGGACGACCAGCGTGTTCATCGACCGGCCTTGCCTCCCGCCGCTTCTACTGCCGCCGCGCGCTTCAGGTCGGCCAGCGTCGATTCGGCCAGCAGTTGATCCTCGATCATCTTCAATTGTTCGCGGCGCCGTGTCGGTGCCATCCGCGGCGGCGTATCGCTGCGCACGTCCGTTTCCGCCTGTGCCAGAATGATCGGCTTTCGGGCCGCGGGCTTGGTGTCGGGCGCGGCCTCCTTCGGCGCCACGGGCGTACCGACCGGCGATACCATCGCCATCAGGACCGGCGTCACCTCGTTCGCGCCGCGAGCGCGCGGAAGGCGATCCAGCGACGCAAGCTGCCGCTCGCTGGCCAGATACTGGTCGGCGACCGGCGCCGAATAGCCAAAGGTGTCGGCGTTCCACTGTTCAAGCTGACGCATCGACGCGCGAACCGCGAGTTCGGATTCCAGGTAACGAATATTGTCGCGCGTGCGCTCGATCTGGCGCTCGATGCGCGTCAGCTCGCTGCGCGTCGCCGCGACTTTCAGCGACACGGGGTAAAGCATCATCGCGAAGATCAGCACGAGCAGGACCAGACCGATCCCCTGGAGCTTGCGGGCCGCCATCAGCATGACATTGCCTCCTTCATCGAATGACCGGGCCAGGCCGGAGCCGCGGTACGGATTGCACTGCGAAGCGTTGCCGATCGGGCGCGCGGGTTGCGCGCCTCTTCGGCCTTGCCCGGCCGCACCTTGCGCGCCGGGGTTTCAAAGGTTGCGGCCCGCGCCAGAGGGCTAGGCGCGGGCCGGTGACGCGAACCGGCGGCGTCGCCGCCGCTCCGTTCGCGCAGAAAATTCTTCACGATGCGGTCTTCGGTGCTGTGAAAACTGACCACCGCAAGCCGGCCGCCGGGGCGAAGCAGCCGCTCGGCGGCGGCAAGGCCCGCGACCAGTTCGTCAAGTTCCCCGTTGATATGGATCCGGATCGCCTGAAAGCTTTTGGTCGACGGATTCTTGGGCGCGCCCGGCGGATGGCGAAGCGCCTTGCGAACGACGGTCGCCAGCTCGCCGGTGCGCATCAGCGGACGCGCCGCGACGATTGCGCGCGCAACGCGCCGCGACTGGCGTTCGTCGCCATAGTGGAACAGCACGTCCGCGATGGCCGCTTCGTCCGCGCTGTTCAGCCAGTCGGCGGCGCTTTCACCCTCCTGCGCCATACGCATGTCGAGCGGACCATCTTTCTGAAACGAAAAGCCGCGCTCGTCGCGATCGAGCTGCATCGACGAAACGCCGATGTCGAACGTGATGCCGTCGATGGCGGATATGCCGTGTTCGGAAAGCAGCCGGTCGATCTCGCCAAAGCGGCCGTGGATCAGCGTCAGCTTGCCGCCCGCCTCGGCCACAAGGGCTTGCCCTTCCGCAATGGCGTCGGGGTCACGGTCGCACGCGACGACGTCGGCGCCCGCCGCAAGCATCGCGCGCGTGTAGCCGCCCGCGCCAAAGGTCGCATCGACATGGCGCTCGCCCGGGGCGATGGCGAGGGCCGCGATGACTTCTTCACGCAGAACCGGGTCGTGCCGGGCGTCGCGGGGAAGGCCGGTCATTTGCGCCCCTTCCCTTTTGTCGCGTCCCACGACTGGGCAAGGCGCTGGAGCACGGGGTCAGCCTCCGCGCAGTCGGCCAGTGTGGGCAGCCACCAGATTTCGAAACGACGACCCGAACCGACAAAAGCGGTCGCGCCAACCTCGCCAACGCGATCACGGTGGATGAAACTGGGCAGAAAGCGGCCGCTGTCGTCGAGCGTATAGGAATCGATGTAGCTGAAACGCTTTTTATATTCGCTGTCTTCGGCGAAATCGATATTGCGCAGCCGCGCCGTTTCGCGGTCGCGCTCGATCTCGCCGTTCAGGCGCTCGTACTGATCCTGACCATAAGCGACCAGGCATGGCAGGGTTTCGTGGAAACCCACCCAAAGCAAGCGTTGGCCATCCGCACTGAGGGGCACGTTGTTGCGGAACTGAGAGGGGACGGCGATCCGTCCCTTGCCATCGATCGCGGCGAAATTGGTGCCCCAATATTGGCTGGGCGTCACAACCGCCATCGCTCCGCCCCCCCTGTATCGCGCCACCGGGCACAGCTTTCCCGCACCCGGAATCGCAAGATTCCATCCGGTTCGGCACAGGCGGAGAATGCCCCTCTCCTATTGCCTGACTATCAACTATAAATCGGGGTGAAAAGGGGTAATTTGGGGCAAAGTAGGGAATCTAGCCCCTATTCGCCGCAAAACGCCGTATCAATTGCGCAAATGCCACCACGACAGGCGCGGCGGCGTCGCGGACAATGGGTCAATCGGGGGTGTGTCGGGGCCGATGCGCCCGACTCAAGGGTTGCGCGCGCGAATCCAGATCGGGCGTAGCGCGCTTTGTCCCGCGCCGGGCCACAGGCGGGCCGAAAGCCATTCCATCGTGTCCGCCTGCCGCAGATGCGGTGCGCGCGGAACCAGTGGCTGCCACAGCGCGGCGAACAGCAGGTCGGCATCGCCGATCAGCCAGACCGTCCCCTGCCCGATCCCGCACCGGGCCACGCGGCGATCGCCATAAGCGCGGCAATGCGGGGGCAGAGGTCCCAGGCGCCCGGCCCGAAACAGGCGCAGCCGCGCGCCCGCGACGTCGATCGGCAAAGCATCGCCCTCGGTCGCAGGGGCCGCGCCCAGCCCCACCCCCCAATGGTCGAGCAGCGGCGTCAGCAGGCTTGTGACCGGCGCGTTGCGCGGATCGCCGATCGGGTGGCGCGCGGGCCAGCCCGACAGCGCATCGGCCAATAGGACCGCCTGCCCGCCACCGCGCACAAATGCATCGATCGCGACCAATTCCCGCGGCGCCAGTGCGCGGGGATGGGCGACCAGCAACGTCCCGCCCGATGCGGACGGCACCCGATCGGCCAGGCTGTCGACCAGCGACACCGGTCCCGTCGCCGTCAACCGCGCCAGCGCCGGATCGTCCTGTGCCCCCTTTGCGATCATCGCCGCCATGTCGCCGCCGCCCGACCAGCGCAGCGGCAGACCGGTCATCATGGTGACGGGCGGCGCATTGCTCGCCGCCACCGATGGGCGATAGAGGACCGCCAGCAGGGCGTGACCCGCGATGAACCAGCCGACCGCCAACGCCAGACCGGCCGCCCAGCGAAAAAGCGCGAAACGCGGACGCCACCGGGCAAACAGGTCGGCCATCGCCGCGGCAAAAACAGCGACAACGGCGGTCATCAGCAACTGGCGCCCCGACACCGATCCGGCCAAAAGGGCGGCGAGCATCGCCTGCGCCATCGCCAGCAGCACGATCGCCAGGACATAGCTGCTGCAACGATCCGCAACGGGCAAGTCGCGCTGCCACATGGCGATGAGCAGCATCGGCGGCAGAATCAGCGGAACCGCCAGCGCTGGATCGATACGGCCCAGCAGCGCCTGTCCACCGGCGACCCACGCCATCGCCACGACCGCGATTGCCGCTACCGTTGCCTTTGTCAGAGCGCGCAGCGCCGACCGGCGCGATGCCGCGATCACTGTTTCGACTGGCGGGCGCGCTGCAATGCGGGGTCGGGCTCCAGGTCCGGAACGGTTGCCGCCGACGTCACCGCCTGCGGCACCTTGACCGGCGTGGCGGCATTTTCGTCCTTCGACATCGGCTGGACACCCAGTTCCTCCAGCGGAGCCCCGGCGGTCGGCGCTGCTCCGGGCATCTTGACCTCGGCGGTCGCCGCGACGTCGCTGGCCACTCGTTCGCGGGCGCGGTCGCCGATCAGCCCGGCCATGCCGACAAGCAAAAGGACGGTCAGGACCCCCGCGATCCCGATCTGAAGCCGCCGCATCGCGTCGTTGCCGGACACGGCGGTCGGAACCGGTTGAACCGGCGGCGCCTTCCCGGCTCCAAAGCGCGCGCTCTTCATGCGTCGGCCAATCCCTTGCTCTCCAGCCATTCGGGGTTGAAAAGCGTCGAAAGATAACGGAACCCGCTGTCGCACAAGATGGTGGCGATGCGCTTGCCCGGTCCCAATTGCCGCGCCAGCGCCATGGCACCCGCGACATTGATCCCCGACGAAAGGCCAAGGCAAAGCCCTTCGTCGTCCAGCAACTGGCGCACGACGGCCAGTCCTTCGGCATCCGAAATCCGGAACTGGGTATCGATCGGCGCACCGTCGAGGTTGCCGGTAATCCGGTTCTGGCCAATGCCTTCGGCGACGCTGCTGCCCTCGGCCTTCAATTCGCCGCACTGGTAATAATTATAAAGACCCGCGCCATGCGGATCGGTCAGCGCGACGGTGATGTCGGCATTTTTCGCCTTCAGCCCCAGCCCCGTTCCCGCGATCGTGCCGCCGGTGCCCGCCGCGCAGGTAAAGCCGTCGATGCGACCGTCCATCTGCGCCCAGATTTCCTCCGCCGTTCCAACGATATGCGATTTGCGGTTCGCGATATTGTCGAACTGGTTGGCCCAGATCGCATTGTCGGTTTCCTCAGCGATACGGCGCGAGGTGTGGACGAAATGGCCGGGGTTGGCAAAGGGCGCGGGCGGAACGAGCACCAGTTCGGCACCCAGCGCGCGGATCGTCGCCATCTTCTCGGCACTCTGGTTGTCGGGCATGACGATGATCGTTCTGTAACCAAGCGCATTGCCGACAAGCGCAAGTCCGATGCCGGTATTGCCCGCCGTCCCCTCGACGATCGTGCCGCCCGGCTTCAGGCTGCCGTTCGCTTCGGCATCGCGAACGATATACAGCGCCGCGCGGTCCTTTACCGACCCGCCGGGGTTGGCATATTCGCACTTGCCCCAGATTTCGCAGCCGGTGGCTTCGCTCGGTCCTTTGAGCAACACCAGCGGAGTGTTGCCGATCAATTCGAGGCTGTTTGCAGCAATGGTCATGCCCATGATCTAGGGCGACGGCATCGGCCTCGCAAGACCGCTTCGCTCCCGTTCGCGCGATTCCCTGCCCGGTTTCAAAAAGAAAGCTGCTTGCGCCGGTTCCAATAGATCGACGTCGCCGCCGCATAGGCACCGATCTTTTCCCACACCCCGGCGTCGATCTTTTCAATGTCGACGCCGCTGTCGATATAGGCCTGTACGATCGCCATGATCTGCGCCTCGGACAGCGCGCCCGACAGGTCGGGATTGGTCCGGTCCGGCCCGAAATCCAGCGCCGTATCGACAATCGACGTTGCCAGGCCCAACCGGCCAATATCGCTCACCAGCCATTCGCGCGAAATTCGTGCGATGCTGTAATCGAAATAGGGCGCTTTTTGCTCGGCGGCGATGCCCTGCCGCGCCATGCATTCGTCGGCGGTCACCGAAAGCTCTTTGACCAGTGCATCGCGCGAGGCATCATTGCCCCCGTCCGCCATCATCTGCCCCAGTGCGGACCGGACGTCCGGCTCCACCGACATGACCACGCAATCGAGCTTGTCACCCTCTTGCGCGGAAGCGGCACCGGACAGGGCTGCCAGCGCGGCTCCGGCCGCCGCGATCAAAGCTTTCGACATACGCAATCCCCCCCCCTGAAAGCGTCTATCAGGACAGCATGGCCATGCCGCCGTTCACATGCAACGTCTGTCCGGTGACATAGCCGGCTTCCTTTGACGCAAGATAGACGACGGCGGCGGCGATGTCGCTCCCCTCGCCCATCCGGCCAGCCGGAATCCGCTGGTTGAGCGCCGCTTTCTGCGCATCGGGCAGATCGTCGGTCATGGCGGTGGCGATAAAGCCCGGCGCGATGCAATTGGCGGTGACGCCCCGGCTTGCCAATTCCTGGGCCAGCGCCTTGGTCATGCCGGTTACGCCGGCCTTTGACGCCGCATAATTGGCCTGCCCCGGATTACCCGTCGCCCCGACGACGCTGGTGATCGAGATGATGCGGCCGAAACGCGCCTTCATCATCGGCTTCGCCGCCGCGCGGGCAAGGCGGAAATTGGCCTCCAGGTTGATACGGATGACGTCGGACCATTCATCGTCCTTCATCCGCATGATCAGGTTATCGCGCGTCACCCCCGCATTGTTGACCAGAATATCGATCTGACCCAGCGCATCGAGCGCCGCCGGGACAAGCGCATCGACCGCCGCCGCATCGCCAAGGTTGCACGGCAACGCGACATGATCACCGCCCAGCGTATCGCGAAAGGCGTTCAGCTTGTCGGCATTGGACCCCGACACCGCAATCCGCGCGCCCTGTGCGGCCAGCGCCTGTGCAATGGCCGAACCAATACCGCCCGAAGCGCCGGTGACGAGGGCAGTCATGCCGGTAAGATCGAACATAGCTCATTCCTTATTTTTGAATCCGGTCGTCGGATATGGGGGTAGAATAATTTTCGCGCAAAGGCGCAGAGAACGCAGAGTCTTCATGGTTGTTAACCAGACGACGAATGCCTTGTTTCAGCGTCGGCTCGCCAAAGTTGATGACCAAGCCAACCGGCAGACGAAGAAGCTTGAGATAGGTGAGGACCTGTTTCGAGTGGATCGGGTGGAGGCTTTCCGTCGATTTGATTTCAACGACAAGCCGCCTGTCGATCAAAAGATCGACGCGGGCAACTGCCGCAAACTCAATCTCGTCAAAGACGATGTCGATCGGCTGCTGCCGATCGACCCTATATCCCATTTTGGCTAAACGTCCGGCCAAGAGAGTTTCGTAAACACTCTCCAATAGCCCTGGCCCAATTTCGCTGTGAAGTCGCATCGCAACGCCAATTACGTCATGCGAAATCTGGTCGATATGCTGCGTCATGGTCTTTGCGATCTCTGCGCCTCTGCGCGAATAGGTTAAAACGTCTTGAGCAGGGCTTCGATGTCATCCATCGACATCACGCTGATCGTCTCGACCTCTTCGCTCGCGCTGCGCTTGACCATGGGCGACAGGACCTTGCCGCCGAATTCGACGAACTGCCCGACGCCGATAGCCTCCATCGCACCGATGCTTTCGCGCCAGCGCACGCGGCCGGTCACCTGCTCGACCAGCAGGTCGCGGATCGTGTCGGCGTCGCTGACCGGACCGGCGGTGACATTGGCGACGACCGGCACGAACGGCGCGGAGGGCGGGTTGGCGCCCAGCGCCTCGGCCATCGCGTCGGCGGCGGGCTGCATCAACGGGCAATGGAACGGCGCCGACACGGGCAACAGCACGCCGCGCTTGATGCCATAATCCTTGACCAGCGCGACCGCGCGTTCGATCGCCCCCTTGTGGCCGGAAATCACCACCTGCGTCGGGTCATTGTCGTTGGCGACGGTGCAGACCTCGCCCTCCGCCGCCGCATCCGCCAGCTTTTGCGCGGATTCGATGTCGGCGCCGATCAGGGCGGCCATCGCGCCCACGCCGACCGGAACCGCCGCCTGCATCGCCTGCCCGCGCGTCTTGAGAAGGCGGGCGGTGGTCGCCAGGTCGAATGCCCCGGCGGCGCAAAGCGCACTATATTCGCCCAGGCTGTGGCCCGCGACATAATCGGCCTTGGCCGACAGCGTCACGCCGCCTTCCTTTTCCAGCACGCGCAGCGTCGCGACGGCGTTCGCCATGATCGCCGGCTGGGCATTTTCGGTAAGCATCAGGTCCTCCGCCGGACCCTCGCTCATCAATTGGAACAGCTTTTGCTCCAGCGCGTCGTCGACCTCCTGAAACACCTCGCGCGCGACCGTTGAGGCATCGGCAAGCGCCTTGCCCATGCCGACCGCCTGGCTGCCCTGACCCGGAAAGATGAATGCGCGCATATTGCGTCCCCTGATGATTTCGTGAATGGGCCCGCGCCTATTCCTTCACCCTGCGCGATGCAAGCCGAAGGGCACGACCTTGTTCGCCGCATCATGGCCGATGTCCGCCCGACCCAGCCAGGCGATGCCGGTGCGCGCGCACCATTGCTGCGCGATCTCTTCGGCCTCCATGCCAAAGGGGCGGTCGTTTTCGGGAATGTCGCTGACCCGGCCCAGGCGGATGCCCGCCAGCCCGCGCGGCGCCAGATAGCTCGCGACATGAAAAAAGGCGCGGTCAAAGGCATAGAGATATTCGCTCACCTCTTCGACCAGCAGCACATGACCCGAAAGATCGGGTTCCAGCGGGGTGCCGAGCATCATCGACAGCGTCATCAGGTTGAACGCCGCGTGGCGCGCACCATGCTGAAGGCCGCTTTCACACGCCGCCGGATCGCGGGCGACCAGCCAGTCGAGCGCGCGAAGAACCGCCGCATCGCCGCCCTCCCGGCGAATATCGGCCACCATCGGGCCGTGCGCGACATGGTCGAACCCATCGCGGTAAAGCGCACCGAGCAGATTCCCCTGGTCGGAATATCCAAGAAACGCCTTGCCGCGCGCCACATGCGTCATCGCGGCGACCGCATCCTCCGCGATCCGGCAGGCGCCATAACCGCCGCGCGCGAACCAGATGGCATCGACGTCCGGACGGTTGGCCATGTCGACGATCGCGGCGAAACGATGCCCATCCTCGCCCGCGAAATGCCCATGAGTCGCGAAACATTGCGGGTCGAACACCAGTTCGACGTCCGGATAGCCAAGGCTGACCAACGCGCGCACCGCCTCTGCATCGTCAGGCAGGATCGGGGTGGAGGGGGCGACGATTCCTATACGCATTGCAATCTTTCTTGTCCGCCATTCCGGGCCTGCGCCGGGGTGACGATGAAGGAATGGCGCGTCTTGTATTTGCAAACCCTTCGCCAAGGCCATATCGCGCCGCCATGGCCGAAAATAAATCCTATTTCTTCTGCGGCATCGGCGGGTCGGGTATGTTGCCGCTCGCGATGATCGTCGCGGCGCGCGGCGCCGCCGTCTCGGGTTCGGATCGCAGCCGCGACCAGGGGCGGACGCCTGAAAAATTCGCCTGGCTCGAACGCCAGGGGATCGCCTTTTCACCACAGGACGGAAGCGGGCCACAGGCGGGGCAGATTCTGGTCGCGTCGGCGGCGATCGAGGATAGCGTACCCGATGTCGCCGCCGCCAATGCGCTTGGCCTTGCGCGCATGACCCGCGCCGAACTCAACGCCGCGCTGTTCAACACGGCGGAGCAGGCGATCGGCGTCGGCGGCACCAGCGGCAAATCGACCGTCACCGGCATGATCGGCTGGATCCTCGAAAGCGTCGGCCGCAAACCGACGGTGATGAACGGCGCGGTGATGCGCAATTTCTCCGACGACGAAATGCCCTTTGCCAGCGCGCTGGTGGGCGATACCGCCACCTATGTCAGCGAGGTCGACGAAAGCGACGGATCGATCGCGCTTTACCAACCCGATGTCGCGGTCGTCACGAACATCAGCCTCGACCATAAAAGCCTGTCCGAACTGCACCAATTGTTCGGCGATTTCACCGCAAAGGCGCGCATCGCGGTCGTCAATGCCGACGACCCCGAATCCGCCCCCTTGTTCAACCCCGAAAATAACCTGCGCTTCGGCTTTGGTGAGGGCGCGGCGATGCGCGGCAGCGATTTCGAGGCGTTGCCGGATGGTTGCCGCTTTGCCGTCAGCTTCGCCGCCGACCGCCATGACGTCCGGTTGCGGATGCCCGGTCGGCACAATGCGGCGAACGCGCTGGCGGCGATCGCCGCCGCGCGGGCGATCAACATTCCGGTCGCCCAGTCGGTCGCGGCACTGGCCGATTTCGCGGGACTTGCCCGTCGGTACGAGGTTTTGGGCCAGGCCGGCGGCGTCACCGTCATCGACGATTTCGCGCACAATCCTGACAAGGTGGCCGCGACGCTGGCCGCCGTCGCCGAACTGCCCGGTCGCGCGCTGATCTTTTTTCAGCCGCATGGCTATGGCCCGCTGCGCCAGATGGGCCAGGAACTCGCCACCAGCTTCGCCACCGGAATGCGCGATGGCGACAGGCTCTATATATGCGACCCCGTCTATTTCGGCGGCACCGTCGACCGCAGTATCGGCAGCGAGGCGCTGGTCGCCGACATCGTGGCGGGCGGCGGCGATGCGGCCCATCTGACGACACGCGCCCATTGCGGCGCGGCGATGCTGGACGAAGCGAAGGCGGGCGACCGCATCCTGATCCTTGGCGCGCGCGACGACACGCTGACCGAATTTGGGCGCGAACTGCTGGAAAAACTGGCGCTCCGCGCTTGATTTCGGCCCGCGAATCTGTATAGGCGCGCTCATTCGGGGCGAGGCCTTGTGCCGTTCGCCCCGTTTGCTTTGCATCAGTTCGCAAAGCCGGACGACAGCCGGAGGGGTTTTGCGATTGGCGCAAAACCAGCGATCGGCCAAATCGAAGGAAGCGCACCATGCCGTTTTACGAGCATGTCTTTATCGCGCGTCAGGACCTGAGCCAGGCTCAGGTCGATGCGCTGGCGGAAACCGTCACCAACGTCATCGGCGAATATAAGGGCACGGTCCACAAGACCGAGACCTGGGGCCTCAAGCAGCTCGCCTACAAGATTCAAAAGAACCGCAAGGGTCATTATGTGATGCTGTCGGCCGAAGTGTCGGGCGAAGCGATCGCAGAGATCGAGCGCCAGGCTGCGATCAACGAAGACATCATCCGCTGGCTCACCATCAAGGTCGACGAACTCGAAAAGGGTCCGTCGGTGATGATGCGCAAGCAGGAACGCCGCGGCGGCCGTGGCCGTGACCGCGACGGCGAAGAATAAGGAACAGCACAATGGCACGACCCTTTTTCCGCCGCCGCAAGACCTGCCCCTTCAGCCAGAAGGACGCACCGGTCATCGATTACAAGGACGTCCGTCTGCTCCAGGGTTACCTGTCGGAGCGTGGCAAGATCGTCCCGTCGCGGATCACCGCGGTGTCCACCAAGAAGCAGCGTGAGCTGGCAAAGGCGATCAAACGCTCGCGCCACATCGGCCTGCTCCCCTACATTGTGAAGTAAGGAGGGCAGCGTCATGGAAATCATCCTGCTCGAACGTATCGAGAAACTGGGCGGTATCGGCGATGTCGTCACCGTCAAGAACGGCTTTGCCCGTAACTATCTGCTGCCGAACAACAAGGCGCTTCGTGCGAACGACGCCAACCGCAAGCTGTTCGAAGCCAATCGTTCAAAGATCGAGGCGGACAATGCCGAGCGTCGCACCGACGCCGAAGGCCGCGCCAAGGACATCGATGGCAAGCAGGTCATCCTGATCCGTCAGGCGTCGAACACCGGCCAGCTTTATGGTTCGGTTTCGGTCCGCGACATCGTCGATGCGCTGGCCGAGGACGGCGTTGCCGGCGTGACCAAGTCGATGGTCGAACTCGAACGTCCGATCAAGTCGCTCGGTCTCGTCGACGTCAAGGTCAAGCTGCACCCCGAAGTCGCCGTGACCGTCGGCGTCAACGTCGCGCGCTCGCCTGACGAAGCAGAAATGCAAAAGCAGGGCATCGACGTCATCGCCGCGATGTTCGAGGAAGAACAGGCCGAAGCGGTTGCGACGGCTCTGGAACCCGACAGCGAAGACGAGTTCGAAGAAGGCACCCCGCCTTCGGACCGCGCCGCCGAGGAAGCTCCGGCTGCGGACGACGCCGAAGAAGCCTGATCGCTTTCGGCACACGCCAAAAAAGGGCCGCGTTTCCAATGGAAATGCGGCCCTTTTCTTTTGTAGCGGCCGTGGCCCCTAATCCCGCGTCATAAAGCGGCGGTCAGGTCCGCCAGATGGCGGCGCAGTTCGGGAAACTGGTCGTCGGTGGTGATGCCCAGGCGGACGATCGTCAGGCGCTGCGACGGCGACACGATGATATATTGCCCCTGATGGCCGATACAGGCGAACAGGTCATTGGGACCGCGATCGGGCCAGAGCGCGGGGGACGCGCCCGGGGGCCGCCGCCGGTTGAGCCAGATATGCCCGCCATAACCGCCATCGGCCTTTGACGGCGTCAGCATGAATTTCATCCAGGTTTCGGGCAGCAACCGCTGGCCGTTGACGACACCGCGATTGCGCAGAAACTCGCCAAATTTCGCATAGTCGCGCGCTGTTGCATGCATGATCGATCCGCCGATCATCGTGCCCCTCTCGTCGAACTCGGGCGTCAGGCTGGTCATGCCAAGCGGTTCGATCAGCCGCCCCCCGATGAAATCGCGCATCGCATCGCGCCGGGCGTCGGGGTTTTGCGACGGCGTCAGCGTGTCGGCGATGATATCGGCCAGGATGACGCTGGTGGCCGAACTATAGTTGAAAACCTCATCCGGCTGGGCGGCGGCGGGCTTTGCCTCGGCAAAAGCCGCCATGTCGCTCGCGCCGTTGCCGAACAGCATCGCGACGGTATCGCCCTGCCAGATCGGGTCGCCGTTTTCGACATGGTCCAGCCCCGACGACATATGCAACAGGTTGCGCAGCGTGATGGCACCGCGCGGATCGCCGCTGCGCTGCCACGCGTCGACCGGCGCGGGTCCGTCGAGCGACAATTGGCCATCGGCAACGAGGAAGCCCGTCAGGACCGCGGTGATGCTTTTGGCCATCGACCAGCTAATCAGCTTTGATTCAGGACCGAAGCCCGCGCCATAGCGTTCATAGACAAGATCGCCGTCGCGCAGGATCAGCAGCGCGCGCGTTTGCCCGACATCGTCGGCGTCCGTGAACAGCGCATCGGCGCGTCCCCTGATCGCGGCGGGCAGAGCCGATCGCGCGGCGGGCGAAGCGCCGAATTTCGGCGCGGGCGAAGCGGGCGCCATCGCCCCCTGTCCGGCGGCCTGGCCAAGCGACCAGGCGCCCAGCATGGCGAGAGCGGCACTTGCCAGCAGCCGTTTTTTCTGGATCATGGCACCAGTGAATAGCATCAACCCGACCGATCCTTCAACGGCAGAGACGCCGCCGGCGGCGGCCGCGCCCCCGCCCGCCCCCGCGCCGCCGCCCAGGCCGGACCGCAGACCCCCGCCGCGCCGGGGCGGCTGCCGGCCGTGGCAGCGCGTATCGGCGGTGCG
>JAIXHQ010000020.1 GCA_030145715.1 Sphingopyxis sp. | reverse complement strand
GCACAACCTCCGCTTCACGCAGCTTGCCGATAATCTCTTCCGGGCGATGCTTCTTGCTCGGCATTCCATGTCTCCTTCGTAATCCAAAATATCATCAATTTTGGACCACTCAGAAGGGGGCAGATCACTTGCCGCAGGCGGTGCCGTCGTCGCGCGCGACGTCGCTGTGCCAGGCGTGTCGATGTTCGGGAAAGCAAGCTATACTGGCACGGACACGGACGATCTTGCCCACCAGATCACGGCCGCTGAGTTGCTGGGCGGTTTCGATCAAGCGGGGATCATTCGCCAGCGCCTGCAATCGCGGCCCCCGATGCGCGTCGGTGCACAGCGCGACGCGCAGCAGGTTCGCGACGCTGCGTTCGCGCGCATAAATCCGGTCGATCCGCTCGCGCGGCGGCGCATCGGGGCATGTCTGTTCGAACGGCAGGTAAAGCGCGCGGGCGATGCGGTCGATATGGTCGGCAACGTCCAACTGCGCGGCGCGAACCTGGTCCGGATCGAACAGCGGCGCGGCGGCATATCCCTGTTCGGCAAAGCCCATCTCGCTCACCGGGTTCGGCCGAACAGCGTGATCGTCGGCCATTCGCCGCCGGTTTCGACCTGCGCCTCGATGCCATAGACGGCGCGCAGCCGATCGGCCGTCAGCACGTCGGCGGGGGTGCCGTCGGCGACGACCCGCCCCGCGTCGATCAACAGCAACCGGTCGCAATAACGCGCCGCGAGGGTCAGATCGTGCAGCACCGCAATCACCAGCGCGCCGCCCGCGGCTTCGGCGCGCAGCATGTCCATCACGTCGATCTGGTGCCCTGGGTCAAGGCTCGCCAGCGGTTCGTCGGCGATCAGCGCGGGGGCCTCGACCGCCAGGGCGCGCGCGAACAGGACGCGCGCGCGCTCGCCGCCCGACAATTCCGTGGCGATCCGGTCGCGCAAGGTCAGCACGTCGGCGCGCTCCATCGCGCGCGCGATCGCTGCATTGTCCGCGTCTGAAATCCGTGACATGGGCGCCAGGTGCGGCAGCCGCCCCAGCCCGACGAGCCGTTCGACCGTCAGCGGCCAATGCAGGCTTTGTCCCTGCGGGACATAGGCGATCCGCCGTGCCAGGTCGCCGCGCGGCATCGCGGCAACGTCGATACCATCGACCTGAATGTCACCGCTGGCCGGAATCAGCGCCAGCATCGCGCGCGCCAGCGTCGATTTGCCCGCACCATTGGGTCCGACGATGCCCGTCAGGGTTCCGGCGCCGAAAGCGGCGCTGACGCCCTCTATGACCCGCCGCCGACCAAGGGTGACGCCGACATTGTTCAGCGCGATGCTCACCATAGCCGCCGCTCCCGCATCAGGTGGATCAGAAAGACCGGAACCCCCAGAAAGGCCGTGACGACGCCCAGTTTCAGCTCGTTTGTGGTCGGGATGATCCGGACGCCCAGGTCGGCGAGCGTGAGCAATGCCGCCCCGCCGATCGCCGAGGGCAGCAGGATCGCCGACGGGCTGCGGTCGGTCAGCGGGCGGATCAGGTGCGGGACGATCAGCCCGACAAAGCCGATGGCACCCGATACCGCGACCGCGCCGCCGACGCCGATCGCGGTCCCGATCAGCAGCCGCAACCTTGTACGCCGAAGGTCCGTGCCCAGCGCCTGCGCCGCATCCTCACCCAGCGTCAGCGCGTCGAGCGCCCGCCCGTTCCATAACGGCATCGCGGTGCCGATGGCGATGCAGGGCAGGGCGATCCACACATGGCTGAACGACCGGTTCTCCAGGCTGCCGAGCAGCCAGGTCATGATCTCCATCGCCGCGAACGGGTTGGGCGACAGGTTGAGCGCGAGGCTGGTCCCCGCGATCGCCAGCGTGCCGACCGCAATCCCGGCCAGGATCAGGGTCAGCGGGCTTTCCGCCTTGCCCGACAGGACGAACAACAGCGCGAGCGACAGCAGCGCGCCGCCCGTCGCGAGGACGGGTAATATGATCGGATGGATTTCAGCAAGGCCGAAATAGATTGCGGCGACGCCGCCAAGCGCCGCGGCGTTCGATGTGCCCAGCACCGAAGGTTCCGCCAGCGGATTGCGCAAATAGCCCTGCAACGCCGCCCCCGCGAGCCCGAGCATGGCGCCAACGCCCAGCGCCAGCAGCGTGCGCGGCAGGCGCAGGTCGAAAAGGATGGTCGCCGCGACCTTGTCGCCATCGCCCGTCGCGGCGGCGAGCAACCGCGCGACCGACAGATCGACCGCGCCGAACAGCAACGACGCGACGGCGGCGACCAGCGCCAACAGCGCCAGCGCGGCGATAAGCGACCAGCGGGGCAGGGGGGACAGGCGGGTCATGATCGGTTCCCGTCGATACGTGCGATCTGCGCGACGATGCTGCGCGCCGCGTCGGTATAGGCGGGGCTGCCGCACACGGTCCACGCCTGGGGAATGCTGATGCGCGGGATGTCTTTTATTGCGGGATGATGCAGCATTTCGCTCCCCTGGTCGGTCACTCTGTCGGTCGCGCTTTCGACGATCAGAAAATCGGGCTGGGCGGCGACCATCTCTTCAAGGCTCAGTTGCGACAGCGGCGGCTTGCCAAGTTTGCCGGCCAGGTTCACCAATCCGACCCGCCCCATCAATTCGTCGATCAGCGTGTCGGTGCCGGTCATATACCCACGCCGCTGGTAATAAGCGGCAACACGGCCCTTGCCCGGCTTTGGCAGCCCTGCCAGTTCGCCCTGCATCCGCGCGATCAGCGCCGCGCCGCGATCCGGATGACCGACCGCCGCCGCCGTCGCGCGGATCGACGCATGGATTTCTTCGAGCGTGTTGGCGGTGGCAAGGTCGAGCAGCGGATAATCCTGTTGCGGCAGGACGCGGAGCGCCGCGCTGCGGCTGGCGGGCATCCCGACGATCAGGTCGGGATCGATAGCCAATATCTGTTCGGCCGAATTGCTCAGCAACGGGATCCCACGTGCCTTTTCCGCCTCTCCCGACATTGCGGCGTCGGTGGCATTTTTCGTCAGCCCGGCGATCTGATCCCGATCGGCGAGGGCAAGAACAAGCTGGTCGGCGCATAAATTGATCGACACGATGCGCCGTGGGACCGTCGGCGCCTTGGCCGACGGGGGCGGGGAGGTGGCCGACAGCAGCCCCGCGCCACCCGCAAGCAGCACCGCAAGAGCCGCCATACGCGCCCGCCGCCGCATCAGAATTCGATCCCTTTCTGCGCCTTCACATTCTGTTCGCGAAACGGATGCTTCACCTGCGCCATTTCGGTGACAAGATCGGCGGCGTCGATCAGCGGCCGCGGCGCGTTGCGGCCGGTGACGATCACATGCGTCATGAACGGTTTCGCATTCAGCGCCTCCAGCACTTCGTCCACCGGCAGATAATCATATCGCAGCACGATGTTGAGTTCGTCGGCGATGACCATGGCATAATCGGGATCGGCGATCATGCGCTTCACCTCGTCCCACGCTTCGCGCGCGACCGCGATGTCGCGGCTGCGGTCCTGCGTGTCCCAGGTGAAGCCTTCGCCCATGGGCTTGAACTCGATCAGGTCGGGAAAGCGGTCCAACACCGCTTTCTCGCCCGTGGCCATCGCGCCCTTTACAAATTGCACGACGCCGACCTTCATCCCATGGCCGATCGCGCGCACCGCCATGCCGAGCGCCGCCGACGTCTTGCCCTTGCCGGGGCCCGTATGGACGATGACCAGCCCCTTCTCGACCGTCTTGGCCGCGACCTTCCTTGCCTGCGCGGCCTGGATCTTCTGCATCTTCGCCTTATGCTCGGCGTCGGTGCGCGGCTTCATCAGAAGCGCGCCCGGACGCCGCCATAGGCGGCACGGCCATAGACGCCATAGCCCGCCGCCGTCGCGTAAACGGCGTCGAACAGATTGTCGATACGGCCATAAACCTCGAAATTGCCGCCGACAGGAAAGGAGGCGCGGATGCCCGCCAACGCATAACCGTCGAGCGAGACAGCATTGGCCGCATCGTCGAAACTGTCACCCACCATCGTCAGCGTGGCGCCGGTCGACAGGCCGAACGACCAGTCATAATCGGCGGACAGGCTGATCGCATTTTCGGCGCGGCGGGGCAGGCGCTTGCCGTCGAACGCCGGACGTCCCGACCGATCGCGCGCGTCGATATAGCTGTAGGATGCCGTGACGTTCAGCGCATCGGTGGGTTTCAGCGCGAGTGTCGCCTCGACGCCCCGGGCTCGCGTCCGATCGATATTGCCATAGGTGAAGGTCGCATTGTCGTAATTGATCTGATCGGTCGTATCGCGCAGGAACGCGGTCAGCGACACCACCGCGCGGCCATCCGCCAGCTTCTGGTCGATGCCGACATCATAGCTTTTCGACCGTTCGGGGCGCAGCGACACATTGCCGCTGAAACTGTCGTATAATTGGTACAGCGACGGGGCCTTGAACCCTTCGCCATAACTCAGCCGAACATTGGTCGCGCCGCCGTTGGGCGAATAATTGCTATTGGCGCCGAATGTCGTCGCGCCGCCGAACTGGCTATGTTCGTCGCGGCGAACCCCGCCGGTCAGCGACAGGCCGACAAAGGGCTGCACAACGCCAAGCGCATAGACGCTGTCGATATTCGCCCGCTCGCTGGCGGTCGATCCAAAGCCGAAGAAATCATAATCGGGCCGCTCATGTTCATAACCGAAGATCAGCTTTGCCTGCTCCACGGGCGTCACCACGCCCTTATATTCGAACCGCAGATTGGTGCCCGAATAGCCGTAATCGGGTGCGGTGCCGCGAACATAATAATAATCGCGCTCGTTGCGCAGCCATGTCACCGCCGCGCGGCTGGTGAAACGGCCGTCGAACAGGTCGAGGTTCAGGCCGGCATAGCCGACATATTGGTCGAGCTTGGCGATGTCGGCACTGTCGGCCGGCGTGCCGAAAAAGCTGTCATAATTCAGGTCGGCGTTGATGTAATAGCCGCGCAGGTCAAGGCTCAGCGCATCGCTGAACGCCGCGCTCATGCGCGCGTTGCCAGCGAAATTCCGGTATCCGTCGCGTTCGGTGCCGACCGCCGCCGAAGATATGCCGTCGGTACGAAAATAGGCGCCGCCGATGCCGCCCGAAACGCGCCCGGCGGTGCCCGACACGCCCGCCTTTGCCGTCAGCGTGTCGCTGTAACCATATTGGGCGGACGCATTGGCCGCAAAGCCATCGGCCGGGGTGGCGGTCATCAGGCTGACCACGCCGCCGATCGCCTGGCTGCCGTGCACGACCGAGTTCGATCCGCGCAACACTTCGATCCGGTTGAAATTACCGGTCAGCAGGTGGCCGAAATCATAGGCGTCGCCGATGCCGCTCGTGTCGTTGACCTTGACCCCGTCGATCAGCACCAGCGTCTGCGTCGTTTCCGCACCGCGCAGCGAAACGCCCGTCACCGAACCCGTGGTGCCTGTGCGATTGAAACGCACCCCCGGCGTCGTCGCGAGCAGGTCGACGACGTCGATCGTCTGCCGCCTTTCGATCGTTGCCGCGTCGATGATGGTGATCGCCTGCCCCACCTCGTCGCGCGATTGCGCGATGCCCGACGCGGTGACGACGATTTCGTCGCCGGGGTCGCCGTCGGACGTCTGGCCAAGGGCGGGTGTCGCCGTCGCCAGCGCAAGGATGGAAATGGTCGCAAACTTCAACATCGGGAATCCCCCCACACGCCGGCAGTAAAGGCGGAGCCTGCCGATACGCGGGCGCGATCGACCGATGCCGGAATCGCAAGTGGCGTCACGCCTGCGGCCCCCGGCACCAAAGCGGCTCCAGCCGCTTGGTCGTCGCTCGACGGAAATCTCCGTGCCGCGGCCTTTCCCTGGGCCTTGGCATTGAGCGACCCACGCCGGCAGGTCTCCTGGCTCGCGGGTCAGGGCTTGATGCACGCCTTCCCAGGATGATCCCAGTGGCTGATCCGGACATCCGGACCGGTGCATCTCGCTCACCGCTTACAGTTGCAGGGACAGCCTCGGCTTTGCGGGATCAGGTCGATCCCGCGTACCGCGTTCCCATTTTTAGCCCATTCGGGCACCGGCGCGATCATGCACGGGATACGCCCCGCACGCGCCGCCCATAGCGCAGCGGCGCTTTTTCGCAATGACTATTGCCGCTCGACGATCATCGCGGCGCCGACACCCATCGCGCCGGTCAGCACGACCAGGCCATAGCGCCCCCCGCACGCATCGAGCGCGTCGAGCAGAGTCGAGGCCAGGATCGCGCCGCTCGCGCCCATCGGATGGCCTTTGGCAAGGTGCCCGCCGCTGACATTGACCCGCGCCGGGTTGGCATCCCGGTCGCGCAGGAATTTGGCGATGGTCACGGCAAAGGCCTCCATGAACTCGATCCGGTCGATCGCGCCAAGTGTCAGCCCCGCGCGGACCAAAACCTTGTCCATCGCGGCGAATCCGGCGGTCAGCGATGCCGCGGGATCGCCGCCGCTCTCGGCAAAGGCGACGACGCGGGCGCGCGGTGGGGGGTCCAGTCCTTTGCCGCCGACCAGCGCAAGCCCGGCACCGTCGCAGATCGGCGGCGCGTGCGCGATGCTGTGCAGCGGCTCGAATGTCGCGCCATCCAATGCGCCGCTATATTGCGTTTGCAAATCGCCGAACGACGGCGGCGTGGCGGCCAGCGATTCCGCCGTCGTCAGCGGCCGGATGCATTCCTCCCGGTTCAGGGCGCCCGTCGCGATGCGCGATGCCTGCAGCGCGGTGTCGCCCTCGGACGCGCCCGCCTTTTGTTGCGAGGCCAGCGCGGCGGCGTCCAGTTCGGCGCGGGTGATCCCCTCTGCCTGCGCCAGCCGGTCGGCGGCGAGTACCGGCGGCACGAAACGCGCATGGGGCGGCAGTTCCCGGTTGGTGTAAAAAGCGGCGCGATCGCCAAGGAAGGGTGCGCCGCTCATCGATTCGACGCCGCCGGCCAGCGCGGTTTCGATCTCGCCGCTCGCTATTTTTGCGACCGCCTGGCCGATCGCCGACAGCCCTGATGCGCAATAATTATTGAGGCTGTGCGCGGTCGTCGCATCAGGCAGATCCGCGTGCAATTTGGCCAGCATCGCGATGTGTCCGCCCTGTGTGCCGCTTTGCGTGACGCAGCCCAGGATCAGTGCGTCGGGCGTGGCGGCGACGTCGCCGCACCGCGCCGCAAGCGCCGCCGCTTGCTGGCGGACCAGTTCCTGCGGCGACAGATGGGCAAGGCCGCCGTCGGGCCGCGCCTTGCCGCGCGGGGTCCGCACGGCGTCGTACAGATAGACCTCTGTCAAATCAGACGCCGATGACAAAACTGACCGCCGTGGTGGCGCTGCCCCCGACATTGAAGGTGGCGAAATTCCTTGCGCCGCCGACCTGATAGTCGCCCGCATGGCACGTTACCTGCCGCCAACTGTCCAGCAACATTCGCACCCCGGTCGCACCGACCGGATGGCCCAGCCCGATCAGTCCGCCCGACGGATTGACCGGCAGCTTTCCGCCAAGGGCAATTGTGCCGTCCTCGATCGCGCGCCAGCTTTCGCCCGGTTTGGTGATACCGAAATGATCGATCGCCATATATTCGGTGATCGAAAAGCAATCATGCACCTCGACCCCGTCGCAGGCGTAAATGTCGGGCATCTCCGCCCGGCGCAATGCGTCCGTCATCGCCTTGCGCACGCTGGGGAAAACATAATCGCCGCCGCGACTGGCCGCCACCTTGGTCGAATAGAGCAGGGGGGCCGTGGCGTGGCCCCAACCCTTGATGCGCGGGATGCTTTCGACCGCGATGCCGCGCCGCTTGGCATAGGTTTCGGCCACCTCGCGCGAGGCCAGGAAAATCGCCGCCGCGCCATCGGTCACTTGCCCGCAGTCCGATTTGCGCAGGCTGCCTTCGATCAGCGGATTGACATCGTCATTGTCCGCCAGATGATCGTCGGTGATTGCCCAGCCGCGCGTCTGCGCGTTGGGGTTCTTCTTTGCGTTGGCGAAATTATTGGCCGAAATGGCGCTGAGATGCGCGCGGTCGAGGCCGAAGCGGTCCTGATATTCCTCGGCCACGCGCGCGAACATCCATGGCCACAGATAGCGTGCCTCCTGCGCCTCGCGTCCCGCCCAGGCGGCGGCGCCCAGATATTCGGCGGCGCGCTGGCCCGGAACATTGCGCATCAACTCGATGCCGAGGACGAGCGCGAGGCCATAGCGTTCGGCCTCGATCTCCGCGGCGGCGGCGAGGATCGCGATGCTTCCCGATGCGCAGGCGGCTTCGTGCCGCGAAGCCGGAATGCCCGCCAGATCAGGGTGGACATGGCCGAAAAAGCCGCCGAGCTGACCCTGTCCCGCGAACAGTTCGCCGACGAAATTGCCGACATGGGCGGTTTCGACCTCTTTCGGTTCGATGCCGGTCGCCGCGAACGCCGCTTCGGCAACATCGCGGAACAGTTCGAACAGTCGGCCGCCTTCGCGTTCCACGTTGCGCGCGAAATCGCTCTGTGCGCCGCCGAGTATGAAGACATCTTTGGCCATGTCAGGCGTCCTTTTCGAGCATTGAAAGCGCCCTGCCGCGCACCTCGCTGCGCATCACCTTGTTGGTGACGTTGCGCGGCAGGGCATCGAAGCGAAACAGGCGTTCGGGCAATTTGAACACCGCGAGGTCTTGGCCGCGCAGATAGTCGGTCACTTCACCGATCCCGACGTCGTCCGCACCGCGCGGGACATAGGCAAGGCCGATGCGTTCGCCCATCGTCGGATCGGGAAGCGAAAAGGCACACACCTCTGCGAGCAGCGGGTGACCGCCGAGCAATTGGTCGATTTCCTCGGGCGATATGTTCATGCCGCCACGAATGATCAGATCCTTGCAGCGTCCGACGAAGCGATAGAAATCGCCGCCCTCGGCAATCTCGAACAGGTCGCCGGTGCGGAACCAGCCGTCGTCGGTGAAGGCTTCGGCGGTGCGGTCGGGTGCATTGTGATACCCCTCGAACAGCGTCGGTCCGCGAATCTGCAACTCGCCCGATAGGCCGTCCGCTTCGATCGGATCACCGCCGCCGGGTGGGACGAGGCGGCTTTCGAATATTGGGTGCGCGGCCCTTGCCATAGGGGCGCGGATAGGTGCCGCGGCGCGGAAACAGGCTCGCGCGCTTGTCGGGATCGGGCATGTCGCCTTCGCCGGTGATGAAGCTCATCCCCTCGTTCGATCCAAAGACATTGACGATGATGATGCCCAGTCTTTCCTGAAAGCCGCGCACCATCGCGGGCGCGAGCGGCGCCGATCCCGACGCGATGACGCGCAGGCTCGACAGGTCGACGCTCGCCAGCAACGCCTCGTTCTGCAACAACATGTTGAGCACTGCGGGCGGTGCGATGGTCAGGCTGGGCCGCTCGGTCGCGATCTGCCCAAGATAGACGGCGGGGTCGAAGGGATGGTGAAGCACCATCGTCCCGGCACTGGTCAGCCAGCACATGGTGATGCCGCCGATGCTTGCCATGTTGATAAGCGGAAAGGGGTTCAGCAATATGTCGGCTGGCCCGACCTTCATCGCCTCATAACCGGCGCCCGCGACCGCGATCCAGTGATTGTGGCTGCGCGGCACACCCTTGGGCACGCCGGTGGTGCCCGACGTCCAGCAGATGGTGAAGATGTCGTCGGCATCGACCGGATTGGCCGCGACATGGGCGGCAAGCATCGCTTCATCGCCGCTTGCGGTCGAAAGGTCGAGGGCATCCGGCGGCGTGTTGGGGCCAAAGGTCATCAGCGCGATGCCGTTCAGCAGCGGCTGCGCGACACCGAGATGGTCGCATCCCTTGACCTGGGTCGCGCAGACAAAGGCGCGCGGCTGGACGATCGCGATCATCGCTTTCAGTTCATGGCTGCGATACTGGATCGCCGCCGGGCTGACGATCACGCCGATTTTTGCCGCGGCGAAATAGAGCGCGACAAATTCGCTGATATTCGGAAGCTGGACGAACAGGACATCGTCCTTGCTGATCCCCGCCTGGACGAGGGCGCCCGCCATCCGGTCGATCTCTGCCGCCAATTCGGCATAGCTTAGCCGCTGCGGTTCGCCGAAAGCAAAATCGGCGCGGTTCGGCGCATCGACCAGCGCCAGCCTGTCGGGATGGGCCGCCGCATTGGCCGCGAACAGGTCGGCGAAACTCTGGTCGCCCCACCATCCGCTGTCGCGATTCCGCCGCCGTTTTTCCTCTCCCGCAACAATCATCTCAGGCGGCCAATACGCTGTTTTCGCCCATGCCCATGTCGTCGCCGCTCGCCCACACGGTATGCGTTCCCGAACAGATGCGTTCGGGCAGGATGATCCGGCACACCGGCCCCGCCGCCACCTTCTTTGCGTCGATCAGCAAGCATTCCGACCGGTCGGTTTCCAGGTCGGCGATGAAGGAGACGAGATAGCCGTCGTCCTCGTCCTGTGCGTCGATGCGCGGGGCGAAGGGTGCCTCGCTACCGAAACGGCCGGGGCCGAATTCATATTCCTCGCTCGTCCCGGCATTCAGATCATGCTTCACAAGCCCGCGAAACAGGAACCAGCCCGGCTCGGGGATGGCGCTATAGGCATAGCGATAGGGTTTGCCCGCATAACGCTGGTTGAACATGCCGAATTCAAGGTCGCGGTCGTCGAGCCTTTCTTCGGTCGTCTTTCCGGTCTTGAGGTTAAAGCGCCAGCGATGGAGGCGCGGCTTGAGCAGCCCCTGGTCGAGATAGGCCATCATCCGCTCCAGCCCATCGGGCGCGTTCGGATAGGATTTCGGCATCGGCTCTTCCTGATAATAGCCGTCGAGGATGATCTCGTCGCCTTGCTCCCAGGCGTTCAGCCAGTGGAGCGTATAGGTCGGCTCTGCCTCGAACCAGCGTATGTCTTCGGGCTGGCCATGCCGTGGGATGATCGCGAAGCGCGTCTTTTCATCGGGATGGAACTGGACGACATGCAATCTTCGCTCGAGCAGCTCCTCGTTCCAGTAAAGCGGCATGTCGTTGAGGATCGTGTAGTTTTCGGTGAACGCCATGTCGTGCGGCAGGCGGGGGCCGGTCAGGGGCACCGGAATATAATGCTTCAGCCGATTGTCCGCGCCGACGACGCCATAATGCATATAGGGCGCGTGCTTCGAATAGTTGAAGAACATCAGTTCGCCGGTGGCAAGATCGACCTTGCAATGCGCCGAAATGCCGTCGAGCGGCACCCAGCTTTCGGTGCCGAACTGTTCCAGCGTAAAGGGATCGAGCCGATAGGCTTCGCCGCACTGGTAAAAGGTCGAGATGATCTTGCCCGCGTGGATCGCGACGTCGGTCGAGCTCGAATCCTTCAACCATTCCTGCGCGCCCCAGCCGTGGCGGGTGGACTTGTGCGGCGGCTCCATCAACCCGGCCCAAAGCGAATGGCCGGCTTCTTTTTCGGCCTCGAACCCCTTGGTCCGCACAAAGCGGCTGCGATAGCTCGCGCGGCCGTCCTTGAAACTGATCGCGTGGATGAACCCGTCGCCGTCAAAGGGATGATAGCGTCCGATCGGTTCATGAACCTGGTTCTCGCCTGTCCGCACGTAAACGCCATCGATGTCGGTCGGAATATTGCCGATCACCTCCGCATCGCCGGTGGCGAAAATCGCGTTCCATTCGTTATAGGTGGGCCGCCAGGCGCCCTTCATATAGGGGTGGTCGTTCGGCTGGATCGTTGTCCGGATCGTGTCGACGAGTTCGGCGGTCATGCGATGGCTCCTTCGGCGGCTGCAAAGCGCGGCCTTGCGGCGGCGGCGTCATATTCGGACACCAGGCGATCGACGATCGCGGCGATCGGTTCGGCGCCGCGCACCGCGCCGACGCCCTGTCCAGCGGACCAGACATTTTTCCACGCCTTTGCATCATCCTGCGCGTCGGAGAAATTCGGTCGCTTGTCCTCCGGCATGTTGGCGGGATCGTAACCCGCCGCGATCAGGCTGGATTTCAACCAGTTGGCGGTCACACCTGTGATGCCTTTCGAAGGGACGATGTCCTCGGCACCTGCCGCGACGATCATGTGCTTATAATCCGGCACGGCCATGCTTTCGGTACAGGCGATCAGCGCCGTGCCAAGATAGGCGAAATCGGCGCCCAATATTTCGGCGGCGCGGACCGCATGGCCAGTAGAAATGGCACCGCCAAGGACGAGCGGCCCATCCCAGAATTGGCGCACCTCCTCGACAAAGGCAAAGCCCGCGGTCGCCCCCGTATGTCCGCCCGCCCCGGCAGCGACGAGCACCAGCCCGTCGACCCCGGCAGCCACGGCCTTGCGCGCAAAGCCGACCGAATTGACGTCGGCGAAAACGATGCCGCCATAACCGTGAACATCATCGACCACGCGCGCGGGGCTGCCGAGCGCGGTGATGACCAGCGGCACCCTGTGGCGCACGACGCAGGCGAGGTCTTCGGGAAGGCGGCTGTTCGATGGATGGACGACCAGGTTGATCGCCCATGGCGCGGCGTCGGGGTCGGCGGACAGCGCGGCATCGATGCGGCTCACCCAATCTTCGAGGTCCGCCGACGTGCGCGCGTTGGGGGCGGGGAAGCTGCCGATCAGGCCCGATCGCGATGCCGCGATCACCATGTCCGGTCCCGACACGAGGAACATCGGCGCGGCGATTGCCGGTAACCGCAGATTGCGCGTCAACGCTGGCGGAAGGCCGTTTTTCGGCACTGCTATCCCTCTCTCATTATCTGACTTGCATAACGATACTTAAAGACGATAAGAGTCGCAAGACCAGAAAAAACATCGCGGGGCGACCCCGACGATGGTGGGAGGGAGAGAGATTATGAAAAAGCAATTCGTGGTGCTGCTTGCTGCGTCGGCGCTCGTCAGCCCTGGCGTCGTCGTTGCTCAGGATGCCGCGCCGGCGGGGGATCAGGGCGGGCTGGAAGAAATCATTGTCACCGCGCAAAAGCGCGCGGAGGGATTGTCGGATGTGCCCATCTCGATCTCGGCGGTCAGCGGCAAGCAGGTCGAAAATTACGGTCAGACCAATCTTGAACAGATTTCATCGTCGGTCCCGAACCTCAAGATCACCCAGACCGCGATCGCCAACCGCATTGCGATCCGCGGCATTGCGTCGGGTGATAACAAGGGGTTTGAACAGTCGGTAGCGATGTTCGTCGACGGCGTCTATTACGGCCGCGACCAGCTTTCGCGCCTGCCGCTTGTCGATATGGAGCGGGTTGAGGTGCTGCGCGGTCCCCAGCCGACCCTGTTCGGCAAAAATGCGATAGCGGGTGCGGTCAATATCACCACGCGCAGCCCGACCGACACATTCGAAGGTTCGGTCAGCGGCCTGTATGAATTTAATCACAAGGAATTTCAGATGACCGGCATGTTGTCGGGTCCGCTGAGCGAAGGCGTGGAGGCGCGCATCGTCGGCTACCGCCGGACGATGGACGGCTATTTCTTCAACCAGAAACTCAACCGGAAAGAGCCGAACGTCGACGAATATTATGTCCGCGGCAAGCTGGAACTGGATCGTGGCGGGCCGTTCGCCGCCGAACTCAAGCTTGAATATGCCGATTTCCGGATGAAGGGTCAGCCGCGTGACGTCTTCGGTGCGGCGGGCAATTACAACAGCGTCTTTCAGGGCCCTTTTTTCGTCAGCACCAATCCCGATTATGTCCGCGAGGACAATGGATATGAAAGCAAGAACAAGGTATTCGGGGCGACACTGAATGCCGATCTTGAACTTGGCGATCACACGCTGACATCGGTTTCGTCGCTGCTCGATTACAAGACGCGCGAGATTGTCGATGTCGATTTCTCGGGAATCAGTTTCCTCGACGGGACAAACCTGCGCGAGGATTATCGTCAGTTTTCGCAGGAACTGCGGATCACATCGCCGGGGGGTGAGGCCTTCAACTATATCGCCGGGCTCTATTATCAGAATGGCAAGCTCGACGTACAGGATTTCACCCTGTTCAATCCCACCTTCCTTGCCCTTGGCGCCCCGTTCAGCGCGCTGGGCGACACGCGCAACGATCGCGACTATGCGCAGAAATCGGACCTGATCTCCGCCTTTGCACAGGGCGAGCTGTCGATTTCCGACCGGGTTCGGATCACGGCCGGTGCGCGCTTCAATCAGGAAAAAAAGACAGGCAGCCGGACGCTCGCTATCGTCCAGGGACCGCTCAGCACGGCCAACCCGGCCGTCGTCGCGGCGGTGTTCCGCGCACTTAATATCGAGGCGCACAGCGTTTCGGGGAAACTTAGCGAAAGCAGTTTCAACCCGATGGCCAATGTTCAGTTCGACGCGACCGACGATCTGATGCTCTATGCGTCTTATGCCAGAGGGACGAAGGCGGGCGGGTTCGACATCCGCTCCAACTCGTTACCCGGTTCAACCACCGTGGCGAAGCCCGGCGCCTTCCTGTTCGAGGATGAAAGCGCCGACAATTTCGAGGCGGGGCTGAAATACAAGGGCCGCAGCGTCGCCTTCAACCTGTCGGTCTATCGTACCGACTATAAGGATCTTCAGGTCAACATCTTCGACGGCACGCTGAACTTCAACGTCCGCAACGCCGCCGAAGCGCGTACCCAGGGTATCGAGGCAGATTTCCGCGCGGCTCTTGCCCAGGGCCTGACGATCAGCGGCGCCGTTGCCTATCTCGACTTCAAATTCTCCAATTTCACCGACGGACAATGCTATTATCTGCAGGCGCCCGCAGCGAACGGCTTTTGCGATTATTCGGGCAAGCGCAACGCGCTCAGCCCCAAATGGTCGGGGAACCTCAATCTCGATTACACGGCGCCGATCGCGACATCGATGAAGCTCGCCTTTAACGTCAACGCGGACTTTTCCTCTTCCTATGTCGCGTCGGCGAACCTCGACCCCCGGACATATCAGGACAGCTATGTCAAACTTGGCGCCCGTCTGGCGCTCGCCCAGATCGACGATCGCTGGGAAGTCGCGCTGATCGGCCGCAATCTTACCAATCAGCGCATCCTGCAGACCGCCAGTTCGATGCCGCTGGCGACGACGATCACGCGCAATGCCGGCAATGCCTATAACGGCATCATCGACCGTCCGCGCACGATCGCGGTGCAACTGACCGGGCGTTTCTGACGAACGCGGGGGAGGGCGGTTCGTCGCCGCCCTCCTTTTGCAGGGGCCAGCCTTGTCGGGTGCCCGACCATCGTTTAGGTGCGGGTCAGGTAAGGACGGCTGATTTGAAACATGACCGCACGATCCGGGCCTGTTCGATCTGGCGCGCACTGGATGTCGTCGGCGACGTGCCGGTATTGCTGCTGATGGAGCAGGCGTTTCTCGGAACGCATCATTTCGACGAATTTGTGGGGCGCACCGGCCTTGCGCGCTCGGTGGTGAACGGCCGGCTCAAGAAACTGGTCGATGAGGATTGCCTTGCCAAAGTTCCCAAGAAAACCGGGCGCGGCTTTCAATATGTGTTGACGCAAAAGGGCCGTGATCAGTTTCCCAATGCGCTGATGATGCTGCGCTGGCAGCATCGATGGGAAGCGGACAGCCGCGATTTCAGGGTGCAGCTTCGTCATGCGGCGTGCGGCCATGCGACCGAGCCGGTGCCCGCCTGTCGGCATTGCCATGCCGAAATCGATCCGCGCGACGTCGATTGGCGCGAGGGGCCGGGGCTGGCGCAGGTCGTCCCGCATTATGAACGCCGCCGCTTCAATGGTGAAATCGGTGCCCGCCGACCGGGGGGACGCCCGCTCGTCGACACGATGATCGAATTGTTCGGCGATCGCTGGGCAACGCTTGTGGTGCGCGCGATGTTCACCAGCATCAACCGCTTCGACGATATTCAGCGCGACACGCTGATGGCGACCAACATATTGACCGGCCGCCTCGACCGGCTGGTCCGGCAGGGAATCCTAAAGACCATACCCTATTCGACGCACAGCGACCGGGTCGAATATCGCCTGACTGCCAAGGGCCGCGACCTGTACCCGGTGCTGCTCGCGCTGTTGCAATGGGGCGATGCCTGGTTTTCCGACCAGCGCGGCCCGCCGCTGCTGCTGATCCATCGATCCTGCGGTCACGACCTTCACATGGTTGCCGCGTGCAGCCATTGCGGCGACGAACTGAAGCTGTCCAACAGCGGTTTTACGATCGACGAGGCGCACTGACGATCCGGTTAAAGGGGCAGCCGGATTTCGCTGTGGCCCATGGCGATCATGTCGTTCGCGAAATAATCGTTCGCCACCCACTGGCGCGGGCGGGGCCGACTGGTTACATGGGCCGCCACCAAACGAATCGCGTGTGCCGCCTCGAAAATCGGGGCAGGCGCCGCCTGCATCAGAAAGTGGCATCCATGGAAATCATCACCGGTCTGACTTTCGACGATGTTCTGCTGGTGCCCGGCGCATCGGACATTCTGCCGTCCGATGCCAATCTGACGACCCAATTGACCAGCGAAATCAGCCTCAACATCCCGATCCTGTCATCCGCGATGGACACGGTGACAGAGGCCGACATGGCGATCCTGATGGCGCAGATCGGCGGGATCGGGGTTCTTCACCGCAATCTCACGATCGAGGAACAGGCCGCCGCGGTGCGTCAGGTCAAGCGTTTCGAAAGCGGCATGATCGTCAATCCGATCACCATCACGCCCGACGCGCCGCTGTCCTATGCGATCGCGCTGATGGAACAGCATCGGATTTCGGGCATTCCGGTCGTCGAGACGGGCGGCAAGCTGGTCGGCATCCTGACCCACCGCGACGTGCGTTTCGCCGACAATCCGGGTCAGCCGGTGCGCGAGTTGATGACGGCCGAGAATCTGGCCACCGTCCGGCCGGGCGTCGGACAGGACGAGGCGCGCAAACTGCTGCATCAGCGCCGCATCGAAAAGCTGCTGGTGGTCGACGACGATTATCGCTGCATCGGGCTGATAACGGTCAAGGACATGGAAAAGGCCGTCAATTTTCCTGACGCAACCAAGGATGGCAGCGGTCGGCTGCGCGTTGCGGCGGCGACCAATACGGGCGATTCGGGGATCGAGCGGGCCGAAGCCCTGTTGGACGCCGAATGTGACCTGATCGTCGTCGACACGGCGCATGGGCACAGCAAGCTGGTCGGCCAGACGGTCGAGCGCATCAAGAAGCTGTCGAACCGGGTTCAGATTCTGGCGGGCAATGTCGCGACTGGCG
Source organism: Sphingopyxis sp. (assembly GCA_030145715.1). GTDB lineage: Bacteria > Pseudomonadota > Alphaproteobacteria > Sphingomonadales > Sphingomonadaceae > Sphingopyxis. Next base: position 34,628 of record JAIXHQ010000020.1, on the reverse strand, counting down.
ACGCGACAAAGGCGTTGATCGACGCGGGCGCCGACGGGGTCAAGGTCGGCATCGGCCCCGGATCCATCTGTACCACGCGCGTCGTGGCGGGCGTGGGCGTCCCGCAATTGACGGCCATTCTCGACAGCGTCGAACAGGCCGCAAAACACAATATTCCCGTCATCGCCGACGGCGGCCTGCGCACGTCGGGTGACATTGCAAAGGCACTGGCGGCGGGGGCATCGTGCGTCATGGTCGGATCGCTGCTGGCGGGAACCGCCGAAGCGCCGGGCGAAACATTCTTGTTTCAGGGACGCACGTACAAAAGCTATCGCGGCATGGGCAGCGTCGGCGCGATGGCGCGCGGTTCGGCCGACCGCTATTTCCAACAGGACATCAAGGACCAGATGAAATTGGTGCCTGAAGGTATCGAGGGGCAGGTGCCGTTCAAGGGACCGGCGAAGGACGTGATCCATCAACTCGTCGGCGGCGTTAAGGCGGCGATGGGCTATACCGGCAGCCGCACGCTGGCCGATCTGAGCGCGCGCGCGAAATTCGTCCGCATCACTAACGCGGGCCTGCGCGAAAGCCATGTCCATGACGTCGCCATCACGCGCGAAGCCCCCAATTATCCCGTCGGCTGAGGCAGGCCGATGACACCATCCGCGCGCGTTCAGGCGGCGATCGAGATTCTCGACGCGATCGCCGCGTCGGCGCGCGATGGCGGCGCCCCCGCCGATGTCCTGTTTTCCGAAGCGATGCGGCAGCGGCGCTATGCGGGATCGAAGGACCGGCGCGCGATCCGCGCCCTTGTCTATGATGCGATCCGCGTCGTGCGGTCGGCGCCCGCGTCGGGGCGCGCCGCGATGCTGGCGCTTGTCGACCGGCAGCCCGACATGGCCGCGCTGTTCGATGGGTCGTCTTACGGCCCGGCGCCGATCCTTGACGATGAAGCACGCGCCGATGCCGGGCTGGCTTCGCCCGCGCTGATCGACCTTTTCGATCCGTTGGTCGGGGACGACGCGGCCGAAGCGGAGGCGATGCTTTTGCGTGCTTCGCTGGACCTGCGCGCGAACCGGCTGAAGGTGGGGCATGACGAACTGGCGAAGATTTTTCCCGAGGGTGAGGCGATCGCGGGCCTTTCCGACGGCTGGCGCCTTCCGCCCGAAACCGCGGCGGCGCAGCACCCGGCCTATGCCGAGGGGCGGTATGAGGTGCAGGATGCGGCCAGCCAATATGCCGCGCTTGCGCTCGATGCCAGGCCCGCGATGCGGGTCGTCGATCTTTGCGCCGGGGCGGGCGGCAAGACGCTGGCGATCGCGTCGGCAACCGGCGATGCGGCCGATATTCTGGCCTGTGACACCAATCGCGCGCGGCTTCAGCAATTGCCGCCTCGCGCCGAACGCGCCGGGGCGAGCCGGATCGAAACGCGGCTGCTCGATCCGGGCAAGGAAGTCGCGATGCTCACCGACCGGACGAAGTCGGCGGACCGCGTCTTTGTCGATGCCCCCTGTTCAGGGAGCGGAACCTGGCGGCGCAGCCCCGAACTGCGATGGCGGCTGACCCCATCGCGGCTCGAACGCCATCTTGCCGATCAGGCTAAACTGTTCGATATTGGCGCACATATGGTGGCGCCCGGCGGCAAGCTCCTTTATGCTGTCTGTTCGATCATCGCACGCGAGGGGCGCGCTCAGGTGGACGATTTTCTCATCCGCAATCCCGGCTGGACCGTCGATGGCGACGTGCTGCCCGATGGCGTGGGCCGGGCGGCGGGAAGCGGTTTTCTGCTGACTCCAGCCCATGATGGCTGCGATGGATTTTTCCTCGCACGACTGACAGCGCCATGTTAGCATCGCGTTCAACGAAGCGATGGGAGAATGCGATGCGCGTCGGTTTCTTGGCTCTTGCGGCGGGTGTGGTCCTGGCCAGTCTGCCAACCGCATCCGATGCCCAGCGCGCCGACAACGACATCCTGCCGCGGTCCGTCGCGCTTCAGCACGACGGGCAAAAGGCGCAGGAAGCTGGCGACCTGAACAAGGCGATCGACTTTTATGAATCGGCGCTTGCCGCCGATCCGCGCAATCGGTCGGCGATCATCGCGCTGGCGCAGGTCGCGCGTGCGCAGGGACTGCCGGGCAAGGCGATCGCGCTCTATCGTGATGCGTTGGTTCTGGAGCCCAATGATGTCGTGGCGCTGACCGGACAGGGCGAGGCACTTGCCGACAAGGGCGCGATCGAACTGGCGCGCGAAAAGCTTGCCGAGGCGCAGCGCGTGTGCAGCACAAAATGCCCGCAGGTCGCGTCGCTTGAAAAGACGATCCAGACGAGCGCCGCCAAGCGCGTCATCGCCGCCGAGGCAATCGCACCGAAGCCCGTTGTTGCAACGGTGACGAGCGGCCAGAACTGAACGCCGCATCGGCAAGGCGATAGGCGGGAGAGGTCGCTGGAGTTCGACCTGTTGCCCGCGGCGGCGTCCTATTTATAGATGCATGCGTCCAACCCGTCGCGGCGAACCTGTCCGATGCGCCGCTGGATGTTGTTGCCATAGCGGCGGGTAAATCCAGACGGGCTCACCGCTTCGCGCTTTTTGGGCAAGGGCAGGATCGCGGCGATGCGCGCGGCCTGGGCCGGGGACAATTTGCTCGCGCCATGCCCGAAATACCGCTGCGCGCCGGCCTCGACGCCATAGGTGCCGATGCCGGTCTCGGCGACGTTCAGATAGACTTCCATGATCCGCCGCTTGCCCCAGATCGTTTCGATCAGGAAAGTGAACCACACCTCCGGAACCTTGCGGACATAGCGGGTCCACCCCGTGCCCTGCCACAGAAAGACATTCTTCGCCGTCTGCTGGCTGACCGTCGATCCGCCACGCATCCGCTTGCCCTTTGCATTGCGTTCGATCGCCTGTTCGATCGCGTCGCGGTCGAACCCCCGGTGGCTACAGAATTTGCCGTCCTCGGCCGCGATCACGGCGCGCACCATATTGCGGTCGATATTGTTCAGCCCGGTCCAGTCCTTGGTGATCCCGTTGCCGTCGGCCAGCATCGTGAACGTCACGGGCGGCGGTATGACCGCATAGGCCAGCACCCACAGCACCGACAGGATAAGGAACCAGAGCAGCCATTTGAACGGCCGCAGATACCATGGGAGTTTGCGGCTTTTCGCGCGAGAGGACTTCGTCATCCGCGCAAATTAGCCGCTCGCGGCAGAGTGGCAAGCGGGTGGGGCATATAAATCATCATCACCCCGGATGGAGGCCGGGGTGACGATGAAAATATTGGGACTATGCGCCGATCAAACGCCGGTCGCCGGCAAGCTTGAGCATCGCCTTTTGCAGCTTTTCGAACGCGCGCACCTCGATCTGGCGGACGCGCTCGCGGCTGACGTCATAGACTTGGCTCAGGTCTTCGAGCGTCTTGGGGTCGTCGGTCAGGCGGCGTTCGGTCAGGATATGACGTTCCCGTTCGTTGAGCGATTCGAGTGCCTCGCTCAACAGCGAATGGCGCACGTCGCGTTCCTGCGCCTCTGCAACCCGTTCGTCCTGCAACGGGCCTTCGTCGCCCAGCAGATCCTGCCACTGGCTGTCGCCATCCTCGCCCATCGGGACGTTCAGCGACGTGTCGCCGCCCATGGCCATGCGGCGGTTCATGCTCGTGACCTCTTCCTCGGTCACGCCAAGATCGGTTGCGATCTTGGTCAGATGTTCGGGCGAAAGGTCGCCGTCCTCGAAAGCCGCAAGGTTGTTTTTCATCCGGCGCAGATTGAAGAACAGCTTTTTCTGTGCCGCGGTGGTGCCCATTTTAACGAGGCTCCACGACCGCAGGATGAATTCCTGAATCGACGCGCGGATCCACCACATCGCATAGGTCGCGAGGCGAAAGCCGCGTTCGGGATCGAATTTCTTAACGCCCTGCATCAGGCCGATATTGCCTTCGCTGATCAATTCGCTGACCGGCAGGCCATAGCCGCGATAGCCCATCGCGATTTTCGCGACGAGCCGCAGGTGCGACGTCACCAACTGGGCCGCGGCTTCATTGTCGCCATGTTCCTGAAAACGCCGCGCGAGCATATATTCCTGCTCGGGCGTCAGCAGAGGAAATTTCCGGATTTCGGCCAGATAGCGGTTCAGGCTCGCCTCGCCGCCGAGTGCGGGCACCGTGGCCGGAACATTGCTCTTATTAGCCATTTCTAACGTCTTTCCCTTATTATCAGAGGAGAAATATGCCGCGGTTGGCTCCGGCGGTCGAGATAGATTTTCATTCGAAACTTAAATGCGCAGTTCATCGATCAGTTCCCGCATGTCGGCTGGGATTTCGCTGTCGAGTGCGATGCTGTTACCGGTCACCGGATGAATAAAACCCAAACGGGCGGCGTGCAATGCCTGTCGGACGAAATTGCGGGCTTTCAGGACGTCCGAAAGCGGCTTTCTGGCGCGTCCATAGACGGGATCGCCGACCAGCGGATGACCGATATGCGCCATATGCACCCGCACCTGGTGGGTGCGGCCCGTTTCCAGCCGGCATTCGACCAGCGTCGCATTCTTCAGCGGTTCGACCGTCCGGTAATGGGTGACGGCGTGTTTGCCGCGCCCTTCGGCGACGATTGCCATCTTCTTGCGGTTGGTGGACGACCGGCCGAGTGCGGCCTCGATCCTTCCCTCGACCGGCATCGGGCGGCCGCTTGCGATCGCCATATAACGGCGGTCGATGCTGTGCGCCGCGAATTGCCTGGCCAGCCCTTCATGCGCCTTGTCATGCTTCGCCGCGACGATCAGCCCGCTCGTGTCCTTGTCGATGCGATGGACGATGCCGGGCCGCGCCACGCCGCCGATGCCCGACAATTGTCCGGCGCAATGGTGGAGCAGGGCGTTGACCATCGTACCGTCCAGATTGCCCGCGGCGGGATGGACGACCATTCCGGCAGGCTTGTCGACGACGAGCAGATGCTCGTCCTCATAGGCGATGACCAGATCAAGCTGCTGGGCCGCGTTGTGGGCAGGCCGCGCGGCGGGCAGGCGAACCTCAATCGTCGCGAATGCCAGGGCTTTTGCCGATGGATCCCACAAGGTCGTCCCGCTCGCGTCGATCACGCGGCCACCCTTGATAAGGCTTTTGAGCCGTTCACGCGACAGGCTGGGCATCGCTTCGGCCATCGCGCGGTCGAGACGCAGTCCGGCCGCGCTTTCGTGAAGCGTCACGGTCAATATTTCGTCGTCCCCCGCCATCGACGAAGAGATGGTGGCAAGGCGCGGATATTCAAGACGGACGCGCGGCGCACAGGCGCCGAAGAGATTGGCCGCATCATGCTTGCTCTCTATGGGGTGTGTGCCCTAGGAGCGGCCGACGCCGGAAAATGTCCGGACGCTGCGCTGGGGAGCCCGTTCATCCATGTCCGACGATCGCGTCGATTTTGCCTCGATGCTGGCATCGCGCCTGTGTCATGACCTGCTCAGTCCGGTCGGTGCTTTCGCCAACGGGCTGGAACTGCTTGCCGATGAAAAAGACCCGGCGATGCGCGAGCGTTGTTTTGAGCTGTTGGAACAGAGTGCGCGGACGTCGGCGAACAAGCTGAAATTCTTCCGTCTCGCCTTTGGTTCGGCGGGCGGTTTCGGCGAACTCGTCCCGGCCGATGAGGCGAAATCGGCGATCCAGGGTATCATCGGCGACCGCGCGATCGATCTCAACTGGATGATCGGCGGCGATCCGCTGCCCAAGCCGGCGGTCAAGATCATCCTCAACCTGTCGCTGCTCCTCGTCGATGCGCTGGTGCGCGGCGGGCGGCTGGACGTGGGGTGCGAAAAGCATGGCGCCGGTTCGGAAGGGGCGATCGAAATCGCCCTGCATGTCGAGGCCGAGCGCATCTTCCTTGACGGGGATGTGGAGACGATCCTGAAGGATGGCGAAGGCGCCAGCCCGATGACATCGCGTACGGCGCCTGCCGTGCTGGTTCAGGCGGTTGCGGCACAGAATGGCGGGACCGTCATGCTCGCGCGTGAGACCCCGACCTCGCTGCTTGTCGGTGCCGTGTTGCGCGGCCGCGGGTAAAGCCACTTTTAACCATTGTCCGCCATGATGGCGCCTCAAATTTAGGGGCGCACCGGTACGGCGATGGATGATCTGCTGAACGACTTTCTGGCCGAAACGGCGGAAATACTGGCCGAAGCTGGTGGGGCGATCATCGCGTGGGAAGCTGATCCCGCCGACCGCGCCCAACTCGACGCCATTTTCCGGCTTGTCCACACAATCAAGGGCAGTTCGGGATTTCTGACGCTTCCGCGCGTCACCGCCCTTTCGCACGCCGCCGAAGACGCGCTCGATCAGGTGCGTCGCGGCAACCGTCCCGCTAATGCCGCGCTGGTGACCGGGGTTCTCGGCATCCTCGACCGGCTGGGCGAATTGTGCGCCGCACTTGGACGCGACGGGGTTGAACCGGCGGGCGACGACGGCGATGCGATCGGCGCGCTGTCGGATCAGGGGCCGCCGCCCGACATCGCCGTTGATAGTTCAGGCGCGTCGCCACGCCGCGATGAGGATTTGACGGCCGATCTGCAAAGCTGGCGGTCGATTCGTGTTCCGCTTCCCCTGCTCGACAGTGTGATGACGGGCGTTACCGACATCGTTCTGGCACGGAACGAATTTGCGCGGATGCTGCGCGAATCGGGTGCCAACCCGGCCGTCATCGCCTCGTTCGACCGCCTGTCCACCTCGATCGCCGGGATGCGCCAGTCGGTCAGCCAGATGCGGATGCAACGGATCGACAAGCTATTCTCTCCGTTGCCACGCATCGTTCGCGATCTGGCCCGCGACATGGGCAAGAAGATCGCTTTTCAGACGAGCGGGGGCGAAGTCGAACTCGATCGCGAGATGATGGAGAATATCCGCGATCCCCTGATCCACATCGTCCGCAACGCGATCGATCATGGCGTCGAGCCGTTCGAGGAGCGGGTGGCGGCAGGCAAGGACATTACCGCGACAATCGCTGTTTCGGCGCGCCAGTCGGGTAATCAGATCGAGATTGAAATTCGCGACGACGGGCGCGGCCTATCCCCCGATGCACTGATGGCCAAGGCAATCGCTTCGCGTATTCTGACGGCCACCGAAGCCCGCGCGTTGAGCCCGCGCGAAAAGCTGGACCTGATTTTTCGTCCGGGCTTCTCGACCGCCGCGCAGGTGACCTCGGTTTCCGGACGCGGCGTCGGGATGGACATTGTCAAAGCGAATGTCGAAAAGATCGGCGGCGTTGTCGAATTGCGCAACGACGAGGGCCGCGGCCTGACGATATTGCTCCGCGTGCCGATGACGCTGACCATTATTTCGGGCCTGATGGTGCGCGCGGCGGGACAATATTTTGCCATTCCGCGCGGGGCAGTCCGCGAAATCCTGCTCGAAAGCGGCGACACGGTTCGGATCGACCGCGTGGGCGGCGGCGAGCTTGCGACGGTCCGCGGCGAACAATATCCGCTGCTCCGCCTTGAAACCGTGCTGGGCCGGGGCCGCGACCATGGTGACGACGTCGACGACCGCGCGCTCGTGATCGTCCGGCCCGGCCAGGGGCAAAGCTATGCGTTGAGCGTCGCGGCAATCCACGATCATGAGGAATTGGTCATCAAGCCGGCGGCGCCGATGATCATGGCGACCGGACTTTATGCGGGCACGACGTTGCCCGACAATGGCCGACCGGTGTTGCTGCTGGATGTGCAGGGCCTTCTCGCCGCGGCGGCGATCGACGCCAGTGAAGCGGGCCGCAGTCGCGATCTCAGCGCCGAAGCCGACGTCGAGGCCGATGCGGCGCGCAACGCCGTGCAATTGTTGCTGTTCCGCGATATGAATGCGCGTGTTCGCGGCGTCCGTTTGTCGGTTATCGAACGGGTCGAGGAAGTGCCCGCATCGGCCATCTTCGAAAGCGCGGGCAGGATACAGGCCCGGATTGGCGAGGATATTTTCCCGGTCCATGCCGCGGCGCTGCCGGATGGGAACGAGGCGTTCAAGCTCTTGCGCCTTTATGACGGAAACGCCATCCTCTGTTATCCGATCGCCGAGGTGGTCGACATCGTGCGGCTGCCCGATATGGTGCAACCGTCGGCGGCGCCCGGCCTGATCGCCGGTGTGGTGCTGATCGGCGGCGATCCGGTGGAACTGATCGATCCCTTCTGGTTGATGGAACAATATGGCGCCGGGGCCGCCACCCCCGCCGCGCGTCAACCGCTCTGCCGACTGGCCGATGACCATGACGGATGGGGAGAAAACTTCCTCGCGCCGATCCTGCGCGGTGCGGGATACCGCGTCCTGGCGGGCGCCGATACGTCGGAAGAGGCTCCCGACGTTCTGCTGTGTATCGCCGAAGGGGGAGAGGATTGCCGCGTCGATGGAGACGAAGTGCCGGTCATCCGCCTTCGCGCGTCGGTCGCGGCGGCCGGACCGGACGATGAATCCGTCTATCGCTATGACCGCCAGGCATTGTTTGATGCGTTGCGCAGCCGGGTGGGGGGACATGCCGCATGATGAGAAATCTTTATCTGATCGCGCGCATCGCCGACACGCGCGTCGCGCTGCGCAGCCGCGCTATCAATTCGGTCGTAACCGTCGGTACGCCGGTAGAGGTGCCTGCCGCGCCGCCGCATGTCGCGGGGCTGTTCGCCTTGCGCAGCCGGGTCTTCACGCTCATCGATCCGCATGTGGTCGTCGGCCTGCCCGCGGCTCCGGTATCGCCGGGGCAGCGCGTGATCGTCGTTGATGTCGCCGAACATGGATATGCGCTGATCGCCGACGAAATAGAGGATGTATGCTTCATCGATGCGCCCGAAACGCGGATCACCGGAAAACTGCTCCCCGGATGGGCGCGCGTCGCCGATGCGTTGATCGAATATCAGGGCGCTTCGTTGCTGGTCGTCGATCCATCCAATTTCATTACGTTGCCGACCTTAAAGGCAGCATGAATCGCGCCGTAAATTAACGGCCTACACACGCCTTCACCGTAACATGCCCCAATCCCCGGGGACGGAGTTAATTTGATGTCGAAATCCTGTCTGGTCGTCGATGACAGCAAAGTCATTCGCAAGGTCGCGCGCCATATCCTTGAAAGCATGTCATTTGCCGTCGATGAAGCCGCCGACGGGCAAGAGGCGCTGACCTTTTGCCGCGCCAATCGTCCTGACGTCATCCTGCTCGACTGGAATATGCCGGTGATGAGCGGGATGGAATTTCTGGGCGCGTTCAACGACCTTGATTATGGTCATGAAGAACGGCCGCGCGTCGTTTTCTGCACGACCGAAAACAGCATCGATCATATTCGTGCCGCGATCGAGGCGGGCGCCGACGAATATGTCATGAAGCCGTTTGACCGCGAAACGCTGGAAGGAAAATTACAGCTCGTCGGCATCGCCTGATCCTTTGCCCGTGTCCCTGCTGAAACCCCTGACGCCGGAACCGGAGCCGCCAACACGCACCGTCCGGGTCATGCTGGTCGACGACAGCCTGGTCGTGCGCAGCATATTGGAACGCATCGTCGATCAGCGACCGGAATTGAAAGTCTGCGCATCGGTCGCCTCGGCGCATGACGCGCTCGACTATCTCGCCCGCGAGCCGGTCGATGTCGTCGTCCTCGACATCGAAATGCCGGGAATGAACGGCATCGATGCGCTTCCGCACATTATGGAACGTGCCGCGCGGGCGCGTGTCCTGATCCTGTCTTCGAACTGCGTAGAGGGTGGTCCGGCCGCCATCGACGCGCTCGCGCTCGGCGCCAGCGACACGCTTGCCAAGCCCGGGCGCGGCAGTTTTTCTGGGCGTTTCGCGGAAGTGTTGATCGACCGGATCATGACGCTGGGCCATCAGCAGGACTATCCCGCCGTGACCCGCATCGCTGAACGCCGGACGACTACGCCCGTCCCGGCCGCGATCGATACCCATCAAAAGATCGAATGTATTGCGGTCGCGGCATCGACCGGCGGTATCCCGGCCTTTGCCAATTTCCTCGCCAATCTTGATCCGCGCATCACGGCGCCGATCCTGCTGACGCAGCACCTGCCCGATGCGTTCATGGAATTTTATGCGAAGCAGATCGCCACGATGACGCCGCGCCGCGTGCATGTCGCGGCGGCTGGCATGGCGGTGGAGCGCGGGCATATCTATCTTGCGCCTGGAGACGCGCATCTGCTCGTCGTCGCCAATGGCCGTCGTCACGAGATCGCTCTCGATCGCCGCCCGGTCGATAATGGCTGCTGCCCATCGGCTGATCCGATGCTCGATTCGGTTGCCGATGTTTATGGAAAGGGCGGGGTTGCCGTGATTTTGAGCGGTATGGGGCGCGATGGCGCGATCGGCGCCGCACGACTGAAGGAGGCGGGCGGCACGATATTCGCGCAGGCGCCGGAAAGCTGCGTGATCTGGGGGATGCCGGGCGCGGTCGCCAAGGCGGGCATCGCCGCCGCGACGCTCAATCCTGACGCGATCGCCTTGATGCTGGGTGGATTCCCGCTGGGGCGCCGCCGGTCATGATGGGCGGGACCGCCAGCGAATCGGCGTATCGGGTGCTGATGGGCGTGCTCGAATCGCGCACCGGGCAGACGCTGTCGCCAAATCGCATCTGGCGCATCGAAATGTCGTTGAAGCCCGTTATGCAGCGCCACGGCATTGCCGATCTGGACGCGCTGGTTGCCGCGCTCGTCACGTCCAACAGTCGGCAACTGCTGGACGACACGGTCGATGCGATGCTCAACAACGAAACCTATTTCTATCGCGAATACAGCGTCTTTGATCAAATGGCTGTTACGGCGCTGGAACAGATTCGCGAAATCAACAAGCTGCGCCGACGTCTGACCGTGTGGCATTGCGGGGTTTCGACCGGGCAGGAGGCCTATTCGCTTGCGATGCTCATCGCCGAACAGGGTGACAAATGGGCGGGGTGGCAGGTCGATCTTGTCGGCACGGATGTCAGCTATCATGCGATCAGCCGCGCGCGCGTAGGGCTGTACAGCCAGTTTGAGATTCAGCGCGGTCTGCCCGTTCAGCGCATGGTGCGGTGGTTCGACCAGACCGAGGGTGGATGGCTGGCGAAAGCCGATCTGCGCCGCCGGATCGATTTCAGCGTCCAGAATATGCTGACCGATCGGCCGCCACTCGCCAGCCCCGCCGACATCATCTTTTGCCGCAATCTGCTCCTCTATTTCTCCGCTCCCATGCGCCAAAAGGCCTTTGCCCGGTTGCGCGCGATGGCGGCACCGCAAAGTTTCCTTGTGCTGGGCGCGGGTGAAACGGTCCTTGGTCAAACCGACCAATATGTCGCCAGCCCGCGTCTTCGCGGCTTTTACGAGCCGTCCGATCAGCAGGTTCGCCGCGCCATGGCCTGATCTTGCTTTTTACGTCCCGGTGGCGCAATCGACTTGCTGTTGATGCAGGACGGGTTGCCAAGGCGCATGAGCGATTTTATCGAACGCTGGTCTCCGAATTTCGACGAGCGCGCGCTGCCGGTGTCGATCATCGTTCTTCATTATACCGGTATGAAAAGCGGCGCCGAAGCCATTGATCGGCTTGCTGATCCGGACGCAAAAGTGTCCGCGCATTATGTCGTCAGCGAGGACGGCCAGATCACCCATATGGTGCCCGAAGACAAACGCGCCTGGCATGCCGGAAAATCGCACTGGCGGGGGGTGAGCGACATTAATTCGGCGAGCGTCGGAATCGAAATCGTCAATCCGGGCCATGAATGGGGCTATGTGCCGTTTCCCGATCCGCAGGTCTCGTCGGTCGTCCGGCTCGTCCATATGATAAAGGATCGCCATGCGATCACGCGTGGCAATGTCATCGGCCATTCCGACATCGCCCCGACGCGCAAGCAGGATCCGGGCGAATTATTCCCGTGGGAGGAACTGGCGCGCCGCCGTCTGGCGCTGCCGCGCCCGACCAAGAAACTGACCGATCCGCTTTGGACCGACGCCGGTTTCCTGTTGGCGCTCGAACGCTTCGGCTATGATGTGACCGATGGATTTGCCGCGACAGTGGCTTTTCAGCGCCGTTTTCGCCCCGAATTGATCGACGGGACGATCGATGGCGAATGTCGCGCAATCCTGCTCGCGCTCCTTCTGCCGCAGCCCGAAGGCAATTGACTCGTCAAATCGGGCGGCGACGCCTATGATGCGGGCGCCAGAGGGTCGGGCGATCGCCGCCGGCGGGGTATCCTGCCGGGGGAGGAAAGTCCGGGCTCCACGGAAATCACGGTGCCGGATAACGTCCGGCGGATCGGCTTTCGGGTCGGTTCAGGGAAAGTGCCACAGAGAAGAGACCGCCAAGGGCTTTGGCCCGGCGAAAGGTGAAAGGGTGCGGTAAGAGCGCACCGCGCGGCTGGTAACAGGCGCGGCACGGCAAACCCCACCGGGAGCAAGGTCGAATAGGGATGGCACGAGGCAACTCAGGGCTGGTTCCGGCCCCGCCGTCCGGGTTGACTGCTTGAGCGTTCGGGTAACCGTTCGCCTAGAGGAATGATCGCCCATCCCTCGCAAGAGGGTGGACAGAACCCGGCTTACAGACCCTCTGGCAACGTCTCTCCTCAACAACGTCAGGGGAGGCGGTTGCGTTTGTAACGGCGTCCATTTGCGGCGGGATCGTCAGCCTCGATCATTACAGCCTGCATACCCGGACGTACCGTGCTGGTGTCATTGTCGCCTTCGACCTCAGCGATGGCGCTGCCGTTGGAAGCCGACACCACATTATATTTGATCGCGTAAAGACTGTCCTCGCCGCCAACTTCTATCAAAGTTCCAAGTTTCAGGAATGGTGAGCCATAGTTCAGCCGGACCCGTTCTCCGTCAGCCTCAGTAACGCGTAAAGGCTCGATCTTGAATGCAACGATCCGCGCGATTGCGAGCGCAAGTTCGTTCTGCATCACGCCGTAGACAGCATCGCCCGTCATCGACGAAGCGGCGTGAAGATTGTCAGAATCGACATCGACGCCGGTATCGATTGTCTTGCTCGATAATCCGCCATAGATGATCTGGCCCGTGCGGTCCTTTACGGTCACGGTGAAGGTGGTGAGCATCCCGGTCTTGCTGATTGCGTAGCCACGGGGACCGGTCTCAGGATTATCGGGCGCGGCGCCCCCTCCGCTTACATCGCCGATGGAGACATCGATGCGATAGCCGCCGCGACCGATCGCAAATTTCCCGGTGGACGCGAGCGCAGCCTCCAAGCTGCTGCGCATCTTGGCGAAATTACTAACGCAATCCTTGACCCAAGAAGTCCGCCAACTAACATGGGAAGCGTAGAACCAGGGCGCTGCTACCGCATCGCGATGATAATTGACGTTCTGGAAATACTGGCAGCTTTGTGTCGTAGAAATTGAACCGATCGAGAATTGCGAACTGCTTTGAGCCTGTGCCACGCCGACGACAGATGGTGAAAGCGATAAAAGTGCAGCTACGGCAATGAGCCGCGATATAGGCAACGGGGCGCTCATTTGCGCTTCCCGCCCTTTTTGAATTCGGCCCTGTCATCCACAGTGGCCGCCCGGACGATAGCTCCAACGGCAGGCGCCGCCGCGAACCCCGTTACGGCACGTGCCTTGGAAAACCGTGTTTGGACGTCGGTGATTTCAATCAGGCCGAGCTTGATCTCGTTGCTTGCAATCACTTCGCCGGTTGCCGGGTCAATGATCGCGTCACCTTTGGCAAAGACCGTCATGGTCGATCCCGCGGTTACCGATCCGGCGCCATAATTGAGTACCAGCACTCCGTCCGGTTGAACTGCCGCAACCTGGATCGGATAGATGGTCATCACCAGCCCGGAAGCCACCTTGTCAGCAGCCCCGCGTAGCAGCGCCGCAGTGTCAATCTGACCGGCCGTCCCGCATGAGGTGGCGCCCTGCTGAACTTCGCTGATCCGCGTTGCGTAGCGGACTTCGCCAGTGTTGGCATCGGTAATCTTGATGTCGGCTTCCAAGCTGGCGATTGTATTCGCACATGACTGCTGTGCGCCATTGTTGCCGAGATTTCCAAGCAAAGTCGCCCCAAGGTTCGATTTCTGCTTTGCCGAGATGGCAGTAATCGTACCATAGACAAGATAATCGACGCCTTCGAAGCCGCCGACTTTTCCCGGTTTATTCGTAGTGGTCAGGCCGCCGCGGCCACCACTTTGTTCGCGAAGCAGTTTGTTCAAACCGGACCGCTCGATAACGCGAAATTTGTTCGTTCCAGTAATGGCGGTTTCAATCATCGTCGAAAATGTCGGTGCCTGACTGTTCCCGGTCAAATCCTCCATTTCATAAATGCCGACGACTGGTCTGCTGCCTTGTGCTGATACCGCCGTGCCAATCAATATTGAAGCCGCAAGGATAATGGACCGTAGGATTCCTGTCATTTAACCGCCCCCTAAATCGCGCACTTCGCACGCGAATCAACTGCCCCATGACCATTTGGTAATCTTGATCACAGGCGGTGAGCAAGAATTCAATTGGACATATCAGCGACGGAATTTTCTTATTGTCCGACCTGTGGGATTGAAGCCGGAATTATTCGTTGTTGCGCGCGGACGTCACGCGGAACCTGTTCCTCGGGCGCCGCGTTTTACGCGGACCAGAAAGGGAGACGAGCCATGAAAGTCGTCGAAGACCATGTCGAAGTGACCGAGACGGAGGCGAGCAGCGGCGTGAAAGGGCATAATGTCCGGTATGTGCTGGCTATTTCGCTCGTCGCGGTGATTGTCATTCTGTCTGCCATCTGGATCGTCCCGGCGCTGTTGCAGCCCTGATCGCCATCATCGGGCCTTTGTGGCGCTGGCCAGTTCCTCCTCGGCGGCGGGGGTGTCTTCCATATAGATCGTCCGCGCGGTCCGTTTGAATTTGCGCGTGGCCGTCTTGTCATACCCGTCGCGCGTTGCGGTCAATTTGAGCTGGCTCACGATCGTGTCGCCCGTCATCACATTCCAGCTCATTTCGCTCCCGTCATGGGCATAGGTGCGGCTGTAGAGCGTCGCGTCCAGCCCGATGAGGCGCATACGCGGGCCCGCGGGGGTCGTCACGGCGCGATAGCGATATTTGGCTGCAAGCGCGGTCGTGCCGCCGGTCAGATCGCTGATCGTCAGGATATTTCTTGCGATGGATAGCTCCGCCGAACCCAGCGGATAGGGTTCGAGGCTGAAATCGCCACCGGGCTGATGGCCCATATCGACATCGGAGCGATAGCTGAGGATGACATAAAGGCGCCGGGCGTCAGGCCCTGCGGCGATAAAAGCGGTGTCCATATCGCCATCGCCGTTGAGATCGCCATCGACGCGTGCTTCGATTTCCTCGCCGGGTTTAAGCTGGTCGAGAAGGGACTGCTGAGTGACCGGCGGTTGCGGAGAGGCCGCATGGACCGGTACGGACAGCGTCATCGCCGCTAACATCGCTGCTTTCAGCATTTGCGACTTCTCCCTTCATCGCGCGTCGGATTATCACCTTTTAGGCGCCCGTCCAGTCGCCGTCAGTGACCGCGCGCACAGTTGAAGGCGCGGTCAGGGATAGCTGACCGCCATCACTTCCCATTCCTTGGGCCCCGCGGGAAGCTGCACCGTGCGCAGGTCGCCGACCGCCGCGCCGCGCAGCGCCCGGGCGAGGGGGCTGTTCCACCCGATCCGGCCTTCGCTCGCTGCGGCCTCGTCGTCGCCGACCAATGTTACCATCCGCCGGTTGTCATCGTCGTCGGCAAGCTCTGCCGTGGCGCCGAACCATATCCGGCTCTTGTCAGGCTGTTCGGTGGGATCGATGACGCGCGCCGCTTTCATCCGGCGGGCGAGGAAGGAAAGGCGCCGGTCGATTTCCCGCAACCGCTTGCGGCCATAGATATAGTCGCCATTCTCGCTGCGGTCGCCATTGCCCGCCGCCCAGCTTATAACCTCGACCAGCTTTGGGCGTTCGCTGCCGAACAGCATATCATATTCGGCGCGCAGCGCCGCAAAGCCCGCCGGGCTGATGATATTGCTGCGTTCCCCCGCCATGATGCGCGTCAGCCGGGGGTGCGCTTGCCGAGGTAAAAGCTGAGCGGAGCCTGTGGCCGCGTCCCGCCGCCGTCGCGCAGCGAGTCATAGACGACGGCGTTTTCCAGCACCCGCTGAACATAGTTGCGCGTCTCGAAAATTGGGATGGCCTCGATCCAGTCGATCATTTCGATCCCGCCGCCCCGCGGATCGCCGTTGGCGCGCAGCCATTTGTTCA
Organism: Sphingopyxis sp.; assembly: GCA_030145715.1. Lineage (GTDB taxonomy): Bacteria > Pseudomonadota > Alphaproteobacteria > Sphingomonadales > Sphingomonadaceae > Sphingopyxis. The sequence continues at coordinate 18,467 of JAIXHQ010000020.1, read as the reverse complement.
CATTGCCCGGCCCGGCATTATATGCGGCGACCGCCAGCGGATAGCTGCCCCCGAAATAGCGCAGCATCTGCTGAAAATAGGTCGATCCCAACATCATGTTGTAATTGGTGTCGGTGGTCAGCGATCCGGCGTCATAGCTCATGCCCAGCTTGCCCGCGACTTCGCGCGCGGTGCCCGGCATCAATTGCATCATGCCGCGCGCGCCCGCATGGCTGATCGCGGCGCGGTCGAACTGGCTTTCCTGGCGCGTGATCGCATGGATGAAGGTCCAGTTGCCCTCATGCCCCGCCGGAACACGGACGGTCGGGAAACCCGCGACTTCGACGGCGTCGAGGCTGTTCGCCTGTGCGCTGCGGCCGATCATGACGCCCAGGTCGGGGCGACCGATTTGCGATGCCAATTGTCCGGCAAGGACATGGTCGGCGGGCGATGTCGCCTTTTGGGCCAGCGCCCGCAGAAACAGCGACTGTTCGCGCCACGCACCGATTTCGCCCAGGGCCCGCGCCGCGCGGACCAGACGGTCGTCGTCGAAGGCGCGCTTTTCGTCGCCACCGACCCGGATCGTCGGGTTTGGCGTCGGTTTGGGTTGTGGGCGGTTCATCCGTTCGAGCGACAATTGGCCGTAAAACTGGTCGTAATGTTGCGCGGCGTCGGCAAAATGTGCGTTGGCGCTGGCGGTGTCACCGGCCGCCAGCGCGGCACGTCCCGCCCAGTAAAAGCCCTTGGTGCGCGTCTGCGCCGAACGGGCGGCCTCGCCATAGGCGCGGTAAAGCCGCACAGCTTCGGCTGGACGGCGCAGATCCTTGTAAGCGAGTTGTCCCGCCAGCCATGCCAGCGACGTATAATCGTCACGGACGCTAAGCGATGTGTCGCGCACGACCGTTCCCGCCGGAAAAGCGTCATCGAGCTGCCGCGCTATGTTATAGGCGGTCAGCTTGTCGCCCCCGGCATCGGCCTGCCGCGCGTTGGTCAGCAGCGTTTCCATCCATTCTTCGGGATCGGTTGGAGCATTCGTCAGCGATCGCGGCGCGGCGAGGAGCGCGCGCGCTTCCCCGACGCGTCCGGCCTTGCGCAGCCAGGTCGCCTTGTCAGTGATATAGCCGGCATCGGACCGGATCAGCGCCGGATTGGCGCTTTCGACCGCAGCAGCCTGAAAAGCCGCGTCGACCGAAGCGTTGCGCATCGCGAGCCGCGCGGCGAACAGGTCGCGCCGGGCGAGCGATGTATAGGCGAGCTGGCGGCTGGCCGCCGCCGTCGCGCCCATCCAAAGCAGACGGTCCATGCGCGCGTCATGGTCGGCGGGGGTGATGGCGCCCGGAAACATGCCCAGCGCGCGCGTGGTTTCATAATCGTCCAGCGCGCCGCCGGTCCATGCGCGGCGAACCGCGGCATTGGCCTCGTCGCGGCGGCCCGACGCATTGAGCGCCAGCGCATAGCGCAGATAGCCGCTGGCGGTCTGCGGCGGATAGGCCTGGAAATAAGCGAGGGTGCGGGCGGGGTCGAAACTGTCGAGCGAAATGGCCTTTTCGGCGCGGGCGCGCATCTTGTCGGCATCCGGCCATCCGCGGTTCGTCATCAGAAAGCGCGACAGTTGATCGAAGGACGCTCCGCTATTCGCGGTCAAGCGGCGCCATTCCATCACCGCGTCGCCCACCGAATTGGTGGCGGGCGGCGCACCGGATGCAGCGGCGAGCCCCATCTGGGCGCGATACCACGCCATCTGTTCGGGGGTCAGCTCTCCAGCATGGGCCGCTGTCGGTACAAGCAGCGCCACGGCAAGGGCGAGGCGGGATATGCGGGGCAGCGTGATCATAGCGGCCATGGTAATGCCAAACTCCTTGCGGGGCGCTGAATAGACGTCCAATAGCGGCGCGCTGGCCGGATTCTATCGGTCCCGGCAGGTAATTGTAAAGGAGCGGAGCATGTTTTCGGGTTCGATTCCCGCCTTGGTGACGCCATTCCGCGACGGGGTGTTCGATCAGGCGGCGTTCGCGCGTCTCGTCGATTGGCAGATCGGGGAAGGGACCAGTGCGCTGGTTCCGTGCGGAACGACAGGTGAAAGCCCGACGCTCGGTTTTGATGAACATTATCAGGTCATCGATACCTGCCTTCAGGCGGCGGCCGGACGGGTGCCGGTTATCGCCGGCTGTGGATCGAACGATACCGCGACCGCGATCCGCCATATGCGCCACGCGCAAGCGGCGGGTGCGGCGGCGGCGCTGGTCGTCGCCCCCTATTACAACCGGCCGAGCCAGGCGGGAATGATTGCGCATTTTCAGGCGCTGGCGGATGCCAGCGACTTGCCGATCGTCGTCTATAACGTGCCCGGTCGCACCGTCGCCGACATCAGCGCCGAAACCATGTGCGAGCTGGCCGAAATTCCGACGGTCGTCGCGATCAAGGATGCCAGCGGCGACTTGACGCGCGTCACGGTGCATCGCGCCGGCGCTGGCGCTGATTTCTGCCAGCTCAGCGGCAATGACGATCTGTGGCTGGCCCATGCCGCGCTGGGCGGCGTTGGTTGCATATCGGTCACGGCCAATGTCGCTCCGCGCCTGTGCGCGGATTTCGCAGCGGCCTGTGCGGCAGGGGATTGGGTCCGGGCACTGGCGTTGCACGACCGGTTGTTCGATCTGCATAGGGCCATGTTCTCCGACACGTCGCCGGGGCCGGCCAAATATGCGCTGTCGCGCATTCACGACTGGATTTCGCCCGAAGTGCGCCTACCTGTCATTCCGGCGGACGCGGCATCGCGTGCCACCGTCGACGCCGCACTGTCCGCGGCGGGAGTTCTCTAGGTTTCGAAATGGCCCGTCCGCAGTCCGCCGCAGAGTTTGACAAGAAAAAGGTCGTCGCCGAAAACCGGCGCGCGCGTTTTGATTTCGCCATCGAACAGGTGTTCGAGGCCGGAATCGTGTTGCAGGGGACCGAGGTCAAATCGCTGCGTTTTGGCGAAGGGACGATCGCCGAAAGCTATGCCGAGGTGAAGGGCAATGAGGTGTGGCTGGTCAACAGCAACATTCCCGAGTTCAGCCACGGCAACCGGCACAACCATGAACCGAAACGCCCGCGCAAATTGCTGTTGAGCGGGCGCGAGATCAACAAGATGTACGCCGGGGTCGCGCGGCAGGGCATGACGCTCGTCCCGCTCTCCGTCTATTTCAACAGTCGCGGCCGGGCCAAGGTCGAACTGGCGCTCGCCAAGGGCAAGAAAGCCCATGACAAGCGGGAGTCGATCAAGGAACGCGACTGGAAGCGGGACAAGGAACGGTTGCTGAAGGACCGCGGATGAGCGCGGGGGGAAAGCCGAAAGACAAGGCGTTCTTGATGAACTGGATCCGCAAAAACTCACCGACGCGTGAGGAATTGCTGGAAAGCCGCTTCATCAAACCCTTTGCGCATCGGGTCGCGCACAGTCACCTGTGGCGTTTCACGCGCACCTCGGTTCGGCGCGGTACTGCGCTGGGACTGTTCGTCGGCATCTTCTTCCTGATCCCGGGCGTGCAGATATTGGGCGTCGCGTTGCTCGCGCTGCCGTTTCGCGCCAATATCCCCATCGGGGCGGCGATGACCTTTTTATCCAATCCGCTGACCACGCCGCTGATCCTCGCCGCGTCGGTGTGGCTGGGCAATATGCTGTTCGGTCTCGATACCCATATGTCGGACCTTTATATCCTTTATGATGAGGGGGCGTCCTTCGTCGAATGGTGGCGCTGGCTGACCGACAATGCCGGGCCCACCCTGCTCGGCGGAGTGGCGGGATTGTTCGTGATCTCGGTCGCGTCGGCGATCATCGGCTATATCCTGGCCTCGTTGTTCTGGGACAATTGGATTCGCCTTCGCTGGCGGCGCAAAATCCGCAAGGCGCGCGACCAACGACTTGAGGCATCGACGAGCGACACGGGCGCCGGTTGAACGCGCCGCGCGCGGTCCTATAGTTTTTCCATCGCTGAAGCCCGCTTGCGCTTGCAGCATCATCATCTGGGGAATGTCATGAGATCTTCGCATAATTTTTCGCGTCTGATGAGCGCCGCCGCGCTGGGCGCGCTGGCGTTCGCCGCGGTTGCCGCAACCGCCAAGGAACAGGCTGCTCCGGCATCGGCTCCGGCAGCCGAAACGGCGGCAAAGCCCGCGATCGGCGATTTCGGTTTCGACGCTTCGGGCATGGACAAAAATGTCCAGCCGGGCGACGATTTCTATGCCTTCGCCAACGGAAACTGGGCCAGAAACACGCCGATCCCCGAGGATAAGTCCAACTATGGCATGTTCACCGCACTTGCCGACCTGTCCCAGACGCGCACCCGCGAAATCCTCGACGTTGCAAAGGGCGATCCGAAAAGCATGATCGGCCGCGCCTATGCTTCCTATCTTGATTCCGCGACAGTCGAGGCAAAGGGGCTGGCCCCGATCCAGCCGTGGCTGAACAGGATCCGCGCCGTCGACAAGCCGGGCCTCGCCAAATTGCTGTCAGAAGCCGATCGCAGCGGCATTCCGCATTTCTTTGGCGGCTATGTCGGCCAGGACGACAAGAATCCTGAGGTTTATATCTACACGATCTTCCAGGGCGGCATCGGGATGCCGGACCGGGATTTCTATGTGAAGGACAATGAACGGAACGCCAAGTTGCAGGCGGCCTACCTGCGTCATCTGGAAAATGTCCTGACGCTTGCCGGCGAAAAGGACGCGGCGCCGCGCGCCAAGGCGCTCTATGATTTCGAAAAGCAGATCGCGACTGTCCATTGGGACAAGAATGACAGCGGCGACGCGACAAAGGTCTATAACAAGATGACGGTCGCCGAGCTTGCAAAGGCCGCGCCCGGCTTTGACTGGCAAACCTTCATCCGCGGTATCGGCGTCAACGAGGATTCGCTTCTCGTATCGCAGCCGAGCGCCTTTGCGGGAGAGGCGAAGCTTCTCGCCGCCGCGCCGATCGAGGTTATCCGCGATGCGCTGATCGTTCGCAGCCTCGACGGTTTTTCGGATGTTCTGCCGGACGCCGTCGCACAGGAGTCTTTCTCTTTCTTTGGCACCGCCCTGTCGGGTACGCCGCAGATGCAGGAACGCTGGAAGCGCGCGGTCGATTTCACCACTGCCAATATGGGGGAAGCGGTCGGGCAGGATTATGTGGCAAAATATTTTCCGCCCGAAACCAAGGCGGCGATGGATGTGCTGGTCAAGAACGTCCTTACCGCACTCGACACGCGTATCGGCAATCTCGCGTGGATGCAGCCCGAAACCAAGGTGAAGGCCAAGAAAAAGCTCGGCAATTTCACGACCAAGATCGGCTATCCCGACCGTTGGAAAAATTATGCCAAGCTGGAGATCAAGGCCGACGACCTGTTCGGCAACCAGTTGCGGTCGAACCAGTTCGCGCATGACGACAATATCGCCAGGCTCGGCGGTCCGATCCGCCGCTGGGAGTGGGGAATGACCCCGATGGAGGTCAATGCCTACGCCAATTTCGGGATGAACGAGATCGTCTTTCCCGCCGCGATCCTTCAGCCGCCCTTCTTTGACCCGCGCGCCGACGCGGCGATCAACTATGGCGGCATCGGCGCGGTCATCGGCCATGAAATCAGCCATCATTTCGACGATCAGGGCGCGAAATATGACGAGACCGGCAAGCTGGCCGACTGGTGGACGCCCGCCGATGTCGCGGCGTTCGAGGCCGCGGGCAAGGCGCTCGTCGCGCAATATGACGCCTATGAAGTGCTGCCGGGGGAAAAGCTCGACGGCACCTTCACCTTGGGTGAGAATATCGGCGATCTCGCGGGTTTGACGATCGCCTATGACGCCTATCGAAAATCGCTGGGCGGCAAGGAGGCGCCGGTCATCGACGGCCTCAGCGGCGATCAGCGTTTCTTCCTTGGTTGGGCGCAGGTCTGGCGCCGCAACTATCGCGAACAGAATCTGTCGCAGCGGATCACCACCGATCCGCATTCGCCCTCGACCCAGCGGACTTGGGTCTCGCGCAATCTTGACCCATGGTATAAGGCCTATCGGATCGAGGAAGGGCGAAAGCTGTATCTGGCACCCGGAAATCGCGTCCGCATCTGGTGATGCGGCAACAGGAAAGTTAATCATTGAGCGTTCAAAGCCTGCCCTCCGCTGATGGCGATTTCATCAGGGAGGCGGGCGCCCCCGGTCCTTTGTCCCCGCCCGTCGCTTTGTCGCAAGTCGACAGGGCGGTGCTTGGCGGGCTGGCGCTGCTGTCTGCCGCCCTGCTGTTCTGGGCAACGCGCGACGCGATATTGGCGGTCGGTTTCCTCGCCGGGCTGGCCGTTGCTGTCGGCGGAGCGTTGCTCGCGCGCCGACTGTTTCCCGCAGCGGTCACGCCCGATGCGATTGCGCCCGACTGGACAATGCTGCGTCAGGCGGTCAATCATGACGATGTTGCGATCGCGGTCACCGACCGGGGTGGACGGATGGTGTGCGCCAATGACCTGTTCGGCACATGGATGGGCGGTTTTGTCACGCCGCCCGGTCTGCCGCTGGAGGGACGCGGCGCCGATTTGCTGAAAAATGCGGGGCGCGTGGCGTGGCGGGACGGCGAGGGCCGCGTCGACGGCATCGCGATCGGGCCGCTGCAACTGCGCGCTCAGGTGACCCGGACGGGTCAGTCCGACGATTATCTCGTATGGCGTTTCTCGGCGCTTGAGCGGCTCGATCTGGTGTCCGAAATCGTCCGGCATCTCGATGGTCCCGCCGGGCGCACGCTCGGCCATGCAGGGGTGATGGCGGCACTCGTCAGCGCCGAGGGCCGGCTGCGCGTCGCCAATCAGGCTTTCCTCCTTCGCGCCCTGGGCGAAGAAAATCTGGCCCATTATGTCGGCCGGGAGATACCGCCGCTTATCCGCCTGGACGATAGCGGCGCGCTCTATTTCGCGCGCGAGGGTGATCGCGCGACCCCGGTGCGGCTGATTCAGATCCCGCTTGCTCCAGCCGACAGCAATACGCCGATGCTGCTTGCCATGCTGGACGAGGAAATGGGCCCGACCGATCGTGGGACGGCGCAAACCTATGTCGAAACGCTGTTGTCGCTGCTTCCGTTCGGTCTGGCGATGGTCGATCGCGACGGTCGCTTCCTCTACATGAACCGGGCGTTCGTTCGTGCGGCGAGCGTTCCCGAAGGCAAGATGCCCCGTTATCCGGGCGACATTGTCGTGGGCGAGGATAAGGGCGCGCTGGCCGACATGATCCGCCGTCACAGCAGCGGACAGCAGGTCGGCGGCGACATGTCGATCCGGCTGGCTGGGCAAAGCGGCGATCCGGTGTCGATGCGCGTCGTCGGCGTGCGCGGGCTGGGCGAGGCGGCGGTCCTCTTGAGCCTCAAGGATTCCAGCGAGGAATCGCGCCTGAAACGCCAGGTCGCACAGGCATCAAAGATGCAGGCGGTCGGACAGTTGGCGGGCGGCGTCGCGCATGATTTCAACAATATCCTGACCGCCGTGCTGGGCGCATGCGACCTGATGCTGATGCGCCATACGCCCGGCGACAGCGATTATGACGATATTCAGCAGATCCGCAGCAACGCCAATCGCGCCGCCAGCCTGACGCGCCAGTTGCTCGCCTTTTCCCGGCAACAGACGTTGCGGCCGCAGATAATGCAACTGCCCGATGTGATTTCGGAAGTGTCGCATCTTTTGAAGCGGCTGATCGGTGAGACGGTTCAGTTGTCGGTGCATCATGGTCGCGGCCTGGGCGCGGTGCGCGCCGATCCGGGGCAGCTTGAACAGGTGATTATCAATCTGGCCGTCAACGCGCGCGACGCGATGCCGGGCGGGGGCACGTTGACGATGGAAACCTATCCGGTTTCGGCGGCCGACGTGCGCCAGATGGGCAATGAATTCATGCCGCCGGCGGATTATTCCGCGCTGAAAGTCAGCGATACCGGAACCGGTATTCCCGCGGACATATTGCCCAAGATTTTCGAACCCTTCTTCACTACCAAGGACGTCGGCAAGGGCACGGGGCTGGGCCTTTCGACGGTTTACGGCATCATCAAACAGTCGGCGGGCTTCATCTTTGCCGACAGCAATCCGGGGCAGGGCACGAGTTTTTCGATCTATCTTCCCGTCCATCGCGCCGGGGGCGATGCTCCAATGGTTCCGTCCCCGCCCGCCAAGCCCAAAAAGAGCCAGTGGGGCACGGGGACGATCCTGCTGGTCGAGGATGAGGATATGGTGCGCGCTGTCGCGGAACGCGCACTGGCCCGCGCGGGTTATACCGTCATCACCGCATCGCAGGGCGAAGAGGGGCTTGAACGCTTTGGCGAGATGGAAAGGGTCGATTTGATAATCAGCGACGTCGTGATGCCGACGATGGATGGCCCCGCAATGGTGCGCGCGATGCGCGCCAAACGGCCCGACCTGCCGGTCCTGTTCATGTCGGGCTATGCCGAGGAACAATTGCGTCAGTCGATCAACATCGACGACGTCGCCTTTCTCCCCAAACCCTTTTCGGTCGCCCAATTGGCCGAGGCCACATCGGCGGCGCTCGATGAGGCCGCGCATCGGAATTCGAATTGACGGATATGACCGGCCGCATCCTGCTGGTGGAGGACGATGTGCTGATCGGCATGATGCTGGTCGATATGTTCGACGCCCTTGACCTTCCCGAACCCGCTCAGGCAACGACCAATGAAGAGGCGTTGGCGATCATCGCCAGCGAACCGCTGGCGGGCGCGCTGGTCGACATCAATCTTGGCGAAGAAAAGGGCTGGCCGGTCGCGGACGCGCTGGCCGAAAGGGAAATACCCTTCGCCTTCACGTCGGGCGGCGGCGATGTCATCCCGGCGGCCCACGCGCACAGAAAACTGATCGCCAAGCCGTTTCGGATCAGCGACATCGAGGCCGCATTGGACGAATTTTCGGCGGATTAACAGTATTTCCTGTCAGGATATTTTTGTTTCGTTCCCCTCTTGTTCTATAAGAACAAATGCCGTACACAGGTTCGGCGTTGCGATGCTCCTGTCGTCGCTCTAGAGCTGGAAGGGGTCGGTCATGGCCGGACAATTGTCACTCGTCGAATCGGGGAAATCAGTGAACAACACGGACAGGCAAAAGGCGCTCGACGCCGCGCTCGCACAGATTGATCGTGCGTTCGGCAAGGGCTCGGTCATGAAATTGGGATCGAAGGAAGCCATGCAGGTCGAGGCGATCTCGACCGGCTCGCTGGGCCTGGACATTGCGCTTGGTGTCGGCGGCCTGCCGCGCGGCCGGGTCATCGAAATCTATGGCCCTGAAAGTTCGGGCAAGACCACATTGGCGCTGCATACGCTTGCCGAGGCTCAGAAGACCGGCGGCACGGTTGCCTTTGTCGATGCGGAACATGCGCTCGATCCCGTCTATGCCCGCAAGCTGGGGGTGAACATTGATGAACTTATCGTGTCGCAGCCCGACACGGGTGAACAGGCGCTTGAAATCGTGGATACGCTTGTGCGGTCGAACGCGATCGACGTGCTTGTCGTCGACTCGGTCGCCGCGCTCGTTCCGCGCGCCGAAATCGAGGGTGAGATGGGCGACAGCCACGTCGGCCTTCAGGCCCGGCTGATGTCTCAGTCGCTGCGCAAGCTGACCGGTTCGATCAGCCGTTCGCGCTGCATGGTGATCTTCATCAACCAGTTGCGCATGAAAATCGGCGTCATGTACGGCAATCCCGAAACCACGACGGGCGGCAACGCGCTCAAATTCTATGCCTCGGTTCGTCTGGACATTCGCCGTACCGGCCAGATCAAGAATGGCGACGAGATTGTCGGCAATACGACGCGGGTAAAGGTGGTGAAGAACAAGGTCGCGCCGCCGTTCAAACAGGTCGAATTCGACATCATGTACGGGCAGGGCATTTCAAAGATCGGCGAGATTCTGGATATTGGGGTCAAGGCCGGTCTTGTGGAAAAGGCAGGCGCCTGGTTCAGCTATGACTCGATCCGCATCGGACAGGGCCGCGAAAATGCCAAGAATTTCCTGACCGAAAACCCGGAACTCAGGGAGCGGCTGGAAGCCGCGATCCGTGGTCGTACCGACGCCGTGGCCGAAGAAATGATGGCCGGCCCCGACGATGAAGGCGACGACGACATTTGATTGCCATCCGCCCGGTTCGCCTTGCTTCGAACCGGTCGGCCGACGGCGGCGGGCCACCAGCCCCTTTGGACCTGCTCATTCCTCTCCTCAGCAGGTCGGCCCGCCCGCCGTTGAAACCCATGTTGTGCCATGCTTTGTCGAAACATTTGGACCGATCCGCCGGCAGGTGACGGATTTGGCCAACGCCAATTGGTCGGGCGCATTCGCTGACCGTTGATTCTTGCCTAGTCCTTTTCAGCGGGTACAAGCGGCCTATGCCCGCGATCCGTCTTTTCGGTCTGCCGACCGACATCAACAGCAGTTTCGAACGTGGCGCCGCCGCCGGTCCCGCGGCGATCCGCGCGGCATTGTGGAGCGACCGCGGAAATATGGCGAGCGAGCTGGGGCCCGAGATCGGCACCGACATCGCGTTCACCGATGACGGCGACCTTCCGCTCAGAGAAAACACCTTATATGACGATGCCGCGATTCGCCGCCATGTCGCGATGCTGCATGAGGATGGCGACGTTCCATTGGCGCTCGGCGGCGATCATGCGGTGACTTTTCCATTGGTCGAGGCCGCGGCAACCTGTTTCGGGCCGGTGCACATCCTGCATTTTGATGCCCACCCCGATCTTTACGACGATTTTTCCGGCAATCCCCGCAGCCACGCCTCGCCCTTCGCCCGCATCTGCGAGGCTGGTCACGCCGGGCGTCTGGTTCAGGTCGGCATCCGGACGCTCAACGCCCATTGCCGCGAACAGGCATCGCGTTTCGGTGTCGAGATCATTTCGATGGCTGCCTTTACACCCGAAAGCGTACCGGTGCTCGAAGGTCCGCTCTATATCTCGATCGACCTCGACGGACTGGACCCCTCGGCCGCGCCCGGCGTCGCGCATCCCGAACCCGGCGGGCTGACGGTTCGGGAAATTCTGGCCGTTTTGCACAAGCAGACGGCGCCGATCGTCGGTGCCGATATCGTCGAACTACATCCTGGTCGGGATGTCGGCGGCGTGACCGCGATTCTGGGGGCCAAGCTGGTGCGCGAACTGGCCGCGCTGATCGACCGCAACGGGACCCCGCAACAACGGACCGCGTGAGGAGAATGACATGAGCCTGATCGTCCACCATCTGAACAACAGCCGATCGCAGCGGATCCTGTGGTTGCTCGAAGAAATCGGCGCGCCATATGAAATCCGCTATTATGATCGCGATCCGGTGACGAACCTTGCGCCGCCCGAACTGGTTGTGGTTCACCCGCTTGGCAAATCGCCGGTGATCGAGGACGGCGGCCGCGTCATTACGGAATCGGGTGCGATAACCGAATATCTGTGTGATCGGCATGGCGGCGGCCATCTGGTGCCGGATCGTGGCAGCGACGATCATATCAGCCATCTTGAATGGATGCACTTCGCCGAAGGGTCGGCGATGACGCCGATCCTGCTGCGCATCTATACGGCGCGGCTTGGCGACGCGGCGGCGCCCATCGAACCGCGCATTTCCGAACAACTCGATGCGCATTTTGCCTATATGGAAAGCCGTGTCGGCGACAACGGCCATTTCATCGGCGACACGTTGTCGGCGGCCGACATCATGCTGAGCTTTCCCGCCGAAATCGCGATCATGCAGGGCATGGCACCCCGCTATCCGAAACTTGCGGCCTTTGTAAACGCCTGTCACGATCGGTCCGCCTGGCGCCGCGCCCGCGAAAAGGGCGGCGCCTATTATGGATATTGATGCGTCGGCGCGATGGCGCGAATTGCTGGCCATCGCGCTGTTTTTCTGCGCGTCACCCGCGCTTGCCGCGCCGCCGGTTCTTGCGCCGGAGGTGGAGCGAGAGGTCATTGCGCCCCAAACGCCCTCGTTCAAACCGTCGGCGACCGACGAAGAGGGCGCGATCGACCGGTTCGCCGAATATACGCTCGCGCTGGCGCGGCGCGACTATGACGCGGCCTATGCGATGTTCCGCCTGTCCTTCCAGGCATCATATCCCCGTCTCGAATGGGAAATGAACCATCGCAAGCGCCAGACGCTGTGGGCCGACGGGACCATCCGCATTCTGCGCCTGACCTGGTATTCCGATCCGGATGGGCAGCCGATGGGCCTTTATGCCGCATTTGATTTTCGCGGCGATCGCAAGGACCGGACGATGGATTGCGGCTATGTCGTCGTTCACCGTGCCGCACCCGGCGCGGGGTGGACGGTCGTGAGCACCGACACGTCAGAGGTTCCCGCGGAGCTGATCGACGATGGCGTGCCAAAGGCCGACGTCCTGCGCCAGTTGCCCTGCTATCTGGGCAAGGGAATTGCGACCGATTTTTAGCATATAGGCTTGATCGATAAGAAGATTGGCCTTGCGGTTGCGCGCCTGTTTGCCCAGACCCAATTGTCGCCGCCGGTGGGGTGGTTGCGGGGAGAAATATGATGGCGATTTTGGCAATCGCGCTGCTGATGGCGGCGCCAGCCGATGTGGCGATCCGTATCGAGCCTGTTCCGGGCAAAGGATATAATGCGCTGGTCGGGACCATGGATTCGGCGGAAATGACGAAGGTCATGCTGCGGGTCTCGGAACAGGCAAAACGCCGCTGCGGTACGCAAAGCGTCAGGTTCGGTCGCTATTTTTTCGACAGCCGGATCGATACGACGCGCAATGTGACGCTGATCGAAAATATGCGGCAAAGCTTTTTCTGTTTCGATCCCGCGACCGACCCGTACAATCCCGTTCCGGCAAACTGGACGGCCAGCCCGACCGAAACGGCGAACGCGACGGTTTTCGCGACACGTTTTCTTGATCGGTTCAACCGCGGAGATGTGGCGGGCATGGCGATGATGGATCCGTTGATCGAAATCAGCAAGAAGGACTGGGATGCTCTGCGCGCCGGGGCCACACAGCATCGGACGAGCGAAACCGGGACGCTGACGCCCCAATTTGTGGCATGGACGAACAATCCCAAAGGCGCCGCCTATCCGGGTGCCTATGCCTATTTCTCGGTCATCGACGATCACCCGGGCATCATCGGCACATGCGGCGGTATCTTGTTGCAGCGGGTGCGTGAGAATGAATATCGGATCGCGCAATATGATGTGCAGTTCGTGTCGGAAGCACTGGCCGACCAACAGGGACTGTCGGACGATGAACTGGATGGTTTGTGCCAACGATGATCGCGTGCGCGTAATGCTTGAGAAACGCGCGATCCGGCACTAGATCGCGCGCATGACATCGACCAACGACATTCGCCGCTCATTCCTCGACTATTTCGGGGAGGCACAGCATCATATCGAGCCGTCGGCACCGTTGGTGCCGTATAACGACCCGACGTTGATGTTCGTCAACGCCGGCATGGTGCCGTTCAAGAACGTCTTTACCGGGTTGGAAAAGCGTCCATACAACCGCGCCGCGTCGTCCCAGAAATGCGTGCGCGCGGGCGGCAAGCACAATGACCTCGACAATGTCGGCTACACCGCGCGTCACCATACTTTCTTTGAAATGCTGGGGAATTTCTCGTTCGGCGATTATTTCAAGGAACAGGCGATCGAACATGCCTGGACGCTGATTACCAAGATTTGGGGCCTTAGCCCCGACAAGCTGACCGCAACCGTCTATCATACCGATGACGAGGCGTTCGACCTGTGGAAGAAAATCGCGGGTTTGCCCGATGAGCGGATCATTCGCATCCCGACGAGCGACAATTTCTGGTCGATGGGCGACACCGGACCATGCGGGCCGTGCAGCGAAATCTTTTACGACCATGGCGATCATATCTGGGGTGGGCCGCCCGGATCGCCCGAGGAGGACGGCGACCGCTTCGTCGAAATCTGGAACCTGGTGTTCATGCAATATGAGCAATTGCCGGGCGGTGAGCGCGTCGATTTGCCGCGGCCCAGCATCGATACCGGCATGGGGCTGGAACGTGTCGCGGCGGTGCTGCAGGGCGTTCACGACAATTATGACACCGACACGTTCAAGGCGCTGATCGCGGCGTCGGTCGACCTGACCGGCGTGCCCGCCGAGGGGGCGACGCAGGCCAGCCATCGCGTGATCGCCGATCATCTGCGCGCGTCCAGCTTTCTTGTCGCCGATGGCGTGCTGCCGTCGAACGAGGGACGCGGATATGTGCTGCGCCGGATCATGCGCCGTGCGATGCGTCACGCACATCTGCTGGGCGCGAAAGACCCGCTGATGCACCGCTTGTTGCCGTCGCTGACCACCGAAATGGGCGCCGCCTATCCCGACCTGATCCGCGCGCAGCCGTTGATCGCCGAAACGCTGGAGCGCGAGGAGACGAAGTTCCGGCAGACGCTCGACAAGGGGCTGCGGCTGCTCGACGAAGCGACGGTCGGCATGACCAAGGGCGACACGCTGCCCGGCGAGGTCGCGTTCAAGCTTTATGACACCTACGGCTTTCCCTATGACCTGACAGAGGATGCGCTGCGGTCCAACGACATTTCGGTCGACCGCGCCGGTTTCGATGCGGCGATGGCGCAGCAGAAGGCGGCGGCACGCGCGGCGTGGAAGGGCAGCGGCGACAAGGCTTCGGACGAAATCTGGTTCGACATCGCCGAAAACAACGGCAGCACCGAATTTACCGGCTATACCTCGACCGCGGGCGAGGCGACCGTCATCGCCCTGGTCAAGGACGGCAAGCCGGTCGACGAAGCCGCGGCGGGCGATGAGGTCGTCGTCCTGACCAATCAGACGCCATTTTATGGCGAAAGCGGTGGCCAGATGGGTGACGCGGGGACAATCGCGACGCTGGAGGGCGCCAGGGCGACGGTCAGCGACACCGGCAAGCCGCTCGGCCGTCTGCACACGCATCAGGCAAAGCTGGAGGCTGGTACGCTGAAGGTCGGCGATACGGTGCAACTGACCATCGATGCCGCGCGCCGGGACCGCATTCGCGCCAATCACAGCGCAACGCATCTGTTGCACGCGGCGCTGCGCCGCCGCCTGGGCGAGCATGTGACGCAAAAGGGCAGCCTGGTTGCCGAAGATCGCTTCCGTTTCGACTTTTCGCATCCCAACGCGTTGAGCGGCGAGGAAATTGCGCAGATTGAGGCCGATGTGAACGCGCATATCCGCGCCAACGATGCGGTATCGACGCGGTTGATGACGCCTGACGACGCGATCGCGGCGGGCGCGATGGCGCTGTTCGGTGAAAAATATGGCGACGAGGTCCGCGTTCTCAGCATGGGCCAGGCCGACGATCACAGCTATTCGGTCGAGCTTTGCGGCGGGACGCATGTCCGCGCGCTTGGCGACATCGCATTGTTCAAGATCATTGGCGAGAGCGCGGTTTCGTCCGGCGTCCGGCGTATCGAGGCGCTGACCGGAGAGGGCGCGCGCCAGTGGCTGAGCGGCCGCGACGAGGCGCTGAGGGCGGCAGCTGCGACGCTCAAGACCTCACCCGACGATGTGCCGGCGCGCGTTGCGGCGCTGGCCGACCAACTGAAAAAAGCCGAACGCGAACTCGCCGATGCAAAAAAGGCGCTCGCAATGGGCGGTGGCGGCGGCGCGAGCGGTCCCGCGATCGAGCAGGTCGGCGACATCGCATTCGTCGCACAGATCGTCGAGGGGCTCGATCCCAAGGAATTGCGCGGCACCGTCGACGGCCTGAAAAAGCAGGTCGGCAGCGGTATCGCGATGCTCGTTGCTGTCAATGACGGGCGTGCGTCGGTCGCGGTCGGCGTCACAGATGACAGGATTGGCGGCCATAGCGCGGTCGAACTGGTCAAGATCGCCGTGGCGGCGCTTGGCGGGCAGGGCGGCGGCGGGCGTCCCGATATGGCGCAGGGCGGCGGTCCAAATGGCGGCGCGGCGAGTGAGGCTGTCGCGGCGGTTAAAGCGGCGCTCGTTTGAAACCGACCAAGAAGACGCGCCGTACCGACCATGCCGAACGGCTGATCGCGGCGCCGCTTCCCGACGTCTTTGCGGCCTTCACGAGTGCGGCAAAGCTGGCGCGCTGGCTGCCGCCGGAGGGCGCGACGGGGGCGTTCGACCATTGCGATCTTCGCCCCGGCGGGGGTTTTCGGATGCGCCTCAGCTTCGGCGATGCCGATGTGGAGACCAAGAGCGATGAGGACGGCGACATCGTCGCGGTTCATATCCCCGTTCTCGACGATGGGCGGCTGATCGTGTGGGAGGTCGAGTTTGAATCGGACGATCCGCGCTTTTCGGGGACGATGGCGATGCACTGGTATCTGTCGCGCAAGGGCGGCGGTACATTGGTGACGATCGACGCGCATCATGTGCCGCCGGGGATTTCGGCCAAGGACCATGAGGCAGGGTTGAACGGCTCGCTCGCGAATCTGGCCGCGATCGTGGAGAGCGCCGCGGCTTGATCCATCGGCAGCACCGAACCGGCAGGCCTGTTCGCTGGGCGCCGGGACGATGCGTGTTTCTGTTCCGCCAAGCCCGAACGGATAAGCGCAGGTCGCTCAGATCACATCCATATTATAACAATGCCAGCTAAATATCGCTGCCGCGCCGCGGTGCGGGCGCCACGGTTCGGCGAGCAGGCGCACCGCCTTTTCGGTCGGGCGAGCCTTTAGTTGCAGGATGCGGCCGACGGCTTCCTGCACCGCCAGGTCGCCGGCGGGCCAGATGTCGGGGCGCCCCTCGGCAAACAGCAGGTAGATTTCGGCCGACCAGCGGCCGATGCCCTTGACCTTGGTCAACAGTGCGATCGCTTCCTCGTCATCGGCGGGCAAGGCGTCGAATTGCAGCTCTCCGTCAAGAATGAGCTGCGCGAGGCTTTTGGCATAGCCCTGTTTCTGGCCAGACAGGCCGCATGCGCGCAGCGAGTCGAACCCGGCTTCGGCGATCACCTCTGCCGGACATCCCTCTCCGAATTGCGCCTCCAACTTGTTCCAGATCGAGGACGCCGCCGCGACGCTGACCTGCTGGCCGACGATGGTGCGCAGCAGCGTCGTATAGCCCGGCGCGCGAATCCGCGGTTCGGGGTAGCCCGCATTGCCGAGAGCGCGGGCGAAATTTGCATCACGGTCCGCAAGTGCGTCGATTCCCGCGTTCAACTGCGCCTGGCTGAGGCCCATCGCATATTCTCCATTTGTTCTCTGCTATCTCATTAGCAACGCTTGATTTGCCGCGCAACGCGCGACATAGCGCCAGCGACAAAGGACTATATGGGGACTGGCATGGCGAAGCTGATTGTCGTGACGCGCGACGGAAACGAGCATGAGATCGAGGGCGATACCAGCCTGACGGTCATGGAAAATATCCGCGATGCGGGCTTTGACGAGCTGTTGGCGCTATGCGGCGGCTGTTGTTCGTGCGCCACGTGCCACGTGCACGTCGAAGCCGGTGCGACGGATCAACTGCCGGCGATGAGCGAGGACGAAAACGACCTGCTCGATTCGACGACCGACCGTGACGCCACGTCGCGCCTGTCGTGCCAACTGCCCTTCACGGACGCGCTGGACGGCCTTCGCGTGCGGATCGCCGCCGAGGATTAAGCGGCGGTGGTCGCAACGGCATAGAGGGCGATCGCCGCGGCGTTGGAAATGTTGAGGCTTTCCATCTGCGGAGAGATCGGCAATTTCGCCAGCACGTCGCAATGTTCCATGACATTGTGACGCATCCCGTCGCCTTCCGAACCAAGGACGAGCGCCACCTTGCTGCCGTCGAGTGTCGATCCGAGCGTCGTTTCGGTGTCGCCCATCAATCCGATACGCCAATATTGCGCCTCGGCGATTTCCTCCAGCGCGCGCGACAGGTTGACGACGCGCACCCACGGCACGATTTCCAGCGCACCTGACGCCGAACGTGCGATGACCCCGCTTTCGGGCGGGCTGTGGCGATCCTGCGTGATGATCGCCGACGCGTCGAACGCCGCCGCCGAACGCAGAACCGCGCCGATATTGTGCGGGTCGGTCACCTGGTCGAGGACGATCAACGGCCGCCGGCTGTCCGCGTCCATTTCTTCCTGCAACAGGTCGCCAAGAAAAACGCCGTCGAGCGGGTCGACCTCGATCACCAGCCCCTGATGCGGTGCATCGCGCGCCACGAGCCGCGCGAGGTCGGTCACGTCGGCATAGTTGATCGGAATCACTGGCGGCAGGTCGAGCTGGCCCAGCGCCTCGCGCGTGCCCCAGATGCGCTTGACGGTGCGTTCGGGATTGGCGAGCGCGGCCAACACGGCGTGGCGGCCCCAGAAACGAATGGCTTGTCCGCGCGGGGTTTGGCCGGCGGGGCGACGATGGCGAGAAAATTGACGCATGATGGCGCGCCTTTCCCATGACTGGCATTGACAGGCAAGCCTCGTTTCGCCATTGGGCCACTTCCCAAAGCGGGCCCCAATGGACAGGTGGCCGAGTGGTTAAAGGCAGCAGACTGTAAATCTGCCCGGGTTTCCGTACGCTGGTTCGAATCCAGCCCTGTCCACCACC
>JAIXHQ010000019.1 GCA_030145715.1 Sphingopyxis sp. | reverse complement strand
CGCCCGGTATCCACCACCGCCATCCGCATCACGCCCGAATAGGCGCTATCAATATGACTATCCATATGACCAGTCAGATAACCGATCGTCCCGACAGTGCTAGGCGGTCCTCCTCGGAGGAATACCGGGAGGTAGGATTGCTTGAAACAGCGATGCGCGCTGGGCGCTGATCTGCCAGCCCGGTTATGGGTTTGGAAAAAAGAGGTTGGAGCAGGAGTCGTGCGACACCGTACGCCAAGGCCGGACGAATGGAGCGGGAAGGGTGGGGATCGCCCAAGCCCCACTGGATCACCATATATGAGCATATCTGAATAGAGCATCAGAGCGAAAATCAAGACCGTCACGACCAAGATCAACGCCACCTCTCAGCTCCTCGGAATTGCTCTCTCGTGCGTCTCCATACCTTAAAATCAACGATTTTTCGAAGTGCCCAGCTACGGGAAGTAAGTGCACTCCACTCCGGGATTTGAATCTTTTTCCGATAAGATTCGCAATATCTTTGAAGACCTCGCAGAAAAATCATACCTAATTACAAGGCAGTATGTACTCATTTTCCCTAGCCCTGATTCCGTATATGTGCCACTAGCGATTATATTGGCATATTCTGAATTTAATTCAGTAATTTGTTTAAGAGTGAACGATGCAGATGCACTTTTTCCATAGTATTTTTTGAATTTTTTCATTATTTCTGAATCTATCCCAAAAATTTCTGTTATTTTTATTTTTTCATTTTTACTAGATAATGTAAATACCTTCAAAGTGCCCCTGCCCGCTCCAGGGTAATCGACAACGGAAATCTTACCTGAATCTTTTGACCATTTAAAATCTGATATTCTGGTTAATTTATACAATAGTATTTTCTTTTTTGATTTGCAATTTACAATATAAACATGATTATCGTTATTTTCACTATATATATTTGATTCAGATTGAATCATCCATTGATTATCTGGAGAGGTATGTTTTTTATCTTCGCTCCATTGAATGGAAAATTCTTCTTTTATATGCGACGGACAATTTGAGGACTCCGATGATTGCATTAAAAATGAAAATATAATTAGTGTCATCATGATATGCCTCAGCAAAGCCTTCCTATTTCTACCGGATATATGATGGTATATTGGACAGGTGAAGCGAGATATTCCAGATCTTCTTTGATTGTTGGAAGTCTATATATCAAAAGCGTACCCGGAGGTTGTTTGAATATATGTCTGGGCTCTCGGGCCGCCACCGAAGATGCTGGAAAAGATGCTTCCGATGCCGCTTAACACGATGGAGAGCGCTTTGGCGACTGTAAGCTTGCCGACAGTCGCGATGAAGGGGGGGCATTGGAAGCTGGCGATGACGTAGGATTTCGCAAAGCTCTTGTTCCGACCCCAAGATCGCGCTTTATCAGGACCAGTTGGCTTGTATGGCTCTGGCGCACGTCGATGGTCACGCGTGAACGGCTTCGCGACATAGAGTATGGTTACAGAAATTCATCCAGCGTCGACATGAACCGGTCGAACTGGTCATGGTGGAGCCAGTGGCTGGCGTTTTCGTACAGGATGGCTTTTGCTGTCGCAAAATGTTGCAGGCGGCCGTCCTGTTCGGGGTTCGAGGCCCCGCTATTCGCGCCATATAACAAGAGGGTAGGGCAGGTGATCGCGCCCCACAGCGCAATGATGTCATCCTGCCGCATGTCGAAGGCCGGCCAGACATTCAGATAATTGTCGAATTTCCAGCTCCACGTCCCATCCTCGTTCCGGCTGATGCCATGGATCGTCAGGTGCCGCGCCTGTTCTTCGGTCAGATAGCTGTTTTCCGCCATCATCCGCGCCAGCGCGTCGTCCAGCGTCGCGTAGCGGCGCGGTGCGCGTCCCGCCGCCTGGCGTTTGTCGTTGATCCATTTGCGGAAATGTTCGGCGTAACCCGTCGCCGCTCGCTCCGCGATCAGCTTGGGCGACGGCCCCAGCCCCTCGATCACGACGAGCTTGCGCACATTGTCCGGATAGAGGCCGGTATAGCGCAGCGCGATGTTGCCGCCCATCGAATGCGCGACGATCGACAGCGGCCCGAGGTCCAGCTGGTGGATCAACTGGGCCAGATCGTAAACAAAGGCGTCCATGGCGTAATTGCCGTCAGGTGACCATGCACTGTCGCCATGCCCGCGCAGATCGGGCGCGATCACATGATAGCGATCGCGCAATTTTTCGGCGACCCAATCCCAGTTGCGGCAATGGTCGCGGCCGCCATGGATCAGCAGCAAGGGTGGCGCGCCGCGATTGCCCCAGTCGACATAGTGCAGCTTTAGTCTTTGCGAGATGAAGCTGTTGGAGGTGGGGCCGGTACTTGCCATCGCGGTCATCCTTTTTGCCTGTGCCAGTTTCAAAAGGCGACGGGTTCCGATCCGTCAACCCCGCATCGCCCTGCGCGGCGGACGCGCGGGCGGCCGGGGCGGCCATCGCGTGCGCCGCAAAGCGATCGGGACCGAAAGCAAAAACGCCGCCAACCCGGTCGGGTGGCGGCGTTTTTAATGGTGGGCGTGGCAAGGATTGAACTTGCGACCCCTGCGATGTCAACACAGTGCTCTACCACTGAGCTACACGCCCATCCCTTGGGGTGACGCGCCCCCTAAATGCCTCTGAGCGGATTGGCAAGCCCCTCCCGCTATATAGGGCAGTTATTGTTGGTGCGACTGATCGGCGCGACCGAAAAGATTATCGACCTCGCGCACCAGATCCTTGAGATGAAAGGGCTTGGACAGTAGCTTGGCCTGCGGCACATTTTCCTCTGCGCGCAGCGAAACCGCGGCAAAGCCGGTGATGAACATCACCTGCGTCTGAGGCGCGACCTTTGCCGTGTGCTGGGCAAGTTCGATGCCGTCCATTTCGGGCATGACGATGTCCGACAGCAAAAGGTCGAAGGTTCCCGAATCGATATAGGGGACGGCCTTGGTCCCCCGGTCGACCGCGGTGACATGATAGCCGGCACTGGTCAGCGCCCGCGCGAGATATTCGCGCATCACGTCGTCATCTTCGGCCAGCAAAATGCGAATCATGCTGAAATCTGTCCCCTGATCCTCGATGCGGCCGGTTCCCGTCGGCGCATTCCTGTTACGAAATCGGCCCTAGCGGCAGAGATTTAACAAATTGGCGCGCGGCACTGGATTTACGCGACCTTTTTTGCCACCCATCGCCCATGCCCGCGCGCACCATCCCGCCTGCCGCCATCGCTGTCAACCGGCGGTCGCTGAGCGGCCCCGTCGTCGTGTCGGTTCCCCATGCGGGCCGCATCTATCCCCCCGAGATATTGGCGGCGGCGCGGATCGGGCAGGATGACCTGGAACGGCTGGAGGATGGCTGGTGCGATCTGATCGCGTCCGGTGCCTGCGACGCCGGCGCGACGGTGGTTCAGGCGCTGTGGGCGCGGGCCGTCGCCGATTGCAATCGCGGCGAAGGGCAAATGGCGCCGGGCGAGGTCGCCCCATCGCTGCGGTCGCAATTTTCGGCGCCGGGCCGAAAGGAGCGGGCGGGCCTGGGCGTCGTGCCGACACGGCTCGCCGATTGCGGGCCGCTGTGGAAACAGCCGATCGACGAAGCCGCGCTGCACTGGCGGCTCGAATCCTTTCACCGGCCCTATCATGCCGCGCTCGCCGCCGAACTGGCCGCCGCGCGCACCAGCTTCGGTCACGCGATTTTGATCGACCTGCATTCCATGCCGCCGATTCCGCCGGGACAGCCCGGACATGGCGCGCGCATCGTCGTCGGCGATCATTTCGGCATGACGGCCGGCGACTGGCTTACCGATCTGGCGATCGATTTTGCGGAACAGCTCAACGAACCGGTTTCGCGTAACCAGCCCTATGCGGGCGGGCACATCGTCCGGACCCACGGACGACCGGCGCACGCCGTTCATGCGATTCAGATCGAGATCGACCGGAGCCTGTATCTGACGCCCGACGGATCGCCCGATGGCGCGCGCATAGCGCCCTTGGCACGGTGGTTTTCCGACCTTGTCACCCGCGCGGGCGAGGCGCGCCCGGCGTCCGAAACATTGCCGCAGGCGGCCGAATAAAAAAACCACCCCGTACCGGAGTACGAGGTGGCCAGGGTCCAGGGAGGACGCATCCGCGTCGAATGGACGGGATGCTAGCCGTGGTGGAAAGGGGGAAAACCACGACGGCGTAATCTGAATTTAGGGATGAATGTCGCGACTTACAAGAAGAAGCGATGCAAAAACTGCAAATTGGAGAAAATTGGTCGGGGAGAGAGGATTCGAACCTCCGGCCCCTGCCTCCCGAAGACAGTGCTCTACCAGGCTGAGCTACTCCCCGACCGATCTGCGCGCCGACCGGGGTCGCCGCGAAGGCAGGGCGGTCCTCTAGACGCGCAATCTGCGAACTTCAAGCGGCAATCGGCACATATGATGCAATTGCCGGGACGCCGGTCGCCGCTACAGCATTTGAGCCGTCCGAAAGCTGAAATGCCCGTCGGTGGCGAAAACCAGATGATCGATCAGGTCGATGTCCATGGTGCGTAAAAACAGCGCGGCCTGCTGCGTCGCGCCGATGTCGGCATCGCTAGGCCATGCCGCCCCCGACGGATGGTTGTGCGCCATCAGCACCGCGGCGATGTCGGCGTCCAGCAACGCGCGCCAGGATCGCGGAGGGGCGATGCAGCGACCGCGCGTGTCGCCATCGACAAGTTCCAGGCGGACCAGCCGCCTGAACATGTCGAAGCCGGCCAGGACCAGCGTTTCGCGGCGACCGTCGAACAGCGGACGCAGCAACTGGTGCGCCAGCAAATCTTCGGCATGAAAAGGTATGAAACCGTTGAGAAAGGACGGGACCGGCACCATGCCGACGGGTTCGAACAAGATCATCCCGGCATCCATGCCCGCCGGGGACGTCAAACCCAATTATGGAATGCCCCGCATCGGAGCCTTTGCGCCGCGCTTTTCCTTCGTCCCTTGTCCCCCGTCGGCGCCGGGCCTAGCAATGGCGGGCAAAGCCGGGAGCTGAGTCTTGCCTGATTCCATCCATTATGAACTGCAATATCTTGATCTGATGCGTCGCATCTGGGTGGAGGGAGACGAGCGAATCGATCGCACCGGCGTCGGAACGCGGTCGCTGTTTGGCGAGACGATGCGATTCTCGCTGAAGGACGATGCCATCCCGCTGCTGACGACCAAGCGGGTGTATTGGAAGACGGCGCTGCGCGAGCTGCTCTGGTTCCTGACCGGCGATACGAATATCCGCTCGCTGGTATCGCAAGGCGTCCGAATCTGGACCGACTGGCCGCTGGACAAATATCGCCGCGAGACGGGCGATGCGATCAGCGCCGATGATTTCGAGGGGCGGATCGTTGCGGATGCGGCGTTCGCCGAGCGTTGGGGCGACCTTGGCCCCGTCTATGGACATCAATGGGTGAACTGGCCGCGTTACGAACCGGCGGGCGAGGGGCTTTTCCGGCGCGCCGAACAGGGGCACAACCAGATTGCGGCGCTGATCGACGCGCTGCGCAACAATCCGGGGTCACGCCGCCACATCTTTACCGGCTGGAACGTCGCCGACCTGGATCGCATGGCGTTGCCGCCGTGCCACATGACCTATCAGTTCCATGTCCGCAGCGACGGCGGCCTGTCGTGCCTGCTCTTTCAGCGATCGTGCGACCTGGGGCTGGGTTTCGCGTTCAATGTTTTCGAGGCGGCGCTGCTCACGCGCCTGATTGCACAACAATGCGACCTTCATGCACATGAACTGGTGTGGACGGGCGGTGATGTCCACCTTTACCTCAACCACGCGGATTTGGTCGAACAACAGTTGTCGCGTGTGCCCGAGGGCAGCCCCAGGCTGCGCATCCTGACACGTCCCGACAGCATCTTCGACTATCGGTTTGAGGATTTCGCGGTCGAGGATTATGCGCCGCAAGCGCATATTTCCGCGCCTGTCGCCGTCTGACAACCGTCGTTGCATTTGCTTCGCGTCCGTAATAATATGTCGCCAAGTTGAAATATAACTAGGCGCTGAGTCGCGCTGTTAAGGACGAGGACATGCCCGAAACGGACCCCAAGCCAGATATGGGGCGTGCGGCGAGCAATCTGCCGCCGCTGTCGCTCCATATTCCCGAGCCACGCTATCGCCCCGGCGACACGCCCGATTTTGGCGACGTCGAAATTCCTGCCGTCGAAGCCGCGCGGCGCCCGAGCGAAGCCGCGCGCCCCGATGCCATGCGCGAACTGAGCTATGGCCTTGTCCGCGTCCTTGATTTCGATGGTCAGGCAAAGGGGTCGTGGGACCCCAAGCTGATCCCCGAACGGCTGCGCGTGATGCTGCGTTACATGATGCTGGTGCGCGCGTTCGACGACCGGATGTTCCGGGCCCAGCGCCAGGGCAAGACCAGTTTTTACATGAAATGCACCGGCGAGGAGGCGACGTCGGTCGCCTCGACCATGGCGATCGACCGGACCGACATGGTGTTCCCCAGCTATCGCCAGCAGGGCGTCCTGATCGCGCGCGACTATCCGCTGATCCAGATGATGAACCAGATTTATTCGAACCGCGGCGATCATCTGATGGGCCGCCAGTTGCCGATCATGTATTCGGCGCCCGAACATGGTTTCTTCAGCGTGTCGGGCAATCTGGCGACCCAATATCCACAGGCGGTCGGCTGGGCGATGGCGTCGGCGTCGAAGGGCGACAATCGCATCGCGACCGTGTGGTGCGGCGAAGGATCGTCGGCCGAGGGCGACTTTCATTCGGCGCTGACCTTTGCGACGGTGTATAACGCGCCGGTCATCTTCAACGTCGTGAACAATCAGTGGGCGATTTCCAGCTTTTCGGGCTTTGCCGGCAGCGAACGCACGACCTTTGCGGCGCGCGCGGTGGGATATGGCATCGCCGGGCTCCGCATCGACGGCAACGACCCGCTGGCGGTTTATGCAGCGACACAATGGGCGGCGGACCGGGCGCGCACGAACAATGGCCCGACGCTGATCGAACATTTCACCTATCGCAGCGAAGGCCATAGCACGTCCGACGACCCGAGCGCCTATCGCGCCGCCGACGAAGCGACCGCCTGGCCGCTGGGCGATCCGATCGCCCGGCTGCGCCACCATCTCGAAACGATCGGCGAATGGGACGCCGAACGTCACGACGCGCAGGCGCGCGAACTCGACGAGCTGGTCAAGACGACCCAGAAGCAATCGGAAAAGCTGGGCATATTGGGGCATGGACTGCACCAGCCGTTCGAAACCATGTTCCAGGACGTGTTTGAGGAACTGCCCTGGCACCTCAAGGAGCAGAGCGAGCAGATGCTGGCCGAGCAAGAGGCCAAGTTCGGCCCCAATTGGAAGCCCGAATAATGCCCGGATCCCCTGTTTCCACCACCAAGACCATGAACATGATCGAGGCGATCAACAGCGCGATGGACGTCATGCTGGCCCGCGACGACAAGATGGTCGTCATGGGCGAGGATGTCGGCTTTTTCGGCGGGGTGTTCCGCGCGACCGCGGGTCTTCAGAAAAAGCACGGCAAGACGCGCGTGTTCGATACGCCTATCAATGAATGCGGCATCATCGGCGTCGCGGTCGGCATGGGCGCCTATGGCCTGCGCCCGGTGCCCGAGATTCAGTTCGCCGACTATATCTATCCGGGGCTGGACCAACTGGTCAGCGAGGCGGCGCGATTGCGCTATCGCTCTGCGGGCGATTTCATCTGCCCGATGACGGTGCGGACGCCTTTTGGCGGCGGCATCTTTGGCGGCCAGACGCACAGCCAGTCGCCCGAAAGCATCATGACCCACATCTGCGGGGTAAAGACGGTCATCCCGTCGAACCCCTATGACGCCAAGGGCCTGTTGATCGCCGCGATCGAGGATAATGACCCCGTCGTCTTCCTCGAACCCAAGCGCATCTATAATGGACCGTTCAGCGGCTATTACGACCGGCCGGTCGAACCCTGGTCGAAACATGACGCGAGCGCGGTGCCCGAGGATTATTATCGCATCGAACTGGGCAAGGCGGCGACGGTGCGCGAAGGGGAGGCGCTGACCATTTTGGCCTATGGCACGATGGTCCATGTCACCCGGACGATCGTCGAGGAAATGGGCGTCGATGCCGAGATCATCGATCTGCGCACATTGTTGCCGCTGGACATCGACGCGATCGAGAGGTCGGTGAAAAAGACCGGCCGCTGCCTGATCGTTCACGAAGCGACGCGGACCTCCGGCTTTGGCGCCGAACTGGCGGCGCTGGTTCAGGAACGCTGCTTCTATCACCTCGAAGCGCCGGTCGAACGTGTCACCGGCTTTGACACGCCCTATCCGCATAGCCTTGAATGGGCCTATTTCCCCGGCCCGGTGCGCATCGCGACCGCGCTGACCAAGATTTTGAAGGACTGACGCCATGGCCCGCTATTCATTCCGTCTGCCCGACATCGGCGAAGGGATCGCCGAAGCCGAAATCGTCGCCTGGCACGTCAAGATCGGCGAGCGGGTCGAGGAAGATGCGCAGCTTGCCGACATGATGACCGACAAGGCGACCGTCGAAATGGAATCGCCTGTTTCGGGCGTCGTCGTCGAACTGGCGGGCGAGGTCGGCGACCTGATCCCGATCGGATCGACGCTGGCGGTGATCGAGACCGAAGACGATGGCGAGGTCGACGCTCCGCCCGCCGATACGCCGACGGAGGAAGAGATCGTCGCGGAAACGCCGGGCGTCGAGGAAATCGCGATCGCCGAGGTGGCTGCGCCGGCGCCCGTTGCGGCTCCGGTGCCGACCCCGGCACCGACCCCGGCTCCTGCGCCGACCGTAACCGCGGATCACAGCCGCGCCGTTCTCGCATCGCCCGCCGTCCGTGCCCGCGCCAAGGATCTTGGCGTCGACCTGGAACACGTTCACAGCGACGGCGACCGTGTTCGCCACGCCGATCTGGACGCCTTTCTGCGTTACAGCGGCGGGCAGGGCTATCATGCCCCCGGCGCCAGCCGCGCCCGCGCCGACGAACCGGTCAAGGTCATCGGGATGCGCCGCAAGATCGCCGAAAATATGGCGGCATCGAAGCGCGCGATCCCGCATTTCACCTATGTCGAGGAAATGGACGTCACCGCGCTCGAAGCGATGCGCGCTGACCTGAACGCCCATCGCGGCGGCCGCCCGAAACTGACGATGCTGCCGTTCCTGATTGTCGCGATCTGCCGCACTATCCCGCAATTTCCGATGATCAACGCGCGTTATGATGACGAGGGCGGCGTCGTGACGCGCCATGGCGCGGTGCATCTGGGCATGGCGACGCAGACCGACGCCGGGCTGATGGTGCCGGTCATCCGCGACGCGCAGGACAAGAATGTGTGGCAACTCGCGAGCGAGATCACGCGGCTGGCCGAAGCTGCGCGGACCGGCAAGGCCAAGGTGGAGGAACTGACGGGCGGCACGCTGACCGTGACGTCGCTCGGTCCGCTTGGCGGGATCGCGACGACGCCGGTGATAAACCGCCCCGAAGTCGCGATCATCGGCCCGAACAAGATCGTCGAGCGGCCGGTTTTCGACGGCGACGACATAAGGCGCGCGAAACTGATGAACCTGTCGATCAGTTGCGACCACCGTGTCGTCGATGGCTGGGACGCCGCAAGCTATGTCCAGGCGCTCAAGAAGCTGGTCGAAACGCCCGTTCTGCTGTTCGCCGATTGATGGACATCCTCTGGCTGATGCCGCGTAATTTTCCATCAAAGTGCCGGACGGGATGGAGCCTTTCACCTAGATAAGGGCATGTTTGACGCGGGCTGTACGGAAAAGCCGCGACTGGCGCCTGACGTAAAGCTCGCGTAAGACGACGCGATTAAACGCAGGAGAATAAGGGTGGAGGACGAACGGGGCAGCAGAAACGCGCGCCCGGCGCGTTCGAACCCGTTGCACCAGATCGAGATCGACGATTTCCGCCGCGACCGGCTTTTGGCCGCGCTGGCGCTGATCCTGGGGGCAAGCTTTTGCCTTGGTCTGCCCTTTGCCCTGCACGAGGGGGCCGAGTTTTTCCTTCCGCTGACCGCGGCCATCGTCATCGCGATCGCGCTTGTCCCGCTGCTTGAATGGCTGGAGCGACGCGGTATGCCTTCGGCGCTCGCCGCGTTTATCGCGCTCACCACCTTTTTGGCGATCGTCAACGCCGCGCTGGCGATCATCGTCGTGCCCGCCACCGGCTGGTTCGCCCGGCTTCCCGATTCGATCCCGCGCATACAAAGCAATCTGGCGCCGCTGATCGATTTCTATTCGACGCTGCAACGCTTTGTCGATCGGACGTTGATGTCGGTCGCCAGCGGGACGGAGGCGACGGCGCAGGCGGTGGCGGCGACCGCGCCGACGTCGGTCGTCGACTATTTCATCTCGTCCGCGCCCAGCGCGGCGATCCAGCTCTTTTTTGCCGTCCTGGTGATCTTCTTTTTCCTGTCCGGCTGGACCCGGCTGCGCAAGGGCACGATTCGGCGTCGCGGCAGTTTCGACGGGGCGATGCAGACGGCGCGGGTCATTCAGAATGTCGTCGATGCGACAGCCGACTATCTGGCCACGATCACGATGATCAACGCGATATTGGGTCTGACAGTCGGACTCTTGCTTTGGGCGCTGGGAATGCCGTCGCCCTTCATGTGGGGCGGAATCGTCAGCATCTGCAATTTCGTGCCCTATCTGGGGCCGATCGTCGCCGCGGTGCTGCTGGCGCTGGGCGGACTGATGACATTCGATGCCGTGGGATTCGCGCTGCTGCCCGCGACGATCTTTGTCGGGGTGCATCTGGTCGAGGCCAATTTGATTACGCCACTGGTGCTGGGCAAGCGGCTCACGATCAATCCGCTGCTGATCCTTGTCTCGCTCAGCTTTTGGGGATGGGTGTGGGGCACGCCGGGCGCGCTGCTGGCCGTGCCGCTGCTGTTGATTCTACAGACGATACTCGCATCGACCGGGACGCCCGATCTGGCGGGTTTTCTGTTCGAGCGCGGCACGTTGACGACGAACGACGAGGTTCGCGATCGATTAAATCGCATCGATGAAGCAAGCGACGGTTGACAGGTCGGGATAGGGGCCATATTGGCGCGGCTCCCAAGCGCACGCGGGTGTAGCTCAGTTGGTTAGAGTGCCGGCCTGTCACGCCGGAGGTCGCGGGTTCGAGCCCCGTCACTCGCGCCATTCCTTCCTTTTCAGGAACGGAATGGCCCCCGCAGCTTGGGACCATTTCCCTCAGGAAATAATGGATTGGCGCGGCGTATCAGCCGCGCCAAGTCCCCAGTTCCATCCAGCGCAGCAGCGGCTTGAGCGGCAGGATCCAGATGATCCCCGCGACCAGATAGAATATCCCCTGGACGAGCGTCGGCCAGCCCGCGACCCAGGGAGACAGGCTGACGACGCCCACCGTCCACGCCGCGATCAGCGCCAGAATCAGGAAGATGCCGGCGGGCTTGCGCCAGCTTGGATTGGGATTGGCGGGTTGCTGGCTCACAGACGGTCTCCACAGAGGATATATTCTTGTTCGGTCAATATGGCGTCGAGCGGGACGTCGTTCCATTCGCGCGGCGTAGCGTCGATTTCCTGCACCGACCAGCCGACGCCGATGCGCAGCGCGCCGGGATGGGCGGCGAAATAGCGGTCATAATGCCCGCCGCCTTGCCCCAGTCGCCCGCCGTGGCGGTCAAAGCCGAGGAGGGGGCAGAACAGGACGTCGGGCGTCGCCATCGGCGCGTCGTCCGTCGGCTGCCGGGTGCCCCATGGTCCCTTGATCAGGGAATCGCCGGGGCGCCAGCCGCAAAACGTCATTACGTCGATCCGGCCGGCGTGATGGGGCAGGGCAAGCCGGCCCGCCTCTGCGAAACAGGCGAGCATCGGCATGATCGCGGGCTCGTCACCCCACGCGGCATAGGCGCCGACGATCATTTGATCGTGCAAAAGTTCGGACAGCGGTGCGGGCAGCGCACGGAAGGCGGCAAGCCGCGCCATGCCGTCCAAATTCGCCGTAAAATGCCGCCGCCGGAACCGCAGTTTTTCACGCAAGTGGGATTTCTGCTGAACCAGATTGGCGGACAGATCGGTCATCGCCCTCTCTGGAACGGGATGAATCGGTTGGCGGGACCGCCGAGGTCGTTTGCTGGAAACTCCTCTGACGCCAGTAACGTCAGGTGGGAACCATGTACGTCGGACCAGGGTCCGGGCAGGGACAGCTCCCTAGGATGATGTATCGCCTCAGGGATTTTCGCAAAAGCTCGTGCCGGGCAGCGCCCGCCGCCTTCTATGTAGTGGCTCGGGCCGATATGCTCAAGGGAGTTGCTCGACTTTCGCGGCGAGGGTTTCGATGCGTTCCGCGATCTGAAGCAGCGCCCGGTTGTTGGACGGGCTGAACGACGGGGCAGGCGCCCGCCGCATCGTTTCCAGTTCCTTGAGCGCCGCGCCGAGTTCGTCGCGCGCCGCCGCCTCCCGGCTTTCGGCGAGTGCGACCGCGGCGCGGAGCGAATCGGATTGGGGTTCGGACCTTTCGATCTTGCCCTTTGCCTCCTGCGCCGCGTCGGCGAGCATCAGCGCCGCGACGAGCAGTTGGCGAACCTCTGTTCCGCCGGGCATTTCGCGCGCCTTTTCATCGACGACGGCCGCGAGTTGAAGCAGATGCGATTCCTGTCCGTCGGCGCAATGCAGGTCATAGGGGCGACCGGCGATGGTCAATTTGACGTCAGCCACGGTCTGCCTCCGCGATCAGGCGGTCGAGTTCGCCGATCACCGCCGCCACCTCTGCCTTCAACGCCGATTGATCGGCGGCGGGCGCCGCGACGGCGACGGTTGGCCGGTTGGCGCGGGCCGTCAGGGCCTTTTCAATGCGGCTGAGCGCGCGTTCGATGCGGCCGATGGCCATGCTGGATTCGTCGAGATCGAGTTCCATGCCAAAGGGGTAGCAGCGCCGGGGAGGGGGTGCAATTGTCCTCTCGGCCGAAAATGCGCGGATTTTCCCTCACGGGCGGTTGACTCCTGCCCCCGCCGCCGCAAAGGGCTGTCCGCATTCGAACCGGGCGATGTGTCCGGCGCCAACCCAGCCTTATCCGGGGGACCAATGACATTGTCCGAACGTCAACTCGCCAACGCTATCCGCGCGCTTGCGATGGATGCCGTACAGGCCGCGAATAGCGGACATCCGGGGATGCCGATGGGCATGGCGGATGTCGCGACGGTTCTGTATTCAGACTATCTGAAGTTCGATCCGACCGAACCGCATTGGGCCGATCGCGACCGATTCGTTCTGTCGGCGGGCCATGGTTCGATGCTCGCCTATGCGACGCTGCACCTCGCCGGCTATGCGCGGCCGACGATCGACGATATTCGCAATTTCCGCCAGTTGCACAGCCCCTGTGCCGGTCATCCGGAGAATTTCGAGCTGGCGGGCGTCGAAACGACGACCGGGCCGTTGGGGCAGGGCCTTGCCACATCGGTCGGCATGGCGATTGCCGAGCGGCATCTGAACGCGCTTTATGGCGACGACCTGGTCGATCATCGTACCTGGGTCATCGCGGGCGACGGTTGCTTGATGGAAGGCATCAACCACGAAGCGATCGGGCTGGCCGGGCACCTGGGCCTTGGCCGCCTGACGGTGCTGTGGGACGACAACAAGATCACCATCGACGGATCGACCGACCTGTCGACGAGCGAGGATATTCCGGCCCGCTATGCGGCGACCGGCTGGCATGTCGAAAGCTGTGACGGGCATGATCCCGCCGACATTCGCCGCGCGATCGATGCCGCGATCGCCGATCCGCGCCCGTCGCTGATCGCGTGCCGGACGATCATCGGCTTTGGCGCGCCGAACAAGCAGGGCACGTCGGCCACGCATGGATCGCCGCTGGGCGCCGATGAAATCGCGGCCGCCCGGCAGGAACTGGGCTGGACCGCCGAACCCTTTGTCATCCCCGGCGATGTCGCGGCGGCATGGGCTGCATTCGGCGCGAGGGGCAAAGGTCTTCACGCGGAATGGAATGAACGGCTGGCAAGCAGTGAAAAGAAAACGGAATTTGAAGGTCGGCTGAACGGCAAGGTCGTGCCCGGCGCGGCCTTCAAGGCCTATCTCGATGGCTTGATCGCCGAACCGCCGAAGGTCGCGACGCGCAAGGCGTCGGAAAACACCCTTGGCGCGCTGACCGCCGACATTGATGCGCTGATCGGCGGAAGCGCCGACCTGACCGGTTCGAACAACACCAAGACATCGTCGACCAAGCCGTTGACGAAAGACGATTATTCGGGCCGCTATCTCTATTATGGCATTCGCGAATTCGGCATGGCCGCCGCGATGAACGGCATGGCGCTGCATGGCGGCGTCATTCCCTATGGCGGCACCTTCCTGGTATTTGCCGATTACTGCCGCGCCGCGATCCGCCTGTCGGCGTTGCAGCAACAGCGCGTCGTCTATGTGATGACGCACGACAGCATCGGATTGGGTGAGGACGGCCCGACGCACCAGCCGATCGAACATCTGCAATCGCTGCGCGCGATGCCGAACCTGCTCGTCATGCGCCCCGCCGACGCGGTCGAAACCGCCGAATGCTGGGCGCTGGCGCTGGCCCAGGCCGACCGCCCATCGCTGTTGGCACTGACCCGTCAGAACCTGCCGCCGCTGCGTCATGACGTCACGGAAAATCTCTGCGCGAAAGGCGGTTATCGTCTGCGCGATGCCGGCGCCGACCGCAAGGTCGTGCTGGTCGCCACGGGATCCGAAGTGTCGCTGGCGATCGACATCGCCGCCAAGCTCGAGGCCGCGGGTCATGGCGCCGATGTCGTGTCCATGGTGTCGACCGAATTGTTCGACGAACAGGGTGCCGCCTATCAGGCCGATGTCCTGCCCGATGACGCGCTGATCGTGTCGATCGAGGCGGGCACGACCTTTGGTTGGGAACGCTATACCGGGCGTCACGGCCTTCGCTTTGGCATCGACAGCTTTGGCGCGTCGGCGCCGATCGACGATCTTTACGCGCATTTCGGCCTGACCGCCGACGCTATCACCCCCCAGATTCTGGCAAAGCTTGGCAATTAAGGACCGGCCCGCCCCACGCAGAAAGGAATTTTCGACATGGCAGTGAAGGTTGCAATCAACGGTTTCGGACGTATCGGCCGCAATGTGGCGCGCGCGATATTGGAGCGTTCCGACCATGACCTCGAACTGGTGTCGATCAACGACCTGGGCGATGCAAAGGCGAACGCGCGCCTGCTGCGTCACGATTCGGTGCATGGCGCATTCGGCGGCACCGTCGAAGTCGAAGGCAACGACCTGATTATCAACGGCAAACGCATTCAGGTGACCGCCGAGCGCGATCCCGCCAACCTGCCGCACGCCGCCAATGGCATCGACATCGTGATGGAATGCACCGGCTTTTTCACCAACAAGGCAGGCGGTCAGAAGCATATCGATGCGGGCGCGAAGCGGGTATTGATCTCTGCCCCCGCCAAGGAAGTCGATCTGACCGTCGTGTTCGGCGTCAATGATGACAAGATCACCGCCGATCATCGCATCATCTCCAACGCATCCTGCACCACCAACTGCCTGGCGCCCTTTGCCAAGGTGCTGCATGAATCGATCGGGATCGAGCGCGGGCTGATGACGACGATCCACGCCTATACCAACGATCAGAAGATTCTGGACCAGATCCACGACGATCCGCGCCGCGCGCGCGCCGCCGCGATGTCGATGATCCCGACCTCGACCGGCGCGGCGGTGGCTGTCGGCCTGGTCCTGCCCGAACTGAAGGGCAAGCTGGACGGTTCGTCGATCCGCGTCCCGACCCCCAATGTGTCGGTCGTCGACCTGACCTTCACCGCGTCGCGCGACACCAGCAAGGACGAAGTCAACGCGGTGCTGAAGGCCGCGGCCGAAGGCGCGCTGAAGGGCGTACTGGGTTATACCGACGAGCCGCTGGTTTCGATCGATTTCAACCATAATCCCGACAGTTCGACGATCGACAGCCTGGAAACCACCGTGATCGACGGCAAGCTGGTGCGCGTGCTGAGCTGGTACGACAATGAATGGGGCTTTTCGAACCGCATGATCGACACCGCGGGCGTGATCGCGAAGTTCCTGTAATTTGCCCACGCCCCTGCCTTTGCAGGGGCGTGGTTCGGGTATGGAGTGAAGATGATGGCCGCGTTCAGGACCCTCGATGACATCGGCGACGTCACCGGCAAGAAGATATTGGTGCGCGTCGACCTGAATGTCCCGATGATCGACGGCGCGGTCAGCGACGCGACGCGGATCCAGGCCGCGTTGCCGACGATCCGCGAATTGTCCGACAAGGGCGCCATCGTCCTGTTGCTCGCGCATTTCGGACGGCCCCATGGCGCGCGGCACCCGACCATGTCGCTGAGCCTCGTCACCGGCGGGGTCGAGGATGTGCTGGGCCATTCGGTGATGTTCATTCCCGAATGCATCGGCGACGGCGCCAAGGCGGGCGTTGCGGTGCTGGCGGCGGGGGACGTCGCGGTGCTGGAAAATACGCGATTCCACCCTGGCGAGGAAAAGAATGATCCGGCCTTTGCCGACGCGCTGGCCGAAATCGGCGACATTTATGTCAACGACGCCTTTTCGGCGGCGCACCGCGCGCATGGATCGACCGACGGCATCGCCCGCCGCCTGCCGGCCTATGCCGGGCGGGCGATGGAGGCCGAACTGAAGGCGCTCGACGCCGCGCTGGGCGATCCCGCGCATCCCGTCGCGGCGGTCGTCGGCGGTGCAAAGGTGTCGAGCAAGATCGACGTGCTGCGCAACCTGGTCGGCCGGGTCGACCATCTGATTATCGGCGGCGGCATGGCGAACACCTTTCTGGCCGCGCGCGGGGTCGATGTCGGAAAGTCGCTGTGCGAGCATGATCTGGTCGAAACCGCCAACGCGATCTTTGACGCGGCGGACGCCGCCGGGTGCACCATCCATTTGCCCTATGACGTCGTGGTGGCAAAGCAGTTCGCGCCGAACCCGCCGACGCGCACCGTCAATGTGCATGAAGTCGCGGCGGACGAAATGATCCTCGACGTCGGACCCGCCGCGGTCGAGGCGCTGGCCGACGTGCTCAAAAATTGTCGCACCCTCGTCTGGAACGGCCCGCTGGGCGCGTTCGAGACGCCGCCGTTCGACACGGCGACGGTCGCGCTCGCCAGGACCGCCGCCGCGCTGACCCGCAGCGGCACGCTCATTTCGGTCGCGGGCGGCGGCGATACCGTCGCGGCGCTGAACCATGCCGGCGCGGCGAGCGATTTCAGCTTTGTGTCGACCGCCGGTGGCGCCTTCCTCGAATGGATGGAGGGCAAGGAGTTGCCGGGAGTCGACGCACTGAAGGCCTGATTATCCAACAAGGGGGATTTGGACATGAGGACGATATTGGTGGCATTGATGATCGCCGGAATGAGCGTTCCGGCCGCGGCGCAGGAATTTCCGGGCACGTTGATCGCCGGATATTATATGACCGAATTTTCGATCCCCAAGGGCTGGACGCTGTCCTATAAGGGCGAGGAACAGGGGCAGCAGGTGTTCATCATGGACCGCGACCTCGACGCCCATCCGCAAACCTCCATCCTGGCGCCGATCGAACAGGTCCGCCGCCTGATGTGCGGGGACGAACAATTGAGCGGGATGGTCAATGGCGGGACCGTGGTCCGCGTCGATGCGCGCGACAAGCGCGATGGCAAAACCTCCCTTACCCGCGGCCCAACGCTCACCCGCTGCTGATCGCCGCCGCGCAATTGCATCCCGCTGGCGGGGTCGCTATGCGCATCGCCACATACGTATGCAAACCACCGGAGATGCCATGACCACCGCAAATGCCGCCATGCTGGAGCAGATCAAATCGGGGCAGGGCTTTATCGCCGCGCTCGATCAAAGCGGTGGTTCGACGCCCAAGGCGCTGAAGGGCTATGGCATCGAAGCCGACGCCTTTTCGAATGACGAGGAAATGTTCGCGCTGATCCACGACATGCGGTCGCGCATCGTTACCGCGCCCTGTTTCAACGGCGAAAAAGTGATCGGCGCAATCCTGTTCGAACGGACGATGGACGGCGATGCGGGCGGCAAGCCGGTTCCGGCGCTGTTGTGGGAACGCGGTGTGGTGCCGTTTCTGAAGGTCGATAAGGGGCTGGAGGACGAGGCCGACGGCGTGCAGTTGATGAAGGCGAACCCCGGCCTTGACGATCTGTGCGCGCGCGCGGTCGCCAAGGGCGTGTTCGGCACGAAGATGCGCAGCGTCGTCAATCTGGCGAATCCCGCCGGGATCAAGGCGATCGTCGAGCAGCAGTTCGCCGAAGCCGCGCGCATCGCCGCGCACGGGCTGGTCCCGATGATCGAACCCGAAGTGAATATCAAGAGCGCCGAGCGCGACGCGGCGGACCGGCTGTTGCTCGACGAAACGCTGGCGGCGCTGGATGCGTGGACCGGCGCGCCGGTGATGCTCAAACTGTCGCTGCCGACCGAGGCCGGATTGTTCCAGCCGCTGGTCGATCACCCCAAGGTGCTGCGCGTCGTCGCGCTGTCGGGCGGCTTTGCGCGGCCTGAGGCGTGCGCCGAGCTGGCGAAGAATCCGGGCATCATCGCAAGTTTCAGCCGCGCGTTGCTGGAAGATCTGCGCCACCAGATGAGCGACGAGGAATTCGACACGTCGCTGGGCGGCGCGATTCGTGAGATTCACGCGGCGTCGGTGGCGTAACCCATCGGTGGGGCGGTCCTAGAGGCCGCCCATGAAACGCAAAGAAAAGCGATAGTCGCCGGGCCGGATCGGCCCGTTGCCGCGCTTTTCGGGCCGCACCGATTCCAGCCGGATCGCGCCGTCGGCGAGCGGGGTCGATTCGCCGAGCGTCACCTCGAACGGCTGCCGATCGCCATTGCCGCGTAGCCAGAGCATCTTCACGCGGACGCGGCCGGCCCAGACGCATTGCGTGCCCACCGGGCACCGGCTGTCCTCGACGACCTCCACCGGCTGGACGAGCGGGCCGTCGACATAGGCTTTTTGGCCCAGCGCGACATTGCCGCCGTCGGGCAGCGGTGGGGCGGGCGTGGCGGCGCAGGCCGAAAGCGCCAAGATGGCGATCAAGGCGGGGACGGCGAGGCGATGGACGTTCTGCATTTGCCCGCATGTGTCGGCGCCGCTATGAACGCGCCATGAAAGCACCGACCTGTCAACTTTACCTGATTTCCCCGATCGATGTCGGCGGCGATTTTCCCGATCGGCTGGCCGAGGCGCTTGATGCCGGGCCGGTCGCGGCATTTCAGTTTCGCGTCAAGAATATGGACCAGCATGACGCCGCGCGGCTGGCCGAACCGTTGCAGGCCATCTGCGCGGCGCGCGACGTGGCGTTTATCGTGAACGACGATGTCGCGCTCGCCAAGCGGCTGGGCGCCGACGGCGTCCATCTGGGGCAGGGCGACGGCGACCCAAGGGAAGCGCGCGGGATACTCGGGCCCGACGCACAGATTGGCGTGACCTGCCATGCGAGCCGCCATCTTGCGATGGAGGCCGGCGAGGCGGGAGCGGATTATGTCGCCTTTGGCGCCTTTTATCCGACCACGACAAAGGCCGTCGAACATCATGCCGACGCCGAGATACTCGAATGGTGGCAGGGCATGTTCGAACTGCCGTGCGTCGCGATCGGCGGCATTACCGTTGCCAACGCGCCGACACTGGTAGAGGCGGGCGCGGACTTTCTGGCGGTGTCGGGCGGCATATGGGCGCATCCCGAAGGCCCCGCCGCGGCTGTGCGGGCGTTCGCCGCGATACTCGACAGCCCGTCGGCGGCAGAATAGACCGCGCGCAGCGCCGATGACGTCGATCGGCGCCGTCCCTGGCTTGGACTTGCCCTTCGGCGCTCGCGCGGCTAAAGGCGCGCTCCTGACGGCGGTGTCCCATGGGCGCCGCCCGGCTCTTTCCATCCATGAACCTGCCCCATTCCATTGAGAAAGCTTGCGCGATGAAAATCACCGGCGTTGAAATCCGTCCCGGCAATATTATCGAATATGAAGGTGGCATCTGGAAGGTCACCAAGATCCAGCATACCCAGCCGGGCAAGGGCGGCGCCTATATGCAGGTGGAAGCCAAGAATCTGATCGACGGACGCAAGCTCAACAACCGATTCCGCAGCGCGGACACGGTCGAAAAGGTGCGCCTCGATACCAAGGATTTCCAGTTCCTTTATGCCGAGGGCGATGACCTGGTGTTCATGGACAAGGACACGTTCGAACAGATCAACATCGGCAAGGACGTCGTCGGCGAAGCGCATGAATTTTTGCAGGACGGCATGGATGTCGTGCTGGAACTTTGGGAAGAACGGCCGATCTCGGTCGAACTGCCCGAAACGATCGAAGCGACGATCGTCGAGGCCGACGCGGTGGTGAAGGGGCAGACGGCGTCGTCGTCGTACAAGCCCGCCATCCTCGACAATGGCGTGCGCGTGATGGTGCCGCCGCACATCACCAGCGGAACGAAGATCGTCGTGCATGTGTACGACCGCGAATATGTTCGCCGCGCCGACTAACTGACATCACCGCCCGCAGTTCGGGCGGGTGGAGATTTGAAAATGGCCGTATCAGGCATCATCACCGTCATGGAACGCGCCGCGCGCAAGGCCGGCACGAAGCTGCGCCGCGACTTCGGCGAAATCGAACATCTGCAGGTGTCGCAAAAGGGGCCCGCGGACTTCGTCTCGAAGGCCGACCAGGCGGCCGAGCGCACGCTGTATGACGAACTCGGCCGCGATCGTCCGGGCTGGGGATTCGTGCTGGAAGAAGGCGGGGTCATTGAGGGTGAACCGGGCAAGCCGCGCTTCATCATCGATCCGCTCGACGGCACATCGAATTTCCTGCACGCGATCCCGCAATTCGCCATCTCGATCGCGGTTCAGGAACCCAAGCCCGGCGGCGGCTGGGGCGACGTGACCGCGGCGCTGATCTATCAGCCGATCACCGACGAAAGCTATTGGGCCGAACGCGGCCGTGGCGCGTGGCTGCACGACCGGCGGTTGCGCGTCGCATCGCGCCGCCACCTCAACGAATGCCTGATTTCGACCGGCATTCCCTATATGGGGCATGGCAACATGGCTCAGTGGAGCCGCATTTTCGGTGCGGTCGCGCCCGAAGTCGCGGGCATTCGCCGCTTTGGCGCCGCCAGCCTGGACCTCGCGTGGGTCGCGGCGGGCCGTTACGATGGTTTCTGGGAAAGCGACCTGTCGATATGGGACGTCGCGGCGGGGATGTTGCTCGTTCGCGAAGCGGGCGGTTTCGTCAGCGATTTTCGCGGCGGCGACCGGGCGATCGAGCGCAGCGAGTTCATCGCCGGCAGCGCCGCGGTGCATTCGAAACTGCAAAAACTGGTCGCGGGCGCGCTTCGCAACGCCTGATGATCCTGGCCCCGCCCCGCGAAGGGGAGGGGCAGGGTCCTATTTATCGAAAATATATTCGCGAAAACTGTCCATCAGCGACGCCCAGGTGTTGAATGACTCGCCGACATTTTCGCGCGGGATACCCGCGAAATCGAGGTCGACATCCATTTCCAGCACCGGGTCGCCCTCGTCATCCTTATAGGCGCGGGCGAAACGCTTGTCCTTGTTCCACTGGTTGATCCTGTCCAGCGGGACGTCCTTGGCATCGCTGAACCCCATATAATATTGCAGCGTCTTGCATTTCTTGCCGCCGTCGCAGTTCATGAACAGGACGAGGAATTTCAGGCCGTCCCGGTTGCTTTCGATATAGGGGTCGTCGCCCGCCTTGGCGACGATGGTGGCCGGCCATCCCTGCGATTCGACGATGGCCTTGATCGTCGCCGGATTCGCCGCGTTTATCAGTTCCGCCTGCGCGGGGCTGGCGGAGAGGAAGGCGGCGGCACTCAGGGCCAGCGCGGCGCGAACGGTAATTGGTCCCATGAAAGCTTCCTTTATCGAGTTTGCGCGCGGAACACGCGGCACATCGGCCGATTTCACGCGGCGTATCATAGCGACAGTGCCCGCCGCCGCCATCCTTTATGCTTTTGCATCCCCATGAGGTGAAAATCCTGCCCGCGGCGCTTGCGACACGCGGCATCGTGGCCTAAAGCGCCCGCACAAACGGGTGCGAGACACCCCAAAATATGAACAAACTGAACTGCGAGCTCCCATGGTCGATCTGACGCAATATTTGCCGATTCTGATCTTTCTGGTCGTGGCCGTCGGCCTGTCCTCTGCCTTTGTCTTCCTTCCGATGGGGGTTGCGCGGCTGACGGGCGCGCACAAGCCCGACCCGGCGAAGCTGACCGAATATGAATGCGGATTCCCGGCGTTCGAGGATGCGCGCAGCCAGTTTGACGTCCGCTTCTATCTTGTCGCCATCCTCTTCATCATCTTTGATCTTGAAGCGGCCTTCCTCTTTCCCTGGGCGGTCAGCCTGAAGGAAATCGGCTGGGCCGGTTGGGCCACCATGATGGTCTTCCTCGCCGAACTCACGCTCGGCCTTGTGTACGCGTGGAAAAAAGGCGCGTTGGATTGGGAATGAGCACTTCCAGCATCATCATGCCCGGCCAGATGCCGGTCGCAAGCCCCGTCGCACCGGGCACGAACCCCGATCAGGGCTTTTTCGACGATCTCAACAGCGAGATCGGCGACAAGGGTTTCCTCGTCACATCGACCGAGGATCTGTTCAACTGGGCGCGCACCGGTTCGCTGTGGTGGATGACCTTTGGCCTTGCGTGCTGCGCGGTCGAGATGATCCACGTCAACATGCCGCGGTACGACATGGAACGCTTTGGCGCCGCTCCGCGCGCCAGCCCGCGCCAGTCGGACGTGATGATCGTCGCGGGGACTCTCTGCAACAAGATGGCCCCGGCGCTGCGCCGCGTGTACGACCAGATGTCGAACCCGAAATATGTCATCTCGATGGGTAGCTGCGCCAATGGCGGCGGCTATTATCACTATAGCTATTCGGTGGTGCGCGGGTGCGACCGAATCGTTCCCGTCGACATCTATGTCCCCGGCTGTCCGCCGACCGCCGAGGCGTTGCTTTATGGCGTGATGCAGTTGCAGCGGAAAATCCGCCGCACCGGGACGATTGAACGCTGATGGCTCATCCTGCTCCCCTCGTCGCGCCGCAACCGGCGCTGGCCGCCGCGCTTCGGCAACTGGTCGGTGCCGACCTGATCGCGCATGTCCATACCGTCGATGAAGACAGCATCACCGTGGCGCGCGAAGCGGTCGCCGGGGTGATGGTCGCGCTGCGCGACAAGCTGGAATATCAGCAGTTGATGGAAATCGCCGGGGTCGATTATCCCGACCGGCCCGATCGGTTCGAGGTCGTCTATCACCTGCTCAGCGTGACGAAGAATCATCGTCTGCGCGTCCGCGTGTCGACCGACGAAGCGACGCCGGTGCCGACGGTCGTTCCCGTATGGCCGAATGCCGGCTGGCTCGAACGCGAAGTGTTCGACATGTATGGTGTGCTGTTCGCGGGCAATCCCGACCTCCGCCGTATCCTGACCGACTATGGTTTTCAGGGGCATCCGCAGCGCAAGGATTTTCCGCTGACGGGCTATACCGAACTGCGTTATTCCGAAGAGGATAAGCGCGTCGTCTATGAGCCGGTGAAACTGGCCCAAGATTTCCGCAATTTCGATTTCCTCTCGCCATGGGAAGGCGCCGACTATGTGCTGCCCGGCGACGAAAAGGCCGGTGGGACGGGCGAAGCGGCGGGCAAGGGCGCGCCGACTCCGATGACCGCCGCCGCCGTCAAGGCGGCCGACGGCAAGGCAAAGGCGCCGCCGCCGCCGACCCCCAAGACGACGGACGTGCCGCAACAGACGGGCGCGGGCGCGAAAACCAATGTCAAGGCGGCAAAGACCAGCCGCGATGGCGCAAGCGCGAAAGCCGCGGCGAAAACGCCCGCCACCGCCAAGGCTGAAAAAGCGCCGGCCAAGCCCCGCGCGCCGCGCAAGCCCAAGACGGGAGGTGACGCATGACCGACTCTCCGAATGTGCACCATTATGGCGGCGACCTGTTCGCCGGCTATCCGGTCGATACGGCCGACACGGCGGGCGACCAGGCGGTCACCAATTACACGATCAACTTTGGTCCGCAGCATCCGGCGGCGCACGGCGTGCTGCGCCTGGTGCTCGAACTGGACGGTGAGATTATCGAGCGCGTCGATCCGCACGTCGGGCTGCTCCATCGCGGCACCGAAAAGCTGATCGAATATAAGACCTATCTGCAGGCGCTGCCCTATTTCGACCGGCTGGACTATTGTTCGCCGCTGGGCATGGAGCACTCGTATGTGCTGGCCATCGAGAAACTGCTCGACCTGGAGGTTCCGGCGCGCGCGCAATATCTGCGCACATTGTTCGCCGAACTGACCCGCATTTGCAACCATATGCTCAACATCGGGTCGCACGTCATGGACGTCGGCGCGATGACGCCGAACCTGTGGGTGTTCGAACTGCGCGAAGATTGCCTGAATTTCTTTGAACGGGCGTCGGGCGCGCGGATGCACAGCGCCTATTTCCGTCCCGGCGGCGTCCATCAGGACGTGCCCGAACGGCTGCTCTAC
The DNA here is from genome assembly GCA_030145715.1 of Sphingopyxis sp. Lineage (GTDB taxonomy): Bacteria > Pseudomonadota > Alphaproteobacteria > Sphingomonadales > Sphingomonadaceae > Sphingopyxis. Next base: position 28,200 of record JAIXHQ010000019.1, on the reverse strand, counting down.
GACATTGGCGAATGGTGCGAAAAGCGGCTGCCAAAGCTGTTCGGCGACGCGATGAGCCTGGTGATCGACAACCGCATCTTCAAACAGCGCAACGTCGACATCGCAACGGTCAGCAAGGAAGACGCGCTGGCATGGGGTTTTTCCGGCCCGATGATCCGCGGCAGCGGCATCGCATGGGATCTGCGCAAGTCGCAGCCCTATGACGCCTATGCCAAGATGGAATTCGACATCCCCGTCGGCACCCGCGGCGATTGCTATGATCGCTTCATGGTCCGCGTGCAGGAAGTCTATCAATCGGCGCGCATCATCCTTCAGTGCCTGCGCGATATGCCGACCGGCCCGATCGCCAGCCTCGACCGCAAGGTCGTGCCGCCCAAGCGCGGCGAGATGAAGCAGTCGATGGAATCGCTGATCCATCACTTCAAACTCTATACCGAGGGCTTCCACGTCCCGGCGGGCGAAGTCTATGTCGCGACCGAAAGTCCCAAGGGCGAATTCGGCGTCTATCTGGTCAGCGACGGCAGCAACAAGCCGTACCGCTGCAAGATCCGCCCGACGGCGTTTTCGCATTTGCAGGCGATGGACATGATGTCGAAGGGGCACATGCTCGCCGACACCACCGCGATCATCGGCGCCATCGATGTGGTGTTCGGGGAGTGCGACCGGTGACGAAGCTGGAAATCGCCGAAGCGATGATCGCGCATTATAATGCGCAGGACGCCGATGCCTATGTCGCGCTGATGACCGACGATGCTGCCGAAGCCGGGTATCGCGGCGATGTCGTCCGCGATGGCAAGGAAGGCGTGCGTGCCGGGTTGAAGGCGATGTTTGCCGAATTTCCCCAGAACCGCGCCGAAATTCTTTCGGGCTATGCACTCGGCAACTTTGCTGTCCTGCACGAAAAGGTCGCGCGTTCGCCAGAGGCCGAGCCGTTCGAGGTTATGACCATCTATAGTTTTGAAGGCGACAAGGTGTCGCGTGTGGAGTTTGTCCGCTGATGGCCGACGCACCCCAAATTCCCGATGAAGCCGAAACCCGCGCGCGCTGGGGCGCTTTTGCGTGGACGGCCGAAAATGCCGAGAAGGCGAAAGCCGTTATCGCCCGCTATCCTGCCGGACGGCAGCGGTCGGCGGTGATGCCGCTGCTCGACCTTGCGCAGCGTCAGGTCGGTGCCGAGACGCAGACGCAGGGCTGGCTGCCCGTGCCGGTGATCGAGTTCGTCGCGGCACAGCTCGATATGCCGTTCATCCGCGCCTATGAGGTCGCGACCTTTTACACCATGTACAATTTGGTGCCCGTCGGCCGCTATCATGTGCAGGTCTGCGGCACGACGCCGTGCCTGCTGCGCGGGTCGGACGATGTGATGGCCGCGTGCAAGAATCGCGGCATGGTCAAGGGCAAGACGACACCCGACGGCCTGTTCACGCTGACCGAGGTCGAGTGCATGGGCACCTGTACCAACGCGCCGATGGTCCAGATCAACGACGATAATTTCGAAGACCTCGACTATGACAGCACCGTCCGCATCCTCGACGCGCTCGCTGCGGGCGAACAGCCAAAGGCGGGAACGCAGAATGCGCAGCGGCACACGAGCGACCCCGAAGGTGGTCCGACGTCGCTGAAGGACATGGTCAAGGCCAACCATGACTATCGGAAGGAGTGGTAAACCATGCTCGCCGATAAGGATCGCATTTTCACCAATCTCTACGGCTTCCAGCCGTGGAATCTCAAATCCGCGCAGGTTCGCGGCGATTGGGACAAGACCAAGGATTTGATGAGCCGCGGCCAGGACGCGATCATCGAGGAGATCAAGGCGTCGGGCCTGCGCGGCCGTGGCGGCGCGGGTTTCCCCACCGGCCTGAAATGGTCGTTCATGCCAAAGGAACCGCGCGCCGACCGCCCGAGCTTCCTGGTCATCAACGCCGATGAATCCGAACCCGGTTCGTGCAAGGACCGCGAAATCATCCGCCACGATCCGCACAAGCTGATCGAAGGCGCGCTGATCGCGGGCTATGCGATGCGCGCGCGCGCCGCCTATATCTATATTCGCGGCGAATTCATCCGTGAGGCCGAGACATTGTTCGCGGCGGTGCAGGAGGCGTATGACGCCGGCCTGCTCGGCAAGAATGCGGCGAAATCGGGCTATGATTTCGACGTCTTCGTCCATCGCGGCGCCGGCGCCTATATCTGCGGCGAAGAAACCGCGATGATCGAAAGCCTGGAGGGTAAAAAGGGCCAGCCGCGCCTGAAGCCGCCGTTCCCGGCGGGCGCGGGCCTTTATGGTTGCCCGACGACGGTCAACAATGTCGAAAGCATCGCGGTCGTCCCGACGATCCTGCGGCGCGGCGCGCCCTGGTTCTCTTCCTTTGGGCGTGAGAATAACAAGGGCACCAAGCTGTTCCAGATCAGCGGCCATGTGAACAAGCCGTGCGTGGTCGAGGAAGAGATGGGCATCACCTTCCGCGAGCTGATCGACAAGCATTGCGGCGGCATTCGCGGCGGCTGGGACAATCTGCTCGCCGTGATCCCCGGCGGGTCGTCGGTTCCGCTGGTTCCGGCAGCCGAGATCATGGATGCGCCGATGGATTTCGACGGGCTGAAGGCCGTCGGTTCGGGTCTGGGCACCGCCGCCGCGATCGTCATGGATAAATCGACCGACGTGGTTCAGGCGATCAGCCGCATCAGCTATTTCTATAAGCATGAAAGCTGCGGCCAATGCACGCCGTGCCGCGAAGGCACCGGCTGGATGTGGCGCGTGATGGAGCGGTTGCGCACCGGCGACGCCGACATCAGCGAAATCGACACGCTGTTCGACGTGACCAAGCAGGTCGAAGGCCACACCATCTGTGCGCTGGGCGATGCCGCCGCGTGGCCGATCCAGGGCCTCATCAAACATTTCCGCCCCGAAATCGAACGCCGCATCCGCGAGAATGGCGGCGCGCTGGAGGCAGCCGAATAATGCCTAAAGTTACCGTAGATGGCGTAGAACTGGACGTCCCGCAGGGTGCGACCGTTTTGCAGGCGTGCGAGATGGCGGGGAAGGAAATTCCGCGCTTTTGCTATCATGAACGCCTGTCGATCGCGGGCAATTGCCGTATGTGCCTGGTCGAAGTGTCGCCGGGACCGCCAAAGCCGCAGGCGTCGTGCGCGCTGCCGACCGCCGAGGGGCAGGTCATCAAGACCGACAGCCCGATGGTGAAGAAGGCGCGCGAGGGGGTGATGGAGTTTCTGCTCATCAACCACCCGCTCGATTGCCCGATCTGCGATCAGGGCGGCGAGTGCGATTTGCAGGACCAGTCGGTCGCCTATGGTCGCGGCGCGACGCGCTATGACGAAAACAAGCGCGCCGTCACCGAGAAATATATGGGGCCCATCGTCAAGACGGTGATGACCCGTTGTATCCAGTGCACGCGCTGCGTCCGTTTTGCGGAGGAAGTCGCGGGCGTCGAAGACGTCGGCGCGATCTATCGCGGCGAGAATATGCAGATCACGTCCTACCTCGAACGCGCGGTGGGCAGCGAATTGTCGGGCAATATCGTCGATCTGTGCCCGGTCGGCGCGCTGACCAGCAAACCCTATGCATTCGAAGCGCGTCCGTGGGAACTGACCAAGACGCTGGGCATCGACATGATGGACGCGGTCGGCACCAATGTCCGCATCGATGCGCGCGGCCGTCAGGTCCTGCGCGTCCTGCCGCGCGTCAACGACGATGTGAACGAGGAATGGGCGAGCGACAAGACGCGCCACCATGTCGACGGCCTGACACGCCGCCGCCTGGACCAACCCTATGTCCGCGTGAACGGCGCGCTTCAGCCCGCAAGCTGGGGCGACGCCTTTGCCGCGATCAAGGCGGTGAACGCCGGATCGTCGGTCGCGGCGATCGCGGGCGACATGGCCGATTGCGAAACCATGTTCGCCGCCAAGGCGCTGGTCGGCGCGCTCGGTTCGACGCTGCTCGAAGGGCGGCAGACCGGGCTTGACTATGATGTCGCCAGCCTGTCGGCGGTCAATTTCAACACCGGGATTGCCGAGGCCGAAAATGCCGACGTCATCCTGTTGATCGGCACCAATCTGCGCTGGGAGGCGCCGCTCATCAACACGCGCGTCCGCAAGGCGGCGTGGAAAAAGGGCGCAAAGGTCTTTGCGATCGGCGCCGAAAAGGATCAGACGTACAAGGTCGACTGGCTGGGCGACGATGCCGCGCTGGTCGCGAAACTGCCCGCCGCCGCGCTCGACGCGCTGAAGGGGGCCGAACGCCCGCTGATCATCGTCGGTGGCGGCGGTCTGGCGGTGTCCGGCGTGCATGGTGCCGCGCTGGCGCTGGCCAAGTCGGTGAACGCGGTCAAGGACGGCTGGAACGGCTTTAGCGTTGTCCATATGGCGGCAAGCCGCATGGGCGGTCTGATGCTCGGCTATGCGCAGGCGGGCGGGATCAAGGATGTGGTCGCGGCCAAGCCGAAGCTCGCTTTCTTTCTGGGCGCCGACGAGGTCGATTTTTCGGCCTTTGCCGACACGGTCAAGGTCTATGTCGGGCATCATGGTGACAAGGGCGCGCATGTGGCGGACGTCATCCTGCCCGCCGCGGCATGGACCGAAAAGGATTTCACCACGGTCAATACCGAGGGCCGGGTTCAGCGTAGCGACCGGGCGGTGTTCGCGCCCGGCGACGCGCGCGAAGACTGGAGCATTTTCCGCGCGCTCGCCGATGCGCTGGGCGTGTCGGTCGGCTTCGACAGCTTCGACCAATGCCGCGCGGCGATGATCGCGACTGTTCCCGCGCTCGGCGTCGAAGGGCTGGCCGACTATGGCTGGTCGGCTCCAAAGCTCGACGCCAAGCCGGCGAAAGGGCCGATCCCGTCGCCGATCAAGGATTTCTACCTCACCAACGCCATCTGCCGCGCGTCGCCGACGATGCAACGCTGTTCGGACGAACTGATCCATGGCGCAGATTTTGCGGAGGCCGCGGAATGACCCCGGTACATGCCATCGCCGGCATCCTGTTCGTCGGGATGGGCTATTCGGTCTGGAGGGGTTTCAACCCCAGGGGCAAATCGGACAAGCCCGGCCCGCATAACGGCTGGCGCAACCAAGACGGGGCGCGGAAATGACCGAGACCTTCATCTCCTGGGGCATGGACGCCGACTGGGCGTGGGGCGTCGCGACGATCGCGGGCATCCTGCTGATCGCATTGCCGCTGATGCTCGCCGTCGCGATGATCATCTATGCCGACCGCAAGATCTGGGCGGCAATTGCGCTCCGCCGGGGTCCGAACGTCGTCGGTCCTTTCGGTCTGCTTCAATCGTTCGCCGACGGATTGAAGGTGTTTCTGCAGGAAACGATCATCCCGACGTCGGCCAATCGCGGCCTGTTCCTGATCGCGCCGATCATCACCTTCACCGTCGCGCTGATGGCGTGGGCGGTGATCCCGTTCAATTCGGGCGCGGTGCTGGCCGACATCAACGTCGGGCTGCTCTATATCCTCGCGATCTCGTCGCTCGGCGTCTATGGCGTGATCCTGTCGGGCTGGGCGTCCAACTCGAAATATCCTTTCTTTTCCGCGCTTCGTGCCTCCGCGCAGATGATCTCTTATGAAGTATCGATCGGGTTCATCCTGATCGGCGTCGTGCTGTTCGCCGACAGCTTCAACATGAATGAGATCGTCAAGGCGCAGCAGGGCCACGGGCTGGGCATCGTCAATGCCTTCGGCTTCAACCTGCTGCTGTTCCCGCTCGCGGTGATGTTCCTGATCTCGTCGCTCGCCGAAACCGCGCGCGCGCCGTTCGATTTGACCGAAGCGGAATCGGAGCTCGTCGCTGGCTATCAGACCGAATATTCGTCGATGAGCTTCGCACTGTTCTGGCTCGGCGAATATGCCAACGTCCTGTTGATGTGCACGCTCAACGCGGTGCTCTTCTGGGGCGGCTGGCTGCCGCCGATCGACTGGGCGCCGCTCTATGCCGTCCCCGGCATCATCTGGCTGTTCGCGAAGATCCTGTTCTTCTTCTTCGTGTTCAGTTGGGTCAAGGCGACCGTCCCGCGCTACCGCTATGACCAGCTCATGCGGCTGGGTTGGAAAGTCTTCCTGCCGATCTCGCTTCTCTGGATCTTCCTGATCTCCGGCTGGCTTATGCTGACGAGGTATGGGTGATGAGCTTGGCGCTAATGTCCGCGGCGACAGTCGCATTGAGTTGTGCGGGAAGCCAATCCTCGGCGCTGCTGTGGCAAGACGAGCCGACGCAGTTCCAGATGGAATTGCAAGCCCATAGTTTTTCCGGATCGAGCGGCCCGTTCATTTGGGACCTCGAAGAAAGAGAAATTTTGGACGCTGCGGATGGAAGCCGGCTTCTGACGGCGACAATCAAGGGCAGTCGTCGCGCAAGCTTTTCGGCCAAGCTGGTTCGTGGCGGCGAAGGTAACGCGCTCAATTGGCAGATTGTGGAAACGACATCCGAAGATGGCCGCGACACACTTCAAGCCAAAGGTGAAGCGACCTGCAGCGCAGATAATCAAGTGAGCAAGCAATGACCACCATCGCCCATCTCGTCAAAAGCTTCACCTTGTGGGAGTTTGTGAAGGCGCACGCCCTCACGCTCAAATATTTCTTCAAGCCCAAGGCGACGATCAACTATCCGTTCGAGAAGAACCCGCTGAGCCCGCGCTTCCGCGGTGAACATGCGCTGCGCCGTTATCCGAACGGCGAGGAACGCTGCATCGCGTGCAAGCTTTGCGAAGCGGTGTGCCCGGCACAGGCGATCACGATCGAGGCCGAGCCGCGCGACGACGGTTCGCGCCGCACGACGCGCTACGACATCGACATGACGAAATGCATCTATTGCGGCTTCTGTCAGGAAGCGTGCCCGGTCGATGCGGTGGTCGAGGGGCCGAACTTTGAATTCGCGACCGAAACGCGCGAGGAACTGCTGTATGACAAGGCCAAGCTGCTCGCCAATGGCGATAAATGGGAACGCGCGATCGCGGCAAATCTTGCCGCCGACGCGCCCTATCGATAAGGGCGCGCGCACATGATCCTGATTGCCGCCTTTTACCTGTTCGCCACCCTTGTCATCGCTTCGGCGGTGATGGTGATTTTCGCGCGTAACCCGGTCCACAGCGTCATGTGGCTGATCCTTGCCTTCTTCAACGCGGCGGGGCTGATGCTGCTTGTCGGGGCGGAGTTTATCGCGATGCTGCTCGTCATCGTTTATGTCGGCGCGGTCGCGGTGCTGTTCCTGTTCGTCGTGATGATGCTCGACATCGATTTCGCCGAATTGCGCGCGGGTTTCGTGCGGTACATGCCGCTGGGCGCGCTGGTCGCGGTCATCCTGGCCGCCGAGTTGATCTTTGCGCTGGGCGCATGGAGCGCGGGCAAGATCGACCTTGCCGCGCGCGCCGCGCCGGTCGTGACCGACAAGAGCAATATCCAGCAGATCGGCGAACTGCTCTATACCCGCTATATCTTTCTGTTCGAGGCGGCTGGCATCGTTCTGCTGGTCGCGATGATCGGCGCGATCGTGCTGACGCACCGCCAGCGCGGCGGGGTGCGTATCCAGAATATCTCTGAACAGAATAAACGTCGGCCCGAGGATGCAACGCGCATGGTCGATCCGGGCGTCGGGCAGGGGGTGGAATTGTGATTTCGATCGGCCATTATCTTGCCGTTTCGGCGGTGCTGTTCACGCTCGGCGTGCTCGGCATCTTTATCAACCGCAAGAATATCATCGTCATTTTGATGGCGATCGAATTGATCCTGCTCGCGGTGAACATCAACCTCGTCGCGTTCAGCGCGGCGCTGGGCGATCTTGTCGGGCAGGTCTTTTCGATGTTCGTGCTGACCGTTGCGGCGGGTGAAGCCGCGATCGGTCTTGCCATTCTCGTCATTTATTTCCGCGGCCGCGGCACCATTGCCGTCGACGATGCCAACCGGATGAAGGGGTAAGCCGGTGATTCAGGCGATCGTTTTCCTGCCGCTCCTCGCGGCGCTTGTCGCAGGGCTTGGCCAGCGCGTGATCGGCAATGTGCCGTCGAAAATCATCACGACGGGCGCGCTGTTCACCAGTTGCGCGCTCAGTTGGCCGATTTTCCTGTCGTTCGTGTTCGGCACTGGCGAGGCGACGGTGACGCCGGTTCTGCACTGGGTCCAGTCGGGCGCGCTGCAGTTCGACTGGGAACTGCGCGTCGACACGCTGACGTCGGTCATGCTCGTCGTCATCACGACCGTTTCGGCGCTCGTCCACCTCTATAGCTGGAGCTATATGGAGGAAGACCCCGACCAGCCGCGTTTCTTTGCCTATCTGTCGCTGTTCACCTTTGCGATGCTGATGCTGGTGACGGCGAACAACCTTGTCCAGATGTTCTTCGGCTGGGAAGGGGTGGGCCTCGCATCCTATCTGCTCATCGGTTTCTGGTACAAGAAACCCAGCGCCAATGCCGCCGCGATCAAGGCGTTCGTGGTCAACCGCGTCGGCGACCTTGGCTTCATGCTCGGCATCTTTGGCACGTTCCTGGTCTTTGGCACGGTTTCGATTCCCGAAATCCTGGCCGCCGCGCCGGGCATGGCGGGATCGACGATCGGGTTCATGGGGATGCGCCTCGACACGATGACGATCCTGTGCCTGCTGCTGTTCGTCGGCGCGATGGGCAAGTCGGCGCAGCTTGGTCTGCACACCTGGCTGCCCGACGCGATGGAGGGGCCGACGCCGGTGTCGGCGCTGATCCACGCCGCGACGATGGTGACGGCGGGCGTGTTCATGGTTTGCCGCCTGTCGCCGATGTTCGAAACCGCGCCGATCGCGCTGGGCGTCGTCACCTTTGTCGGGGCCGCGACCTGCCTGTTCGCCGCGACCGTCGGCACGACCCAGTGGGACATCAAGCGCGTCATCGCCTATTCGACCTGTTCGCAGCTTGGTTATATGTTCTTCGCGGTGGGCGTCGGCGCCTATGGCGCGGCGATGTTCCACCTGTTCACCCACGCGTTCTTCAAGGCGCTGCTGTTCCTTGGCGCGGGGTCGGTCATTCATGCGATGCACCATGAACAGGATATGCGCTATTATGGCGGCCTTCGGAAACTCATCCCGATCACCTTCTGGGCGATGATGATGGGCACGCTGGCGATCACCGGCGTCGGGATTGCCGGGGTCGCGGGCTTTGCGGGCTTCCATTCGAAGGACGGGATTCTCGAAGCGGCCTTTGCCGCCGGTGGCGGCGGCCAGATTGCCTTCTGGGTCGGTATTTTTGCCGCGCTGCTGACGAGCTTCTATTCGTGGCGCCTGATGTTCCTGACCTTTTACGGCAAGCCGCGTTGGGAACAGAGCGAGCATATCCAACATGCGGTGCATGACGATCATGGCCATGGCCATGACGACCACGCCCATGACGGTCACGCTCATGCGCCCGCTCATGCCGCGGCCCATGACGATCACGGCCATGCACCGCATGGGCAGGGCGACGGCACCGCCGGTTATCGCCCGCATGAAAGCCCGTGGCCGATGCTCGTTCCGCTGATCCTGCTGTCGATCGGCGCGATATTCGCGGGCTTCGTCTTTGCGCACCCGTTCATCTATCCCGAGGAAGGCCTGGCCTTCTGGAAGGGCAGCATCGCGTTCGACGTGCCGTTGATGGAAGCGGCGCATGAGGTGCCGACCTGGGTCAAATGGGCGCCGTTCACGGTGATGGCGATCGGCCTGTTGCTGGCGTGGAACAGCTATATTCGCAACACGACGCTGCCTGCGCGGTTCGTGGCGCAGATCACGCTGCTGCACCGGTTTCTGTACAATAAATGGTATTTTGACGAGCTCTATAACTTCCTCTTCGTGAAGCCCGCTTTCCGGATCGGCCGCTTCTTTTGGAAGAAGGGGGATGAAGGCACCATCGACCGTTTCGGTCCAGATGGCGCCGCCGCGCTTGTACAAGGGGGGACCCGTCTCGCGGTCCGGCTGCAATCGGGTTATGTTTATGGATATGCGTTTGTGATGCTGCTCGGTCTCGTCGGCCTCGCGAGCTGGGCCATGGTGAATTTCCTGTGAGCGGCTTTCCGATCCTTTCGCTGATGCTGGCGGTCCCCGCGATCGCCGCCATCGCCTGTGCCTTTGCCGGTGACCGGGCGGCGCGGCTGATCGCGCTGGGCGCGACGCTGGCGACCTTTGTCCTCGGCTGTATCCTGTGGGCCAATTACGACATTGGCGGTGCCCAGTGGCAGTTCACCGAACGCGCCGACCTGTTCGGGCGTTTCCAGTGGGCGCTCGGCATCGACGGCATGGCATTGATGCTTATCATGCTCAGCGTCTTCCTGATGCCGCTGTGCATTCTGGCGAGCTGGGACGCGGTCAAGAACCGCGTCGGCCTGTATATGGCGATGTTCCTCGTCATGGAAACGATCATCATCGGCGTTTTTTCGGCGCAGGATTTGCTGCTGTTCTATATCTTCTTCGAAGCCGGCCTGATCCCGATGTATTTCATCATCGGCATATGGGGCGGGGCGAACCGCATCTATGCGGCATTCAAATTCTTTCTCTACACGCTGCTCGGATCGGTGCTGATGCTGATCGCGATGATCGCGATGATCGCGGAAGCCGGAACGACCGACATCCCGACGCTGCTCAGCTATGACTTCCCGCCGGCGATGCAGACCTGGCTGTGGCTTGCCTTCTTTGCCAGCCTTGCGGTCAAGATGCCGATGTGGCCCGTCCACACCTGGCTTCCCGACGCGCATGTTCAGGCGCCGACCGCGGGGTCGATGATCCTGGCCGGTGTGCTGTTGAAGCTCGGCTCCTATGGCTTCCTGCGTTTCATGATGCCGATGTTCCCCGACGCATCGGCGCAGTTGATGTGGATCGTCTTTGCGCTGTCGATGATCGCGGTGGTTTACACCAGCCTGGTCGCGCTGGTGCAGAGCGACATGAAAAAGCTGATCGCCTATTCGTCGGTTGCCCATATGGCGATCGTCACGGCGGGCCTGTTCGCGTTCAACCAGCAGGGCATCGAAGGCGCGCTGATCATCATGCTCAGCCATGGTGTCGTGTCGGCCGCGCTGTTTTTTTGCGTGGGCGTCATATACGACCGGCTCCACACGCGCGAGATCGACCGGTATGGCGGGCTTGCGGTGAATATGCCGGCCTATGCGCTGTTCTTTCTGCTGTTCACCATGGCGTCGATCGGCCTGCCGGGGACCAGCGGCTTCGTCGGCGAGTTCCTGAGCCTGCTCGGCATTTATGAAGCGTCGAGCTGGGTCGCCTTCGTATGCACCACCGGCATCATTCTGGGCGCCGCCTATATGCTTTACCTGTACCGCCGCGTCGTGTTCGGCGAACTGATCAAGGACGATGTAAAGGCGATGCCTGACCTGACCGTACGCGAATGGACGATCATGGTGCCGCTGGCGGCCGTGGCGCTGTGGATGGGCGTCTATCCCGAAAGTTTCCTCGCGCCGATGCGCGGCGACGTGACGACGGTTGTCGCCCGGCTCGCTCCGGCCAAGCCGGCGGGTGACGCGCATCTTGCCATCGGCAAGGCCAAGCCCGCGCAAGCGCATGGAGAAACCGCCAAGGGTGCCCAGCAGGCGGGAGGCGTCCAATGACCGCCGACCTGATGCTCATCTGGCCCGAACTGATCCTGACGATCGGCGGGCTTGTCACGCTGATGCTCGGCACCTTTGCCGGCGACCGGCAGGTCGGCCTGTATCAGGTCAGCGCGCTGCTGACCCTTGCCGCCGCCGCGGCCGCTGTCGTGGCGTTGTTCGGGGTGGAGACGACGGTATTTTCCGGCACGCTGTCGGTGGATGGCTTTGGCGGTTTTGCCAAGCTTTTGATCTATGCCGCCAGCTTTGTCTGCATCATCATTGCGCCGCGTTTCTTTGGCGGCGGAATGCGCGCGGAATATCCGACGCTGATCCTGTTTGCGGCGCTGGGCATGGGCATCATGGCGTCGTCGCGCGATCTGATGACGCTCTATGTCGGGCTCGAACTCAACAGCCTGGCCGCCTATGTCCTCGCCAGCTTCATGCGGACCGACGAACGGTCGAGCGAGGCGGGGCTCAAATATTTCGTGCTTGGCGCGCTGGCGTCGGGCATGTTGCTTTACGGCATCTCGCTGCTTTACGGCTTTACCGGCACGACCGATTTCGCCGGGATTGCGACCGTGCTGGGCGGCGAGCTCAACATCGGGCTGATCTTTGGCATCGTGTTCGTCCTCGCGGGCCTGGGATTCAAGATCAGCGCCGTGCCGTTCCACATGTGGACGCCCGACGTCTATGAAGGCGCGCCGACGCCGGTGACGACCTTTTTCGCCACCGCTCCGAAAGTGGCGGCGATGGCGTTGATGACGCGTGTCGTGATCGATGCGATGGGTCCCGCAGTCGGTGCCTGGCAACAGATCGTCATTTTCCTGTCGCTCGCGTCGATCATCCTCGGCGCGGTCGGTGCGATCGGCCAGAAGAATATCAAGCGTCTGCTCGCCTATTCGTCGATCAACAACGTCGGGTTCATGCTCGTCGGCCTCGCCGCCGGAACGCCGCAGGGCGTCGAAGGCGTGCTGACCTATCTGCTCGTCTATATGCTGACGACGCTCGGTGCTTTCCTGGTTGTGCTTCAACTCCGCGATGCGGACGGCAACCAGGTCGAGAGCATCCCTGCGCTCGCCGGGCTGTCGCAGCGTCGTCCGGGCCTTGCCGCGGCCATGGCGGTGTTTCTGTTCAGCCTTGCCGGTATCCCGCCGCTGTTCGGTTTCTGGCCGAAATATCTGGTGTTCGAGGCGGCGGTGAATGCGAACCTGTTGCCGCTCGCGGTTGCCGGCATCGTCGCTTCGGTGATCGGCGCATTCTATTATATCGCGATCATCAAGACGATGTATTTCGATGACAAGTCGGATACCGAAATCCCGGCGGGCGGCGGCGCGATCGTCGAAGATGCGGTGATCACCGCGAGCGCGCTGTGGCTGTCGGTCATCGGCTATCTGTTCATCCCCCTGCTGGCGGTCCTGTCGGCCAGCGCGGCGGCGGTGCTGTTCTGATACCGCCGATCGAGCGGATCCGGCAGACAGGCTCGACCAACGCCGACCTGCTGGCGCGGCTGGCAGGCGGTGAGCATGTCGGTGAGGGTCATTGGCTGGTGGCCGATCGGCAGACCGCCGGGCGCGGTCGCCTTGGCCGCGAATGGAACGACGGACAGGGCAATTTCATGGGATCGACCGTCGTTCACCTGACGGTCGGCGATCCGCCCGCGGCGACGCTGTCGCTCGTTGCCGGGGTGGCGCTTGCCAAGGCGGTTGCCGCGCTGGCGCCCGACGTCGATGCGCAGCTTAAATGGCCGAACGACCTGTTGATCGACGGTGCGAAATGCGCTGGCATCCTGATGGAGCGGACGGGCAATTCGGTGGTGATCGGGATCGGGGTCAACCTGACCAGCGCGCCCGCGCTGCCCGACCGACCGACGGCGACGCTGGCCGATAACGGCGCCGCTATCGACCGCGATCATTTTGCGGGGGCGCTGGGTATCGCGATGATGGACGCGCTGTGGACCTGGCGGCAGGAAGGGATGGCGAGCATCGTCCGCGCATGGACCCCGCGCGCGCATCCGCCCGGAACGCCGCTTCGCGTGTCCGAACAGGGCCTCGACGGCTTTTTCGACGGGCTGGCAGAGGATGGGGCGCTGCGCTTGCGCCGGGAAGGCGGCGAGACCATGTTGATCCATGCGGGAGACGTCGAGTTGCGGCGCCCCGTGGAAGGGAAATAGGATGCTGCTCGCGATCGATGTCGGCAACACCAATGCCAAGTTCGCGCTGTTTCGCGGCACGCACCTGCTCGCGCGCTGGCGCATCGCGACCGACGATCGCCGGACCGCCGACGAATATATGGTCTGGCTCGACCAGTTGATGCGGATCGAGGGGCACGAGCGCGCCGATGTCGAAGCGGTCATCATTTCGACCGTGGTGCCGCGCGCGCTGCACAATCTGCAACTGCTCGCGGTCAAATATTTCGGTGTCGATGCGCTGGTCGCCGGGCGCGATCCGGTGGCATGGGGCATCGCGCTCAAGGTCGACGAACCGCAGTCGGTCGGCGCCGATCGCGCGGTCAACGCCATTTCGGCGCAGGCGGTCGAACCGGGCAGGGACAAGCTGGTCATCAGCTTTGGAACCGCGACGACGCTCGACCATATCGGTCCCGACGGCGCCTATCTGGGCGGGATCATCGCGCCGGGCGTCAACCTGTCGCTCGAAGCCCTGGTCGCGGCGGCGGCGAAACTGCCGCGCATCGCGATCGAAGCCCCGGCAACCGGCAGCGTTATCGGGCGGACCACCGAAAGCCAGATGCTGATCGGCGTCTATTGGGGCTATGTCGCGATGATGGAAGGGCTTATCGCGCGCATGAAGACCGAAATCGGCGCGCCGCTGACGGTCATCGCCACGGGCGGCCTTGCCACCCTTTTTCAGGAACAGGCGCACCTGTTCGACCGCATCGAACCCGACCTGACGCTGAACGGGCTGATGCATCTTTATCATCAACGGAAACAGACGATATGACGACTCCGGGCAAGGAGCTGCTTTTTCTCGCATTGGGCGGTTCGGGTGAAATTGGCATGAACGCCAATCTTTATGGCTGCGACGGAAAATGGATCATGGCCGACCTGGGCGTGACATTCGGCAGCCATGATTATCCGGGCATCGATATTGTCATGCCCGATCTGGAATTCATCGAGGATCGCAAGCAGGACCTGCTGGGCATCGTGCTGACGCACGGGCACGAAGATCATATCGGCGCCCTGCCTTATCTTGCCGCGGATCTGGGCGTGCCGCTTTATGCCAATCGCTTCACCGCGGGCCTGATCGCGCACAAGCTTGCCGAAGAGGGGCTGGAGAAACATGTCAACCTGAAGGTCGTCGACATCGACGGCAGCTTTCAATTGGGCCCGTTCGGCATTCGGCTGATCCCGCTGGCGCACTCGATTCTGGAAATGAGCGCGGTGGTGATCGACACGCCCTATGGCCGCGTCTTTCACACCGGCGACTGGAAACTGGACGAGGAACCGATCCTGGGTGTGCCGGCAACCGCCGCGGCGCTGACGGCGGTGGGGGACGAAGGTATCGACGTCCTCGTCTGCGATTCGACCAATGCCTTCAATCCCGAAGCATCGGGCAGCGAGGGCGGGCTGCGCGAGGGGCTGCTTCAGGCGGTGAGCGCGGCAAAGGGGCGCGTCGTCGTCACGACCTTTGCATCCAATGCGGCACGGCTGGCGACACTGGGCGCGGTGGCAAAGGCAGCGGGGCGCACGCTGTGCGTCGCGGGCCGCTCGCTCGACCGCATCCTGGGCGTTGCGCGTTCGGTCGGCTATCTCAAGGATTTTCCGCCGACGGTCGATTTCGACGAGGCGATGCGGATGCCGCGCGACAAGATCATGGTGATCGCGACGGGCGGGCAGGGCGAACCGCGCGCGGCGCTGGCGCGCATGGCGGCCGATATGCACCAGATCAAGCTGGAGGCGGGCGACACCGTCATATTCTCTTCAAAACAGATACCGGGGAACGAAGTCGCGATCGGGCGGATCATGAATCAGCTCGCCGCCAAGGATGTGCTGACCGTCACCGAAAAACAGGCGCATATCCACGTCAGCGGCCATCCGGGGCAACCCGAACTGGCCGCGCTTTATGGCTGGCTGCGCCCAAAGCTTGTCGTGCCGGTGCATGGCGAAATCCGTCACATGCACGAACAGGCACGTTTCGCGCTCGAACGCGGCGTCCCCGGTGCGCTGATTCAGGAAAATGGCGATCTGGTGCGCCTGTCGCCCGGTCCCGCCCGGATCGTCGAGCGGGTCCGCGCCGGGCGGCTGATCCTTGACGGCGACGTTATCCTGCCGGCGGATGGTGAGACGATCAACGAGCGGCGCAAGCTGTCGCTGCACGGCCACATCACGGTAGCGGCGATCTTTTCCGACAAACGCTTTGTCGAAAGCGCGGTCAGCTATCGCGGCGTTCCGGTCGAGGATGAGCGCGAGGCCTTTATCGACGAGATGCGCGAAGCGGCCGAACAGGCGGCGACCGGACCCGCGCGCGATCAGGAAAAACTGCGCGAGGCGATCCGGCTGGGCGTTCGCCGCATCGCAACCGACTGGACGGGCAAAAAACCCGTCGTCGATGTCATGCTTGTCGATATTTGAAGCCGGGAGACGATCGGGATGAAATGGACCTCGGCGCTTGCCATCTATCTGCTCTTCTGGGCCTTCAGCGCCTTTTTCGTGCTGCCATTCCATGGTCGGCGCGCCGATGATGACGCGACGCCGCTGGTGCGGGGGCAGGAACCCGGAGCGCCGGCGACCTTTCGCCCCGGACGCATCATGCTGCAAATGACCGTCCTCGCGACGATCGCCTTCGGCCTCTATTATGCGGCCTATGTGAACGGCTGGGCTGATCCCGATGTGCTGACCGGGCGGGCTTGATCGCTTCCGGGCCCTGCCCCGGAAAGGAAAGGACCGTCAGTCAATCATTCACCGCTTCATGCACTGGCGCGCGTCGTCGCGCTTAAATTCGCTGCAATTCCACAGCGCCTTTTCGAAACCCGCCTTGTCGTCGCGCAGATAGGAAAAGCTCATCGCCGCGCGCTGCGTCTCACTCATCGCATCACTGTCGGGCTTCAAAGCGGGGTTGGTCCAGCCCATGAATTTGCAATAGGGCTTGTCAGAACACAGACGCAGCGCGGTCGTCACGAAACTTTCCGGCGCCGCCCTGCGGTCGAGCTGGACATAGACGGTATCGCGGCTTCCGCCTTCGCCCGTGCTGGCACCTGAAACGACCTTTGCTTCGCCCACCGCCGCATCGGCGTCGATCCCGGCCATGTCCCCCGACATCCCCAGCGCCATCGCGTGGAGCGGCGACAGCGCCGCCATCTTGGCGATCGGAGCATCATTTCCCGACACGGCGCCGCGAAAGGCGCCGGGCGTCCCCCAATAGCCGGGCCAGCGGAAAAAAAGATGCGTGTCGACGATCGCGATCTTTTCCAGGCTGTCGCTCCAATAGGGGCGCACCCAATTGGTGTGATAATGGGTGGCCAGTCCGACGGCGGCAAAGGTCGTGCCGGACAGCATCATGTCGGCATTACTCTGCGCCCGTGTCCATGCTGCGGTGGAATAGCGACGGTTCAACGCGCCGTCGCAGGTGAAGGTGAACTGGCATCCGGTCGTGCGGTCGGACCCCTGAAACACGACGGCGCAGATGGATTTGGGAAAGGCGGGATGCCGCGCGCGGTTGATGACGACCTGGCCCACCGCCTGTTGGCCCATGGCATCGTCGCCGGCTTCATAGATCATCGCGGCGGCCAGGCAGTCGCGGGCGCGCAGCCGCGCATCGCCGCTGCCCGCATAGAAAAAGGGCCGTGCCGCGACAAAGCCCTTGGTGACCAGCGCGATCTCCGCATTTTGCGCGCGTGCGTCGTCCTGCGTCACCGGCGCCAGCACCATCGGCGCGACTTGCGGCACGACGTTGGCGGGCGGCACGACGGGGCGGGCGTGGACATGGCGGCTGCCGCTGTTCGCCATATTGCTGGCATAGAGCACGGAGGCGATCGCCGAGACCGCGATCAGGACGAACAGCCAGCCCGTCCAGTCGCGCCGCAACGGCACCGCCCCTTTGCCTTGGCCGGTCATTACGAAGGATCAGATTTCGGGCAGGAAATCGGGCACCGACAGATAACGCTCGCCAGTGTCGTAGTTAAAGCCCAGCACGCGGCTGCCCGCGGGCAGTTCGGCCAGTTTCTGGGCGATCGCGGCCAGTGTCGCGCCCGACGATATGCCGACCAGCATGCCTTCCTCCGTCGCGGCGCGGCGGGCGAAATCCTTTGCCGCGGCGGCATCGACCTTGATGACGCCGTCGAGCAGGTCGGTGTGCAGGTTGCGCGGAATGAAACCAGCGCCGATGCCCTGTATGGGATGGGGCGCGGGCTGGCCGCCCGAAATGACCGGCGATGCCTCGGGCTCGACCGCATAGACTTTCAGGTTCGGCCAATGCTGTTTCAGAAACTGCGCCGTGCCCGTGATATGACCGCCGGTGCCGACCCCGGTAATCAGCACGTCGATCGGCGTGTCCTGAAAATCGGCCAGGATTTCCGGGCCGGTCGTGCGGACATGGACGTCGATATTGGCTTCATTTTCGAACTGTTGCGGCATCCACGCGCCGGGCGTCGTTTCGACCAGTTCGATCGCGCGTTCGATCGCGCCCTTCATGCCCTTCTCGCGCGGGGTCAGGTCGAACGTCGCGCCATAGGCCAGCATCAGGCGGCGACGTTCGACCGACATGCTTTCGGGCATGACCAGGACCAGCCTATATCCCTTGACCGCGGCCGCCATCGCCAGTCCGATGCCGGTGTTTCCCGACGTCGGTTCGACGATGGTGCCGCCGGCCTTCAGGCTGCCGTCGCGTTCGGCCGCTTCGATCATGGCCAGCCCGATGCGATCCTTGATCGACCCGCCGGGATTGCTGCGTTCCGACTTCACCCACACTTCGGCGTCCGGAAATATCTTTGCCATGCGGATATGCGGCGTATTGCCGATGGTATCGAGGATCGAATTGGCTTTCATGGTCGGTACGGTCTTTCCTTGAACTCGAACCGCGGGTCGCGGCGGACGCGATTTGGCCAGTCTCCGGCCCGGAGCCAGAGCGCCTCGTCCGCCGATGCCGGCGCGACCACGGGTTGTAACGACGCCAGCAGATACTGTCCATAAGGCCAGTCCCCGATGCCCGAATCGGCGTTGATATGGCCAAAGGGTCCGGCGTTGACGAAACGCGCGTCCCATAGCCGCGACAGGCGCCAGACATGGGCGGTTCTGGCATAGGGGTCATTGTCGCTGGCCACCACGATCATTGGCGTCTGTGACGATATGGCGGGCACATCGGCAAAGGATGACGCCTTTTCGGCTTTTCTCAATTGCGTCAGGTCGGGCGGCGCGACGAGCATGGCACCGGCGATGCGGTCGCGGGACAGGCTGCTCGCATCGGTGAACCATTGCATGAAGGCGTGGCAGCCAAGGCTGTGCGCTGCGATCAGCACCGGTTCGGATTCGGCGTCGATGGCTTCCGCGATCCTCTCCACCCATTCGTCCTTCACGGGATCGTCCCATCGGCCAAGCTCGATGCGCTCGCATCGCGACAAACTCTGTTCCCACAGGCTCTGCCAATGGGTTGGCCCGCTGTTGTGCAGGCCGGGGATGGTCAGGATCTTGTGGCTGATATTCAAATGACGCATGGCGGTCGCTCCTTTTAAAGGGAGAGGGGAAACCGCGGTAACGGGTAGGCTGAAGATAACTCAATTCATTTAATTGACAATAGGGCGTAGGCCGACTGTTGATGATATGCGGTGAACCGTGTTTCAGTCGGCGGTCGGTTTGAATTGGGGCTCGAACGTCCGCGCGCGGCGCAGTTCCGGGAACAGCCAGGCCCACAGCGCGGTGACGCCGATCGCCGCCGCTCCGCCGAAAACCACCGCGAATACGGGGCCAAACGCGGCTGCCATCGAACCGGCGCGCATCTCGCCCAGTTCATTGGATGCCGAAATCGCCAATCCCGACACGGCGCTGACACGGCCGCGCATATGGTCGGGCGTGTTGAGCTGGATCAGCGTCCCGCGCACAAAGACAGAGAACATGTCGGCGGCGCCGATCAGCGCGAGCAGGCCAAGCGACAGCAGGAAATTGGTCGACAGGCCAAAGGCAACGGTGCCCGCCCCGAACACCGCGACCGCCCACAGCATCTTGACCCCGACATTGCGTTCGATCGGACGGAAGGACAGGCCAAGCGCGACCAACGCCGCGCCGATCGCCGGTGCGGCGCGCAGCAGGCCCAGCCCTTCGGATCCCATGTGCAGGATGTCGCGGGCATAGACCGGCAACATCGCGGTCGCGCCCGACAGGATGACCGCGAACAGGTCGAGCGTGATCGTCCCGAACAAAAAGCGTTCGCGCCAGGTGAATTGCAACCCGTCGGCCATTTCGCGCAGCGGATGGCGCCGCACCTCGGTCGGCGGTGGCAGCACCCGCCGCACGCGGCTGAGCGTCAGCGCCGAAATGCCGAGCAGGGTCGCGGTAAAGACATAAACCGATGCCGGATGCGCGGCATAGATTAAACCGCCGACGGCGGGGCCGATGACCGATGCCGACTGCCATGCGATGCTGTTCATCGCGATCGCGCGGGGCAGGACGGCGGGCGGGACGATGTTCGGTGCGATCGCGCTCATCGCCGGGCCGGAAAAGACCCGCGCGACTCCGTGAAGCGCCGCGAGGGCAAAGAGCAGGTTCAACGTCAGCGCGTCGGTCCATGTGAACCAGCATAGGGTGATGGCGATCACCATATCGATCAGGTTCGAAAAAATCGCGACGCTCCGCCGCTCGAACCGGTCTGCCACCCACCCGGCGACGGGGGTCAGGATCGCAAGCGGAATGAACTGGAACAGGCCAAGCAAGCCCAGTTGAAACGATGCTTCGCGGATCGACATGCCATAATCGGTGCGCGCGGTGTCATAAAGCTGGTATCCGATCACCACCACCATCGCGATCGTCGCCATCACGGCGGTAAAGCGCGCGATCCAGAAATATCGATAGTCGGGATAGCTGAGCGGGGAGGGGGCCGGAACGGGCGGCGTCGGCATCACCGGTTCATCGCCATCTGCTGGGGGTATCGTCGCCATTCTGCTGTGCCCTAGTCCCCAATTTCCCCCTGTCCAGAGGGATTATCCCTGTCGTTCAGCGCGGCTGCGCGCGCAGCCGTGCGATGAAAAATCCGTCGAGGCCGCCGACATCGGATAGCCTGTCGGGCAGGGTTCGGACCAGGCCCCGTTCATCGGGGGCGATACCGCCGGGCAGTTCGTCCGGGCGGACGGGCTCGACAGCCCAACCGGCATGGCCCGCCAGGAAAGCGGTGATCTGGTCTTCGCCCTCGGCGCGTTCGAGCGAGCATGTGGCGTAAATCAACATTCCGCCCGGCTTGACCCACCGCGCGGCGCGGGCGAGCAATTCGGCCTGCAACGCGGCCATGTCGGCGATCTGGCGCGGTTCGATACGGTGCAGCACGTCGGGATGGCGGCGAAAAATGCCGGTTGCCGAACAGGGCGCGTCCAGCAGCACCGCGTCCACCGCCGCTTCGGGTTCCCAATGTCGTATGTCGCCCTGCGCGATGGCGGCCGACAGGCCGGTGCGCGCCATATTGGCGTGGAGCCGTTCGAGCCGTTTCGCGCTGCTGTCCACCGCGACGACCGACCATCCCGCCGCCGCGAGCTGCATCGTCTTGCCGCCCGGCGCGGCGCACAGGTCGAGGATGGTTCGGCCATCGCCCGCGCCCAGCAGCCGGGCCGGCAGGCTGGCGGCAATGTCCTGCACCCACCAGCCGCCCTCGGCATAGCCCGGCATCGTTTCGACCGCCTGGCCGCGCGGCAGTCGCAGGTGATGCGCGGCCAGCGATACGGCATCGGGCCATTCGCTGGCGTTGGGTTCGGCGGCAAAGCTCAGATCGATGGGCGGCGGGGCGCTCCACGCCGCTTCGGCGGCTTCGACCATGGGCAGCCCCCATTGTTCGGCCCAGCGTTCGGCCGTGGGCAGGGGCAGCGTCGCGCGTTTGGGAAGCTGCCATTCTTCCTGCTGCGCGCGCGACAATAGGGCGTGGACCAGCCGCCTTGGCCCACCATCGACCAGCGGCAGCGCGGTCGATACGACGGCATGGCCGGGGGTCCTCAGCACCAGCAACTGCGCCAATGCAATTCGCAGCACGGCGCGCGATTTGACGTCGTCGGGCAGAATCTGCTCCGTTGCGCCGTCGATCAGCGCGTCGATGTCGACCATCCAGCGCAAAGTTTCGGATGCGATGGCCACCGCGAACGCCCGGTCGGGGCCGGTCAGGCCCTGCGCCGCCGCATGCATCGCGACGTCGAGCGGGTCGCCCCGCCGCAGGATCGCGTCGGTCAGGCGCAGCGCCGCGCGCCGGGGTGCCATGCCGGGAGGGTCGCCCGCACTCGTCGTGCGACGCTTCGGCCGGGGGCGGCGGTCAGTCATGCGGGAAAACAGGAGGCTTGGCGTGGCGCATCGGAAATCCTATAGGCGAATATCATGACCGGCATCAGCAAAATCGGCACCATTGGCGGAACCGCGCGGGCATCGACCCGCCCCGCGCATGTCAAACCGCCTGCTGGCTGGACGAACAGCCCGCTTCCGCCGCCCGCACCGATCCATGAGGATAAGGCCGAAGACCAGCCCGGCGGGCGCAATCCTGTGCGTTACGGCGACTGGGAGCTAAAAGGCCTTGCGATAGATTTCTGATCCGCCGATCGCGGCCGCAATCGTCAGTCGGCTATGTCGCCGGACCCGGGCGGCCCTTTCATTCGATCGATGGGCGTAGCCCGATGGCCGCTTGGGCCGCCTTGGCAAGGAGCGAACCGGCGGAGCCGACGCCCTTCCAAAGCGGCCATTTCGGCCTTCGCGGCCTCAGATTGCGGCGATGGGCAGCAATTCGGGCACCTTGCCGGCCTTGACCTGGTCGGCAAAGACTTCGCGCATGATCTGCAACGAGAAGAGATGGGCAAAGATCAGTGCGAGAATGCCGTTCTGCGTCAGCTTGCGCAGCACGTCGCCGCGCAGTTCGCGCAGCTTGTTCTCGTCGACCATCTGGAACCCGCGATAGATGAAGGGCTTGTCATTGCCTTCCTGCTGGATGCTGACTTCGCCGTCCATCAACAGGTCGGCCTTTTTCAGTTCCTCCATGAACAGGCCGGTGCGCTGGCCCGCTTCTTCGAAATTCTTGCAGAATTCGAGGACAGCCTGCACCGGTTCGGCTGGCTGGCCGTTTTCGAACAAGATGTCGCCCTCGTCGAACTTGCCGATGGCGCCCGATGTCGGGTCGAAACACAGCGACAATTCTTCCGAATTGGGCTGCAATTTGGCGAGCAGAAAGGGGTAGCGGCGGACATAGGCCGGAACATAGACCGGGTTGATGAGCTTGCCCTCGTCATCGACGAAGATGTTCACGCCTTCGTTCAGGCCCATCAGCGCCAGCGGAACCGGATTTTCACCCGCCGAAAAAACGATCGGATAGAAACGGCAGGCCGAAACAAATTCGTCGGACGTGAGCGGCACGGCGTGCTGGTTGACCAGGAAATCGGCCTTGTCGAGCGGGCGGGCGCGGAAATCGGCGTGGTCGACGCTCGAAAGCGGCACCAGATCCTGATAGAAAAGCGGCAGGTTGGCAGGGGCGGGCGCAGTGGCCATGATCGAACTCCGACTAGATGGTCCGGGGATCCGGGACGCGATGATAACAGCGCGCCTTATTGACCTGCGCCCTTCCGCGCAAGGGGGCGATGCAGGGACCTTCGCCGGATTCGGCGGGCATCAGCCAATCAGCTTGCCGGGATTGAAAATCCCCGCGGGGTCCAGCCCCGCCTTGACGCCGCGCAGCGCCGCCAGCCGCGCCGGACTATCGAGATCGGCCAATATGTCGCGCTTCATCTGTCCGATCCCATGTTCGGCGGAAATCGACCCGCCCAGTTCGATGACATGCGAATAGACGAGGCGGCTGACGGCGGCGCCCTCGGCCGCGATCCATGCCGCGCCGTCCACGCCGCCGGGCGGCAGCACATGGTGATGGATATTGCCGTCGCCCAGATGCCCGAACGACAATGTCCCGGCGCCCGGAAAAGCCTGCGCCAGTCGCCCCGGATTGTCGGCGATAAATGCCGGCATCAGGTCGACGGGCACGCTGATGTCATGCTGCAATCCCGGTCCCTTGGCGCGCTCGGATTCGGAAATCGATTCGCGCAGACGCCAGAAATCCTCGCTCTCCCGGTCATTCTTGGCGATCACGACATCGCGGATCAGTCCGGTGTCGATCGCGGCGGCCAGTTGCCGTTCCAACGCCTCGCCCAGCGCCGCATCTTCGTCCCCCGCCAGTTCGGCCAGCACATACCAGGGATGCGCGGCGGCCAGCGGTGCGCGCGCCTGTGGAATGTGGCGCAGCACCGACTCCAGGCAGCGATGCGGAATCAGCTCATAGCCTTCCAGGTCGCGGCCGATGCCCCGGTCGAGCTGTCGCAGTAGCAGCAGCGCGCTGTCGGGGGACTCGACGCCGATCCACGCCGTGCGCCGCGCCGCCGCCACCGGGATCAGGCGCAGCGTCGCGGCGGTAACGATCCCCAGCGTCCCTTCCGCCCCGCAAAACAGGTGTCGCAGGTCATATCCGCGATTATCTTTTTTCAGCGGCGCCAGTCCGTCAAAAATGCTGCCGTCGGGCAGCACCGCTTCGACGCCCGCGACCAGCGCGCGCATCGTGCCGTGCCGCAGGACCTGTGTGCCGCCCGCATTGGTCGATACCAGTCCCCCGATCGTCGCCGACCCCTTGCCCCCCAATGTCAGCGGAAAGCGAAGATGATGCGCGAGCGCGGCGTTGTGAAGATTCTCCAGGATGACACCGGCGTCGACGACCGCGATGCGGGCCGCCGGGTCGATATGCCGGACGCGGTTCATGCGCCGCAGGCTCAGCAGCAACTGGTCGCCGCTGGCGTCGGGGGTGGCGCCCCCCACCATGCCGCTGTTTCCGCCCTGCGGCACCAGCGCGACATCGGCGGCGGCGCACAGGCGGACGATGGTGGCGACCTCTTTGGTCGTGACGGGCGACAGCATCGCGGCGGCGCGTCCGCGATATTTCCCGCGCCAGTCGGTCAGCCACGGCGCCATCGCATCGGCATCGGCGCTATAGCCCTTGGGGCCAAGCAGGTCGCGCAGCGCCGTCAGCAGCGATGCCGTTGGTGGGCGCGTCATGCCGTTCCATTCCGGGCAGGGCCTGTCCGATGAACGGGCCGGGATCGACAATAGTTCATTTGATGTTCAATCAACCTTGCTAAAGCGAGCGATGAACGAATAACATCAATTCGTCCAGCGGGCATGGACGCAGGAGCCACGGGTGAACATCATCTTCCGTCAGGATGCCGAGAGGGTGGCAGCGCGACTGTGCTGAGGGCGGCGTTCCTGTGGTTTGCGGCCGCTGCGCCCGCGGCCGACACGGCGCCGCTCGTGGGCGCGCCGGAGTCGCTGACCGAATTGTCGGCGCCGACGACCGATCAGGCGACGTCTTTCTGGCAGTTGGTGATCGAACAGCAACTCATCATCCGTGTCCCCGCGCAGCGTTCGCCGATCAACAATTTCACCGCCGGGCCGATGCCATCGCGGCGCGAAGTTCAATTGCCGATCATCTGGAAGGAAAAAAAGGCCCCGAAATGCGTGCCCATGCGCAGCATCATGGGGATGCAGGCGGCGCAGCGCGACAGCATCGACCTGATTACCCGCCAGAAACAGCGCCTTCGCGCCCAGCTCAATCGCGGCTGTCGCGCGCTGGATTTCTATGCCGGTTTTTACATGGAGGGGACCAAGGACGGTCAACTCTGCGAAGGGCGCGATCAAATTCATGCGCGCACTGGGGCAAAATGCGAAATCGACAAATTCCGCTGGATGGTCGCGGTTCGCGAAGAGGAATAATCGCACCTTTCGTCGGCTTTTCTTGACTTTTTATCGCTGTTTCCCCAAGGGCCGCCCCAGCGTCCGCCTGCGTGGGCGGCTGGGTGCCTCCTCTATTTCCGGACATGCTACCTCATGAAATTTGCCGACATCGGCCTTTCCGACGAACTTTTGCGCGCGATCGACGAGGCGGGCTATAATGAAGCGACGCCGATCCAAGCCGGGGTGATCCCCTCCGTATTGATGATGCGCGACATCATCGGGATCGCGCAGACAGGCACTGGCAAGACCGCATCCTTCGTGCTGCCGATGATCGATATTCTGGCCCATGGCCGCGCTCGTGCCTTGATGCCGCGCTCGCTGATCTTGGCGCCGACGCGGGAGCTCGCGGCGCAGGTTGCTGAAAACTTTGAAAAATATGGCAAGTATCACAAGCTGTCGATGGCTCTGCTGATCGGCGGGGTTCAGATGGGCGATCAGGTGAAAGCGCTGGAAAAGGGCGTCGATGTCCTTATCGCCACGCCGGGCCGACTGATGGACCTGTTCGAACGCGGCAAGATATTGCTCACCGGCTGCAACCTCCTGGTGATCGACGAGGCGGACCGGATGCTCGACATGGGCTTTATTCCGGACATCGAGAATATCTGCACCAAACTTCCCGCGACTCGGCAGACGCTGCTCTTTTCGGCGACGATGCCGGCGCCCATCAAACGGCTCGCCGACAAGTTTCTTTCAAATCCCAAGACGATCGAGGTGGCTCGTCCCGCGAGCCGGAACGAGAATATCGAGCAGTTCCTGGTCAAGACGTCGGAACGCAACAAGCGCGATACGCTGCGCGACCTGATCGAGGCCGAGGACATCGCGACCGCGATCATCTTTTGCAATCGCAAGACCACGGTGCGCGAACTCGCGAAATCGCTTCAGCGGTACGGATATAAGGCCGGCGAAATCCATGGCGACATGGACCAGTCGAGCCGCATCGCCGAACTCGACCGGTTCAAGAACGGCACGATCAACATATTGGTGGCGTCCGACGTCGCGGCGCGTGGCCTCGACGTAAAGGGCGTCAGCCATGTGTTCAATTTCGACGCGCCATGGCATCCCGACGATTATGTCCATCGGATCGGCCGCACCGGCCGCGCGGGGGCAAAGGGCCGCGCCTTCACGCTGGTTTCGTCATCGGATGACGAGGCGATCGACAATATCCAGAAATTGACCGGCTATAAGATCCCCGTCCATGGCGGCGCGGCGGTGGCGACGGGTGCCGAAAGCCCGGCCGATGACGAGGAAAAATCGGGATCGAAACGTGCGCGCCCGGCGCGTGGCGGACGCGGAAAGGGCGCCGCCAAAGCGGAAAAGGCTCCCGCGCGTCCGGCCGAAGCCCCCGCGGCCCGTCCGGCCAAGTCCACGCGCGGCGATCGCAAGCCTGCCCCATCGGCGCGGCGCGACGATCAGGACGGCCCCGACGACGGCTGGAACGGGCCGATGCCCGATTTCCTGTCGGTCGGTTTCGGCAACTGACGACCGGACACTGACGGCGGTTAGGGCGACTTTAGAGCCGGACCAGCATTTTTCCGATATTCTGCCCGGAAAACAGGCCCAGGAAGGCATCCGGGGCGGACGCCAGCCCGTCATACACCGTCTCGCGCATCGTCACCGCGCCGCTGGCGATCAGTCCAGCCATGTCGGCGTGAAATTCTTCCATATATTCAATAAGCTGATCGGTGTAGATAAAGCCTTCCATGCGGATGCGCGCCGGGATCGCGCGGACGAGATATGCCATCTCCTGCGCCTTTCCGTCATTATAGACGTCGATCATTCCGCAAATCGCAAAGCGCGCGAAATCATTGGCGTGCGCGAATGCGGCGTCGAGATGTTCGCCGCCGACATTGTCGAAATAGACGTCGATGCCCGCTTTCCCAAGATCGCGCAGCGCCTCGGTCAGCGCGGGAAGGACCGGCCCGGCTTTATAATCCACCACGGCATCGGCGCCCAAATCCTTGACCCACGCGCATTTTTCCGCGCCGCCGGCAGACCCGATGACGGTCATTTCGCGGGCCTTGGCGATCTGGACGACCGCGGAACCCACGGCGCCCGCCGCGGCCGAAACAAAGATCGTATCGCCGGGCTTGGCCGCCGCGATACGCAGCAACCCGATCCATGCGGTGCCCCCGGTCAGGCCCATATTGTGCAGAAATGTCTGCGGGCTCATGTCCGCCGCCAATGCCTCGGCAGGCAGTTTGTTGGGCATCATGTCCAATCCGATGATGCCGCCGTCGCGCCATCCGCCCATGTGAAGGATCAGGTCGCCCGTTTCAAACCCGTCCATCCGGCTTTCGACCACCTCGCCGATCGCGCCGCCGGTCATCGGCTGATCGATGGGAAAGCTGGGCGCATAGCTTTTGGCGTCGTTCATGCGGCTGCGCATATAGGGATCGACCGACAGCCACAGGTTGCGGACCCGGATCTGGTCCTTTTCCAGCGGAGCGTCAGGCAAATCGCGCAGCGCGAAATTGTCGATTGTCGGAAGCCCCTGCGGGCGACTGGTTAAATGCCATGCCTTGGCCATCGGAATCCCCCGTTCCTCTATTCGACCGGCCAGGCCCCCCGCATCAGAAAAGCCGTTGCCACTGTCATACAGTGCCGTTAAGACCCGCCCGTCGCGGGGCCGTAGCTCAGATGGGAGAGCGCTGCAATCGCACTGCAGAGGTCAGGGGTTCGATTCCCCTCGGCTCCACCA
>JAIXHQ010000018.1 GCA_030145715.1 Sphingopyxis sp. | reverse complement strand
AAAGTCGCGGGGCAGCATCGTGGTAAAGCGCGGGACGGCCATCAACGTCGCCAAGGTTTCATGGTCGCCGTCTTCAAGAAGATCGGTGACGGCCTTCATTCGTTCGCCGTCCGACTTCAACGATTGCAAAGTGCCCACAGTCAGATTGGCAATTGCCATGTTGGGTTTCAGCCCGGCCTTCTCGGCAATGCCAGCTTCGACCGCCGCAAGCTCGCGCACTAGGCCAGCCTTCGCGTTGTCGAACTTCTCATTGAACGACCGCTCAAAGCTATCGCAGCTTTCGCGAATGGCCCGGTCATGCTGTTGCGGCATATGGTCTTCGTGGGGATTGGCGCGAAGCTTGTTGATGCTTTCGCCATTGGACCTAGCGAAGCCAAGAGCTTCAGCCGCCGACTTCAGCGCCGCATTGTCCGGGAACTTTTCAAGCTCCATTTGCCCGGCATGAATATAGCCATTGGGCGCGTGAAAGGCACCTTCAACGAAGACGTTGGGGATTTGGTTGGATAATTGAATGTCAGCCATTTTCAGTATTCCTTTTTGTCATGGCGGATAGGTGAGCCGCCGAACATTTCAGATAAGAGCTTGATAGAATGGCGGAGTTTTCCCTTGGATTTTGCCGCCCTTGCATTTGACCTTATATTTGGCTGGTTCGCCGCATCAGACAAAGCCAGCATTTCAGTAATTGTTTCAGTTGCCGCTTTCATTTTTGACCTGTCCTTCAGTTGGTCGGCTCATAAGAGCGTGAAAACGAAAATATGAATTTTGGAACTTTTCTAAGTCATTGCAAATCCTTCCTTTTTGAACAAATATAAGAAATAAGAATATAAGAACTAAGTTGGTTTGCTAATCGGCGGCGCTTCTGGCCATTACTCGGCACTTAAATTCTCATGGGTCTTAAGGTCATAGTTTCAGTCACTTAGCGTTCTCACGCTGGTTTTACGGTTCTGACGAGAGGAAGCGCCGGGGGTTGGATATGCAGAAGGCGCGAGGCTTCACGCCGTAAGTCGCCACCATTTGCGCCGGGGGGGATTTCGCGAATGTCATCGGCTTCAAGCAGGTTCTTCAGCGCCCGCTTCAGCGCGTTGGTTGGGCCAAGTTTGTCTTCAGCAAATGTGGGCAGATTGATTAGCCGACGCGACAGGTAGCTTTGAGTGAAGACGCCCATGCGTTGCATATCTTCAGTGCAACCGTAGCTCGTGCATTTGCCCGGCTCGCCTTCAACATATTCCTTCGCGACTTTAATGACCGCCCGCAGTTGGTGCGCCTCGCTGCCAGCCTTGGTGCCAGTTTCCCCGCTGGCGAATTTGCCAACAAGGGATTGAACCTGACCAACGATCATATTCGTTGCCCACATGGTTTCGTTGATCGTCACGACCGGCGCGAAGGGATTGACGCCAACGGCGCATAGGCTGGCGAGCTTCACCGCCTTCAGGAACGATCGGTTCCAAAGTTCGCGGAGCGGTTCGGATTGATCGGCATTGATTTGCGCCGTTACCCAATGCTCAAACTCGCGGAACTTCAGCTTGGCGTCATCGGTCGCATCTATGACGTGGACGCGGTTGCTGAAGTTGAGCGCCAGCGAATGCGCGACCAAATCGGAAAAGCGTTGCGCCATCTGTGGGCATGGCTGGCTTGCCGGTGTCTCGTTCAGGTTCGAGCGTTGGCCTGTAGCTTCAATGACCATGAACCGGGGCAGCAGTCCGCTAAGGACCATGCTTTCGCTCAAGGCTTCATAAACGATACCGGGCACGCTTTCGCCAAGGAGGGTCAACGCCGGGCTGAAGATTGGGGCAGTCTGCTTGTCGCGGTCGCTGTAGGCCATCGGGTCGAGGACAGCGCCCGCGCCAGACTCACCATATAGGTCGAGTAGCGTTGCCTTCAGCAATTCATCGTTGGGATTGGCTCTAGGCGATGAGATGGCCTTTAGCTTATAGCCGAACTCACCGATGACGCTGACCACTGACGGCTTCTTATCGAGCCACTTAATCAGGCCAGCCGACGACACGAGCGCCGGGCCTTTGAAGTCGCCAGCGGCCGGAACAGTCGGCGTGATCGCCGCAAGTAACTTTGATATGCCGCTAGCCGCCGCCTCTTTGCCAAGGCCGGTGGACGCCAACAACAGAATGTATTGGTTCAAGCCAGCGCCGGTGTAGGTGTTGAAGCAACGCCCCGATATTCCCGCCATCAAAGCAATTGAACCAGCTAACGCAATATCTGCGTTGGGGTGCGGGGCCGCGCTCAAAATGAAGTCGCGAATATCACCTATCAGGCCCGGAATATGGGCCGGTTTTACTTGATCGATAACGTTCGCGACCTTATGTTGGCCGGGCAGTTGAGCGTTATCGTTCCTGTCCTTCGGAAGCCCCGATGCCGCGCCCGGTTCAGCATGTGCGGTGTCGGGGTTTTCGTTCCCCTGATACATCGATCTAACCCCTTACGCGGCTGCGGGGGTGGCTTCAGCGGCTTTGCGCTGAATGAAGTTCTGAATGTCGCTGGCGAGTAGGACGGTCTTATTGGTGCTAAGCTTTACCCGGCGAAGCTCGCCATTTTTCATCAAGTTAAACACCGAAGTCTTGCACACGCATAACAGGCGGCTGGCTTCATCAACGGTGACAAATCGGTCTTGCATTGGACGGTTCCTTTGGCTGGCCCGTCACAATGAAAAAGGGGTGGCGGGCTATGATGCCGCCACCCCTTGGGTAACTCGGATAACGGCCTGACCGCCACCGGCTGCGTTCACGTTGGTGCATGTGGATTGATATGATCGCAAGTTAAAAAAATATAATTTGCGACGAATGGTAAGTAGGCAAGCCTTCTTAAGCGACCTTTGCGCCGGGGAATTCTACAACATTACTATCAGCCGGTTCTTCGCCTTTCAGATAAAGGTTCCAAGCGGTCATAATGGCTTTGCGCTTATCTAGCAGACTTGCGCGCTGGTATGCGCCTTCAACCTTATTCGTGGGTGAATGTGCCAAAGCCCATTCGGCGGCTTGACCGGGAAACTCTGTAGCTTCGGCAACCCAATCGCGGAATGAACTGCGGAAGCCGTGAGCCGTGACCTTGTATTCAATGCCAGCGTCTTTCGCCGCCGCTGCCAGAGTCTTGTTGACGGCAACGTCACTAATAAGCCCGCCCTGTGCGCCGGGAAAAACCCGCTCTTTGGCCCTTGGGTGAATGCGTTCCTTCATGGTTTCGAGAATGGCCAAGGCATCATCGCAAAGCGGCACGATATGTTGCCGGTGCATCTTCATGCGCTCTGGCGGCAAGTTCCATTCAGCTTCTTCAATCTCTGCCCACAGTGTGCCGCGAGCTTCGCCAGACCGGGCGGCGGTCAGAATGGACCAGCGCAACACAAGCGAGCTTGTGGGTTCCTTGCTTAGGTCGATTTCGCCGGTCGCCTTGTTCAGGCCCTTCGCAACTAGTGCCGCATAGATCGCCGGGCAGTCCTGCCACTGTGCGGCGGGATGGTGATTGGTGATACCGCCGCGCTTGCGCTTGGGCAGTTCATAAAATTCAGCAGGGTTAAACCTGTGCGGCTCACCTTCGGCAATAGCAGCCTGTTTCAGGATTGCCCTCATACGCTGACGCAAGCGGCTTTGGGTTTCGGCCTTAGGGGTGCCGTCATCATTGCGAAGGGCTTTCTGCTTCAGCACAGCCTCAACGTCGAGATAGGTTATTTCTTTCGGCTGCATCGCCGCGATGTTGGGAACGCCGCGATGCTTGCCAGAGCAATACTCGTCTATGGTGGATTGCCATTGCTTCAGGTGCTTGCCGTTCCGGCATTCTTGGTCCTTCTTATCAATGACGATTTTGGCATAGTCGTTGAAGGTCGCCGCGCCCGCGTTGAACTTCGCGTTGACCCTAAGCTTGGGGTTTCTGCCTTCGACAACATCGCGCCGCATCAGTTCTGCTTTTTCGATAGCCTCGTCTCGGCTTCGGCCATTCGCGCCAGCCTTGCCTAGGCCAATCTCCACCGGCTTGCCGCCAGACTGGTAACGGAAAACCCAGCTTCTAGCGCCAGTCGGCTTCACTCTAAGGATAAGATTTGGAGCTACGGTATAAGAACCGGGGCCAACTTTATCGACTTGCTTGGCCTGTGTGATCGCAATAGCCGCCATAAACCTTCACTTTCGCCAATAAGAACGCCAGCATAACGCCAGCCATTCGTTCTTACACCGGGCCTTACGCCAAAGCGTGAAGCCCCCTGAATTCCTGTGAATTCTCGTGAATTGGCATGAATTGTCAATGGCGGGCCGGACGCGCGGAAAACCGCCAAAAAATGGCGGAAAACCAACGATTTTTGTATTTAAATGGCGGAGCGGGAGGGATTCGAACCCTCGATACGCTTTTGACGTATACTCACTTTCCAGGCGAGCGCCTTCGACCACTCGGCCACCGCTCCGCATGCACTGGAAGGCGCGCCCTAATCGCTTGGCGGGGCTTTCGCAAGATGATTGGACGTGGCAGACATAGGCGATGAGAAAGATCGTCCTGACGGCCATGGCCGCTTTGCTCGTCGTTCCCGCCCAGGCCCAGGATGCCGCGCCAGTGCTGTCGCCGGGCGAAATCGCGGCTGCGGCGCCGGCGGATGACTGGATTGCCATCGCGGCGTCGGATTTGCTGGTCATGGACCTCGCTCCGGATGCACGGGGCAGCGCGCGCCGCGTCGTCATTCAGTTGATGCCTGCGCCATTCAG
Source organism: Sphingopyxis sp. (assembly GCA_030145715.1). GTDB lineage: Bacteria > Pseudomonadota > Alphaproteobacteria > Sphingomonadales > Sphingomonadaceae > Sphingopyxis. The sequence goes on along the minus strand of JAIXHQ010000018.1, from coordinate 58,439 downwards.
TCAGGGCTGGATCGGCAATATCCGCAAGCTCGTCGGCGCGCATTGGTGGGACGGCACCAGCGTCAACCGGGTGCAGGACAATTATGTCGCCCAATGGGGCGACGCGACCGAGAAGAAGGCCTTGCCCCCAGGACTGGCGGCCGTGCCGGAGCGCGAATATGTCGTATCGGGTTCTGCTCGCGCGCAACCCGCCGCCAGTGACAAGGCCGTGATCCGACTGCCGAAAGATGGCGCGGTTCCGGCAACGGGCAAAGGCGGTGGCTTGGCGGGCGCGTCGATGTCCGATGCCTATGCGCCGAACGTCGCGTTCGAATCGGGGTGGCCGATCGGTTCCTCTGCCGGGCGGGCGAGCCGCTGGCCCCTCCATTGCTATGCCGCCGTCGGCGTCGGTCGCAATATGTCGCCCGATACCGGTTCGGGGGCCGAGCTTTACGCCGTCATCGGCCATGCGCCGCGTCACCTCGACCGCAATATCGCCGTCGTCGGCCGCATCATCAGCGGGATCGAACATCTGTCGAGCCTGCCACGCGGAACCAAGGCGCTTGGCTTTTATAAGGACGCGGCGGAACGCGTGACGATCAGGTCGATCCGTATCGCCAGCGATCTGTCGATGCCGGAGCAGCCCAAGTTCGAGTATCTTTCGACCGAAAGTGACAGTTTCGCGCGCTATGTCGATGCGCGGCGGAATCGCCGTGATCCCTTTTTCATCGTCCCGGCGGGCGGCGCCGACATTTGTAACATCCCGGTGCCGGTACGCCCGGTCGGCGCGAAATAACCGGCTTGGAAAATTTCACCGTCACGACCCCGCTGTGGCGATGGCAGTCGGCAACCGCGCCGGCGGCATGGTTTTTCCTGACGATCACGGGGGATGTCGCCGATGGCATTCGCCTGGCCGCGATGTCCGGTCAGTGGCTTGACGGGCGAAAGGGTTTCGGTTCGGCGCGGGTCGAGGTGGCGATAGGCGAAACGCGCTGGCGGACGTCGGTCTTTCCGCACCGCGAAAGCGGCGGCTGGCTGTTGCCCGTAAAGGCGGCGGTGCGCCGGGCCGAACGGTTGGTGGAGGGCGATCCGGTAACGGTGACGGTCAGTCTTTAGGCGGATTTTCCGTGCGCGCCTCGCGCGACTGCGCCTTGCGTTTACGCAGATTTTCTCGCAGCGCCTCGGCCAGGCGGCGCTCGCGTTCCAAATCGGCGGGGGTGGGCGACTTGCTCATGCACCGGCCAATCTCGCGAAATCTGTGCGCGGTCAAGTCTCGTGCCTTGACAGGAAAGGGACGCCCCGCCATAGGCCGCGCCTGCCCCGCAAACTTGCGGTTGCGGGCGTCACGGTTGCTGCTGTAGCTCAGTGGTAGAGCGCGTCATTGGTAATGACGAGGTCGACAGTTCAATCCTGTCCAGCAGCACCATTTTCCCGCCATGACGGGTCCAGCGACAATATCGTCGCAAATTGATCGGCAGCGGTTCAGATTTTGGCGGCGAGCAGCCAGTCGTGGAACAGCTTTACCGCGGGCTGGCGCAGCGCGCGCGGGCGGCAGACGAACCAATAGCTGTACGGGCTGTCGACGTCGAAATCGAACAGGCGGACCAGTCGCGGATCGTGGGCATCGTCGAAATGATGGCCGTGCATGAAGGCGACGCCGATACCCTGCGCCGCCGCTTCGAGCATCAGCGGGCCGGAATCGAAATAATCGATCCCGGCGGGTTCGAGATAGGGCATGCCGATTTCCTTTTTCCACGCGGCAAAGGTTTCCGGCATTTCGCGGTGAAGCAGAACCGTCACGCGCTGTAATTGTTCGGGCACTTTGATCGCGCGATCGCCATCGGTCAGCGTCCGCGACGCGATCGGGAAAACCTTGTCCTGGTCGAGCCGCGCGGCATAGAGCGCGGGATCGATCGACCGGGCAAGGGCGATCGCGGCGTCGATGCCTTCGCCCAGACGCGCTTCGGCATGGGACATGGTATCGATGTCGATGTGAAGTTCCGGATTCTGGCGACGCAGTTCGGGCAGTCGAGGAAAGAGGCGCTGCTGCGCAAAAAGGGGCAGCACGTTAAGATGCAGACGGAGCGACGCGCTGGGGCTGCCGACCTGCCCGATTACCGTGCGCAATTCGTCGAGAATGGGCGACAATTGCTCCTGAAGCGCGCGCCCCGATTCCGTCAGGCTGAGTCCGTGGTGGTGCCGATTGAACAGCGGCCTTCCTACCCCATGTTCGAGCGTCTGGATTCGCCGCGAAAGGGCGGGCATCGACAGGCCCAGTTCGATCGCGGCCGCCTTGACCGTGCCATGGCGGGCAACTTCCAAAAAGGCTTCCATGCTGCTGAGGGGGGGAAGGCGTGCCATATGCGGTGCCAATGATGACATGCCATCGAGCGACATGCCAGAATTTTGTGCAGCGCGTCATAGGTCCTGAGGCACTGACTGGCGGCAAGGGGGGTCGCAAATAGCGAACAGCCATCCTATCTTTTGCACCTGACCCACTTGGAAGGAGACGCCAATTGGCCGACGCCGCGGTAAAGGAAAAACAGGTGAAGCTGCAGGTGGCGAATTCGCGCGCCGAGGAAAGCGGGGGCGGAATTGCCCGCATTCCGCGATCGGCGATGGCCGAACTTGGCGTAACCGAAGGCGACATCATCCAGATCAGCGGAAAGCGGCAGACCGCCTCGCGCGTCGTGCTGCCCTATGCCGAGGACGAGGGGCTGGAGGTCGTTCGCCTCGACGGTTTGCAGCGCGCCAATGCCGGGGCCGGCGCGGGTGACATGGTCGAACTGAGCCGCGTCGAAGCGCGCCCGGCGACGCGCGTGGTATTCGCGCCCGCGCAGGAAAATCTGCGGCTTCAGGGGTCGGCAAATGCCTTGAAACGCAGCTTTTTCGGACGCCCGGTGGTGGCCGGCGATACGGTGGCGACGGCGGGGCAGCAGCGGCTCCCGTCGGGCGACATGCCGCCCCAGCTTCGCCAGATGCTGAACGCGCCGGCCTATGCACTTGCTGAGGTCCGGCTGCTCGTGGTTTCCGCAACGCCGAAGGGCGTCGTATTCATCGACGAAAATACCGAAATCGAACTGCTGCCCGAATATCAGGAGCCGCAGGACGCGCGCCGAACCGATGTGACCTATGACGATCTGGGCGGTCTGGGCGAGACGATCGACCAGCTTCGCGAAATGGTCGAACTGCCGCTGCGCTATCCCGAATTGTTCCGCCGCCTTGGCGTCGATCCGCCGCGCGGGGTGCTGCTGCACGGCCCGCCGGGGACCGGCAAGACGCGGCTGGCACGCGCCGTTGCCAATGAAAGCGAAGCGCAATTTTTCCTGATCAACGGGCCCGAAATCATGGGCAGCGCCTATGGCGAATCCGAAAAACGGCTGAGGGATATTTTCGAACAGGCGGCCAAGGCGGCGCCGTCGATCCTGTTCATCGACGAAATCGATTCAATCGCGCCCAAGCGCGGGCAGGTGCAGGGGGAGGCGGAAAAGCGCCTTGTCGCGCAGTTGCTGACGCTGATGGACGGGCTGGAGCCGCGGACCAACCTGGTCGTCATTGCCGCCACCAATCGCCCCGACGCGATCGACGAGGCACTGCGTCGTCCGGGCCGTTTCGACCGCGAGATCGTGATCGGCGTTCCCGACGAAAGCGGGCGGCGCGAGATATTGGGCATCCATACGCGCGGTATGCCGCTGGCCGAGGATGTCGATCTGGCGGAACTTTCGCGCACGACATTTGGATTTGTCGGGGCCGACATGGCGGCGCTGACCCGCGAAGCGGCGATCGAGGCGGTGCGGCGGATCATGCCGAAACTCGACCTTGCCGAAGGGACGATCCCCGCCGACGTCCTCGAAGAATTGCGCGTGACGCGTGAGGATTTCAACAATGCGCTGAAACGTGTCCAGCCGTCGGCGATGCGCGAAGTGATGGTTCAGGCGCCCAAAACGCGGTGGAGCGACATCGGCGGGCTCGACGCCGCGCGCGACAAGCTGATCGAAGGGATCGAACTGCCGCTGAAAAATCCGGAGGCATTTCGCCGGCTGGGCATCCGTCCTGCCAAGGGATTTTTGCTATATGGCCCGCCGGGAACCGGAAAAACCCTGTTGGCCAAGGCCGCAGCGCGCGAATCCGACGCCAATTTCATCTCGATCAAATCGTCGGATCTGTTGTCGAAATGGTATGGCGAAAGCGAGCAACAGATCGCGCGATTATTCGCGCGTGCGCGCGCCGTCGCCCCTACGATCATCTTTATCGACGAACTTGACAGCCTGGTGCCCGCGCGGGGCAGCGGCACGTCGGGCGAGCCACAAGTCACCGAAAGGGTCGTCAACACGATCCTGGCGGAAATGGACGGGATCGAGGAAATGCAATCGGTCGTCGTTATCGGCGCGACGAACCGGCCCAACCTGATCGATCCGGCCTTGCTGCGTCCGGGGCGGCTGGACGAGCTTATCTATGTATCGGTTCCCGATGCGGAGGGTCGAAAGCGCATTCTGGAAATCCAGACCGGACGGATGCCGCTGGCAAAGGACGTCGACCTTGGCGTGCTGGCCGAACGGTCGGATCGTTTTACCGGCGCCGATCTGGAGGATTTGACGCGGCGGGCCGGCCTCGCCGCGCTCAAGCGTTCGCTCGACAGTGACAGTGTGACGATGGACGATTTCGAAGCGGCGCTGAAGGATACCCGTGCCTCTGTGACCGAAGCGATGGAGCGGGATTATGAAAAGATCCAGGGCGAGATCAAGCAGGCGGCGATGAGCGTCGATCCCATCGGCTTTTTCGCGCCGGGAATGCTTAAACCCGTCCGCGAACGCAAGCATGAGGCCGCAGGGGATTAGAGGCCCGGCTGGTCCTGACGGAGGGCTTTCCAGCCCCACAGGACCAGCCAGCCGCAGAATGCCGCCATCAGGCCGTAAGCGACCATCGGATGCCAATTGTAAAGCAGCACGCCAATCGCGGGTGAGACGATATAGGCCGACCCGTTGATCGACGCCGTCATTCCCGCGACCGCGCCCTGATCGCGGCGGGGGACCGACAGGGATGCACCCGCGGTAAAACCGGGACGGAACAGGCCGAAACCCAGCGAGGCGAGGGCAAAGCCGATAGTGATCGCATGCTGATCCTGCCCAAGTCCCGTCAACAGCGTCCCAACAGCGCCCAGCGCCGCGCCCCACAGGACGGTCGGCGCGGGTTTCAGCTTGAATAGCGGAATGAGGCCCCACTGGGCGAGGAGCGTCGCGACGGCGCCCGACATCAACACGGTCCCGGTTATGTCGGCGCCCGTTTCGGGGTCGAGGCGCAGGTTCAGGCGGTCAAGGATGAGGAAGCCGACGACCCCCAGCATCATCGCCTGGGCCTGGCCGCCCAGAAAGCCTGCAAGAAGCCACGGCCTGACCCTGTCGTCGCGCCAACTGAGTGGCTTTTGCGGAGGAGTGTCGGGGTTGTTTTGGTCGTCGCCCGTTGGCTCTGTCGGGCCGCCCGACAGCGGATAGGAGGCAACGGCACCGCGCGCGGCAAAGCGCGGCGTGTCGTTCGGCAGGCGCCACCGCAGCATGATAAGGACGACAATGCCGATCAAAGCGAAGACGATCATCGGGCCGGCCAGGCCGACAACGGGAAGGATGAAATAGGGCGCGACCGCCGGCCCCAGCACGGTGCCGATACCGAAGGAGGAGGACACGAGCGACAGCGCCTGCGTGCGCTCCTCGGGTTCGGTGCGCGATGCGACATAGGCCTGCACCGCCGGCGGCGCCGCGGACCCAAGGCCGCCATAAAGGCTGCGGAAAAGCGCAAAGACGACAAAGGTGACCCCGGCGCCGATCAGTCCCTTGAGCCCGGCCCACAGGACAAGCCCGCACAGCGCCATCGACGACAGGAATCCGACGACCCCCAGCGCCATCAACGCCTTGCGTCCCCGCTTGTCCGACTGGCGAGCCCAACGTGGGGCGGTCAGGACCCAGAGCAGCGCCGACCAACTGAACGCCAGGCTGACCCACACGTCGGGGATGTGCAGTTTGGCGCCGATCGCGGGCAGGATCGATTGCATGGCCGTATTGCCCGCCGCGGCGACCAGCATCACGGCGAACAGAACCGCCATGCGGTCCGGCGGGATGGAATGGGATTTCGTCGCCAAGTCCGCCCCTCCTTGCTTGTGGTGCGTAGCGACGCCTTCCCTACACGCGCGCGCCTGTCTGTCCAGAGTCAAGCATGACTCTTTTCTTGCACCATCGCGTCGATTTTGCCACGCCGTACGGGACTGCAACAATGCGAAAGCCATCATGACCAACCCGCGGGCGCAGGCCCAAGAAACGAAAGCTCCGCTGGCCCGCCGGCTTCGCGTGGCCCTCAAGCGCTTTTTCGGACCATGGGGCATGTTCATCCGGGGCTTTATCAAGCACCCGGTGATGGTGGGGTCGGTCGTCCCGTCATCGCCGACGCTGATCCGCCACATGCTGCGGCCCGTCGACTGGAAGAACACCAAGCTGTTCGTCGAATATGGACCGGGCGTCGGGACTTTTTGCCGTCCGGTGCTCGAACGCCTGTCGGGCGATGCGACGCTGATCGCGATCGACACGAACGCGGACTTCATCGACTATCTGCGCAAGGACATTCGCGACAGCCGCTTCATCGCCGTCCACGGATCGGCCGCCGATGTGGAGGCGATCGTCGCCGCGCACGGCTTTGACAAGGCGGATTATGTGCTGTCGGGTCTGCCTTTCTCGACGCTTCCGTCGGGCGTCGGCCCCGCGATCGCCGCCGCGACCCATCGCCTGCTGCGTCCCGGCGGCGCTTTTCTCGTCTATCAATATCGGGCGCGCGCGCGCGATTTCCTCGCTGCGCATTTCCGCCGCATCGATAACGCGCTCGAATGGGTCAACATCCCGCCCTGCTTCCTGTTCTGGGGCTGGAAAGACTAAATGTCCGCATCCGGGTCGGTTTCGGTCAGCCCGAAATTGAGCCGGCGGGATACGGTATAGTCGATCACCCCGACGACGAACCAGGCCAGCGTCCAGCGAAGGCGCGTCAGCCAGCCGGCGCGCGCCTTGTGGCTTGACATGGTGATGATGTCGCAATCGGCCTGCTGTGCGTCGATAAGATCGCGCATCTGCCGTGCGAATCCGCCGTCCGCGATGCGCAGCATCACTTCGACGTTCACGAACAGGCTGCGCACGTCGAAATTGGCGGTGCCGATATAGACGACATCGTCGATGACGATCAGTTTCATATGCAGGCGGCAGGGCAGATATTCCCATATCTGCGCGCGCTTGCGCAAGAGATAGCCGTAGAGCAGGCGGGACGCGCCGATCGTCGCGGCATTGTCGGATTTCGCCGCCATCATGAACCGGGCCCGGCCGTCGCGCGCGACCCGCCCCAGCCGCCGCAACAGGCCCTGTCCCGGCGAGAAATAGGCCATCGCCATGTCGAGTTGACGCGCATCCTGAAGATCGGTTCGAACCGACCGCGCCCATGGCGAAAGGCGCTGGGTGGGGCCGCCGATCAGCCATGTCACCGGCCCCGCGTCGATCGGCCATTCGCGGATCAGGCGGCGGAGCATGAGCAGCTTGCCGTCATGCTTGACGGTATAATGGTGAATTGCCTCGAACCACGCGACCATTCGCGCGACCGAAGGTCCGCGAACGATGATTCCCAGGTCGAACCAGCACCGCGCCCGTCCGCTGCTGAGATAGGGTTCGGCAATGTTGAAGCCGCCGGTAATCGCCACCGACCCGTCGATGAGCAACAGCTTTTGATGATTGCGGATCAAATAGCTTGATCGCCATTGGCGCGAAAAAAAGGTGACGCTGCCGCCCGCGTCGCGCAGCGGATCGAAAAAGCGATCGGAAATATCGGACGATCCAAAGCTGTCGATCACCGCGCGCACGCGCACCCCGCGCCGCGCCGCGGCTGTCATAGCATCGATAATGCGCGTCCCGGCGCCGTCGCCCTCGAAAATATACATGACCATGTCGACGCTGTTTGTTGCGGTGGACAGATGCGCGAGTATCCGATCGAGCCGCTCATCGCCGTCGACAATGACGTCCAGCCGGTGCCCGGCCACGTCGGCCGCTATCGGGCCGTGGGGGCTGGCGGGAGCTTGTGCTTGTACCATGTCTTGCTCATAGGCGGCGGGCCGGGAAGGCCGCAAGGGCAGGGCTTTTATTGACATGCGTGCGTCCGGCTGCTAGCGCGCAGCGCTTGCCGCCACGCCTCTAAAAAGGCTGGCCTCTCCTATATTTTAAGGAAACAACATGGCCCGCGTTACTGTCGAGGATTGCGTCGACAAAGTTCCCAACCGTTTCGACCTGGTTCTGCTCTCGGCCCATCGTGCCCGCGAGATTTCGGGCGGTTCGGAACTGACCGTCGATCGCGACCGCGACAAGAACCCCGTTGTTGCGCTGCGCGAGATCGCCGAACAGACCGTGCGGCCAAAGGATCTGAAGGAAACGCTCATCGGATCGATGCAGAAAGTTGTCGTCGATGACGATGATACGCCGGATGAAATCAGCTCGATCAGCCGTTCGGCCGAGGCTCTGCGCCTGACCGCCGCCGCGCCGCCGCGCAGTCCCGCCGGCGGCGGCAGCGACTTCGAATAAGCGCGATCGACGACAAGCGACAAATGGGCTGCGGGAAACCGCGGCCCTTTTCGTTATGGAATTTGCGTCAGTTCGGCGATGCGGATCGTGTTTGATGCAAGCATCGGGTCGATGATCTGCTGAATGCGGTGGGCGCGGGGTGAACCGACCGTTATGTTGAACAGGGTGTTCGCGATCACGTCGGCGATCTGCACTCCGTCGCTGCGGCGGCTGTCGGCAAGCGACGCGCGGCCCCATTGCCCCAGGCCCGCCTGTATCTCTTCGCGAACATGCGCAAGGATGGTGGGGTCATAGCGGCCGTCGTCGATGACCACGTCGGTACAGACGCCCCCTGTTTCGGGAAGCCAGCGGCTGATCGCGAGGTTCAGCAGCGCGTCATAGAGTGCGAGGTCGCTGGGCAGGGTGCCGCCCGGACTTTGCGCCAGCTTGCCGCGTTCGGCCACCGCGACCCACGCGCGTCCCCCTGCGCGGTCAAACAATTCGAGCAGATAAGCTCGTTCGACAAGGCTGATCCGGCTTCCCTTCAATTCGCCGCGAAAGCCAGTCACCGCCCGGAACCGGGCGTGAATATCCGCCGCCGCCTTGGGGGTCAGCATGACCGCCGAAAAAGTCATCGCCCCGGCATTGAGGCCGCCCGATTCATCGCAATAGATCGTCATCCGATCGGCTCACTTCACCCGGCCGAAAAATGCCACTGATCGGCTTTTCCCCGGCGCAATCGCGTCCGGCCAGAGCCAGCGGGCATGCGTGACATCACCCGCCACGGCCGGGCGCTGTGATGTCGCGTTGACGGGGATGCGCAGGGCGGCGAGAGGAGCGAACGTCGTTCCGCCGTCGGTCGATACGCTGAACCCCGCCGTGTCTGCCGTACCGTCGAACGTCAGGCCGCGAGGAATGGCATTGTCCAGTTTCACGCCCGTCGCAGGGGCCGCGCCGTTGTTCGTAAAGATGATGGTGACGCGCACCCGGTCGCCGGGGACGACCATGTCGGGCGTCACATAGGTCGTTCTTGCCGGCTTTCCGTTGGTAGCGGCAGTCGATTTTTCGAGTTCCACCTTGCTCGTCACCGAGCCGGTTCCCTGTGCCGCCGCTGGCTGTGCGGCACCGACGGCAAACGCCGTCATCATGGCCGTTTTCCACGCTCTGCCGATCATCGCTGTCTCCCTTGGTCCTGTGTTGCACCATTGGCGCATCAGGTGGGGCAGGGATAGCGTTTCTTCATCAGCGCGTCGAAGGCCGAATAGAGGCTGATCGATTTTCGCGATGCGGCCGGATAGCTGCGCAGATGCGATAGCCACTGGTCGGCGGTAAGCTGGCCGGATTCCGGCGGACAACTCGTCGTCTTGCGGCCCGCGCGGCGCTCGGCATCGATCCGCGCCTTGTAACGTCTGCCGGCCGCAACGACCTCGCCCTTGAGCTGAATCCCCTGCGGGGTTGCCAGCGCAAGCGGGCCCAGCCGTTCCAATGGCACCGCGCGCGCCAGAAACGCGGCGACGCTCATGTCGCCCGGCGCCATGCCGCAAAGCAAGGGAGCGGCGATAAGGGCGGGCAGGACGCGCCCACATTTCCCGGCTGTCATGCGCGGCATATCATGCTCCGCCAAACAGCAATGGTCAGGCCGAAAGGGCGAAGCGAGGCCCTAGGCGCCTTGCGGATTGGCATCACCAAAGGGCCGCGGCTTGCGCTTGATCTGCGGGATGCCGCCGGCATGGCCCGAAACCGGGGTGCCGCGCTTTCCGGCGTCGTCTTCACGGCCGATGTCCTCGCCCTTGATCGCGCGCTTCGCCTCTTCGCCGGACAGCGTCTCATATTCGAGCAACGCGCCCGCCAGCAGATGCAGTTCGTCGATATTGTCGGTGAGAACCTTGCGGGCGACCTTTTCGCCCTCTTCGACAAGGCGGCGAACTTCGGCGTCGATCAGCTTGGCGGTTTCTTCCGACATATTCTGCGCGCGTGAGACGCTGTGGCCCAGGAATACCTCGTCCTGATTGTCGCGATAGCGCAGCCAGCCGAGTTTTTCGGACATGCCATATTCCATCACCATGGCGCGGGCCATGTCCGTCGCCTGCTGAATGTCGTTCGACGCGCCGGTGTTAAGCTCGTCCTTGCCATAGATCAGTTGTTCGGCGATGCGACCGCCAAAGCAGAGCGCGAGACGCGCCTTCATCTGCTTCATATTCTGCGAATAGCGATCGCGTTCGGGCAGGTTCCACGTCACGCCCAGCGCGCGGCCGCGCGGAATGATCGTGACCTTGTGCAGCGGATCGTTATGCTCGACGTGCAGGGAGACGAGGGCATGACCGGCTTCGTGATAGGCGGTCGCCTTCTTCTCATCCTCGGTCATGACCATGGAGCGGCGTTCGGCGCCCATCAGGACCTTGTCCTTCGCCTCTTCGAACTCGTCATTGGCGATCAGGCGCTTCCCCTTGCGGGCCGCGAGCAGTGCGGCTTCATTGCAAAGATTGGCCAGGTCGGCGCCCGAGAAGCCGGGCGTTCCGCGCGCGACGCGGCGAAGATCGACGTCGGGTGCGAGCGGCTTTTTGCGCGTGTGAACCTCAAGGATCTTTTGCCGACCCTCGATGTCCGGACGCGGCACGACAACCTGCCGGTCGAAGCGGCCGGGACGAAGAAGCGCGGGGTCGAGCACATCGGGGCGGTTGGTCGCCGCGACGATGATGATCCCCTCATTGGCTTCAAAGCCGTCCATTTCGACGAGCAACTGGTTCAGCGTCTGCTCGCGTTCGTCATTGCCATTGCCCAGCCCAGCGCCACGGTGGCGACCCACCGCGTCGATTTCGTCGATGAAGACGATGCAGGGCGCGTTGCGCTTTGCCTGTTCGAACATGTCGCGGACGCGGCTCGCGCCGACGCCGACGAACATTTCGACAAAGTCCGATCCCGAAATGGTAAAGAAGGGGACGCCCGCTTCGCCCGCGATCGCGCGGGCCAGCAGCGTCTTGCCGGTGCCGGGCGAACCGACGAGCAGAGCACCCTTGGGAATCTGGCCACCGAGCTTGGAGAATTTGGTCGGATCGCGCAGGAATTCGACGATTTCTTCCAGCTCCTCGCGCGCTTCGTCGATGCCGGCGACATCATCGAATGTGACGCGGCCCTGCTTTTCGGTCAGCATCTTGGCGCGCGATTTGCCAAAGCCCATCGCCCCCGATCCATTATTCTTTTGAACTTGGCGAAACACGAAAAAGGCGATGCCGAGGATCAGCAGGAACGGCAGCGACTGGACGAGCATATACATCCAGAAATTGGGAACTTCCTGCGGCTTCCCGTCATATTTGACGCCATTATCATTCAACATCTTGAGCAGGTCGGGGTCGCGGACGACATTGGCCGTGAAACGGTCGCCGTTGGACAATGTGCCGGTGACCTTGTCCTCGGACAGGACCACGTCCTTCACGCTGCCTTCTTCGACTTTCTGGCGGAACTCGGAATAGGCAAGCGGACTACCGGCGGGCTGTGCGGCGCCGCCGAACATCGACGCGACAAGAAGCATGGCGAGCAGAATGCCGCTCCAGATCATCACGCTTTTCATCCAGGGATTGCCCTGCGGTTCCTTGTCGTCCTGCATTCGGATTCTTTCCTCAACGGCGCGATACTGCGTTCCTACCGGCACAAGATAGGATAATCGGGTTAAATGACAATGAGCCTCTCAGCCCTTTTTAGGGGCTTTCCGGCGCGGCGCAGCAGAAATGCGCCAAATTGTCCCTTCAAAGCCGCGAACTGCGTCGATCATCAGCGCGCCGACCATCGCGCGGCGCCCCTTGTGCATGGCGGCGACCACGCCGTCCAGCGACGCGCCGCGCAGCGCCAGGTGCGGTGTGTTCGCCCGCAACCGCAGGGCGACGATGCGGCGGAATATTTCGGGCGGATAGCCCTCGTCACGGATCACCGCGATGTCGGATGCGTCGGGCCAGGATGCGATCAATCGCTCGACGGTCCAGTCCAGCGCCTCGTCCGCCTCGGCAAGCCATCCGGCCGACCGCGCGGCCGCCGCGGGATCGAGCACCGACTGCGCGCGCAGGGCATGGCGCAGACGTGCCCGGTCGAACCGGTCGTTGCTGTTTGACGGATCGTCGACGAAGGGCAGATCCTGTTCGAACGCCAGATGCATCAATTCGCTTCGGCGCCAATGCAGCAAGGGACGCAGGATCACGCCGTTGCGGGCCCGAATGGCGGCAAGTCCGCCGACGCCGCTGCTGCGATTCAGGCGCATCACGATGGTTTCCAATTGGTCATCCGCATGGTGGGCGGTGACGATATGGTTCAGTGCGTTGGCCTCGCGCCATTGTTCGAGCAGGCGGTAACGTTCCGACCGTGCCGCCGCCTGCTGCGACCCCGTGATCGGCACAGGTGGGTGCAACGTCGAATGGGGAATATGTTCGCGCTCGCAAAAGCCCGCGACCATCCGCGCTTCGTCATCAGAGCCTCTGCGTAAGCCATGGTCAACCGTCGCGCCCCAAATCTGTCCAGGCAGCAAAGACGCCATCAACCAGAGCAGCGCCATGCTGTCGGGACCGCCCGACACGGCAACGCCATAGTGCAGGCGGTGCCAATCGTCGCCGGCGAGCGAGACCAGGTCGCCCGCCAGCCGATCGGCGGCGTCGCGATCAGCAGCCTGCTTTTGCTTTTGCGGCGGCTGCATCGGTCCGGACGTCCTGCGGTGTCTTGCCGCCGTAAACCTCGTCAAGTTCGCGGAACGCCTTGCAAGCGTCAGCCTTGCGACCCAGCTTGTCGAGCGCGACCCCCATGTACATCAGGCTGTGCGGCGCACGCGCCCCGCTGGGACGATCCTTGTAATTATTGTAAAAGGCAACGGCGGCAAGGCTGGGCTTGCCCTCGTCCAGATAGGCGCGGCCCAACAGATTCTGAGCAAAGCTGGCCTGGCTGCTTTTCGGCCATTTGGTCACGACCTGTTTCAACTGCACCTGCGCCTCGGGATAGAGTTTCGCTTCCCACAGGCGGAACCCATAATCATAGGCGTCCTGGGTTTCGTTGCCGCTGGCGGGCACCTCGACCTTCTTGACCAGCGCCAGCCGCGCGCCGTCCGGCGCTGTCGAAGCAGGCTTGGCGGCAGGTTTCTTGACCGGCGTCGCCGCGACGGTAGTCGGGGCCGCCGGGGCCTTCACCGCGGGGGCGAGGCTGGCGGGCGTCATCGTCGTGGTTGCCGCGGCAGGATCGGCGAATTTTTTGTCCATTTCGGCCTTATACGCCGTAAACCGTTTTTCGAGTTCACGCAGTTGAAAGGCGTTTTGTTCCGTCTGGCCGGTCAGCGTCTGCAACTGGCTTTCCAGGGCATCGACGCGCGCCGTCAGATCGATGACGGGAGCGTTACTGCGTACCCGTTCTCCCGGCGTATTGTCGGGCGCGATCTCGCCTTCAAAGAAAGTAGGGCTCCCGCCAGGAAAGACCGAACGCTGAACCGCCCGCAATTCCTTTTCGAGCCGCTCGACCCTTTTGTCGATCGCGCCTTCCTGAGCCTGCAAGGGTGCGCCCGCAAGAAGTGCCACCGCCGCAGCCCCCAGCAAAGTAATATAACGCATCTTCATCCGCCGTCGGGCTCCCACAAATTAACCATTTCGCCGCTCATAACGCGGCAGATGGCGACAGCGCAAACGCATTTCGGCGCACCGCCGCTCTGTCCGGGTCGAACGATTGCCGATTTAGCCCTTCGGCTGCGGCAACCCTGGTCGCGGGGCAGCGGGGGTGCCGCTGCCTTCCGCGCGCGCAACAAGGTCGGCGGGCTTCAGTGATACGCCTTTGACCAGCGTGTCGGCGGGGCCGACAGGGCCAATGTCCCGGCCCCCGACCGTAACCTTCAAGGCTTGCGGAATGCTCGTGCGCAGCGTGAACTGCTCGATATAGTCTGGCGGCACCTGATAGGTTTCGCCGGCGTCGAGAGTGCGCCAGTTTTCGGTCTTGCCCGCCGCATCGTCGAAACCGATCCAAACTTCCGATATGCCGGTCAGGACGACGGGCGCACTTGCAGCAACGGCGGCTTGCCCGGCCGGGCCGGTCTTTGTTGCGGGGGCAGTTGCCCCATCGCTTTGCGGCGCTTCCGATTCGTCGGCCGCGCGGTTCTGCGCCGCGATCAGCGCCTCGTCGGGCTCGACCGAAAGAAAGCGCCAGACGCCGTAAGCCGACATAAGAACCAACACGATCACCACGAGTGTCCATGTGAGCCGCGCAGTCGGCAGGCGCGCCGGGTCTGTCGGTTCATAGGCCTCGTAAACCGGACGAGCGCCATAGGCATCTTCTTCGAGCTCACGGCGTACGGACGCGCCGATCTCGGCCTCCGAGAGATCGACCGCACGGGCATAGGCGCGCGCGAAGCCGGTGGCATAGGTGCGGCCCGGCAGTTCGGAATAGTCGGATTTTTCGATCGCGGCGAGGTGGCGCTGGGTGATGCGCGTACGCGTCGCCACATCGGCGAGCGACAATCCCGCGGCCTCCCGCGCCAGCCGAAGCCGATCGCCGGTGCGCGTGATCGCCAACTCGCCCTGTTCGGGGGCGACGTCCTCATCTGCCATTACTGTCTCCGTGCCGGCCGTTTGACCCAGTTCGACCTTGCGGCGCATTCATCGCATTTACGGTACGAAAAAGTCAAATGAAGTTCGGTTAACGACCGGCTGAAAAGATGCAGATTTGGGACCGCTGGAAGCGGCCGTGCCCGCTGGTCCGATGAGCGAACAGTGTCCGCTCGATCGGCGTCGTTACGACCTAAAGCACATATTTGCTAAGGTCGGTATCGCCCACTATGTCCGCGAGCTGCTGGTTGACGTAGGCGGCGTCGATTTCGAGTGTCGTGCCCGGCGCGTCCTCCGCGGTAAAGCTGATCTCTTCGACCAGCCGCTCCATGATCGTCTGAAGGCGGCGCGCGCCGATATTCTCGACCTTTTCGTTGACGTCGGCGGCCAGTTTCGCAACGCGGGCGATCGCGTCGTCGGTGAAGTTCAACGTCACCCCCTCGGTGCCGAGCAGCGCGACATATTGTTCGGGCAGACCGGCCTTGGTTTCACTGAGGATGCGGATGAAATCGCCCTCGCCAAGCGCGCTCAATTCGACGCGGATCGGAAGGCGGCCCTGCAATTCGGGCAGCAGGTCGCTCGGCTTGGCGACATGAAAGGCGCCTGAGGCGATGAAGAGGATATGGTCGGTCTTCATCGGGCCATATTTGGTGGCGACGGTGGTTCCCTCGATCAGCGGCAGCAGGTCGCGCTGTACGCCCTCGCGGCTCACCGATCCGCCGCGCACGTCGCTGACTGCGATCTTGTCGATCTCGTCAAGGAAAACGATGCCGTTCGCTTCCGCATCGGCAAGGGCCACGCGGGCCACATCATCCTGATCCAGCCGTTTGTCCTGTTCTTCCTCGATCAGCCGCGTGGCGGCGTCGATCACCCTGAGCTTGCGGCGCTTTTTGGGCAGCCCGCCCATCGCCTTGCCCAGCATGTCCGACAGATTTATCATATTCATCTGCCCCGGCTGACCCGGAAGGTCGAACGGCATATTCGGGGCGTCCGCAATTTCGATCTCGACCTCATTGTCGTCCAGATGGCCTTCGCGGATGCGCTGGCGAAAGCTTTGGCGCGTTGCCTCGCTTGCGCCCTTGCCGGTCAGCGCGTCGAGAAGGCGTTCCATCGCGGCGTCCTCTGCCGCGGCGCGCACCGCTTCGCGGCGGCGATCCTTTTCAAGTCGTACCGCTTCTTCGACAAGGTCGCGCGCTATTTGTTCGACGTCACGGCCGACATAGCCGACCTCGGTGAATTTCGTCGCCTCGACCTTGATGAAGGGCGCGTCGGCCAGCTTTGCCAGTCGACGCGAAATTTCGGTCTTGCCGCAGCCCGTTGGGCCGATCATCAGGATATTCTTGGGGCTGACCTCATCGCGCAGGTCGGGCGAAAGCTGCTGACGGCGCCAACGGTTGCGAAGCGCTACGGCGACAGCGCGCTTGGCGGCATCCTGGCCGATGATATGCGTGTCGAGCGCGGCGACGATCGCCTTGGGAGTCAGATCCTTGTTCATGTGATTATGCCTGAATTTCGATGATTTCTTGGGTGAACTGGTCGTTCGTGTAGACGCAGATGTCGGCGGCGACCTCCATCGCCTTGCGGACGAGCCTTTCGGGATCTTTTTCATAATCGACCAGTGCGCGGGCGGCGGACAGGGCGAAATTGCCGCCGGAGCCGATCGCAGCGATGCCGCCCCTGGGTTCCAGCACGTCGCCGTTGCCGGTGATGACCAGCGTCACTTCCTTGTCGGCGACGATCATCATCGCTTCCAGATTACGAAGATATTTGTCCGTGCGCCAGTCCTTGGCAAGTTCGACCGCGGCACGGAGCAATTGGCCATTGTGGCGTTCTAGCTTTGCTTCCAGCCGTTCGAACAGGGTGAAGGCGTCGGCCGTCGCGCCGGCAAAACCCCCGATGACGCTGCCGTCATGCAGGCGGCGGACCTTGCGGGCGTTGGGCTTCATTACCGTCTGTCCCATCGAGACCTGGCCGTCGCCGATAATGACGACCTTTCCGGAACTGCGGGCGGACAGAATGGTGGTTCCGTGCCAGGGCGCGGCACTTTGCGCATGAGGGTTCGTCATGCAGCGGGATATGGGAGATGGCGGGCGGGGCCGCAAGGGGAGGGGCGTCCGCCCTTCAGGCAGGCCAGGTCAGAAGGGCGCGCGCGCCGCCTGCGATGTCGATCAATGCAGGGTCTTCGATTACGACCGCGTCGCCTAGATGCAATGCCTCGCCCGCAGCATAACAACCCGACGATAGCGGCACAAAGATAAACTCGCCCGCCGCCGCCGAGATCGCGGACCGATCGATCGGGCCGGTCAGGTGCAGGACATGGAAATGCGGACCATCCACCAGCCTTTGATCCGAGCGGGGATCGACGCGGCAGTCGCGCGGATCGGGCCCGGGTTCCAGTCTCGCAACCGCCAATCCCTCATCCAGATGCAGGGCGCGCGTGCGGCCATAGTCATAAAGGCGATAGGTGCAGTTGATATTCTGCTGAATTTCCACGACTGTCAGCCCCGCGCCCATGGCATGGATCGTTCCGGCGGGATTATAGATGAAGTCATTGACTGCCGCGGTTCGCCAGTCAATCAATTCAGCGATCGATCCGTCAAGAGCGGCATCGCGCAGATCGCTACGGTCGGCGCTTCGCTTCAGGCCGACGCCCAGCTCGGCTCCCGGATCGGCGGCCAGCACCAGCCAGCATTCGTCCTTTCCGGACGGAAGGCCCACGCCTTTCGCAGCGTCGCCATCAGGATGGACTTGGATCGAAAGGCGTTCCGAGGTGAAAAGAAATTTGACCAGAATCTGCGACGCACGGCCGTCGGGGTCGGTAAACCATATCTCACCGATCGCGCGTTCGCCGAAATCGCCGAACGCGCGCGATATGTCGGTGCGTCCCCATGGCTTTTCGACGACGAAAGGTTCCAGACGCCGTGGCATCCGCGCCTTTTTCTGGAAATCCTGGCGGGGCGTCAAGCGCACGAACTCGTCAGGCTGCGCGATGCAGGCGGCTGCCGCTACCGGGCCCCGGCTGATCGAGCCATAATCCGCGCGTATCATAGACGATCTTGTCGCTGCGTTCCTCCAGCGGAATCGATTTGAACAGTTCATGATCGACCAGCACGATCAGCAGGTCACAGCCCGCGAGGGCACTGTCGAGGTCGATCAGGTCGGCGCCGGTCCCCGCAAATTCGGCCGGCAGATCGCGGGCATAGGGTTCGACGATCTGAACCCGCTTTCCGAAACGGCGCGCCAACGCGGCGGCAACCTCGACCGCCGGACTTTCGCGGAAATCGTCGATGTTCGGCTTGAACGCCAGGCCCAGGCACGCAACGCGCGCGCCGGGATTTTGCGACACCAGCATTTCGGCGGCGCCGATAACATGCGCGGTCTTGGCCAGGTTGACCTCACGCGCGGTGCGGATCAGGCGGCTGTGTTTGGGCGCACCATGAACCAGAAACCAGGGATCGACCGCGATACAATGCCCCCCGACACCGGGGCCGGGCTGAAGGATGTTGACGCGCGGATGCCGGTTGGCGAGGCGGATAACCTCCCAGACATCGACACCCATTTGTTCGGCCATCATTGACAGTTCGTTGGCGAACGCGATGTTGACGTCGCGATAGCTGTTTTCGACCAGCTTCACCATTTCGGCGGCGCGGGCCGATGTGGTGACACAGGCGCCCCGAACGAACTGACGATAGAATGTCATCGCGCGCCGGGCGCAGCGCGGAGTGATGCCGCCGATGCAGCGGTCGTTGTCGACGAGTTCGACAAGGATGCGGCCCGGCAGCACCCGTTCCGGGCAATAGGCGATGAAGATGTCGGCGGCGCCGGCACAGGCACCCGGCACTTTAAGGTCCGGGCGCAGTTCGGCGATCAGTGCCGCGACCTGCTCGGTCGTGCCGACCGGCGATGTCGATTCGAGGATCACCAGATTGCCGACCTCCAGCTTCGCCGCGATCGCGCGGGCGGCGGAGAGAACATGGCTGACGTCGGGGCGATGATCGTCGTCGTGCGGGGTCGGAACCGCGATCACGAAGACATCGGCGGGCGCGACCTCGGTCGAAGCGGTGAGCGCGCCGCGCGACACGACGCCCTGAACCAGGCCGTCCAGATCGACTTCCTCGATATGGACCCTCCCGCTGTTGACCGTCTCGACAACCGACCGGCTGACATCGATGCCCGTGACCCGGCAGCCCGAACGCGCAATCAGCGCAGCAGTGGGGAGGCCGATATAGCCAAGGCCAAGGACCGTTACCGTCTGTTCCATATCAATGGGCACGCGCGACTATCTCCGCAATCTGTTTTGCCGCCGTGCCGTCGCCGAACGGATTGTGGGCGCGGGCCATGGCGGAATAGGCGTCCTTATCGTCCAAAAGCTTGAAAATTTCGGAAACGATACGCTGTTTGTCGGTGCCGACAAGCCGCGCGGTGCCGGCTTCTATGCCTTCTGGGCGTTCGGTTGTCTCGCGCATCACAAGTACCGGCTTGCCAAGCGAGGGTGCCTCCTCCTGCACGCCGCCGCTGTCGGTCAGCACCAGTTCGCTGATGGCAAGCAGGCGGACGAAATGAGGATAATCGAGCGGATCGATCAGCGCAACATTGGCAAGATTGTCCAATATGGGCTCCATCGCGCTGCGCACATGCGGGTTGGGGTGGATCGGAAATATGACCGCGACGTCGTCGCGTGCCGCGATCCCTGCGATTGCGTCGGCAATGGCCTTCATCCCGTCACCGAAATTCTCTCGCCTGTGCGACGTGACGGCAATGATGCGCTTGTCCGCGAAGCGGCTGACCAGCGGGTCCAGCGCCGCCGCCAGTGACGGCTCCGCCTCGATACGCGCTGTCGTGGCAAGCAGGGCGTCGATGACGGTGTTGCCGGTAATATGGATGCGGTCGGCGGGAACATTCTCCGCGATCAGGGCATTCGCGGCGGTCCGTGTCGGTGCGAAATGCAGGTCGGCGACGGCGCCCGTAACCTTGCGGTTCACCTCTTCGGGCCAGGGGTGATAGATGTTGCCGCTGCGCAAGCCCGCTTCGACATGACCCACGGGAATCTTACGGAAATAGGCGGCAAGCGTCGCGGCCATCGTCGTCAGCGTATCGCCATGCACCAGGATGCGGTCGGGTTTTTCGGCGTCGAACGTCTCGCCAAGGCCGACGACCAATCGCGCGAGCAGGCCGTCCAATGTCTGGTTCGCCTGCATGACATCCAGATCGATGTCAGGCGTGATGCCCGCGATCTCCAAGACCTGATCGAGCATCTGCCGGTGCTGCGCGGTCACGCACACGCGCGCTGCAATCCCTGCGTGATCGCGCAGCGCGTGGACCACCGGGAACATCTTGATCGCTTCGGGACGGGTGCCGAAAACCGTCATGACTTTCATTTCAAACGACTCTCTGTATCTTGATGGCATGAGCTTACTGCCTAATGCCCGGTTAAGCGACAAAGCTTGCGACACCCTTAAAACGTCATTGCGGATCGCATGGTGCGGTGCAATGACATGAAGCAACGCCAGACGCTGTCAGGCGTATATTGTTTCCGCGTGGCTGCGGGGGTAAAAGAACCGGCAAGCACGAGCCGCGATTTCCACGACGTTGCTGCGGGTCTTCATATTTGGAACGGTCTACCTGCTCATGTTTTGGAAGCGTAAAGGGAAGGCGGCCGTAAAGGCGCGGGGCAGCTTTGCCATTCCCGATGGACAGCGCGTTTACGCGATCGGGGACATTCATGGACGCGACGACCTGTTTGCGCAGTTAATCGAACAGATTCTTGCAGATGTCGCTGCCCGCCCCGCCGATCACATCACCCTGATCCTGCTGGGCGATCTCGTCGATCGGGGGCCGAAGTCGGCCGATGTGATCGAACGCGCCATCGGTCTTCGCGAACAATTCGCCGACCTGCGCCTGTTGATCGGCAATCACGAGGAATGTTTTCTGGCCGCGCTGACCGGCGATGTCCGGCGGCTGCGCTATTTCATGCGGATCGGGGGCGACGCGACCGTGAACAGCTATTGGAACAGCGACATCGCGCTGGCGGAAACCAGTGTCGAGAATGTCGCGGGGCTGCTCCCCACCATGGTTCCTGAAAGTCACGTCCGGTTTCTGGGAATGGGCGAAGATGTCATCGAAATCGGCGGCTATGCCTTTGTCCATGCGGGCATCCGTCCGGGTGTGCCGTTGCAGAAACAGACGCTGGCGGACCTGCGCTGGATACGCGAGGAATTCCTCGATGATGGCCGCGACCATGGAGTGATGGTCGTCCACGGTCACACGATCTACGACGATGTCAGCGAATGGCCGAACCGGATCGGCATCGATACAGGCGCCTATAAATCCGGTGTGCTGACCGCGATCGTGCTGGAAGGCAGCGCGCGATCCTATCTCAAGACAGGCCTTCAGTCGGACAATTCGGGCGCGGGCGCTATCGTCCAGGGCTGACCGCGACGGCGCGAATATATAGCACTCGCATCGCGGCAGGCCTCTCAGCCGTCAGATGCCATGATAATCGCGATACCAGGCAACGAAAGTGGCGACTCCGGCGCGGATATCCGTTTTCGGCTGATAGCCAAGATCCCGGGAAATCGCCTCAATATCGGCATAGGTTTCGGGAACATCGCCGTCCTGCATCGGCAGCAGGTTAAGCTGGGCTTGGCGTCCACAGGCCTTTTCGATTTCGCGGATGAGGTCCATCAAAGGTTCGGGCCGGTTGTTGCCGATATTGTATAGGCGGTGCGGGGTCGTGAACCCGCCGGGCTTTGCCTGTCCGTCGTCGGCGGGCGGATTATCAAGGCTGGCGATGACCCCGGCGACTATGTCGTCGATATAGGTGAAATCGCGGCGCATATCGCCATGATTATAGACATCGATCGGCTGACCATCGAGGATCGCGCTGGTAAATTTCCACAGCGCCATGTCGGGGCGCCCCCATGGCCCATAGACGGTGAAAAAGCGCAGGCCCGTCTGCGGTGTGCGAAAAAGATGGGCATAGGTTTCGCTCATCAATTCATCCGCACGCTTGGTTGCGGCATAAAGCGAGATCGGATGATCGACCCGGTCCTCGACCCGGAACGGCATGGTACGGTTCGCGCCATATACGGACGATGAGGATGCATAGACGAGATGGCGGACGGCGCGATGCCGCGCGAGTTCCAATATATTCAGATGGCCGGCCAGATTGGACCGGACATAGGCGGCCGGATTGTCGATCGAATAGCGAACCCCTGCTTGAGCGGCGAGGTGGACGATCGCGTCGAAACTTTCGTTCGCCAATGCCGCGCCCAGGGCGGTCTCGTCGCCGACGTCGACCCGATGGACGGTCAGGCGACCGTCGGCGATCGTCTCCAGCCTCGCGATGCGTGCTTCCTTCAACTCGACGGGATAATAGCTGTTGAAATTATCCACGCCGATCACGTGCTCGCCGCGATCCAGCAGTCTTTCGGCGGTCTGCATTCCGATGAAACCCGCAATGCCCGTGACGAGGACAGTCATGGCCGGGCTTCCCATTTTGCGGTGGCTGCACAAAGGCGCTGACTGCGTAAGTGACTGGCGCAACTGATGAAGAACATCGGATTTCTCTGCCTCTTATATACGCTTAGCGGGGTGTTGAACGGCCTAGCGTCAATATGTGGAACGGAGAGTTAACTGTCCATCCGAAAGAAGGATGGCGCGGCGAACGCGCATCGCGGGCGGGCTGAGTGGACGTAAACCCGGCATTGCGGCACGCCGACTTGCATTCGGGGTGGGGAGGTTCGACATGGGGCCATGGCCTTTGCGTTCGACAATAGTTTTCATGCGGACATGGAGGGCTTTTATGCGCCCGCCGAAGCCGCCAAGCCATCGGCGCCGAGGCTTCTCGCCTTCAATCAGGCATTGGCCGACCGGCTGGGCCTCGCCATCGCCGGCGTGGGCGACGACGAACTGGCGAGTATCTTATCCGGACGCGAGCTGCCCGCGGGCGCAAACCCGCTGGCCTTTGCCTATGCCGGGCACCAGTTCGGTCATTTCTCGTCGCAACTCGGCGATGGCCGGGCGCTGCTGCTCGGCGAAATCGTCGCGCCCGACGGCGCGCGATTTGACGTCCAGCTAAAGGGATCCGGGCCCACCGCCTTTTCGCGCAACGGCGACGGAAAGGCTGCGATCGGCCCCGTTCTGCGCGAATTTCTGGTGTCGGAAGCGATGGCGGCGATGGGCGTGCCGACGACGCGGGCACTCGCGGCCGTCGCGACGGGCGACCGCGTCCAGCGTGAACGGGCGCATCCGGGCGCCGTGCTGACCCGCGTCGCGAGCAGCCATATTCGCGTCGGAACCTTCCAATTCTTTGCGGCTCATTTTGGCGCCGATCATGTCGTCCAATTGTCCGATTACAGCATTCGCCGCCATTTCCCCGACCTGATCGAAACGGCGAATCCGTCGCTGGCGCTGCTCGATCGCGTCATCGGCCTGCAATGCGAACTGATCACGCGCTGGCTGGGCGTCGGCTTTGTTCACGGCGTGATGAATACCGACAATGTCGCGATCAGCGGCGAGACGATCGATTATGGCCCCTGCGCCTTCATCGACCGTTTTTCGGTGAATGCGGTGTTCAGTTCCATCGACGCCAATGGTCGCTATGCCTATGGACGCCAGCCGCAGATTCTGCACTGGAACATGGCGCGTTTCGCCGAGGCGTTGCTCCCCGCGATCCATCGGACGGCGCCCGCGGACGTCGATGCGGCAAAGGCGCTGGTCGATGCCATTCCCGGTCGCTTTCGCGCGCTTTGGCAGGCGCAGGTGCGGCAAAAGATCGGACTGGTCGGCGCCGCGGCGAATGCCGATGAATTGATCGACAGCCTGTTTGACGAGCTGGAGAAACATGCCGTCGATTTCACGTCTTTTTTCCGCGCGCTGGCGATGTTGTTGCGCGGTGAGGGTGAAATGCTCGAACGGCTGCTGCCAACCCCCGATGCCATGGCGCCCTGGATCGCCGCATGGTGGGGCATGATGGCCGATGGCGGGATCGCGCCGCTCGATCGAGCCGATGCGATGGACGCCGTCAATCCGATCTATATCCCGCGCAATCACATGGTCGAAGCGGCGTTGGATGCGGCGGAAGCGGGCGACCTGGGCCCGTGGACCGAATTGCTGGACGTCGTCCGCCATCCCTATGTCGTGCGTCCTGGGCTGGAGCGATTTGCCGAGCCCGCGCCGTCCGGCGCCGAACCGTACAAGACCTTTTGCGGGACCTGATGCCGACGCGGCAGAGTTGAGCCGCCGCGCTGCCCTTGCTAGGGACCATCCCCTGTCGATCAGAGGATAAGTCATTGCCCCAAACCATTCTCCCGCAGGAATCATCGGTCAGGATAACGGTCGTCGGAACGGGCTATGTCGGCATTTCGAACGCCGTTCTTCTCGCGCAGCGCAACGCCGTGATCGCCCTCGACATCGATGCGCGCAAGGTCGAGCAGATCAACGCAAAGCTGTCGCCGATCGCAGATCCGGAGATTGAGGATTATCTTGCGAACCGGGCGCTCAACCTGACGGCGACGACGGACAAGTCGGTCGCCTATGACGGCGCCGATTTCGTCATCGTCGCAACGCCGACCGACTATGATCCGGACAGCAATTATTTCAACACGGGCTCGGTCGAATCGGTCATCGCGGATGCGCTGGCCATGGCGCCGGGCGCGCTCATCATCGTGAAATCGACCGTTCCGGTGGGCTTTACCGAAAGGATGCGCGCACAGCATGGCACCGACGCGGTGGTGTTTTCGCCGGAATTCCTGCGCGAGGGGCGCGCGCTTTTCGACAACCTCCACCCCTCGCGCATCATCGTCGGCGACACCCATCCGCGCGCGGCCGAATTTGCCCGGCTGCTGCTGGATGGATCGCTGAAACCCGACGCCGCGATCCTGCAAACGGGCAATACCGAGGCCGAGGCGATCAAGCTGTTCGCCAATACATATCTTGCGATGCGCGTCGCTTATTTCAACGAACTGGACACCTATGCCGCCGCCCATGGCGTCGATTCGCGGCAGGTCATCGAAGGCGTGTGCCTCGACCCGCGCATCGGCCAATTCTATAACAACCCCTCCTTCGGCTATGGCGGCTATTGCCTGCCAAAGGATACCAAGCAGATGCTGGCGAATTATAAGGATGTGCCACAGAATCTGATCCAGGCGATCGTGTCGTCGAACACGACGCGCAAGGATTTCGTCGCGGCGGAGGTTTTGAAGCGTGGTCCGCGCACGGTGGGCATCCACCGGCTGGCGATGAAATCGGGCTCCGACAATTTCCGCGCCAGCAGCATTTTGGGCGTGATGAAGCGGATCAAGGCAAAGGGGATCGAAGTCATCGTCTATGAACCGCTGGTCGAGGAAGACGCCTTGTTCAATTCCCGCGTCGTCCGCGATCTCGCGGCGTTCAAGGCCGAGGCGGATGTCATCATCGCCAATCGCGTGACCGACGAGTTGGCCGACGTAAAGGACAAGGTGTACAGTCGCGATTTGTTTGGCGTCGATTCCTGATCCGACGGAACCAGACCCGCCCAGGCTCGTTGAATGGGATTAAGTCACCGTACGGGCAGGGGGAAATTCGACGAAATGGCGCCTGACGGGATGATTGGGCCGGATATACCGGTTGCGCCACCGCCGCGTCCAAGCCACAGAGAGGTCCTTGGCGGGACATCGATGCGGAATATTGAAAATAGCAGGAAATCCAACTGTCGTGGTGCTTTTCGGCGGCGGCAATTACTGATCGTCTCGACGCCGTTGCTTTGCATGGCATGGGCCACCGCCGCACAGGCGCAGTCCGTGGAGCCGCCGAAAGTGGTGCCGACACTGGAAACGACCAAGATCGATGTAGAGGCGGGCGAACCGATCGCGGTTCCGTCGCCGCCGCCGCCCGGTGTCGCGCTTCCCGCGGTCGAACCGATTATCGGGGATGACGAGTTCGAAAAGGCCATCCCCGCGATCAGTGCCGATCAGGATGCCGAACTTGACCGACCGCTCGAATCGATTGCCGCCTTTGAAGCGCGGCAGGCCGCCGAAGCGGCAAAATCAGGCGCCACGCCTTCGGCGGCCGGCGATGACGCCACCGTCGAAGCCGGGGCACCAGTCGTTGGCGGCACTCCGGTCCCGGCGCTGGCCGACGGCGATGCGGTCGAGGCCATCGGCGATGCGCGGATCAGCGACAGCGAACTTGCGGCCCCCCTGCCGCCGCTCGACAATTTCAACGTCGAACCGGTTCAGTTCGCGGAAGCGGAGGCCGACGACGCCAATGTCAGCGTCGCCTATACGGTTCAGGTGAACGGGCTGGCGGCGGCGGATGACAGCACCGACATCCATCTGGCCGACCTGTTCAACGACCTGTCCGCGCTCAAGGACGGAGACGGCAAGGCGGACAATGCGGCGATGGTTCGCGCGCGGCTGACTGCCGACGGCGAGTTGATGCAGCGCATCCTCGCGTCCGAGGGCTATTATGATGCGGTCGTCGATACTCGGATCGAGCGGGGCGAGAGCCGCGAGCGCGGCCAGCCGGTCACCGCGATCATCGATGTCAAATCCGGAAAGCGGTACGCATTTTCGGATATCGTCATCAAGGCGGACCCGACGGTGCCGCCGACGCTGATCGCCGACAATTTTCCGTTGAACGTCGGCGAACCGATCATCGCGCAGCGCGTTCAGGGCGCAGAGGCAGCGATTGCCCTCAAGCTGCCCGAAGAAGGCTATCCATTCGCCAAGGTCGGGCAGCGCGACATATTGCTCGACGCGGCGACGGGTGATGGCGTCTATACCCTGCCGGTCAATATCGGCAAAAGGTCGCGCTTTGGTGGCATCGAAACGACGGGCGACCTCGCCTTTGACGCGGAGCATGTCGGCGTGTTGGCGCGGTTCAAGCGCGGCGACCTTTACGACAGCCGCAAGGTCGATGATCTGCGGCAGGCGCTGGTCGCGACGGGGCTTTTCTCGTCAATTGCTGCCGAACCGCAGCCGACGGGCGAAAGCGCGGGCGACAACACCGAATATGTGACGATGCTGGTGACGCAACAGGCGGGCCCGCCGCGCACCATCGCCGCGAGCGCGGGTTATGGCACCGGTCAGGGTTTGCGGGTCGAGGGAAGCTGGACGCATCGCAATTTCCTACCGCCCGAGGGTGCACTGATTTTTCGGGGCATCGCCGGGACGCAGGAACAGGGCATCGGGGCGACGATACGCCGCTCCAACGCCGGGCGTAGGGACCGGACGGTCGAATTCATCACCGAAATCAAGCGCAGCAACTATGATGCGTTCAACGCCCTTACCGGGCGCATCGGCGCCCGCGTCAGTTATGATTCCACGCCCATCTGGCAAAAGAAATTCACCTATGCCTATGGCGCGGAACTGATCGCGACGCGCGAGGATGATTATGACTTCACGACGGCGTCGCGCTCCTATGATTTTTATACCATCCTGGGGGTGACCGGACAGGTCGGGATGGACCGGACGAACAATCTGCTCGATCCGACCAAGGGTTTTCGAATCATGGCGCTGGTCCAGCCGGAAGGTTCGGTTGCCGGGCGCTTTTCGCCCTATGCCCGCAGCCGGGTCGACATCAGCGGCTATTATCCTGTCACCGACAGCATCGTGCTGGCGGGTCGCCTGCGGTTCGGGACGATCGTCGGCGCATCGCGCGAACGACTGGCGCCGTCGCGGCGCTTTTATGCGGGTGGCGGCGGCTCGGTGCGCGGGTTCGGCTATCAGGAGCTTGGGCCAAAGGACCCCAACAATGATCCCATCGGAGGCCGCAGCGTCAGCGAAGCGGCGTTCGAGGGGCGCTATCGCTTTGGCAATTTCGGGGTCGTCGGCTTCGTCGATGCGGGTCAGGTTTATCGCGGATCGGCCCCGACCTTTACCGATCTGCGCTTTGGTGCCGGCATCGGCGCGCGATATTATACCAATTTCGGCCCGATGCGGATCGACGTCGCCACGCCCATCGGGCGGCGCCCCGGCGAGGCGCGCGTCAGCGTCTATGTGTCGATCGGACAGGCGTTCTGATGGCCGACGACGCGCCTGAGGTCGCCGATCGGCCGATGGTCGAACCACGACGAAACTGGCCGCGCACGGCGCTGCGCTGGGTCGCCTTTACCTTGCTGGGGCTTGTCCTGCTCGTCGCGCTGTTTCTGGTCGGCCTGAACAGCGATGCCGGTCGGCGGTTCGTCGTCACCCAGGTTGAAAAATATCAGTTCCAAAACGGGATGCGGATCGGCATCGGCCGTCTCGACGGATCGCTATATGGCCAAATGGTCGTTCGCGATTTCACATTGTCTGATCCCAAGGGCGTGTTCCTCGCGTCGCCGGAGGTCAGGCTGGACTGGCGTCCGTTCCGCTATCTCGCGAACCAGGTAGACATCCGGTCGGCGACCGCGGCGTCGATGACGATGCGCAAACTGCCTACGTTCAATCCCGTGCCCGACACCGGCCAGCCGCTGCTGCCCAATCTGGACATCGACGTGGGGCTGGTCCGCGTCGATCGCTTCATTTTCGAACCGCCAGTGGCTGGCGAACGACAGGTGGCGACGCTGAACGGCAAGATCGCGATCGCCGACCGCCGGGCGCAGGTGACTGCCAACGCCGAAACGCTGGCTGGCGGGGGCGGGCAGGGCGACGCGCTGAAACTGATGCTCGACGCGGTGCCCGAACAGAACCGGCTCGCCATCACGCTTGACGTCACAGCGCCGCAGGGCGGTGTCCTCGCCGCGATGGGCGGTTTCAAGGAGATGGTGACGGCAAAGCTCGACGGGCGGGGTGACTGGAAGGCGTGGAACGGCAATCTGACCGCGGACCTGGGCACTATGCCACTCGCGCGCGTGGCGCTTACGGCGCGCAATGGCACTTTCACCGCCAAGGGCACGGCTCAGGCCGCGTCATTGTTCGCCGCCGGCCCGGTCGCGGAATTGCTCGGCACCGAAACCGCGATCGACCTGACGGCCCGGCTCGACCAGCGCAAGGCGGAGATCGATGGTCGTTTCGCGTCTGACGCGGCGCAACTGGGTATCACCGGCGGGGTCGATCTGGGAACGAACCGCTATAACGGATTGCAGCTTGCGGCCAATGTCATCCGTCCCGCCGCGATCGCGCCCGCTGTGCGCGCCAGCGGTCTGCGCGCCACTGCCCGGCTGGACGGTGCTTTTGCCTTGCCGACGGTGGAATATCAGGCGAACGCGCGCAGTCTTGCGGTCAACGACATCGTCGTCGAAGGGCTTTCGCTCGCAGGTAAGGCGCGGGTGGACGCCGCCCAGATCGTCATTCCCGTTGCGGGTCGTGCGGCGCAGATTCGCGGGCTGGATACCGTGGCGGGCGGTACGCTGGTGGCGGTGCGGCTCGATGGCGATTTCGCATATGCGGGCGGCCGTATTCTCAGCGACAATCTGCGCCTGCGATCACCGCGTATCGATGCCAAGGCCATCGTGATCGCCGATCTGAACAAGGGTTTCTATACCGGAGCGATCGACGGGCGGATCAACGATTATCGGATCGAAAGCGTCGGGATTTTCGACATCGATACCGATGCCGACCTGAAAACGGCGCCGCGCGGCGGGTTCGAGATTGTCGGGCGGGTTCGTGCCCGATCGACAAGGCTGTTCAATTCCGGCGTTCGCGATTTTATGGGCGGCAATGCGACGGCGTCCAGCGACGTGCGCTATGGCACCGACGGCATCATACGCTTTGCAAATCTGCGTTTGTCCGCGCCGCGTCTGCGGATAACCGGCGGTCAGGGGAGCTATGCGCCGAACGGACAGATCAGGCTATCCGCGCGCGCCAATTCGACCGACTATGGCCCCGTGGGCGTGCAACTGGCCGGAACGATCAGCGATCCGCGCGCGGTCGTGACCGCCGAAAGGCCGGGGCTCGGCATCGGGCTTGCCAATCTGGAGGCGCGCATCAACGGTGCCCCCAACGGCTATCGTCTCGCGGCGACCGGTGACACCGACTATGGCCCGTTGGCAGCCGACGTCGTGCTGTTGATGGCATCCGGCCCGCTGACCATCGACATTCAGCGCGGCGACCTGGCCGGCATCGGCTTCCGTGGAAAGCTTGTGAAAAGCGACGCTGGACCGTTTATCGGCCAGCTCGACGCATCGGGGCAGGGACTGGGCGGTCTTGTGCGGTTGAGCGCGGCGGGCCAGTATCAGGCGGCGGCCATCAATATTCGTGCGAACGACGTCGTGCTGCCGGGTGCCGCAAAACTGGCGGTCGGATCGGCGATCGTCGATGCCGACGTCACGCTCTACGACCAACCGCGCGTCATCGCCGATGTCCAGATCGCCAATACGCAGTTTCGCGGATATGACATCGCCGTCGGCCGCGCCAAGATCGATTATAGCAACGGCGTCGGCAAGGCGCAGGCGCTGGTCGAAGGAACCAGCGGCGTGCCGTTCCGCGTCGCTGCCAACGCCGATCTGCAACCGAAGCTCTGGCGTACGTCGGTTCAGGGCCGGGCGACGGGCATCAATTTCCGCACGACCTCGCCCGCTCGCATCATTCCCGGGGCGGAGGGATATGAACTGTTGCCGACCACCGTCAGTTTCGGCCGCAACACCAGCGCGCGGATCGCTGGGCGCTACGGTGACGGCATCATGGTGCAGAGCCGGCTCGAACGCGTGAACATGGCGATCCTCAATGCCGTGTATCCCGATATGGGGCTGGGTGGGCGCGCCACGGGTAGCCTCGATTTCGAACAGACGAGTTCGGATAGCTTCCCGCGAGCCGACGCCCGGTTGACGATCACGGAGTTCACGCGGACGACCGCGGCATCGGTCAGCCAGCCGGTCGACGTCAATTTCGCCGGCAAGCTTTTGAGCGACGGTGGCGAAGCGCGCGCGGTGATGCGCCGACGGGGCAGCGTCATCGGGCGAATGCAGGCTTCGCTACGTCCGCTTGGCCCCGGCGCAGGTGGCTGGACGCAAAGGCTGATGGCTGCGCCGCTGGGCGGTGGCATTCGCTATAACGGCCCCGCCGATACGCTTTATTCCTTTGCCGGCCCCGCCGATCAGCGCGTGTCGGGGCCGATCGCGGTTGCCGCCGATTTCAGCTGCAGCGTGGCCAATCCCTGTCTGCAAGGGGTCGTGCGCGGCAAGGACATGGTTTATGAAAACCAGACCTATGGGACGAGGCTGACGGCCATGGTGCTGAACGGCCGCTTCACCGGCAACCGGTTTGAGGTCGAGCAATTTTCGGCGCGGGCGGGCGACGGGACGGTCCAGGCAAAGGGCTATGTCAGCCTTGCCTCGGCCGATGGCTACCCGATGAATATTTCGGCGACACTCGACAACGCCCGCCTGGCCAGGAGCGAGAATATCGCGGCGCGCGCGACCGGCAATCTGACGCTGGAAAAGGTCACGGGGCAGACCGCGCTTCTGTCGGGCAGCCTCCAGCTTCCCGAAACGCGCTATCGCATCATTCGCGAAGGCGCGGCGGAAGTTCCGGTGCTGACCGGGGTGAGGCGCAAGCCCCCCGCGGGGCGTCAGCGGATCAGCGGCGACGGGCTTTCCGCCGTCGGCGGCAGCCTGTTCGACCTCATCCGCCTGGACATCGCGCTGAAGGCGCCTGACCAAATCTATGTCACCGGCATGGGGCTGGAATCGGAATGGAAGGCCGACATCGTGCTGGGCGGAACGACCCAGGAGCCGCGCGTGACCGGGCAGATCGATTTGGTCCGCGGGACGCTCGGCTTCGCGGGCCGTTCGTTCAACCTGCAAGAAGGCCGGGTGACGTTCCCGACGGGCGACGCGTTCGATCCGGCTCTGCGATTGCTGGCGAGCGACACGATCGGGACGGCAACCGTCACCATCAACGTGACCGGGCGCGCCAGCAATCCGCAGATCGCCTTTTCCAGCATACCCGGCCTGCCGCAGGACGAGATCGTGTCGCGCATCCTGTTCGGTGATTCGATCACGACGCTGTCGCCGTTGCAGGCGGTGCAACTCGCATCCTCGCTCAATACGCTGAGGGGCGGAAGCGGAGGGTTGAGCCCGCTCGGCGCGCTGCAATCGGCAACGGGTATCGACCGGCTGCGTATTTTGGGGCCCGACGACACGCTGGGACGCGGCGCCGCGCTTGCGGCAGGGCAATATATCACCAAGGACATCTATCTGGAGGTCATCACCGACGCGCGCGGCTATACCGCAACCCAGCTTGAGGTCAGCCTGACCCCGGCGCTGTCGCTGCTCAGTCAGGCGGGCGGTTCGGGCCAGACGAACATGAGCGTCCGATACCGCAAGGATTATTGATGCGCGCCGCCTTCATCCTCCTGCCATTGCTGCTGCTTACGGGATGCAAGGATGAACCCGATTTCGATGAACGATATGACAAGGCGTCCAAGGAAATCGAGGTGCGGGTAAAGGCGATGGACGCCGACATCGCCGAATCGGACAAGGCGGCAGAGGCCGCTTCGCGCTTGCCAGAATGGAGAAAGCCGTCTAACGCGCCTCCGTCATCTGGGGAGTAGCCAGCCGTCCATCCGGACGGGCCACCGTGTCAACATACTCGGCCGAGAGGTCGTGGTGCGGTGGAAGCGGAAACGCTTGGGCGAGACCAATGGCATCGACCTTCGTCCGGGCCGGGCGGCGGGTTCGATGTCTGTTGGAATCGCGAAGCCGCTCGGCCCCGGAGTTTTTCATGGAAGCCCTGTTTACATCCACGGCAGTCGTCGCGCTTGCCGAAATTGGCGACAAGACGCAATTGCTTGCGATCTTGCTGGCCACGCGGTTTCATCGTCCGACGCCTATCATTCTGGGCATATTGGTTGCCACCATCGCAAACCATGCGTTGGCCGCGCTGCTGGGTGCGTCCGCTGCGGCCTTTCTCGACAGCCCGGTCTTCCGCTATGCGATCGGCCTGTCGTTCGTTGCCATGGCGGCCTGGACCCTGATCCCCGACAAGTTCGAGGATGACGACGCGCCCAAGGCGCGGTTCGGTCCGTTCCTGACGACGCTCGTCGCCTTTTTTCTCGTCGAAATGGGCGACAAGACCCAGGTGGCGACCATCGCCCTCGGCGCCCAATATCATAATGTCGTCGCGGTCACTGCGGGCACGACGCTGGGCATGATGATCGCGAATGTCCCTGCGATTTTTCTGGGCAAGGAATTGCTTCGGCGTGTCGACCTTGCAAAAGTTCGTCTCGTTGCGGCGGCGCTGTTTCTGATTATCGGCCTGTGGGTTCTGGTGCAGACGGCTGGCTGGCTGGCCTAATCCGTGTTTCGCTTGGCGAGCATATGCTCGAAGCTCCAGCTTGACGCACACATGGCGTCAAGGCCGCGGCTCGCTTTCCAGCCCAGTTCGCGTTCGGCGCGTTCGGGGCTGGCAAAGCAGCTTGCGATGTCGCCGTCGCGCCGCGGCGCGATGCGATATGGCACGCGAACCCCGTTTACCCGCTCGAACGCCTTGACCATATCGAGCACGGAATAGCCTTGGCCAGTGCCGAGATTCCATGTCGAGAGCGGCCGTTCGGTCTTCGCAATGGCGTCCAGGGCCGCGACATGGCCGTCGGCAAGGTCGAGGACATGGATATAATCCCGCACGCCGGTTCCGTCGGGCGTCGGATAATCGCCACCGAAGACCGACAGCTCGTTCAGCCGCCCGGCCGCGACGCGGCTGATATAGGGCATCAGATTGTTCGGTACGCCGTTCGGATTTTCGCCGATCAGCCCGCTGTCATGCGCCCCGACCGGATTGAAATAGCGCAAGGTGGCGATGCGCCATTCGGGATCGGATGCGGCGACATCGGCCAGCATTTCCTCGATCATCAGCTTGGTCCGGCCATAGGGATTGGTGGCCGATGTCGGATGCTCCTCATCGATCGGCAGATAGCTGGGGCTGCCATATACGGTGGCGCTCGATGAAAAGACCAATGTCTTGACGTCGCAATCGCTCATCGCTTCGAGCAGGGTCAGCGTGCCGCGGACATTATTGTCATAATATCGCATCGGCTGGGCCACCGATTCGCCGACGGCTTTCAGGCCCGCAAAGTGGATCACCGCCTCGACCGCGTGGTCGCCGAAAACCTTGTCCAGCGCATCCCGGTCGCGAATATCGCCTTTGACCAGCGGGATCGGCGTTCCTGTAATTGCTTCCAGGCGATCCATGACGCCCGCCTCGCTGTTCGACAGATTGTCGAAGCAGACAATATCATGTCCCGAGGAAACCAGCGCGGCGGCGACATGGCTGCCGATATAGCCGGCTCCACCCGTCAGCAGGATTTTCATGTGTCGCCCGTCTCCATCGATGGCTGGCCAATATCGCGGCCCTGTTATGCCATAGCGGACCGCCGACCAAGATATTGTCGGCGATATGGTGTGGAAAGACGTTCGACATATCGGGGCGCGGTTGCCCCGTCGGACCGGAAGCTACCTTTGGTCGAAAAGCGTCGGCTCGCTCACCGGCGGCGGTTCGATCACCAACAGGCCAAGATGGATTGCCTGGGTAATCAGGTGCGCGCGATTTCGGGCGTTCAGTTTCAGGCGCACATTTTCGATGTGCCGTTCGACTGTGCGCGGCGCGATGCTGATCTGCAGCGCGATCTGCTTGGCCGAGCAGCCCATAGCAACCAGTTCAAGTATTTGATGTTCACGAAAGGTCAAATGCGGTTCGATGGTCAAAGCGGTTCGATACACGGCGCAATCCCCTGACACCCTAGGCGTAGACACATTGCGACCAACGAGCTTCTTATTTTGCGCAGCAATGCCGCAACCCACCTGCTCTGCTTTCGACAATATCCTCTCAAAGCCTATTTGGCAATTAACCCAAAATATTGAGGGGGATACAGGAATGGCTCATCTGTTCGAGCTATGACGCTGAAATCAAATGTTAATATATTCTTAAAAGCTAAGGAATTTTACGTAAGTGATTTTGCTAGGGCGTTTTCGCATATGATTCCCTAGGTCTTTATCCGGATGGATTCATGACCCGCAAAGTCAGAAGAGACTCGCAAATGGGGTCGCCGCATTACCAATTCAGATTGGAGACGTGGCGTGCATGGTCTGTCGGCAGAGTTTCAACGCGGTTCTATATCGCACGATACCATCTTAAAATTTCGTAAAGGTGAGATCATTTTTTCGCAGGGCGATCCCGGCGATTGCTGGTTCGAAGTCGTGTCGGGCACGGTCCGGACCTGCCATTTTCATGTCGACGGCCACCGCCAGTTGACTGGATTCTTTTATCAGGGCGACGTGTTCGGCGTCGAATATGGATCGCGTGATGCGGCGGCCGAGGCGGTGACCAACGTGGTTCTGGCGCGTCGCCCGGCATGGGCTGGCGATCCCGATTCGCTGGGGCAGAACCGCGCGCTCGAGCGCGCACTCGACAGCGCCAATCAATGCATATTCCTGCTGGGCCGCCGCAACGCCAACGAACGGGTGGCGGCGTTTCTGCTGATCGCGGCGAAACGGCTTTCGGCGCTCGGCAGCATCCCATTGCCGATGACCCGCGGCGACATCGCCGATCATCTGGGCCTGACGATCCACACCGTCAGCCGGACAATCTCGGGCTTTGTCCGTCAGGGCTTGATCGAACTTGAAGGGCCGCAATTGTGCCGATTGGTCGATTTGGACGGATTGCGCGCAATCGCGGGTGAAGGAATCGGGGTGGCGATCGACGATGTGCGCACGATGCGGCCGCGCCGCGCCTTCGCCGGGCAGGAGACGGGCGCATGAGCAGGATCATCGCGCCGCCCGTGGTACGCCATATGGGCGTAGCCGCGGCTGGCCTGTCGGCCATGTTCATGCCGACCTATGCCGACGCGCGTGATGCGTCGGCACTCGCATGTCTGTGCGAGGCGTTGCCCTTCCTCGATACCGCGCCAAGCTGGAACGCCGCTGCCGCGATGGCGGGCAGCACGGAAACGCCGCCGGCGGCCGCCGGCGAAAGCGAGATCGACGCCCAGCGGCGGATCATCGCCGAACAGCGTGCGCTGATCGATCAGCAGAATGCGATGCTTGTCGAACAACGGCAACAGATCGCGCAAATGCAGCAACAGCTTGTGACGCAACAGGCGCAGGTCGACCGGCTTTCGTCCTTCGCGCTCGCCGACGCGCCGCTCGATCTTTTTCGCGGCACCGGCATGGCGCAGGGCACGGGCGTCGGCCCCACCTTGCCAGGGCCGGGCAGCGATACGGTGGCATTGCCCGACACGCCTGTGGGGGAGGCGCCGCCTCCCGCCGAATCGCCTGAACGGCGCATCGCCGCGGTTCCGGAAGGGCAGGGTGTGTTAACCCGTGCCGGACAGTTTTTCTTCGAACCGTCCATCGAATATACGCGATCATCGACGAACCGCCTGGTCTTTCGCGGTATCGAATTGATCCCCGGCATCCAGATCGGGCTGATCGAGGCGACCGACGCCGACCGTGACACGCTGGTCGGCACCGCATCGCTGCGATACGGGATCAGCGACCGACTGGAGGCCGAGGTCCGGCTTCCCTATCTTTATCGCAACGACCGCATCGAAGTCGTCCAGCAACGCGACGAAGGGATCGTCCGGTCGATCGCGCTGCGGCAGGATGGGATCGGCGATGCCGAATTCTCGCTGCGCTATCAACTCAATCGGCCCGTAGGGCAAAAGCCGATCTTCGTCGGGTCGCTGCGCGTCAAATCGGACACTGGCAAGGGACCGTTTGACGTCGGATATGACGAATTTGGCGTCGCCACCGGGCTGGCCACCGGCTCAGGGTTCTGGGCGGTTCAGCCGGGCGTGAATTTCCTGATGCCGTCCGATCCCGCGGTCATCTATGGCGGTGTCGGCTATCTTTATCATATTCCGCGCAACGTGAACCGGCTGGTGGGCGACGTGCTCGTCGGCCGCGTCGATCCGGGTGATGCGATTTCGGCCAATGTCGGTTTCGGCTTCGCCCTCAATCCGCGCTTTTCTTTCTCGCTTGGCTATCGCCACAATTATATTTTTCCGACGCAATCGGAAATCGGCGGGACGATCCAGAGGTCGAACTTTCTTCAGGTCGGCGCGCTCAATTTCGGCATGTCGTACCGCCTCACGCAGCGCAACGTCCTGAACCTCGGCTTCGAAATCGGGGTGACGGAGGATGCGCCCGACGTGTCGATCACGCTGCGCATGCCATTCGGAGGCAAGCTTTAAACCATCGGCCAAATGAAGAAGGCCCCGCCGGGACAGGCGGGGCCAAGGTGCACCGTCCCCGCCGAAACGGGGGCGGGGGGTCATTCAATTGCCGAGCGATCCGATCGTCTGCGCGCCCATCACCGACCCGATCGCATCGCTCATCCGCGTCATCGAAAGGATGTCGCGAAAGCCTTCATAGCCGCTGACGTTGAGCACGGCGTCGACCTGCTGGTTCACCGAAACATTGCTGGCGGTGTTGACCAGAATATTCTGGATCGCATCGGTGCGCTGAATCAGCGCCGTCTGCCCTTCATTTGCCAAGAATATCTTCTCGTTCCCCACGCGCATGGTGATGCCGCCGCTGGTCAGGATGCCGCCCTGTATCTGCGCCGCATCGACGGCCGTCAGCGAGGGCGATATGAACCGTTCGACCGACTGCCCCTCTGGCGTCCAGCTTATGATCGTCCGCAGGGCCAATTCGTCGTTGATGAAGCTGCGAATATCGGCGCCGAACGCGATGACCATACCCTGGAACGCAAAGCCCCCGCGTTGCATCGCCAGCACTTCGTCGGATACCGCCGCCGTATCCGTCAGCGGATCGGCATCG
This sequence comes from Sphingopyxis sp., assembly GCA_030145715.1. GTDB lineage: Bacteria > Pseudomonadota > Alphaproteobacteria > Sphingomonadales > Sphingomonadaceae > Sphingopyxis. Next base: position 20,646 of record JAIXHQ010000018.1, on the reverse strand, counting down.
CCCGGCTCGGTCGCCGCCAGCAGCAGGGGCGCAAGGGCGAGGGCAAGGAGGCGCGAAGGCATGGCCGACCTCATTTCACGGTGCCGACGCGCACATCGAGCAGAATTTGCGGCGTCAACTGATATTGCGGGGGAAGGTTGGTCGTCAGATCGCCGACCGACACGCGGAGCGACCCATCGTTTTCGAGCGGTGCCTGCGACCAGGGTCCCCAGTCGCCGGCAAGATTGAATATGGGGCGCTGCTTTCCGCCATCGACGATGGCGAGCGCGATGCCGTTCCAGTGTTTTTCGAAATCCTTGAGCGAATATTCGTTCAGGCCAAGGACCGAATCGCCGGTCAGAACGCGGTCGCCCCGGACGCCCTTGACGACGACGAAATGCTTGAAACCTTTGACGTCGAGCAGGACGATCGTCGGGCGCTTTACCTGCGTCAACTGCTGCGTCGTGATTCGAAAGCCTTCGGCGCGATAGCCGCGCGAGGCGAGATAATTCTTCATGTCGAGCATCGAAAAGCCGACCTTGCGTATCGCTTCGCGGTCGCCCTTTTCCCACATCGCGCGGAACGGCATCGCTTCCGACGTCGGCGCGCCATAATGATAGGTGAGCAGGGTGGCGAGCGCCGCCGAACCGCAACTGAAATCATATCGCTGGCGGATGACCGACCGAAAGGGAATGTCCCACCAGGTCATCACCTCCAGTTGATAATTGCCGCCGGTTTCAGGGCCGGTCAGCCGGACCTCTGCCGCGGCCGGGCTTGCCGCGAGCGCACACAACAGGCCCGCGATCAGGGTCCGCATGGGCCGCATGACGGGCTCAATTGCCCATGTTGATCGTCAGGTTCATGCCGCTCTGGGCACTGACCTGCGCGCCGGTATTAATCAGCAGATTGCCGACGCCGTTGAAATTGGACAGGGCGAAATCGCTGAGCGTGACGGCCCCCGCGGTATAATCGCCCTTCAGGATATTGCCGCTGACAAGCGACTCCATCGTCTGGTTGGTGATGACGAGCGACTGGCCGCCGCGCAGCCCGTTCAACTCCTTGTCGTTCAGCATCGGCGAACTGCGCACCGCCTGAACCAGAATTTCCTGTTCGCCCACCATTTCGTTCGCCGCCGCCGGGGCGGTGACGGGGGTTGCCGCGTCGGTGGGCGGCAATTGCGCCGATACGGGTGTGGACAGGCCTGCTATAATCAGCAGGAGCGGTATGATCGGGGGTTTCATGACGCGGGCGTTCCTTGCACACATGACGCGAATGAATGGCCGACCCGGCAGTGGTGACGGGTCGGCCATCCGGGGGACGTCTTATTGGGGAGCAGGCGCAGCGCCCTGGGCACCAAAGTTGACATTGCCCGACGCCGCGATGTTGGTCGCGGACTGGGTGTTGGCGTTGATGCCCGTGTTCCAGGAGGCGTTCAGGATGCCAGCATAGGCCGCGAACGCATTGCCACGAACCGAATTGTTGCCGCTCTCATAATCGATGGCGGTGCTGGCTTCGTCGGCATCGTTCATGCCGACCAACTGGTCCATATTCCGGTTGGTGTTGGTCGCATTCAGCGTCTGGGTCGCAATGAGCGTGTTGTTGCCGTTGAGCGATCCATTGCCGTCATTGTCCTGGTCATTGTCCTGGCTGCTGTTCTGATAGCTATCGGCAGCATTGTCCTGGACGAACATGTCGATCAGGTCGTTGACCACGGTGGTGTCGTTGCCAAAACCGCCCGCAGCGCCATTGACGCTGTTGTCATTGTCCTGATTCTGCGCAAACGCCGGAGCGGCCGTTGCGACGAGCGCCAGCGTCGACACCGCCAGCATGACTTTCTTCATCATGAATTCTTCCTCTCAAAAAAAGGGGTGGTGCGCGATGCCGGATGGCATGGCTGATGCGGATCCTCCCCGACTCCGTCCGCATCGGTGCGAACGGGGGGATCATGATCGGCGGCGCCATCGACCGCTTTGCGAATTGGCAATGTCAGAGGGGGAAGAAATACCCAGATAATTCCGGTGGGCGTATCTGCGCGCGCGGCGGCGACTACGCCGACACGGCGCCCACCCGCCCGCGCCCGAATTCAAGCCGTTCGACTGAATAATGGTGAGCCCTGCTGGGTTCGAACCAGCGACCTACTGATTAAAAGGCATCGGAGGAATATCTCGATTTTTCCCAGTTTTCCGAGGATTTCTTGCCCGTAAAACCACTGAAAAAGTGGCATTACTGCAAAATTACTGCACGTGAGAATCGGGAAAAAACGGGCAAACCCGGCGGTCCAGGCGAGCGAACGCAATCAGACAGTTTAGTTGCAGGTCCCGCCGAGAAAGCTCTATCCGGCGCGGCGATAGTAGCCCGAAACTTCCTCCACGACGAAAGGAAACGAGATGGGAGTCTCGGCATCGCGAAGCACGATGTGGCTACGCATCAACGAGGCAAGAGATTCCGGAGATGCCGCCGTCTGATAAAAGGGGTCATCTGCTGCGGCAGTGCAATGCCGAATATAGCTCACGTCGGCCGTGTCATAGCTATAGGTCTGATCCATCATGGTCATGCCTCCTTGCGCCATCCCTCGAAACGCCTCATGTCCTGAATTCCGATCTGCGGGGGGACCGCTGGTCCCGGTGCTTGAATCTGCGACATGGTGCCTTCCGACACAAATTGGTGACTTCCGTATGCGGCGCTCTCAATCAACGCGCGCGGCGCCACATAGTTCGCTTGTTGCTGCCCCGCAAGCAGTGTGTCTGGGTTAAACGGGGTGCGCAATGATAATGACTCTACAATGTCCTGCTGCAAAGCCCTTAAAATGTCGTAAAGTTCGGTACTTGGGTTTTCTATCGCGAGTCCAAGTCCCCGCGCTTCTCGGCGATTGATCGTGTGATCGTGACTGCCTGATTCGCTGCAGAGGAACGAAACGATCCGATCGATAATCTCAGATTCGGTTTTCTGAAACTCGAGTAGCTTTCTGGCGAGTGTTCTGATCTGCTGCCGAGTGCGAAAAATCTGTCCTAACACAAGCGGATGAATCTTCTCGGACAGGTTTGTCCAGATCCCGGCGAGGGCCTCGTCGTCGGTGATCTTCAATTCATTGATCGCGACATCCAAGTAGCCCTGAACTGCTTCAACACTGACTGGCGCCCTATGGTTGGGATTGCCACCGGGAACGATTGGACCGAGGGGGCTGTTGAGACTGGGGTCGATAGGTCCCAGCGTGGCCTGCTTGGTCATAACAATCTTGTTGGCACCTAAGCAGATTAACGTGCCCGCACTAAGAGCTTTCGAAGGGACGATCACTTCAAGCTCATCGCAGAAGGTCCGGATGAGATTGATCAACCGCCAAGCGGCGGCTGTGTCGCCACCATTTGTATACAGGATGAGCGATATGCGCTTGGTCGGCCAAATGGCATCCAAGTGATCAACGAAGAGATCGACGATCTCTGGCGAAACCCTAGTTTCCGCTCCGGGCCTATCACCGGTCACATAGGCAACGACCCGACTTTCGCGTGCTACTTCGATTTGTTCGTATAGCGCTTTACGCTCAGCATAGCCGGCCAAACTGTCACCCTCCCCCAAGAGAATCGGGTCATACGAAGAGTCGATAATGTAGGAAAGGGATATTTTGTTACTGAGTCGGCATGATTACGAACTTCGGGCGATATTGTGAGGTTCTGTGATCGCGATGCGGCATGGTTGCAGCGACCAACTGATCGTATTTCCGTTGTATGGTTTGGAACAAATCTCGGTTAACCGCGCATTTTGCTGACCCGTCCATCCGCTCGACGAAAATTACTGCAAAATTACTGTAGATCAGTGGTAGATGGTGAAATATCGTGACCGACTTTTGATCTCGATCTCAAGCCATAAATGGGTCGCAAATATTTGAAAAATAAAGATTTTTATGGTGAGCCCTGCTGGGTTCGAACCAGCGACCTACTGATTAAAAGTCAGTTGCTCTACCGACTGAGCTAAGGGCCCATCGCGGCGCCGACGAAGCGGGCCTTGCGAAGTGAGCCGTCGCCCTAGTGCGGGGATGCGCCCTGGTCAACCGGCTTTGGCCGGGCAAGGCGCGCCGCGAGTTGTCGGATGCTGTGTCCGTGCAGCGGATGCTGCCATTTGGGGACGATCGCGCGAAGCGGGCCAAGAACGAACGCGCGCTGTTCGATCGCGGGATGCGGGATGGTCAGGCTGCCGTCCGACCATGCGCCGCCGGACCATAGCAATATGTCGAGATCCAGCGTCCGCGCGCTCCAGCGTTGGCCGATGCGGCGGCCAAAGCTGGCCTCGATCGCCTGCAGTCGTTCGAGCATCGCGGGCGGGCTGAGTTCCGACGCGACGAGTGCGACCGCATTGGCATAGCGGCGGCGCGATGGCCCGATCGGTTCGCTGGCGATGATCGGACTGACGTCGACCGGCTCTACATCGGCGCTCTCCAGCGCCGCGAGCGCGGCGAGCAGGACGGCACGCGGGTCGCCATGGCGCGCATGACGGCGGTTCGAACCCAGGCCGATCGCGTAGAGGGGAAGCGGCATATCATTGCTCATGCCGCCGCGCCTATCGCACCCCCTCGAAAATTGATAGTCCGATGCCGGAGCCCCATGGGCGCCGAAAGGTTCAGACCAGTGGCCCGAACTCATCGACCAGTCCGCGATACAGCGCGCGCTTGAACGGCACGATCAGCTTTTCGATCTCTGCCAGTTCCGCCCATTTCCACGCCCTGAATTCCTGGTGCTTGGTATGGATGTCGACGTCGCCGTCTTCGCCCATGAAGCGCATCAGGAACCAGTGCTGGCGCTGGCCGCGATATTTGCCGCCCCACATCTTGCCGATCAGATCGTCGGGCAGGTCATAGAAATATTCCTCGCGGCTGCGCGCGATAATTTCGACCAGCCCGCCGTGGATGCCCGTTTCCTCGCCCAGTTCGCGGATCGCCGCATCTTCGGCGGTTTCGCCTTCGTCGATCCCGCCCTGCGGCATCTGCCAGGCCTCACTGGACGTGTCGAGCCGTTGGCCGACGAAGACGCGGCCGTCGCGATTGGCGAGCATCACGCCGGCGCAGGGGCGATAGGGAAGGGCGCTATGGTCGATCATGCCGCCGCGTTAGCTTCGGCGACGATGGCTTTCAATACGGTCAATGCGCCGCGAATATCGTCCTTCGCGCTTGGAATGCCCTGGGCAAGGCAGATATAGCCGTGGATCGTGCCCCGCGCCTCGCGATAGGTCGTCGGCACGCCCGCTTCGATCAGTTTGGCAGCATAGGCCCGGCCCTGATCGCGCAGCGGGTCGAGCCCGGCGGTAATCAACAGCGTCGGCGGCAGTCCTTCGGCTGGAAAATCGATCGGCGCGGCGCGGCGGTCGGCGGGATCGGCGGCATAATGGTCGCCGAACCATGTCATCCCGCCTTCGGTCAGCAAATGGCCTTCGCCAAAATCGCGATAGCTTTGCCAGTCATTATGCGTGGTGACGGCGGGATAGATGGGGTGGATGGCCACCACCGGCTTCGACGCCGGCGCATCGCGCAGCGCCAGCGCGGTCGCGATGGTCAGGTTCCCGCCCGCGCTGTCGCCCGACAGGACCAGTCCGGTACAGGACATATTGTCGGCGACCCAGCGCGCCGCGGCTTCGCAATCGATTGGCGCGGCGGGAAAGGGATGTTCGGGGGCCAGCCGATAATCGATCGCGACGACCGGCATGTCGAGAATGCGGGCGGCCTCCGCGCAATAGGGATCATGCGTATCCAGATCGCCGATGACCCAGCCGCCGCCATGATAGAAGACCATCACCGGCCCCGCTTCGCGGTCGGGGCGATTGTCATAGATGCGGATCGCCATGTCACCCGCCGGGCCGGGGATCACGCGATCTTCGACATGCGCGATCTCGCCGCGCGGCACATCGGCCAATTGGCCCATCACGCGCATCATCTCGCGACCGGCGGCTGGCGGCATGTCCTCCATCTTTGGGCCGTCCTGCGCATTCAGGAACGCCAGGAAAGCCGCCACGTCGGGGCGCGTATAATGGGTCATCCAGTCTCTCCCTCGTCCATATTTTCGTCCCGCTATTCGCTATCGACGGCGCAAATTCAATCGCGAATTGAAACTCACCCCCACCTTGCCCTTTGCGGCGCACAAATTTTTCCCAATTGCGGCGACGCGCACACCGGCCTACGCCGATGTTACAGGTTCCCAGGATAAGGGGAGAAAATATAATGGCGACAGCGGTAGAGGATCAGGCCGACAAGCGCCCGCGCCCCCTTTCGGACGCGGTGGTGGTTCGATTTGCGGGCGACAGCGGCGACGGGATGCAGTTGACCGGTGGGCAATTCACCCTGTCGTCGGCGCTCGCGGGCAATGATTTTGCGACCTTCCCCGATTTTCCTGCCGAAATTCGCGCGCCGCAGGGGACGTTGTTCGGCGTCTCCGCCTTTCAGATCAATTTCGGATCGTCGGCGATCGAAACCGCGGGGGACGCGCCGGACGTCCTTGTCGCGATGAACCCCGCGGCGCTCAAGACCAATGTGCCGCAACTCAAGCAGGGCGGGCTCATCATCGCCGACGAGGGCGAGTTCAACGACCGCAACCTCGTAAAGGCGAAATATGCGGCCAATCCGCTGGAGGACGGCAGCCTCGCCAAATGGCAATTGCTGAAACTCAATATCAGCCAGTTGACGATGGACGCGGTCAAGCCCTTCGGCCTTGGCAACAAGGAAGCCCTGCGCTGCAAGAATATGTGGACGCTGGGGCTGGCGCTGTGGATGTTCGATCGCGACCGTCAGCCGCTGATTGACTGGCTGAACGGCAAATTCGCGAAGGATCCGAATCTCGCCGCCGCCAACGTCGCGGCGCTCAACGCCGGTCATGCCTATGGCGAAACCGCCGAACTCGCGGGTCCGCTCAAACAGCACCATGTCGATCCCGCGCCGGTTGCGCCGGGGCTTTATCGCACGCTGACCGGCGCCGAGGGCATCGCGCTCGGCCTTGTCGCGGGGGCGCAGCTTGCCAAGCTGCCGATGTTTTTCGGCGGCTATCCGATCACCCCGGCGTCGGCGATCCTGCACCACCTGTCGCGGCTCAAGGAATATGACGTCACGACCTTTCAGGCAGAGGATGAGATTGCGGCCATCTGTTCTGCGATCGGCGCCAGCTATGGCGGGTCGCTGGGCGTCACCAGTTCGTCTGGGCCGGGCATCGCGCTGAAGGGTGAGGCGATGGGCCTTGCCATCATGACCGAACTGCCGCTGGTCATCGTCAATTCGCAGCGCGGCGGCCCCTCCACCGGCCTGCCGACCAAGACCGAGCAGTCCGACCTCTATCAGGCGGTCTATGGCCGCAACGGCGACGCGCCGATGCCCGTCATTTCGGCGCGATCGCCCGGCGATGCGTTTGAATGCGCGATCGAGGCGGTGCGGATCGCGGTGCAATATATGACCCCGGTCATGTTGCTGACCGATGGTTATATCGCCAATGCGGCGGAGCCATGGGCGGTCCCCGACCTCACGACTTATGAGGCGTTCCCGGTCGAATTTCTGACCGAGGTGCCAGAGGGCGGTTTCAAGCCCTATGGCCGCGACGAAAAGCTCAAGCGCCCGTGGGTCAGGCCCGGCACCCCCGACCTGCTGCACCGTATCGGCGGGATCGAGAAGGAACTCGGCACCGGCCACATCAACTATGCGCCCGACAACCATCAGGCGATGACCGACATTCGCAAGGCCAAGATCGACGGCGTCAAGGTGCCCGACCAGGTCGTCGAACTGGGCGCCGAGGGCGGCAAGTTGGCGGTCGTCGGTTGGGGTTCGACCTTCGGCCCGATCCATCAGGCGGTGCGCCGCAAGCGGGCCGAGGGCGGCGACGTCAGCCATATCCATATCCGCCACATCTGGCCGCTGCCCGCCAATCTGGGCGAGTTGCTGAAAAGCTATGACAAGGTGATCGTACCGGAAATGAACACGGGTCAGTTGAAGACTGTGCTGCGCGATCAATATCTGGTCGACGCCAAGCCGGTGAACAAGGTGTCGGGCCAACCTTTCACCATCGCAGAGATTGAAGCCGCGATTGAGGGAGCGCTGGCATGAGATTTCGCGATATGAACCCTTCGCAGAAGAAGCTGACCGCGATGTATTATTTGCTCATGGCAGCCTTCATCCTTCCCATTCTGTTTTTCACGGTGCTCAAATGAACGAAATGACCACCATCGCGCGGACGACGACGCTCAAGGATTGGGAAACCGATCAGGAAGTCCGTTGGTGCCCCGGCTGCGGCGACTATGCGATCCTGAAGGCGGTGCAGCGCACCATGCCCGAAATCGGCACGGCGCCCGAGAATACCGTGTTCATCAGCGGCATCGGCTGCTCGTCGCGCTTTCCCTATTATATGGAAACCTATGGTTTTCATACGATCCACGGTCGCGCACCGGCCTTTGCGACGGGATTGAAGCTCGCCAATCCGAACCTCGACATCTGGATCGTCACCGGCGATGGTGACGGGCTGTCGATCGGCGGCAACCATACGATGCATCTGATCCGCCGCAATCTCGATTGTCAGATAATGCTGTTCAACAACGAAATTTACGGCCTGACCAAGGGGCAATATTCGCCGACCAGCCGCGTCGGCACGACCAGTCCGTCGACGCCCTATGGCTCGGTCGATCGTCCGGCGCAGCCCGCCGCGTTCGCGCTGGGTGCGGGGGCGCGGTTCGTCGCGCGCGGCTTTGACGTGTCAAAGGAATTGCCGACCGTTCTGAAGGCTGCCCACGCCCACAAGGGCGCGGCTTTTATCGAGATTTTTCAAAACTGTATCGTCTATAACAAGGATGTTTTCGAAGATTTTGCCGCGCCCAAGGGGGCAGAGGATCGCCAGCTCTGGCTGAAACAGGGCGAACCGATGCTTTATGCGAAGGGCACAAAGGGCATCGCGCTCGATGCGGAGGCGCTGCACCTCAAGACCGTCGATGTCGTCGACGGCGACTGGCAGGCCGCGGGCGTCATCGTCCATGACGTCACCAACCGCAGCGTCGCGCACATGCTGGTCGAAATGCCCTTCGGCGAATTTCCGATGGCGCTGGGCGTGCTATATGATGATCCGCGCCCGACCTTTGAGGCCGATGTCGTCCGTCAGAATCAGGCAGCGGCAGAGGGCAAGACGGCCGATCTGCAAGGGCTGCTGAAAAAGGGGCAGACGTGGACCGTGGCTGACGGCGGACCCGAACTCTGATTGCGCGCCGCCGCTTGGCGGGCGAAAGGATCGCATGGACAATCTGACCCACGGCCTTGTCGGCGCGCTTCTTGGCCAGTTGGGACTCAAGAAAAAGACCGGCCTTGCGATGCCGACGCTGATTATCGCGGCGAATCTGCCCGACATCGATGCGGTCGCGACAATCTATGGGCTCGAATCGCTGGCGATGCGGCGCGGGATAACCCATGGGCCGATCGCGCTCGTCCTGCTTCCGCTTGTCCTGTGGGGGCTGATGATCGCGTTCGATCGCTGGCAGGACCGGCGCGGCCGGCGTCCCGCGACCCGCCTGCCGCTCGATAGGAGCTGGCTGCTCGCGCTTGCCTATATCGGCTGCGTCAGCCACCCCGCGCTCGACTGGCTCAACAGTTACGGGATCCGTCTGCTCGAACCCTTCAGCCCTCGCTGGTTCTATGGTGACAGCATTTTCATCATCGATCCGTGGATATGGATCGCGCTGGGCATGTCGATCTGGTTGTCGCTGCGCGGCGAGCGCCGGGGGGCGGCGACATGGCGGCGTCCGGCATGGGTCGGCTTCACGGCGGTGTGCGCCTATATCTTCGCGAACGGACTTATCACCGGCGCGGCGGAGCGCGCGACTGCCGATGCGTTGCGGGCGGCCGGGAAGGGCGACGCAATGGTCGTCGCCAGCCCGCCGCCGCTGATGTTCTGGAAGCGCGACGTTTTCTGGCGCACCGCCGACCGTTATGGCAGCGCCAGCTATGCCCCCGGCGCCGGGAGTGACGTCGACGTCGTTGGACAGGCGACGGGCATGGACGATGGCCGTATCGCGGCATGGGCAAAGGCGGACCCGGCGGCGCGCGCCTTTTTATTCTGGTCGCGGATGCCGGTCGCGCAACGCGACGACGGCGCGATCATGCTTCGCGACCAGCGTTTCCTGCAACCGCTGGCGCGCGATCGTTTTCAGGTGCGGCTTGGCGCGGGCGATACCGTCGATTTTCCGAAATGATCGGAGCTTTCATGACGTCATGACGGCGCACCGATCAAGCGATTGTCAGCGCCACGGCTTTGGGGCAGGAAGGGGGCAATGAACACGCATGTAAGCCCGCGCCGCGGCAAGGACCTGCTCCGCGCCGATCGAGCCTATCGCGCCGGAGGGGTGATGGCGCGGCTGATCGCGTTGGCGCCGGCGAGTTTTTTTCACCTCATGCTCGACCGCATCGACGCGGGCCTGGCGCTTGGTACGATCGAAAGCCATCTGCCCGACGGCAGCGTCCGGCTGCTCGGTGGTCGCGGCAAGGGGCCGACGGCGGTGGTTCATCTCCACCGCTGGGCGGCGCTCGCCCGGTTGACGCTATTGGGATCGGTCGGCTGGTATCGCGCGTGGGAAGCGGGCGAATGGTCGTCGCCCGACCCGGTTCCGCTGTTCGACCTGTTCAATCGCAATGCGGAATCGCTGGGAAATGTCGCGCGCGCCCGCGGTCCATGGCGCTGGCTCAACAAGGCGCTCCACGCGCTCAATCGGAACGATCGCCGGGGATCGCGGCGAAACATTCTTGCCCACTATGATTTGGGCAATGATTTCTATCGCTTGTGGCTCGACCCGACGATGAATTATTCAAGTGCGATGTTCACCGATCCGGCGCAGTCGTTCGAAGATGCGCAGACCGCAAAGGTTGATGCGATCCTCGACCGGCTCGATCTGCGTTCGGGCGGCAGGCTGCTTGAAATCGGTTGCGGTTGGGGCGCGCTGGGTGAACGCGCGGTCGAGCGTCACGATGTCCTTTACACCGGCATCACCCTGTCCCCCGCCCAGCGCGACGTCGCCGATGCCCGATTGAGCGCGGTCGATCTTTCGGGGCGGTCGCGCGTGGACATTTGCGACTATCGCGATGTGCAGGGCGCCTATGACGCGATCGCGAGCGTCGAGATGGTCGAAGCGGTGGGGGAAGCCTATTGGCCCGCCTATCTCGACGCGATCGCGCGGCTGCTGCGCCCCGGTGGCAAGGCCGCGATCCAATATATTCTGATTCAGGACGCGCTGTTCGAACGCTATGCGGCAAGCAGCGATTTCATACAGGCCTATATTTTCCCCGGCGGCTGCCTGATTTCGGAAAGCCGCTTTCGCGCACTGGCGGAAGGGCGGGGGCTAATCTGGCGCGATGTCCACCGATTTGGCGGCGATTACGCCGAAACCCTGCGGCAATGGCGCGGGCGGTTCGATGCGGCGGTCCGCGCAAACGACCTGCCGCCGGGTTTCGACGACCGCTTCGTGCGGCTGTGGCGCTATTATCTGCAATATTGCGAAGGCGGCTTTCGCGGCGGCGGCATCGATGTCGCACAGGTGACGCTCGAAAAGCAGGTATGAAAATATAAGGGAGAGAGGGGCTTATGCGGAACATTCTCGCGGCGATGATGCTGTATACGGCAATAGCGGGTGGCGGCGCGAGTGCGACCGCAGAGGAAAGCGATAAACTGCCAAAGGATATGAATGTGCTGTTCTGGACCCAGGATCAACGCGACGCCGCCTTTCGCATGATCGAAACGGTCCCCAAGGTCGCCGTCAATCGCATAGAAGCAGGCGGGACCGCCTATCCCTTGCCGCAGGGGCGACCGCTCGACCTTGGGACCGGCATCGACGCCTATATGGCGAAACAGCGCAATGCGGGTCTGATCATCGTTCAGGACGGTCAGATCCGGCTTGAAAAATATGCGCTGGATTATGACGCCGCCGGACGCTGGACGAGCTTTTCGGTCGCCAAGAGCTTTACGTCGACGCTGGTCGGCGCGGCGGTACAGGACGGTTATATCAAGAGCGTCGAGGACAAGGTGACGGTCTATATCCCCGGCCTGAAAGGTTCGGCCTATGACGACGTCAGTGTGCGCCAGCTTTTGACCATGACCTCTGGCATCCGGTGGAACGAGGATTATACCGATCCCAAATCCGACGTGGCCCTGTTCAACCTGCAAAAGCCGGTCGCCGGCGAGGATGTGACCGTCAGCTATATGAAGACCTTGCCGCGCGAAGCGCCGGCGGGATCGAAATGGGTGTACAAAACCGGCGAGACCAATTTGATCGGCGTCCTGGTGTCGAGCGCCACCGGCAAGACCTTGTCCGCTTACCTGTCCGAAAAGATCTGGAAGCCATTTGGGATGGAACGGGACGCGATATGGATGCTGGGCGCTACTGGACATGAAATCAGTGGCTGCTGCGTGTCCGCCAGCCTGAGGGATTATGCGCGTTTCGGCCAGTTTATCCTGAACGGCGGCGTCGCGGGCGGGAAACAGATCGTGCCCGACAATTGGCTGCCTTCTGCAACGACGAAGCAGGTCGGCATCGACCTTCCGGGCCGCGGCTATGGGTATCAGTGGTGGACCAACGACGACGGAAGCTTTGCTGCGCAAGGTATTTTTGGCCAGGGTATCTTCATCGATCCGAAGCGAAAGCTGGTAATTGCGTCGAACGGCAATTGGCCGACCGCGACCGACCCGGATGGCGTCGGTGCGGCCCGCGAAACCTTTTATAAAAATGTGCAGGCGGCAGTCGACAAGGAAGCCGCGAACTGAGACTTGTCACCCCCGCGCAGGCTGGGATGACGGAATTTCAGGCGTCGGGGGCGATGCTTGCCGCGCGCTGCGCCAGCCACACCGCGATGAGCGGCATCAGCACGCTCAGTGCCATGATCCACCACGTATCGCCCAGTGTGACGGCGCGGTATAGGGCGGCGCCGATCACCGCGCCCGCGACTATCCAGCCCGCGCCGGTTCCGGCCGAAACGCGCATCGCGAGCCAGCCGCCGCCAAAGGTTCCGACGAACCAGCCGACGATCAGCGCGATCGTCGATCCGATCGGGATCAGCACTTCACCGCTGTTGGGGTCATAGACGTCGGGCGAAATTTCGCTGCCAGCATATTGCGCAAGCCAGATGAGGCCGAACGCGACGGCAATGCCGACAATCGCGGCAATCGCCGATCGCAAAATATCCTTGATCATTCCAACGCCCCTCGCAAACCCTCTTATCAGGGCGCTTTAGCGCAGGAAAACAAAGATGGCGTTAAGCTTTTTGCATCACCTTGGGCAGGGCGTGAAATGCCGTGCTGTCAAATCCAGCGACCATCATCCCGGCGACATATTCGCCCACGGCGTCGGGGTCTTTGATGCTTTGCGGATCTTCGCCGGGATAGGCGCGCGCGCGCATTTGGGTTCGCGTACCGCCGGGATCGAGAATCGCGGTGCGAACCGTCGAAATATTGCGCATTTCGGCGCCATAGCTGGTGACGAGTGTTTCAAACGCGGCCTTTGAAGCGGCATAGGCACCCCAATAGGCGCGCGGCTCACGCGCGACGCTACTCGTCAGCGCGATCAATCGGCCGCTGGTCGCGCGGCGCAGCAGTGGGTCGAAATTGGCGATCATCGCCTGTTGCGCGATCAGGTTCAGCGTCAGCGTCTTGTTGAATTCCTTGCCGTCGATTGCCGCCACCGGCGTCAGCGTGCCGAGCATCGCGGCATTCAGGACAAGCATGTCGAGCTGTTGCCACCGTTCGGCGACCGCGCTTGCCAGCCGGGCGATGCTGTCGCCGTCGGTCAGGTCCAGCGGCGCGATCGTCGCGCTGCCACCCGCTTCGTGGATGCGGTCTTCCAGTTCCTCGAGCCCGCCGGCGGTGCGCGCGGTGATGACGACATGCGCGCCGCGCGCCGCGAGCGATTCGGCGATAGCTTCGCCGATGCCGCGGCTTGCCCCGGTGACGAGCGCGACCTGACCCGCCAATTCTTCAGTTCTTGCAATCATTTTGTCAGACAACCCGTTCGGCGAGCAGGGAAAATTGATCTTCGAGGCCGTGTTCGTCGAAGTCGGTCAGCGTGGTCGGATAATCACCGGTAAAGCAGGCATCGCAATATTTCGGCGCATCGTCGCTCCGCTTCGCTTCGCCAAGCGCGCGATAAAGACCGTCGATCGAAATGAAGGACAGGCTGTCTGCGTTGATGAAATTGGCCATCTGCCCGACGCTCATCTGCGCCGCCAGCAATTTGGCGCGTTCGGGCGTGTCGACGCCGTAAAAGCAGCTATGCTGGGTCGGCGGGCTGGCGATCCGCATATGCACTTCGGTCGCGCCGGCATCGCGCATCATCTGAACGATCTTCAGGCTGGTGGTGCCGCGCACGATCGAATCGTCGATCAGCACGATCCGCTTGCCCGCGATCAGCGCGCGATTGGCATTATGCTTCAGCTTGACGCCCAGATGGCGAACCTTGTCGCCCGGCTGGATGAAGGTGCGGCCGACATAATGCGACCGGATGATCCCCAGTTCGAACGGAATGCTCGATTCCTGCGCATAGCCGATCGCCGCGGGCGTTCCCGAATCGGGAACCGGAATGACAAGGTCGGCCTCGACCGGGTTTTCGCGTGCCAGTTCGGCGCCGATCGCCTTGCGCACCGAATAGACGCTCGTCCCGTCGACGATCGAATCGGGGCGCGAGAAATAAACATATTCAAAGATGCACGGCCGAGCGGGATGATCGGCGAACGGGCGGTGCGACGTAAGCTGGCCTTCGCGGATGATGACAAGCTCACCGGGTTCGACCGAACGGACGAATTCGGCGCCCACGACATCGAGCGCCACCGTCTCCGACGCCAGGATATGCGCGTCGCCCAGCTTGCCGATGACGAGCGGGCGAATGCCGAGCGGATCGCGGCACCCGATCATGCCCTCGGCGGTCAGGCAGATGAGCGAATAGGCGCCTTCGACCTGTTTCAGTGCGTCGATGAAGCGGTCGAGCAGCGAGCGATAGGATGATGTGGCGACCAGGTGGATGATGACTTCGGTATCGCTGGTCGATTGAAAGATCGAACCGCGACGGACCAATATCTTGCGCAGCGCGGCGGCGTTCGAGATATTGCCGTTGTGCGCGACGGCAAAACCGCCGGTCGCAAGGTCGGCAAACAGCGGCTGGACGTTGCGCAGCGCCGTTTCGCCGGTGGTCGAATATCGGACATGGCCGATCGACGAACCGCCCTGCAACTGGCGCATGATATCGTCGCGGTCGAAATTCCCCGCGACATGGCCCATCGCGCGATGGGTGTGAAATTCCTTGCCGTCAAAGGCGGTAATGCCTGCGGCTTCCTGTCCACGGTGTTGCAGGGCGTGAAGGCCCAGCGCGACAACCGCGGCGGCGCTATCGGCGCCATGAATACCAAATACGCCGCACTCCTCGCGGAGCTTGTCGTCATCAAAAGGGTGGGTCGTCAGCATGACATTCCATGGGCAGGGGGGCAGTGACTGCGGCGCATATAGGGAGGGGAATTGCAAATGTCGCCCCCTAATCACGATAATGTCATGATGCATGTGAACCGCCGCGTGACAGGGGCGGCAATCCTGCTCTAAAGCGCGGTTTATGGATGACCAGCGCGACACCGCCGACCGATTTCTTCCGCGTTTCGACGCCGCCGGACTGGTGACGGCCATCGTCGTCGATGCCGATACGCATGTCCTGTTGATGGTCGCGCATATGAATGCAGAGGCGATCGAGCGGACTCAGGTGACGGGGCAGGCGCATTTCTGGTCGCGCTCGCGCGCGGCGCTGTGGCGCAAGGGCGAAACGTCGGGCAATGGCCTGGCGATGGTCGACATGCGCGTCGATTGCGATCAGGACGCGCTGCTGTTGCGGGTAAGGCCGGCGGGGCCATCGTGCCACACCGGGCGCCGGTCGTGCTTTTACCGCCGTGTCGAGCGTGATGGTGGGCTGACCTTTCTGAACGACGATGCGCAGGGCTGATCTGGCGTTGGCGATCGGCGCGCTGCTGCTCGCCGGATGCGGGGACCCAGCTTCGCAAGACGGCGAAGTGGCTGTGGATCCGGCGAATCCGCTCGAAATGGCGGCGCGCGAGCGCGGCGTTGTCCGCCCAGAGGCCGCAACGCCGGTCGGCGTTTTTGAACGCATTCACGATCTCGGCCGCGACGCGATGTGCGTTGTGCCCGACGGCCCCGAAAAATGGCGATTTGCCATAACCGCGAGCTATGGCACCGGTCTGTCCTGCGCCGCGCGCGGAACCATGGTGCGCGATGGCGATGGCTGGCGAATGCGCTTTGCCAACGCCAACGCCGATGGTTGCGAGGCGCTGGTGCGGGAGCAGGACGACGAACTGCAATTGCCGGGCAGCCTGCCGCCCCAATGCGCGCGGCTGTGCCCCGAGCGCGCCTCGCTGGCGGGTCTGCGCCTGCCGCGCGCAAGCTGGTCTGCGGCCGATGCACGGGACTTGCGGATTGCCGATCGCCAAGGCAATATGCAGCGGCCTTGCGGCGGCTGACTCCCAGTCATAACCGCTCTTTCGAGCGGTCTTGACGTTCACGTCAACGTAAACTAGCGTCGGCCTATGACCGAACAATATGGCCACGCCCATATCGATACGCCCGATCACCTGGGGCGTGAACAATTCAGCATCACCGACTTGTCGACCGAGTTCGGGGTCACTGCCCGCGCGCTCCGTTTTTATGAGGATGAAGGGCTGATAAGCCCGTCGCGCAAGGGATTGTCGCGCATCTATTCGAAACGCGACCGCGCGCGCCTGGCATGGATTCTCCGCGCCAAGCGGACGGGGTTCAGCCTGGCCGATATTCGCGAGATGATCGACCTCTATGACGTCGGCGACGGTCGCAAGCTCCAGCGGCAGGTGACGATCGAAAAATGCGAACAGCGTATCGGCTTGCTGCAACGCCAGCGTGACGATATTGACAGTGCTGTAGATGAGCTGTCACGCTTCATCGACATGGTGAAGAAAGTCGATGCTGGCCGATAGGCCGGTCGGCAACGGATCCCCGGCGCGTCTCCCCAGGCAAGCTAAAGTGATTTCGAGTGGAATGGAATATTTCACGGCTCGGAACTCACGGAAAAACGACAATCTAGAGGGCCGGTTTTGATCCAATCAGAACTGAACGCACTCCAGACCCGCGAAACTGCTTTTCAAAAGGATACCTCATGCCTGTCTATCGCGCTCCTGTGCAGGATACGCTGTTTCTCCTCAACGACGTTCTCGGGATCGAACGCTATTCGAACCTGCCGGGCTTTGCCAACGCCACCCCCGACATGGTCGAAGCGGTGCTGACCGAAGCAGGTAAATTCTGCGAAGAGGTGCTGTTCCCGATCAATCAGTCGGGCGATATCGAAGGCTGCACCCGTCACGCAGACGGGTCGGTCACGACGCCCAAGGGTTTCAAGGAGGCGTATAAGGCCTATTCCGAAGCCGGCTGGGGCTTGCTGACCGCGCCCGAGGAGTTCGGCGGACAGGGCCTTCCGCACGTTCTGGGCTTTCCGGTTGAGGAATATCGGAACGCCGCCAATCAGGCCTTTGCGATGTATCCCGGCCTGACGCAGGGCGCGACGGCCGCGATTCTGGCCAAGGGGTCGGACGCGCAAAAGGCGACCTATGTGCCGCGGATGGTGTCGGGCGAATGGGGCGGGACGATGAACCTGACCGAACCGCACAGCGGCACCGACCTTGGCCTGATCCGAACCCGCGCGGTTCCCAATGCCGACGGCAGCTATGCCGTCACCGGCACCAAGATATTCATTTCGTCGGGCGAACACGACCTGACCGATAACATCATTCACCTCGTCCTCGCCAAGACGCCCGATGCGCCCGACAGCGTTAAGGGCATCTCGCTGTTCATCGTTCCAAAGTTCCTGGTGAATGACGATGGCTCGCTCGGGGCGCGCAACACGCTGTCGTGCGGGTCGATCGAGCACAAGATGGGCATCCACGCCAACGCGACCTGCGTGATGAACTATGACGGCGCGACCGGCTGGATGGTCGGCGAAGAGAATAAGGGCCTTGCCGCCATGTTCGTCATGATGAACGCCGCGCGCCTGGGCGTTGGCATTCAGGGGCTTGGCCAGGCCGACGTCGCCTTTCAGAATGCCGTCCAATATGCCAAGGATCGCCGCCAGGGCCGCGCGCTGACGGGGCCGCAGGATCCGCAGGAAAAGGCCGATCCGCTGTTCGTTCACCCCGATGTTCGCCGCATGTTGATGGATGGCAAGGCGACGGTCGAAGGATTGCGCGCGCTTTGCACATGGGGCGCGCTTCAGGTCGACCTCGCGCATCTTGCGGAGAGCGAGGCGGATCGCCAGCGCGCCGACGACCTCGTCAGCCTGCTCACGCCCGTCATCAAGGGCTTTGGCACCGACAAGGGGTATGACGTCGCGACCAACGCCCAACAGGTGTTCGGCGGCCATGGCTACATCGAGGAACAGGGCATGTCGCAATATGTGCGCGATGCCCGCATCACGATGATTTACGAAGGCGCCAACGGCGTGCAGGCGATGGACCTCGTCGGCCGCAAGCTTGCCCAGAATGGCGGCCGCGCGATCCAGACATTTTTCGCGATCGTCGATCAGGAATGCGGTGATGTCAAGGATGATTCGGCGCTCGCCGACTTTGCGGCCCGCCTTGAAAAGGCCAATGGCGAACTCAAGGCGGCGACGATGTGGTTCATGCAGAATGGCATGGCGAACCCGAACAATATCGGGGCGGGCGCCCATCATTATATGCACATAATGGGGATCGTCGCGCTTGGATCGATGTGGCTGAGGATGGCTCAGGCAGCGCAAAAGGCGCTTGCCGAAGGTCGCGGCGACAAGGCTTTCCTCGACGCCAAGCTGGTCACGGCGCGCTATTTCGGCGAACGCTTCCTGCCAGATGCGGGATCGCTGCGCCGCAAGATCGAATCGGGAAGCGAAGCGATGATGGCCCTGACGCCCGAACAATTTGCCGCCTGACGGTAATCCTTTGCAACCATCGCCGCCGCCATGCGTGTCGGCGGCGATGAGCAAAGGGGAATATCAGCCGATCGTCGTCGAAGGGCGCAATTGCTGGCGCATAGAACGCGCCGACAAGGCGCGGATGATCGTCGACGCCGCCGACTATTATGCGCTTCTCGAACGGCTGATGGCCGGTGCGAAACATCGCATCCTGCTTATCGGTTGGGATTTCGACCCGCGCATCGCGCTACGCCCGGACAAGGATGGCAAGGCGGAGCCGCTGGGCCATTATCTGCTGCGTCTCGCGCATGAAAAGCCCGATCGCGACATCGATATTCTGCGCTGGAATTTTGGCGGGCTGAAACAATTTGTGATGCCGCGCATCCTGTCGATGGTCGTGCGCTGGAAATTGACCCGCTCGATCAGCTTCCGCCTCGACAGCGCCCATCCGATCGGATGCAGCCACCATCAAAAGGTCGCTGTCTTCGACGATCATCTCGCGGTCTGCGGCGGTATCGACGTCGGCGCGCGCCGCTGGGATACGCGCGATCATACCGATGGCGAACCGCTCCGCACCGCGCCCGACGGCAACGCCTATATGCCGTGGCACGACAGCACGATGATCCTCGCGGGTCCCGTCGGCGGCGCGCTTGCCGACCTCGGAAATGAACGCTGGCAGCGAGCGACGAAAAAGCCGCTTCGGAAAATTCAGGGCGACGGCGAAACCTGGCCCGGCGATCTCGAACCCGATTTCGAGGGCGTCGATGTCGCCATCTCCCGCACCCGCGCGGAATATGACGGCTATGAGGAAATCCGCGAGATCGAGCAGCTTTATCTCGACATGATCGCGGCGGCCGAACGCTTCATCTATTTCGAAAATCAATATTTCACGTCGGGCAAAATCGCCGCCGCAATCGCCGAACGGTTGAACGAGGATGATCCGCCCGAATTTGTCATCGTGACGCCCAAGACCGCCGACGGGTGGCTGGAACAGATGGCGATGGACGCCGCGCGGGTGCAATTGGTGCGTGAAATCGCCGAGGCGAAGCACGGCGACCGGCTAAAGGTCTATTACCCGCGCACCACGGGCGGCGAGGCCATCTATGTCCATGCCAAGACCGCGATCGTCGATGACCGGGCAATCCGCGTCGGGTCGGCGAATATGAACAACCGCTCCATGGGCCTCGACAGCGAGTGCGACGTGACGATCGACGCCGCATTGCCCGCGAACAAGGGCGTGGAGCCGGTGATCGCGCGGCTGCGCACCTCGCTGATCGCCGAACATCTTGATGCGCGCGAGGATGATGTCGCGGCGCTGTTCGACCGCACCGGCTCGCTGATCGAAACGATCGAGGCGCTGCGCGGAGAGGGCCGCTCGCTCGAACTGCTCGACCTCGTGCCGCCAGGACCGATGGACGAGTTTATCGCCAATAACGAACTGCTGGATCCGACCAGTCCCGACGCCATGTTCGAAGGCCTGGCCGAACGGGGCCTCCGGAAAAGCTGGCATCGCGGTCGCCACTGGATGAAACGCCACCGGCCGTTCCGGCGCAAATCCGCCTGACATTACCGCTCGTGCCGACCGGGCGGCGATCAGCGCAG
Source organism: Sphingopyxis sp. (assembly GCA_030145715.1). Classification (GTDB taxonomy): domain Bacteria; phylum Pseudomonadota; class Alphaproteobacteria; order Sphingomonadales; family Sphingomonadaceae; genus Sphingopyxis. The sequence goes on along the minus strand of JAIXHQ010000018.1, from coordinate 126 downwards.
GCTAGGTTTCGTGGACAAAGGGTATCCACAGTTTGATGGAAGCGAGAGCGACGAAGCCAAGGTAGGATTCGCGGGTTTTGTCGTAGCGGGTGGCGACCCTGCGCCAGTTCTTGAGCTTGTTGAAGA
>JAIXHQ010000017.1 GCA_030145715.1 Sphingopyxis sp. | reverse complement strand
CGCCCGGTATCCACCACCGCCATCCGCATCACGCCCGAATAGGCGCTATCAATATGACTATCCATATGACCAGTCAGATAACCGATCGTCCCGACAGTGCTAGGCGGTCCTCCTCGGAGGAATACCGCTGTTCCTGATGAACCAAATCCGGAAATCCAGGGGAATTGGCGGCTTTCCCGATCATGCCTGCGTTTGCCACGCCCGGCAAAATGTATCGACGGCGGCATCGACGTCGTCCCGAAGGCGGGACAGGTCGCGGCCTTCGGACATACCCAGCACCGCAAACTGATAGAGTCCGGCCTGGCAGAGGCCGGCGAACTGTTGCACCGCGCGCATCGGATCGCCTGAACGCAGCTCTCCACGCGCCATTTTTTCAGCGACCCACGCGGCCGCCCGCGCCTTGCCGCGGCGGGGGCCGCGATCGTAGAAAGTTTCGGCGAGGTGCGGGAATCGCTCGGCCTCGCCGACGACGAGGCGGTAGAGCGACAACAGCGGCGTCGCGGTCAGCTTTGAAATCAGGATGTTTCCAAAATCGCGCAGCACGTCGGCGGACGGTTTGTCGAGCGGCAGATCGATCGCGAGCGCGTCGCCATATTGACTGACGATGTCGTCCACGACCGCCGCGAACAAATCTTCCTTCGACGGAAAATAGGTCCACAGCGTCGTTTTCGATCCGCCGACCTTGCCCGCGATCGACGACATCGTCGTCCCGGCATAGCCATTGGCGAAAAACAGCTCGCGCGCAGCATCGATGAACGCCTTGCGCCGCATTGCCGCAGCATCGTCAGTCGCTGCCGTACTGGTTGGTATCATTTCGATTGACAACGCATCCTCCAAGGTTCAATGGCGCATGATACCAGCTAGTATCGTTGGAAGCCATGCTGCGATCGATTTTTCTCTCATCCGCCGTCGTCAGCCTGCTGGCTGGCTGTGCCAGCGTTCCCGACCTTGGGCCGCGTCCGGCACCCCGCGCCGCCGACGCGCTGGAATCGCGCATCGCCCTTGCCGGGCAGGATGGACAATGGCCGACCGAAGGCTGGTGGCAAGGCTTTGGCGATGCGCAACTGAATGCGCTGATTGCCGAAGCCCTTGCGGGGTCGCCCGACGTCGCGATCGCCGCCGCGCGAGTCCGTTCGGCGGAGGCGCTGGCGCAGCAGGCGGGCGCCGCGCTTTTGCCGCGTGCCGGGGCAGAGGCCAGCGCGGGCGGGGTGCAGCAGAGCGCGAACATGGGGATACCGCCGCAGTTCGTGCCCGACGGAATCCGCGACACCGGCCGCCTGGCCGCGACCTTCAGCTTCGATCCCGACCTCTGGGGCCGGAACCGCGCGGCGCTGGCGGCGGCGACGTCGGAGGCCGAGGCGGCGCGCGTCGACGAAGCCCAGGCGCGGCTGATGCTGACCACCGGCGTCGCCGCCGCCTATGCCGATCTGGCGGCTTATTATCGGGCGCTCGACGTGGCGGAGGAGGCGGTGCGCGTTCGGGCCGCGAGCGCCGCCCTGTCCAATGAACGCGCGCGTGCGGGCATCGAGAATCGGACCGGCCCGCGTCAGGCGGACAGCCGCGCCGCGTCGGCACGCGCCGATGTTGCCGCGCTGGGTGAGGCGATCGCGACGACGCGCAACCGCATCGCGGCGCTGCTGGGCGCCGGGCCCGATCGCGGCCTGTCGATAGCGCGTCCGGCCATGGCGCGGCCGTCGCTGGGCCTGCCGACGAATGCCGGAATCGACCTGATCGGCCGCCGCCCCGACATCGTCGCGGCGCGGCTGCGATCCGAAGCGGCGGCAAAACGCATCGACGTCGCGCGCGCCGATTTCTATCCGAATATCAGCCTGTCGGCGCTGGTCGGGCTGCAATCGCTGGGCCTGTCCAACCTGTTCAAATCGGGGTCCGAATATGGCAATGGCGGCGCCGCGATCAGCCTGCCGATCTTTGAAGGCGGCCGGCTTCAGGGCCGCTATCGCGGGTCGCGCGCCGATTATGATGCGGCGGTCGCGACCTATGACCGCAGCTTGATCGGCGCGCTGCGCGACGTCGCGGATATTGTCGCCAGCCGCGCCGCCACCGAACGCCAGCTTGTCGATCGGCGCGTGGCGCTGGCCGCCGCTGCCGAGGCGTCGAAACTCGCGTCGCTGCGCTATCGCGCCGGACTTTCGAACCAGATCGTCCAGCTTACCGCAGAGGATAGCATGGTCGCGCTCAACCGCGCGGTCGCAGACCTGGAAGCGCGCGAACTGGCGCTCGACATCGCCCTGATCCGCGCGCTGGGCGGCGGATACCGGGCGACCCCTTTGACAGGAGACGAATGATGGCCGACGAAACGGCTGCGGCCGCACCCGACGCTTCCGACATCGACAGCGCGGCAAAGGGTGCCACGCGCGCACGGCTGCTTCGCATCCTTGCCATCGTCGTCGTGACCGCCGCGATCCTGTGGGGCCTTTGGTATTTCCTGACGCAGGCAGGCCGCGTCTATACCGACAATGCCTATGTCGGGGCGGATTCGGCGCAGGTCACCGCGCTGGTCGCGGGGCCGGTCAAGGACGTGCGCGTCCGCGGCACCCAGGCGGTGAAAAAGGGCGATGTGCTGGTCATTCTGGACGACGCCGATCAACGGATCGCTGTCGCCGATGCCGAGGCGGCGCTGCGCCTCGCGCGTCAGCGATATGGCCAGGCCGGTGCCAATGCCGATGCGGCGCGCGCGCGCGTGACGGCGCGCGGCGCCGATATAGCTCAGGCGCGCGCGCGGCTTCGCGATGCGAATGCGACAGTCGAGCGCGCCCGTGCCGAACTGGCCCGGCGCGAAAGCATCGCCGGAACGGGCGCGGTGTCGGGCGAGGAACTCGCCGCGGCGCGCGCGGCCCTGTCTTCGGCTTCGGCGGCGCGCGATCTGGCCGCTGCGGGCATCGCATCGGCAGAGGCCACGCGCGGATCGGCGAGTGGCGACCTTGGCGCCGCCGAAGCCATCGTGCGCGGCACGACGATCGACACCGCGCCCGACGTCGCGGCGGCCGAGGCACGGCTGGAAAAGGCGAAGCTCGACCTGGCGCGCACCGTGCTGCGCGCGCCGGTCGACGGGATCGTCACCAACCGGCAGGTTCAGGTGGGGCAACGGATCGCGGCGGGCGCGCCGATCATGATAATCGTCCCCATCGCGACCGCCTATGTCGATGCCAATTTCAAGGAAAGCCAGTTCAAGGCCATCCGCGTCGGCCAGCCGGTCGAACTGGTGTCCGACTATTATGGCGGCGATGTCGTCTATCGCGGCAAGGTGATCGGCATCGCCGGGGGCACCGGGGCGGCCTTTTCGCTGATCCCGGCGCAGAACGCGACGGGCAATTGGGTGAAGGTGGTGCAGCGGCTGCCGGTCCGCATCGCGCTGGACCCCAGGGAGTTGAAGGCGCACCCGCTGCGCGTCGGGCTGTCGATGGAAGCCACGATCGACACGCGCGGCCGATAGGATATGGCGAGCGCCGCTTCCCCAGCCCCCGCCACCTCTGCCGCCATCGCGGCCGAACCGGCGCCGCTGACCGGCGCCCGGTTGATCGTCGCCGCCTTTGCGCTGGCGCTCGCCAATTTCGTCGTCGTCCTCGACACGACGATCGCCAATGTGTCGGTGCCGCATATCGCGGGCGGGCTGGCCGTGTCGCCGACGCAGGGGACATGGGTGATTACCAGCTACGCGGTCGCCGACGCAATCAGCGTGCCGCTGACCGGCTGGCTTGCCATGCGCTTTGGCACGGTGCGCTGGTTCATGATCTCGATCATCGGTTTCGGCATCTTTTCCTTTCTGTGCGGCATTTCGCGCACGCTCGACGCGCTCGTCCTTTTTCGCGTTTTGCAGGGGCTGGCCGGCGGTCCGCTGATGCCGCTGTCGCAAATCCTGTTGCTGCGCATTTTCCCAAAGGAAAAGGCGGGCGTGGGGCTGGCGATCTGGGCGATGACGACGACGACGGCGCCCATCCTTGGCCCGATCCTTGGCGGCACGATCAGCGACAATTGGACCTGGCCGTGGATATTCTTCATCAACCTGCCCGTCGTCGCGATCTGCGCCTTTGGCGTCTTCACCCTGTTGACGCCGTTCGAAACAAAGCGGGCAAAGGCGCGCATCGACGTGATCGGCCTGATCCTGCTGGTCGTGTCGGTGGGGGCGTTCCAGATCATGCTCGACACCGGACGCGAATATGACTGGTTCGGATCGGCGTGGATCGTCAGCCTTGCCGTCGTCGCGGCGATCGGCTTTGCCGCCTTTGTCATATGGGAATTGACCGACGCCAATCCGGTCGTGAACCTGCGGATTTTCCGCTTTCGCGGCTTTACGTTCGCGACGGTCGCCATATCGCTCGGTTTCGGGGCCTTCTTTGCCCAGGTCGTGCTGACGCCGCTGTGGTTGCAGCAGGTGGCGGGCTATACGGCGACCCAGACGGGCTTCGTCGTCGCGTGGCTTGGCGTGTTCGCGGTTCTTTTGTCGCCGGTCGCGGCGGGACTGATGACCAGGGTCGATGTGCGGATCACCATTTCCGGCGGCATAATATGGATGGCGGCGATGTCGGTTCTGCGCGCGAGTTGGAACGCCGATGTCGGCTATTGGACGCTTGCCCTGCCGCATATTTTGCAGGGGATCGGCATGCCCTTTTTCTTTGTCGGGCTGACCGCACTGGCGCTGAGTTCGGTGCCGGTGCAGCATCAGACGTCGGCGGCGGGGCTGATGAGCTTTTTGCGGACGCTATGCGGAGCGATCGGCACGGCGGTCGCGACGACCGCGTGGGACGATGCGAGCCGGACGTCGCGATCCGAACTGGTGTCGTCGCTGAACGGTGGCGAGGCCGCGCTGACGTCGATGCAAAATGCCGGTCTTACGCTGGAACAGGCGCGCGCCGCGATCGAGCGGCTGGTCGAGGTGCAGGCATCGACGCTTGGCGTGCTGCACATATTCCTGGCGTCGGGCGTCGTGTTCGTCATCGCGGCGATCGCGGTATGGTTCGCGCCGCGTCCGAAACAGATTTCGATGGGCGGCGGGCATTAAAGCCTTTTCAAGCCGCCCCTATGTGGCGAAAAGCTGATCCAGATCGGCAAAGGCCTTGAACTCCAGCGCATTGCCTGCGGGATCGTGAAAGAACATCGTCGATTGCTCGCCCGGCTGGCCGGCAAAGCGCGTGTGCGGTTCGATGACGAAAATGGTCCCGGCGGCCTTCAGCCGGTCGGCCAGGGCTTGCCATTCGGCGGGCGGCAGCACGACGCCGAAATGCGGCACGGGCACGTCATGGCCATCGACCGGGTTATGCGCCGCCGTGGCGCGCGGCGTGTCGACGCGGTGCGCGACGATCTGATGCCCATAAAGGCTGAAATCGATCCAGTCGGGCGCGCTGCGGCCTTCGGGACAACCCAGGATGGTGCCATAGAAATGGCGCGCGGCGTCCAGATCATCGACGGGAAAGGCGATGTGGAAAGGGGCGAGTCCGGCCATGCGAGCCATTTGCCCGATCATGGCGACCAATGCCAGTCCGGTCTTGGGCTGCGGCACCGAACATGCTAGGCGCGCGGCCATGCTGACAATCAACGCTATCACTGTACGCCTTGGTGGGCGCGCCATCCTCGAACGCGCCACCGCCAGTCTGCCGGCGAAAAGCCGCACCGGACTGATCGGTCGCAACGGCGCGGGCAAATCGACGCTGATGAAGGTGATGATCGGCCAGTTGGAGGCTGACGAAGGCGGCATCGAAATGCCGCGCCGGACGCGCGTCGGCTATATCGCGCAGGAAGCGCCCAGCGGCACCGCGACCCCGTTCGACACGGTGCTGGCCGCCGATACCGAACGCGCCGAACTGCTCACCGCGTCAGAGGTGGAGCAGGATCCCGACAGGCTGGGCGATATTCACGAACGGCTGATCGCGATCGACGCCTATACCGCGCCCGCGCGCGCCGCGCGCATCCTGATCGGCCTGGGTTTCGACGAAGAAATGCAGGGCCGGCCGCTCGACAGCTATTCGGGCGGGTGGAAGATGCGCGTCGCGCTGGCCGCGCTGCTTTTTTCGAACCCCGACCTGCTGCTGCTCGACGAACCGTCGAACCACCTCGACCTTGAAGCGACGATGTGGCTGGAAAGCTTCCTCAAATCCTATCCGGGCCAGTTGGTGGTCATCAGCCACGAACGCGACCTGCTGAACAATGTCGTCGACCATATCCTCCACCTCGAAGGGGGAAAGGTCACGCTCTACCCCGGCGGCTATAATGATTTCGAACGGCAGCGGGCGGAACGGATCGCCCAGCTTGCGGCGGCAAAGGCCGCGCAGGATGCGCAGCGCGCCAAGTTGCAGGATTATGTCGCGCGGAACAGCGCGCGCGCATCGACCGCGAAACAGGCGCAATCGCGCGCAAAGCAGCTCGCACGGATGCAGCCGATCGCGGCGGTCGCCGAAGATCCCAGCCTTGCCTTTGATTTCCCAAGCCCCGACGAATTGAAACCGCCGCTCATCACGCTTGACCTGGCGAGTGTCGGCTATACGCCGGGCGAGCCGATCCTGCGGCGGCTCAACCTGCGCATCGATCCCGACGACCGCATCGCGCTGCTCGGCCGCAACGGCAATGGCAAGACGACGCTGGCGCGCCTGCTGGCGGCGCAACTGACCCCGATGGAGGGCGCGATGGCGTCGTCGGGCAAGATGCGCGTCGGCTATTTCACCCAATATCAGGTCGAGGAACTCGACGGCAGCGACACGCCGCTGGGGCATATGACGCGCGTCATGGCGGGAAAGACGCCGGGGGCGGTCCGCGCGCAACTGGGGCGTTTCGGTTTTAGCGGCAACAAGGCGACGACCGAGGTCGGCAAGCTGTCGGGCGGCGAACGCGCCCGGCTGGCGCTGGCGCTCATCACGCGCGATGCGCCGCATCTGCTCATCCTCGACGAACCGACCAACCACCTTGACGTCGATGCGCGCGAGGCGCTGGTTCAGGCCTTGAACGGTTTTGAGGGCGCGGTTCTGATCGTCAGCCACGATCGCCACATGCTCGAACTGACCGCCGACCGGCTGGTGCTCGTCGATGACGGCACGGCCAGCGATTTCGACGGCAGCATGGATGATTATGTCGCCTTCATCCTGGGCAAGAGCGCGCCGGCAAAGGAAAAGGCGTCAAAGGCCGACAAGAAAGAGGATCGCAAGGCCGCCGCCGCGGCGCGCGAAATCGTCGCCAAGGCAAAAAAGGCGGTCGGCGATGCCGAGGCCGACCTTGCCCAATATGAGGTCGTGCTGCGCGCGATCGACCGCGCGATGTTCGACCCACAGGGCGCCGCGAACGAATATAAGAGCCTGACGATGAGCGAATTGTCGCAGCGGCGCGGCAAGGTCGCCGCCGCGCAGGAGGCCGCGGAAGCGCGCTGGATGGCGGCGAGCGAGGCGCTGGAAGCATTGGGCGGCGCGGCGGCATAACACAGCGCGGGGGCGTCGGCCGGGAATATTGACTCGGCCGCGTCCCTTTACCATAATAGTTTCAATTGAAACTAGATGGGAATGCGACATGGCCGACCTCTTCGAAAATCCGCTGGGCCTCGACGGCTTTGAATTCGTCGAATTTTCCGCGCCGGCGAAGGGGCTTCTTGAACCCGTGTTCCAGGCGATGGGCTTTACGCTGATCGCGCGTCACCGTTCAAAGGATGTCCAGTTGTGGCGCCAGGGCGGGATCAACCTGATCGCCAATTATGAACCGAAATCGCCCGCGGCCTATTTCGCCGCCGAACATGGCCCGTCGGCGTGCGGCATGGGCTGGCGCGTTCGCGACGCCGCGAAGGCCTATGACGAAGCCATCGCGCGCGGCGCGGAGCCGGTGGAGGTGACGCCGGGGCCGATGGAATTGCGGCTGCCCGCGATCCGCGGCATCGGCGGTTCGATCATCTATCTGATCGACCGTTATGGCGACGACCTCAGCATCTATGACATTGATTTCATCTATGAAGACGGCGTCGATCGCCATCCGGTCGGCGCCGGGATGCAGGTGATCGATCATCTGACGCACAATGTCTATGGTGGCCGGATGGCGCATTGGGCGGCATTTTACGAGCGGATCGCGGGCTTTCGCGAAATCCGCTATTTCGACATCAAGGGCGAATATACCGGCCTGACGTCAAAGGCGATGACCGCCCCCGACGGCAAGATCCGCATCCCGCTGAACGAAGAGGGCGCGGGCGGCAAGGGACAGATTGAGGAATATCTGCGCGCCTATAATGGCGAGGGTATCCAGCATATCGCCTTTGCCTGTGACGACCTCTATGCCGCCTGGGACAGGCTGAAGGCGCTGGGCAACCCGTTCGCGCCGTCGCCGCCCGCGACCTATTATGAAATGCTTGAGGATCGGCTGCCGGGCCATGGCGAGTCGGTCGACGGCCTCCAGTCGCGCGGCATCCTGCTCGACGGATCGACGCAGGAGGGCGACCCGCGCCTGCTGCTCCAGATTTTCGGCCAGACGGTGATCGGCCCCGTCTTCTTTGAATTCATCCAGCGCAAAAAGGATGAAGGCTTTGGCGAAGGCAATTTCACCGCGCTGTTCAAATCGATGGAGATGGACCAGATTCGCCGCGGCGCGCTGACAGTCGAGGAACCCGCCGCATGACGAACCCGATCAAAAGCCCGATCAAATTGGGCGGCGTCCACCATGCCGCCTATCGCTGCCGCGACGCAAAGGAAACGGTCGAATGGTATGAGGCGATGCTGGGCATGACCTATACCACCGCCTTTGCGGAGGATCATGTGCCGTCCACCGGCGAATATGATCCCTATATGCATGTCTTCCTCGACGCGGGGAACGGCAATATCCTGGCCTTTTTCGAACTGCCGAACCAGCCCGACATGGGCCGTGACGAAAATACCCCCAAATGGGTGCAGCATCTGGCGTTGAAGGTCGGCAGCTATGGCGAACTGGTCGCCGCGAAAGAGCATCTGACCGCGAATGGCATCGACGTGCTGGGACCGACCCATCATGGCATTTTCAAATCGATCTATTTCTTTGACCCCAACGGCCACCGCGTCGAACTGGCGTGCGACATCGGCACCGACGAGCAATATGCCGAATTAAAGCGCGTCGCGCCGCTGATGCTCGACGAATGGAGCCGGACGAAACAGGCGCCGCGTCACGCCGACTGGCTGCACCAGGCTGCGAACGAGTAACGTCCAAAGCCCCGTCGTGGCTTCGCTTTACTCGCAATCACTCAGTGCCGGAAATGGCGCATCCCGGTGAACAGCATCGCGAGCCCGGCCTCGTTCGCCGCCGCGATGACGTCATCGTCGCGGATCGATCCGCCCGGCTGGATCACGCAGGTCGCACCGGCTTCGACCGCCGCCAGCAACCCGTCGGCAAAGGGGAAGAATGCGTCGCTGGCCACCGCGCTGCCGACGGTGCGGGCTTCGGCCCAGCCATGGCTTTCGGCCGCCTCGCGCGCCTTGACCGCGGCGATCCGCGCGCTGTCGCGGCGGTTCATCTGACCCGCGCCGATTCCGGCGGTCGCGCCGTCCTTGGCATAGACGATGGCGTTCGATTTCACATGCTTGGCGATCGTCCAGGCGAACAGCGCGTCGGTCAGTTCGTCCTCGGTCGGCGCGCGTTCGGTAACGATTTTCAGGTCGTCGCGGGTGATGCGGCCCTTGTCGCGGCTCTGCGCCAGCCAGCCACCGGCGATGCTTTTCATCATCATGCCGCCGCGCGTGGGATCGGGCAGTTCGCCGGTCAGCAACAGGCGCAGGTTCTTTTTCTTGGCGAATACCGCGCGCGCGTCGGCGTCGGCGTCGGGGGCGCACACAACCTCGGTGAAAATCCCGCTGATGAGTTCGGCGGTCGCGCCGTCGAGCGGACGGTTGACCGCGATGATCCCGCCGAACGCCGACACATCGTCGCATTTGAGCGCCGCGTCATAGGCCTCGGCGATCGTCGCGGCGGTCGCGACGCCGCAGGGGTTGGCATGCTTGACGATGACGCAGGTCGGGTCGGCCTCGCGAAACTCCGCGACCAGTTCGAGCGCGGCGTCGGCGTCATTGATATTATTGTACGACAGTTCCTTGCCCTGCACCTGGCTTGCCTGGGCGATGCCGCGCGCGGCGGGGCCGGCGGGCAGATAGAGCGCCGCCTTTTGATGCGGATTTTCGCCATAGCGCAGCTCGGCCGACAGCCTGGCGGTCAGCGGCAGCGTGTCGGGGAACAGCTTGCCCTGGTCGGCAAAGGCGAACCATTGCGCGATCATCCCGTCATAGGTCGCGGTGTGTGCAAAGGCGGTGGCGGCAAGCCGCTTGCGCAGGCCCAGCGTCGTCGCGCCGCCATGGGCGTCCATTTCGGCGATGACCGCCGCATAATCCTCCGGCTCGGTGACGATGCCGACAAAGGCGTGGTTCTTGGCCGACGACCGCACCATGGCGGGACCGCCGATGTCGATATTCTCGATAATATCCTCGCGCGGGGCGCCCTTGGCGACCGTCGCGGCAAAGGGGTAGAGGTTGACCACGACCAGGTCGATCGCGCCGATGCCATGTTCCTCCATCGACGCGATATGCGCCGCGTCGTCGCGCACCGCCAATATGCCGCCATGGACGGTCGGGTGCAGCGTCTTGACGCGGCCATCCATCATTTCGGGAAAGCCGGTGAGGTCGGACACGTCGAGGACATTGTGCCCCGCGTCGCGCAGCGCCTTTGCGGTGCCGCCGGTCGACACCAGTTCGACGCCGTGGCGGACCAGTGCGGCGGCCAGATCGGCAAGCCCCGCCTTGTCGCTGACGGACAGCAGGGCGCGGCGGACGGGAATCAGGTCGGTCATGGGGGAGGGGCCTCGGCTGGCGATGGGATAACGCGGCCCCCCTAGGCGGATGGGGCCGTCATCGCAAGCCGCGTCGGATCATAAAGCGCGCATGTCCCCGCCCGTGCGGGCGCCCACGGCCCTTATTTCGCTATCGCGTCATAGCCCCAGCGCGGCCGCGACCTGGTCCCAGCGCACCAGTTTGAAATTCTGGGCCTTGGGCGTGTTGTCGCCATCCTGTGCCAGAAACAGGCCGTCGGGATAATCGGCGCCGAAATGGCCCGCGATCGCCTCGATCCCGTCGGTTTCGCTCGTCGCGCCGAATTTCCCCGCCGTCACGGCAAAGCGCCCGACATAATCGACGCCGGGCAGGCGGAACACCGCATAGCTGTTGTCGCCCTGGCTCGACGCGATCAGGTAACGCTGGCCCTTGTGGTCGATCGTCGCAAGGCCTTCGACGTCGGCGACCAGCCGCTGGTTGTCGACCGGCGCGACCATGCGCGCGGTGGCGGTGTCGCCATTCGGCTTCAATTCCCAGATACCGGCGTCTTCTTCGCCGACATAAAGCGTGTCGCCGTCAAAGACGCAGCCTTCGGACTGGGTCGGAATTTTATAGTCCCACTGGACCGCAAAGCGCGGCGTATCGCCCAGTGTCAGCGTTCCGACTCGCACCGTGCCGTCCTTGACGATCAGCGCCGCGGTGATCGGCTGGCCCGGTGCGCTTTTCTTGAGGCACAGGCCATAGGCTTCGCCGGCGCCCGCCGGGGCACGGCCAAGCGGGATGATCGCGGGCTTGTCGGCGTCGAGGCGAAAGACCGCCAGATGCGCGTTCACGCCATCGTTGCGATCGCTTGCGACGATGATGTCGCCCGCGACATCGACATTGTTGACCAGACCGGCCTGGGCAAAGGCGATGCCCTTGCCGGTCAGGTCATAGACATGAAGCCCCGCCTTTTTGTCGGTGGCGACAATCAGCGCGCGGTTCGGATTGGCCGGGTCGATCCAGATCGCCGGATCGTCGGCGGCATCGGCCTGCCCCGTCCCGACGGGTTCGGTCTCGCCGGTCGCCGCAAGCTGAACCGGGGGCAGGCCGGTGAGAACCGGTCCGCCCGCGGTGCAACCCGCGCTGACGATCGCGAGCGTCGATACGGCAAGCCATCGTCCCATGCGCTTCATCACCATGTCCGTTTCATACCAGTTTTCCGAAAGCTATTGCCCTCAGAAGCTGGCCACGACACCGAACTTGGCCGTCCAGCTATATTTTTCATACTGGAGCAGGCGCTTCGCACCGGCATAGTTCTGATAGGCGAAATAGGGCGCGTCGGTGACGTTGACCCATTCGGCGAACAGGCGGATGCCTTCGGTCACGCGCAGCTTTCCTGACAGGTCGAGCTGGAAGTGCTGATCGACGATCCGGTCCTCTTCGGCGGTGGCGCCCACCGTGTCGAGATATTTGCTGCGATAGGTTCCGGCGGCGCGCAGCGACACCGGGCCCTTTTCATATCCCAGCGCGACGTTGAAGCTGTGCTTCGACGCGGCCGGCAGGCCGATCCGGCGCGGGCGGGTCTGGTCGCCATCGTTGAACACCGTGCCGGTGGCGTCGGTGAAGGTATAGTTGGCGTTGAGCAGGAACCCGTCCAGCGGCGCGGGCAGGAAGGTGAAACGCTGTGCGAACGACAGTTCGACCCCCTTCACCTTCGCCGTCTCGCCGTTGATATAGGTATCGGCACGGCTGTAGGTGATGCCATAAATCTCGCCGATGCTGTTGTTGCGAACGGTAACGATGAAATCGTCGATCGATTTCCAGAACACGCCCGCGGTCAGCGCCGAATTGGTGCCGAAATACCATTCGGCCGACGCATCGACGTTCCATGCGCGATAGGGGCGCAGGTTGGGGTTTCCGAACTGCGCCAGGCCTTCGGTATCGACCGATGTCCGCTGCGCCAGATTGGACAGCTTGGGCCGCACCAGGCTTTCATATCCGGCCAGGCGTAGGACGACGTTGCGCATCGGTTCGTAACGCAGCGTCAGGCTGGGCAGGAAGTCGGTATAGCTGCGCGTCGTCCGGTTGGGCGTGGCATTGCCATCTGCATCGACGGCAAAGGCGTTGATGTCGTTATAGGTGCGTTCCATGCGCACACCGCCGATGATCCGCACCGCGCTGCCGTCCCAGCGGCCGAGCGCATAGCCCGACAGGATATTTTCATCGATCGAATAATCCGGCGCGGCCGACCCGATGGCCGAATCGGCCTTCGTCAGGGTGAAATTCGCGCGGTTCTTGTTGAAGAAATCCGTCGGCCCCAGATAGCTCGGCAGCGGGCCCAGGTCCTGGATGCGGTACGTCTGTCCGCCCAGCACGTCGGCCAGCGTATAAGTGCCGGTATATTTGCCAAAGATGCTCGTTTCGAAATTGTGGAACTTGGTCCGCCAGCGCGACTTGACCCCGGCCTGCAGCGTGAACACGCCGCTGTCGCCGACGAATTCGCGCGCCGCGTCACCGCGCACCGTCCATTCGCGGTCGCGCGAATCGGACAGCGAGGTCAGGTCCAGCTTGTTAAAGGCATATTGCGTCGGATCTTCGTAAAGCGCGGTGTTGCCCGATACCTCGAACCGCGGGCGGCGCGGGTCGTTGTAATCGAAATTGACGTTGACGCCATTGTTCTGGAACCGGGCGCGGAACCGCGTCGGGTCGACCGATCCGTTCTCACGTTCGGTCGCTTCGGACCAGGCACCCGAATAGGTCAGCTTCCACGGGCCGGTTTCGGTTTCACCGCCCAGCGTGATCGACTTGATCGTCTGTTTTTCATAACGGTCCTTCATGCGGCGCCGCACCTCGATCCGGCCGTCGGCGTCGCGGAAGAAGGCGGAGTTGGCAGAGCTCGATGCCGCGACCGGCGTACCGCTCATGATGAAGGTCAGGTCGCCGCGAAATTCCTGGTCCGAAAACTGGCTGTACAGGCCGCGCGCATACAGCTTGGTCGCCTCGCCGACGCGAAGGTCGAGGTTCAGCGATCCGCCGATACGCTCGCGTTCGACATTATAGTCGCGATATTGCACTTCGCCGGCATAGGCGGTGCCGCCGGGGCCGGTCCGCCAGTTCGTCGCTTCGATATTGTCGGTTTCGAACTTGCGGCGATAATAATTCACGCCGCCGGCGATGCCGAAATTCTCGCTGACGCGGGTCGAAAAATCGACGCTGCCCTTTGGCGTCAGGGCGTCGGCATAATTATTGTAGCTGCCCTCCAGCTTGACCGACAGCAAATCCTTGCGGCGGTCAAAGGCGCTGGTGGTCTTGATCTCGATCGACGCGCCCAGCGTGTCGGCGTCCATGTCCGGGGTCAGCGATTTCTTGACCTCGATCGATTCGATCAGTTCGGACGGGATGACGTCCAGCGCGACCGACCGGACGTCGGCCTCGGGTGCCGGGACGCGGGTGCCGTTGATCGACGCGGCGTTCAGTTCGGGGTCAAGCCCACGGACCGACACGAAACGGCCTTCGCCCTGATCGTTCAGGATGTTGATGCCCGGCAGGCGGCGCAGCGATTCGGCGACGTTCTGGTCAGGGAACTGGCCGATCGCGTCGCGGGTCAGGACGCTTTCGACGCCGTCGGCGGCGCGCTGGCGCGACAGGCTGCTCGCCAGGTTCGCGGCCTGACCGATGACGAGGATGCTGCCGTCGGTGCCCAGCACGACGTTGGCGGTGACATTGCCGGCGTCGGAAACGACGACCTGCTGCGTATGGGGTTCGACGCCGACATAGCGCGCTTCGAGCGTATAGGTGCCGGCCGGGACATCGACGAAGCGAAAGCTGCCGTCACGGTCGGCTTCGACGACGCGGCCGAGTTCGACGAGGCGCAGTTCGGTGCTCTGCAACGCGCGCGTGTCGGTCGAATCGGTCACGGTGCCGACGACGTCGGACGCATGGGCGATGGTCGGAAGCGCGGCGGCGAGCGAAAGGCAGGTGCCGATCAGGATACGCGAACGTACGGTACGAAACTGGTGCATGAAATCCCCCGAGGAGTGCGAGAAAGTCGCCCGGTCCTGTTGGCTCCCGGCGAGTCGAGGGCGCACTGGCAGCGGTCTGTGACCGCTGTGTTACGAAGCTGTCATGGTTCTGAAACAGATGGAAAGCGGTTACCGGTTAAACGCGCGGCTTTACATCGAAATTTACAGATCGCAATTTTTTGGAAATCAATCGGCAACGATCAGCCGATGTGTTTGAATATCCAGCCGATGCTGGCGCCGCCGGCCGGCGCGATGCCGGTGACGACAAGCTGTTCGGTCGGGTGCGGCCGGCCCTCGCCATCGACCCACAGGCTTTCCTCGACGCTCAACGCCCCCTCCGACGTGCGGAACTGCCACAGCGGGCCGCCGTTGATGCGAAGCAGCGCGCCGAGCTGATCGGCGGTCAGGCTTGCCGATATATGGGGGCCAAGGTGAAAGCGCAGGGCAAAGCCCTTGTCGCCCTTGCGCCGCGTTCGCGGGGCGGGAAGCAGCATGTCCTCGCCGCGCAGCTCGCGCCCATTGGGCGACAGGATCAGCAGGCGGCGGTGGATCAGGCCGTGGCGCCGCGCATAGCCGTCGTGGCTCATTTCCAGTCGGCTGCCCTGCGGCGTTTCGCGGCGGTCAAGCTCGACCTCGGTCACGCCCTTGCCAAGCGATCCGTTCGACAGGATCGCGGTCGAATTGCTGTCGGCCAGGATCAAGGTCGAATGCGCCGCCGTGGTGCGTAACCCGCGGGCCAGATCGGCCGGGATCGTCGCGCCGGTCAGCGCGGCGCCGCCGCAATTGACGACGATACGTTCCGCCCCGTCGCTGAGTTCAAAGGCGAGCGTCGACGCGCAGCCCGCCTCTGTCACGCGGGAAATCGGCGGCGGCGCGGCATCGGCCAGCAGCACGACCTTGTTCGCGACCAGCCGCTGATACCCCCAGTCGCGCGCCTGTTTCAGCGGGCGGGTGCGGACGCCGCTGGCGCCAACGATCGCCTGGACATAGGCGGCCGATGTCGCGCCGCTGCCCTGCCAGCTCCCCATGCCGCCATCGCTGTGCAGCAGGCCGAGCAGCGCGGGGACCGCGCGCGCCAGCACCTCCTGAATGAAGGGCGGCACCTCCATGCGGCGCATGTCATAGATGCGGGCGAGCATCGACAGCGCCATGATCGCGTCAAGCTGTGCCTGCGGCGAGCGCGAGATATTGCCGCCATCGGCGTAAAAGCTGGTTTCCAGAACCTTGCGCAGCCCCGCTTCGCCGAACACCTGGCGCGGCTCGCCGCCGGGCATCAACAGCGCGGCGGCGACGATGCCGATCCATGCGACCATCTGGCCCGTGCCCGGGCGCGTCTTGTCGGCCACGCGGTCCAGATGGCGCGCCGCGCGGGCCAGATGGTTGAGCACGGCGGATCGATAGACAAGATCGCTCGACGACAGGATCAGCGGCGCATGGGCGGCCCAGAACAGGATGCGCCAGGCGGTGTTGTCGGCTTTCCACGCGGGTTCGCTGACCGCTTCGCCGTGCGTGCCCAGCCAATGGCGCACGACCGCTTCGGCGATCGGGACGCTGTCGGCGCGCGATCCCGTCGCGGTCAGGTCGCGCAGCCAGGCAAAGCTGTGCAGATAGTCGGCAAAGGTCGGTGCGACGTCCAGCGTGGCGAAATCCAGTTCGCCCAGCGGCAGTTTCAGCCCGCGATGAAGGAAATGGCCGGCGCGGATCGCGGTGCCCGCGCGCGTGTCGCCAGGCACCGGGTCGGTCGGCACGCCCAGCAGCTTGAGCGGAAAGCGGCCTTTCAGCCGAAAGGCGTGAAGCGGCGTGCGCCATGTCAGGCGCGTGATCGCATTGGCGACGCGATCGCCCAGCGACAGCCCCTTGTCGGCGGGCAGGCGGATCAGCCGTTTGCCGGGTTCGATCGTATCGTCGATCGCTGCGGCATCGTCGCCGGAGTCGAACGATGTGTCGGCGGGGGCAGCGGTCAACGGTCTCCCCTCCATCGATCAGGCTCCGCGCAGGCGCCGGATATTGTCGGCATAGGCATCCGGTCCGCCCTTGAACGTCGCGGTGCCCGCGACCAGGACGTCGGCGCCCGCCGATATGGCGAGCGGCGCGGTTCCGGCATCGATACCGCCATCGACCTCCAGCCGGATGTCGCGGCCCGATTTTTCGATCATCTTCTTCACCGCCTCGATCTTGCGAAGCTGGCTGGAAATAAAGCTCTGGCCGCCAAAGCCGGGATTGACGCTCATGATCAGCACCAGGTCGATGTCGTCGATCAGATAATCGAGCATCTTGGCCGGGGTCGCGGGGTTGAGCGAGACGCCCGCCTGTTTGCCCAGCGACTTGATATGCTGAACCGTGCGGTGGATGTGCGGCCCCGCCTCTGGATGCACGGTGATGATGTCGGCCCCCGCCGCGGCAAAGGCGTCGAGGAAATGATCGACCGGAGAGATCATCAGATGAACGTCAAAGGGCAGGGTCGAATGCGGGCGCAACGCCTTTACCACCATCGGCCCGATCGTCAGATTGGGGACATAATGGCCGTCCATGACGTCGATATGAACCCAGTCGGCCCCCGCCGCCTCGATCGCGCGCACCTCTTCGCCCAACCGCGCGAAATCGGCGCTGAGGATCGATGGTGCGATGCGGACGGGTGTGGTGGCGGCGGTCATGGAGACCGGCCTTAACCATCTAGCGAGTCGGGGGCAAGCGGAGTGGGCGCGCGCCGTGCCGCCGAAGCAAAATATTTAGCCTAACGGCGTGTGCAAGAAGCAGCGATACCGTGACGCGCGCCGTGACCGCCCACCCTTCGCGCGTTTGCGGCACGATTTGAACGCCGCGGCGCAGGAAAGGGCGGGGCGATGCTTTGCCTACGGCGCGCGGTTTCATTTTCGGCGTCCCTTTCGCGTCGGCTTTTCTTCGACGCGGGCATCCATGGTCCAGCGCCACCCGCCCTCGGTCCTGGCGCGATAGATGGGCAAGGGGGCCAGCCCCGCCGCCACCACCGCGATCGTCATCATCACCGACTTGTCGCGCAGCATCATCGAGATGCCGGCAATCAGCGCGACGTGCATCGCGATCAGCGCCCAGCCTTGCCAGGCGATCGGCAGGCCAGAGCCATAACCGTGGCTTTTGGCGCGAAACCAGGGCCGCTGATCCATGAACAGGTGCAGCATATCACTTCTCCTCCTTGGGTGGACGTCCCCGCTTTGGGGCTTCGGACTGTTTGACATTGACCCCGCGCCGCCCCAGCGCCTCGCGCAGCAATATCTCTATCTCTGCATTGGCGCTGCGCAGTTCGGCCGCCGCCAGCCGCTCGATCGCGGCGTAAAGCGCGGGATCGAGGCGAAGGGCAAAGGCCTTTTTGGCGGACGCGGGCATCGGTCGCCGCGGTCAGTAAAGCGACCCGGCGTTCACCACCGGCTGGGTGTCGCGTTCGCCGCACAGCACGACCATCAGGTTCGATACCATGGCCGCCTTGCGTTCGTCGTCCAGTTCGACGACGCCCTTTTCGGACAACAGGTTCAGCGCCATTTCGACCATCGTCACGGCGCCTTCGACCAGCTTCTTTCGCGCCGAAATGACCGCCTCCGCCTGTTGGCGGCGCAGCATCGCCCCGGCGATTTCCTGGGCATAGGCCAGGTGCGTCAGGCCGCATTCGTCGACGGTGATGCCCGCGACACTCAGCCGTTCGATCAACGCCTTGCGCAATTCGACGCCGACCTCGTCATGGTTGCCGCGCAGCGTGATTTCCTGATGTTCGATGTCGTCATAGGGGTAACGCGATCCGATGGCGCGCACCGCGGCCTCGATCTGCGCCATCACAAATTCCTTGTAATCGTCGACGTCGAACAGCGCCTGCGCGGTATCGGTGACGCGCCACACGACCTGCGCCGCCATCTCGATCGGGTTGCCGCGCAGGTCGTTGACCTTGATCTTGTCCGAAATCACATTGTTCGCGCGCACCGCGATCTTCTTGCGCGTCAGCCATGGCAGAACCCAGCGCAGCCCTTCCTCGCGGTCGGTGCCCTTATAGGCGCCGAACAACTGGATCGCGGCGGCTTCGTTCGGGTTGATCAGGTAAAATCCGCACAGGACCAGCGTACCGACGGTCGCGCTTGCGATCACGACAGCCCATTTCCAGCCAAAATCGACGGGGCCGTTCAAATTGGTGATGGCGGCCCACGCCGCAACAGCCAGCAATGCCAACCAGACCAGCAGCATGACATAACCGCTCTGCGTATTGGCGCGCGTCTCGCGACTGCGGTTCAGCGCCGGTGCCCCTGTTTCGACCATGATTTTCCCTCCGAATCACACGATATAAATATAATATCATATTTATATCGTGTTGAGCAGAGGTCAATCGATTTCGCGCGCATCGCGCTTGGGCGCTAACGCGGGCGGTTCATGATCCAACTGAACGCCATCGCGTTAAAGATCGTGTAGAGCCCGTACAGCATCATCGCGGTGAACCAGTTGCGCGTCGCAATCGCCATCGCGCCGACCAGCAACAGAAATTCAAAGACATAGGTGATGTTCGGTCCGACCTTGTCGGCCAGCGGCTTGACCATCTGCTGAATCAGCGGATCGTCGCTTTCCATGAAGGCGCGGTGCATCGCGAAATTGCCGACGCCGGCACAGAAAATGGCGATGATCGCGACCCACATAGGTTTGCAAATGGGGCAGGCGAGGTGGAAATGCCAGCAACTTTCGGATTATAGAGGGGCATCGAAGGCGCACCGGCCCCGCGCCGCCGATCGAACGAACCCGGCTCCTGCCCCCACAGAAGGACGTTTTCGGTGACATTTCTTCCCCGCCTGGCCGCGCTTTGCCTGCCGCTGGGCGGTCTTTTTCCCGGCGCCGCCGTGCCGCCCGCCCATGCCGCGCAATACCCGGTTGGCCTGTCCCAGCCGAACCCGGCGCTGGCCGATCCGGTGCTGGTCGCGCCCTTTCCCGTTCCGATGGAAATCGTGCCGCTTCATCCGATGTTGCCGGACGATGTGCGCGCGATGATCGACGCCGCGATCGCGACCGGCGAGGACGCCGATGTCGAGGCGGTGGTCAAGGTCGCCCGGCTGGCTAACCCCTATAGCGCCCGTGAAATCGATGCCCTGCTCGCGGCCTATCGCAGCGGGCGGACGCCCGTGGTGCCCCCCGATCCCGTCGCGGATATGCTCACCGCCGCGATGTCGAGCGGCAAGGATGCAGAGGTCGAGGCGGTCGGCAAGCTCGCAAAGGCGGCCAACCCCGATCACGCGGCCCGGATCGAGGCGCGGCTGGTCGCCTATCGCGCCGAACGCAAGAGGTTGAAGGACGAAGCGGCGGCGGCCGCGCACGCCAGGCTCGCCGCCGCGCGATTCTGGCAGAATTGGAAGGGCGAGGGACAGATTGGCGCATCGCTGAGCAGCGGCAACACCGAAGCCGCCGGGCTCAGCGCGGGCATCGCCCTCGCGCGCCGGGGGATCGACTGGACGCACAAGATGCGCGCCCAGGCCGATTATCAGCGCAGCAATGGCAAGACGTCGGTCGAACGCTATCTGACCGAACTGGAACCGCAATATCGCATCAACGATCGCACTTTCGCTTATGGGCTGGGCCGGTGGGAACGCGACCGGATCCTTGGCTATGACGCGCGCTGGAACCTGTCGGGCGGGCTGGGATATAAGGTGATCGACGGCAAGAGGATGACGCTCAGCCTGAAAGGCGGGCCGGCGTTTCGCCGCACCGATTTCGTGACCGGCGACGTCGACACCGAACTGACCGCGCTGGCGGGGCTTGATTTCGGGTGGCAATTGTTGCCGACGCTGCGGCTGACGCAGGTCGCATCGACGATCATCGGGCAGGCCAATGGATCGACCAGCGCGATCACCGCGCTCAACGCCAGGCTGTCCACCGCCCTGTCGGCGCGCATCGCCTATTCGGCGCAGATCGACACCAGCCCGCCGCCGGGCGTCGAAAGCGTCGATACACAGACGCGCTTCACGCTGGTCTACGGGTTCTGAGGTCTACGGATTCTGGCCGCTATTTGATCGCCGCCAATATATAAAGAAACTCGGCATAGCCCATCGTCGCGTCGACCAGCCCCGCGACCTTTGGATTGGTCGAATCGATCAGATAATATTCGTCTGGGGCATGGGCGCCCGACCCGTGACCCATGCCGAAATGCGCGGCGGGAATTGACACCGGCGGCGCGGTGAAGGTGGAGCCCGGCCAACTGCCCGCCATGCGCGGGTTAAGGCTCGTGGTGACGCCGAGTTTCTTGTAGGTCGCGAGTTCGCTGCGCACCAGGCGGCTGTCCTCGGCAACCTCGGTCGGGTCATAGCCGCCCGACACACGGACTTCGACATCGGTGAAGCCCTTTTTGTCGAGATGCGCGCGCAGTTTCTTTTCCGCCTCGGCGCGCGTCTGGTTGGGCACCAGGCGCAGGTCCAGCTTTGCAACCGCCTTGCCCGGCAGGATGGTCTTGCCGCCCGGCCCGGTATAGCCCGCGACCAGCCCCTCGATATTGACCGTCGGTTCCTGCGCCAGCCGGATCAGCGCGTCGTCATATTTCAGATTGTCGATCCAGTGGGTGACGCCCAGCGCCGCCTTTTGCTGCGCCTCGTCGCCCGCCTTCGCGGCTTCGCGGATCAGCGTCTTTTCGCGCTCGGTCAGCGGCCGGACATTTTCGAACCAGCCCTCGATTGCGGGCGTGTTGCCATCGGGGGTGACGAGCGTCTGAAGCGCCTGAACCAGCCGCCATGCCGGCGAATCCACCATCGCCTTCAGGCTGGAGTGGACGTCGCCCTTGGGACCGCGGCCCCATTTTTCACCGCTGGCTATCAGTTCGAGTTCGATGATGCCTTTTGATCCCAGGTTGACCGTGACGTTGCCGGTCTTGCTCTGCGAGGCAAAGGGGATGAAGATGCCCTCGCATTTTTTCAGCGCCGCCTGAATGTTGGGCTTGGTGGCGATCTGGCGGAAATGGGGCGATCCGATTTCCTCCTCGCCTTCGCAGACGAGGACGATGTTCACGGGCAGTTTCGCCTTGGCGGCGCGGATCGCGTGGAGCGCGGCAAGGAATGTCGCCTCCGGCCCCTTCTGGTTCACCGCGCCGCGGCCCATAATCGCCTGACCAAAGCCGGGGCGGTCGACCATCCGGCCTTCCAGCGGTGGTGACGACCATTCGGCGGGGTCGAACTGTTTGACGTCATACATGAAATAGATGCCGATCGTCCGCTCGGCGCCGACGTCGATGGTGCCGAATACGCCCGGATGGCCGTCGGTCGGCACGATCTCGACATCGGTAAAGCCCGCGTCTTTCGCCAGTTCGGCCATATAGGCCGCGCCCTCGGCCATGCTGCGGTTTTCGGCTGCGATCGAGGGGAGGGCGATCCAGTCGCGCAGCCGCTTGATCGATGCGTCCTTGCCCGCCTCCGCCGCCTTGCGGATCGCGGCCATGGCGCCTGACTGCGCCAGCACCGCCAATGGATTCATCGCGGCGGCACCGGCGCCCAGCAGGGCGGCGCCGCGAATCAGGTCGCGGCGGTTCAATCGGTCAATGTGGCGGAAATCCATGGCTCGTCCCCTGCGGTGTGATGTGCGCCAAAGTGTTGGGCAAATCGGGGTGCATGGCAAGCGGACAGCCGCGATGCCCGGCCTTGGCCCGAGATCGCGGGAAAGCTTACGCCCGCTCCAGCAATCCCTCGTCCGCGATCCGTTTCTGCCACAGCTTTGGAGCGTTGACGTGGACATTCTGGCCTTCGCTGTCGACCGCGACGGTGACGGGGAAATCGCTCACCTCGAACTCATAGATGGCTTCCATGCCCAGGTCGGCAAAGCCGACGACCTTGCTGCCCTTGATGGCGCGCGCGACCAGATAGGCGGCGCCGCCGACCGCCATCAGATAGGCGCTTTTGTGCCGGGCGATCGATTGGGTCGCGGCGGGGCCGCGTTCGGCCTTGCCGACACAGGCGAGCAGGCCCTGTTCCAGCATCATGTCCATGAACTTGTCCATGCGCGTCGCGGTGGTGGGACCGGCGGGGCCGACGATTTCCTCGCCCACCGGGTCGACTGGCCCGACATAATAGATGACGCGGTCCTTGAATTCGACGGGCAGTTGTTCGCCCTTGGCCAGCATGTCGGCGATGCGCTTGTGCGCCGCGTCGCGGCCGGTCAGCATCTTGCCGTTCAGCAACAGCCGGTCGCCCTGTTTCCAGCTCGCCACGACCTCCGGAGTCAGCGTGTCGAGGTCGACGCGGATCGCGGCCTTGTCGGGCGCCCAGTCGATCTGTGGATAATCGGCCAGCACCGGCTTTTCCAGATAGGCGGGGCCGCTGCCGTCGATCGTGACATGGGCATGGCGGGTCGCCGCGCAATTGGGGATCATCGCGACGGGTTTCGACGCCGCGTGCGTCGGCCAGTCGGCGATCTTGACGTCGAGCACGGTGGCAAGGCCGCCCAGTCCCTGCGCCCCGATGCCCAGCGCATTGACCTTTTCATACAGTTCGATGCGCAGTTCCTCGGTCGGGTTCGACGGCCCGCGCGCGAGCAGCTCGCTCATGTCAATGGGGTCCATCAGCGACTGCTTGGCAAGCAGCATCGCCTTTTCGGCGGTGCCGCCGATGCCGATGCCCAGCATCCCCGGCGGGCACCAGCCGGCGCCCATCTGCGGCACCATGTCCAGCACCCAGTCGACGATGGAATCGCTGGGGTTCATCATCTTGAACTTCGACTTATTCTCGCTGCCGCCGCCCTTGGCCGCGACGTCGATGACCACCTTCGCGCCCGGCACCATCTCGACATTCAGGACCGACGGCGTGTTGTCCTTGGTGTTGACGCGGCTGAACGCCGGGTCGGCGAGGATCGATGCGCGCAGCTTGTTTTCGGGGTGAAGATAGGCCTTGCGCACGCCTTCGTCGACGACCTGTTGCAGGCTGCGTGGGCTGTCGAGGCGGCAATCCATGCCCCATTTGATAAAGACGGTGACGATGCCCGTGTCCTGACAGATCGGGCGATGCCCCTCGGCGCACATGCGGCTGTTCGACAATATCTGCGCCATCGCGTCCTTTGCGGCGGGGGACACTTCGCGTTCATAGGCGGCACCCAGCGCGCGGATATAATCCATCGGATGGAAATAGCTGATATATTGCAGCGCGTCGGCGATCGTTTCGATCAGGTCGTCTTCGCGGATAATCACGGTGTTCATGTGCAGCCTTTCGCCCTTTTTGGGGATTCGCGGGCATCCCTAGCCAAGCGCAGCCGGGGTGGAAAGGGGCGTCGGCGGTGCGCGCGGGACGCGCCGCTTTCCTATTGGCGCGCGGTTCAGCCCCCGCCCTTGGCCGAACCTGTGCGGGAAAAGGCCGACCAACTGCCCGTCGCGGCCAGCGCCAGGAGCAGGAGCCAGCCGCCTGCGTTCGATGGAATCAACGCCCAGGCCAGCTTCGCGGGCATCAGGATCGCCGCCACCGTCGGCAGCGCGGCAAGGATGGCGACCGCGCCGAACACGGCCCACCACCCCCGCATCCGCATCGCCGCCACCCCGATCACGACATTGGTGGCGGCGAGCAGCAGGAACTTCGCCGCGACGGGATAGGGCAGGGTCGCCATCGCGGGCGAATAGTCGCCCAGCGCAAAGGCCGACTGGATGGTAAGGAGAACCGAATTTTCCCATGCATCGCCGATCGCCGCGGCGACGGGCAGCGCGGCGGCGATCAGGATCGTGCGAAGGCGCAGTTCGCGCCACAGCGCGACGCACCCCGAAGCGAGGAAACCGGCGTAGAGCAGCATATAGAGGTAATCGCACTCATTGCCCGCGCGCATCGCGGCAAGGCGCGCGCCCTGAAGCGGATCGGTGTAAAATCCAAAGATCGCCTCCAGGTCGCCCTGGCTGCGGGCAAATTCGAAGGCGAGGACGGGCGAGCCATAGCCGGGCGCGATGTCCGGGCCGGTCTGCGGGAATATCCGGCCGAGATACAGGCCAAAGATCAGCGTCGCGATGCCGAAGGCCAGCACGCCATACCATGCGCGCGTCGACGGGGCGGGGCGTGTCCACCGACGACCGATCCAGTGCCGCAGCCCCCCGGCCATCGCGCTAGACGCCGGTGGGAGCGCGGCGCGCCGTCGCTATTGGCATTCGGCGCATTTGCCGCGCACCTCGATCACCGGGCGTTCGGCGGCAAAACCGGTCTTTTCGGCCGCGGCGCGCACGCCGGTCGATAGCTTGTCGTCGTCGACATGCACCGCCGATCCGCAACTGTCGCAGATGAGGAAGATGCAGTCGTGCAGACAGCCCGGATGGCTGTTCGCGACAAAGGCGTTCGCGCTTTCGACGCGGCGGACCAGATTGTTCGCGACGAACAGGTCGAGGATGCGATAAACGCTGTTCGGTGCGACGCGGCGCCCGCGTTTCTGCGACACGATGTCCGCGATTTCATAGGCGCTGGCGGGTTTGCCGATCGCGGCGACCGCGTCGAAAATCGCGGCGCGCATGTCGGTCCATGCTTCACCCGCCGCCTCCAGCGCGGTTTGCGCCGCCTTGGCGAGCGAGGCGCCGCTGGCCTCGACGTGCGGATGGTCATGCTTGCCCATTGGGTTTCCTCATCGCGGGCGATCCCGCGCCAGATTTTTGCCAATGTAGGGTGTTTAACGGGCGCCCGCAAGCGGCGGAGGGGCCCGTTCGGGCGGCCGGTCAGTTCCAGGCGCGGCGATTGAGGTCGTGGCCCAGCGCGACGACCGCGACCCCGATCATCGTCGCCAGCACTTCGCTGCCGTCGTGGGGCCGCGACAGCGCGCCGGCCATCATGCCCAAACCAAAACAGCCGACCGCGAACGGCATCATATAGCCGTGGCTGAGCACCCCGGAGACGAGCATGATCAGCGCAAATCCGATCGCGATGACCAAGCCGATTTCGTGGAACAAATGGCTTTCGATGAACAGTCCGCCGACCGATGCGAGCGACGCGAAAAAGACCGTCGTGGCCAGGCAATGGACCAGGCACAGGCCCGACAATCCCATCGCCAGTTGATCGCCGCTCAGCGCCGTCAGCGGACGCGAATCGCGCGCAGCCCGAACCACCACGCCCAGGCGCGTCCACAGGGTGTCGATGCTGGCGACCTGTGTCACCGGGGTTCTCCGTCGGCAAATTACGCCAGTGTTATGGCATAACATGACAAAGGTTACAACATCTCATTCGTGGATCGCCGTCAGGGGACAGGAGTGGACCGGATCGGCGCGACGTGGGCGCCGCCGCCCGGTTCAGCCCATGGCGGGCGGGATGCCGGAGGGGGTCAGGAACAGGGGCAGGATGCGGGCGATCAGGTCGCGCATCGCGTCGTCCTTTTGGTCGAGCATGTCGCGGACATGGGGCCCGATCATCGCGTCGCCGAACGCCGTCACCGCCATCATCAACACCGCGAGCCGGACCCGTCCGGGCGCGCCTTCGTCGTTCGACTGGCCGACGATCGCGTCGACCAGCGCGCGGACCGCGTTGCGCACCGGTTCCAGATGTTCGACATCGCCCGACAGGATGATCCAGGCGGCAAGCGGCCCGGCGCCGCCCTTGTCGAATGCGTCGAAAACCCGGTCCGCGACGGCTCGCGGCGCCGCGGCGTCGGTCTGGAGCAGTTCGACCACATCATCGAGCGCCACCGTCAGGTCGTTTATCATCGACTCCATCAGCGCCGATTGCAGGCTGCCCGCCGATCCGAAATGGTGCAGGACATTGGCGTGCGACATGCCGATCTCGTCGCCGATATTGGCGAGCGTCACCGCGCCGGGACCGCCTTTGAGCAGCAGCCCCCGTGCCGCCGCCAACCCTTCCTCGCGCACTTCGGCGCCCAGTCGCTTGCGCCGTTTCACGCGCACTGGCGCTTGCTTGTACATGCCCTCATTCCTTCTTCGGCGTCATCCCACTGATACCGTCGTCAATCGCCTTAGCGCAAAGATCGCCAGAGTCATAATTCGTCCGCGCGCGGGGTCTGTCCCACGAATGCCACACGAATCCGGGATCAATCCACGCTTGCGCCGAATGGCTGACTATCATATATACATTAGTGTAAATGTCATTTGAATCGCGAGGAGGTGCCATATGACGCAATCGCCCCATACGCCGCAGGATCTGAAGATCGAAAAGCGCGACCTGAAATTCGGGCGCGACATGGCGCCGCCGCGCTGGTGGCACAGCGGCGATCCCGGCCGCACCGCCTTTTTCAATGCCCTGTCGTCGACCTTTCCGGTGGGCGAAAAATTCTTCATGACGTCGGTGCGCCATTTTCGCGAAGGAACGCCGCAGCCGCTGCGCGGCCAGATCGACGATTTTCTCTATCAGGAATCGATGCACACGCGCGAACATGTGGTGTTCAACCGGCAGGCAGAGGATGTCGGTTACGACATCGCCCCGCTGGAGGACCGGGCGCGGCGGACGATCGCGTGGGTCAAGCGGCGGTCGCCGATCCAGCAGCTTGCCGCCACCTGCGCGCTCGAACATTTCACCGCGACCCTTGCGCATGATGCGCTCGCCAATCCCGCCCATCTGGCCGGCGCGACGGAGGAGGCGAAGCGGCTGTGGCAATGGCATGCGATGGAAGAGATTGAGCATAAGGCGGTGGCGTTCGACACCTATCTGCACGCCACGCGGGACATGATGCCGCTGCGGCGCTGGCTGAAACGCAGCGTGGTGATGGCCGTGACGACGCTGCGCTTTCATTATGTGATCTTTCGCAACACGGCCGATCTGCTGCGCCAGGATGGCTGCAACAATTGGGCGACATGGCGGGCGCTGCTTGGCTTTCTTTACAAGGAACCGGGGACGATGCGCCTGCTGCTCGGCGGTGTCTTCACCTATATGCGGCCGGGTTTCCATCCGTGGGAACTTGACGACCGGCCGCTCCTCGCCAAAGCCATGGCAATGCTGGAAACCAGCGAACCGAAAAGGACCGCCGCATGAAACGTCTTGCTCTCCCCCTTGTTCTGGGATCCCTGTTCCTTGCCCCGGCGCAGGCGTCCGCCGCCGACATCACCGGCATATGGGCGACGGCGACCGAGGGTGGCCGGGTCGAAATCTATCGCTGCGGCCGTGCCTTGTGCGGCCGTGTGGTCGATGCGGCGCGGCTGCGCGGCAACCCCGATCTGCGCGACGTGCGCAATTCCGACGCCAGCCTTCGCCAGCGGCGCATCAAGGGGCTTGTTGTGCTGAAAGGCTTTACCGGCGGGCCGGTGGAATGGAAGGGCGGGCCGGTTTACGACCCCGAAACCGGCGACGGCGCATCGACCGGCACGCTGAAACTGCTGGCCAATGGCAAGCTGGAGCTGAAGGGGTGCCTGGCCGTTTTCTGCCGCACCAAAATCTGGACAAGACCCGCGGGTCGATAGGCGGCGGCGGGCGCTCAGCCCGCGCCGCGCGCCTGTTCCTCGGCGCGCAGCGCCTTGCGGTCGAGCTTGCCGATCATCGTTTTCGGCAGGTTCAACCGCACGTCGACGGCATCGACCCGTTCATGCTTGCCAAGCTGCGGGTTCAGCCAGGCGGTGAGTTCCTCTCCGCTGACCTGGGCGCCGTCCTCCAGCGTGACGAACGCCTTGGGCGCTTCGCCGCGATAGGCGTCGGGGATGCCCAGTACGATCGCTTCCTTCACGGCGGGATGTTCATACAGGCGCGCCTCGATCACGCTGGGATAAACCTTGAACCCGCCGACCGAGATCATGTCCTTTATCCGGTCGACGATCCGGATATAGCCGTCCTCGACCACCGCGACGTCGCCGGTGCGCAGCCAGCCATCGTCGGTAAAACTGTCCTTGTCCGCGTCGGGACGGTTCCAGTAACCCTGCATGATCTGCGGCCCCTTGACCGCCAGTTCGCCGGGTTCGCCGGCCGGCGCATCGCGTGACGGGTCTTCCTTGTCCAGCAGGCGGATGTGCGTCGCGGGCAGGGGCTGGCCGATCGTTCCCGGCCTGACCGGCCCTTCATAGGGATTGGTCGACACCACCCCCGAACTTTCCGTCAGGCCATATCCCTCGACCAGCGATGCGCGGGTAGCCGCAACGAATTTTTCGCGCAGTTCGGCTGCCATCGGCGCGCCGCCGGAAATACAGATGCGCAGGCTGGAAAAATCGGTCGTGGCAAGCGCGGGATGGTCGAGCAGCGCCTGATACATGGTGGGTACGCCGGGCAGGGCGGTCGTTTTCGTCCGCGTGATCGCCTCCAGCGCCGCCTTGGCATCGAATCGCGGCAGCATCGTGATCGTCCCGCCGTTCAATATCGTGCGGTTGAGGACGCAGGTATTGGCGAATACGTGGAAAAAGGGCAGGACCCCCAATATGCGGTCCGCCGCCTGCGGGTCGGGGTCGATCGCGTTCACCTGCCGCGCATTGGCGGTCAGATTCTGGTGCGTCAGCTTCGCGCCCTTGGGCGTCCCGGTCGTCCCGCCGGTATATTGGATCAGCGCGATGTCGCGTTCGGGGTCGACCTCCACCGGGTCGGGGCGGCCGTCATTGTCGACCAGCGCGGAAAAGCGGATGACCCGCGGGTCGGTGGGCAGCGCCGCGACCTCCCGCCGCTTGAACAGGCGATAGAGGACCGATTTGGCGGCGGGCAATCCGCCCGCGACCGACCCGACGACCAGCCGCTGCAGGCTCGACCCGTCGAGAACTTTCAGCGCGGTCGGCAACAGCGCGGCGGCGCTGACCGTGAACAGCGTGTCGGTGCCCGAATCCTCGACCTGTGCAGCCAGTTCCTCGACGGTATAAAGTGGCGAGAAATTGACGACCGTCGCCCCGGCGGCAAGCGCGCCATAATAGGCCGCGACATAATGCGGCACGTTGGGCAGGAACAGGCCGACACGGCTTCCCTTGCCCAGCCCCAGTTTTTGCAGACCGCGCGCGACGCGGGCGGCACCGCGCGCCACCTCGGCATAGCTGAACTGCCGCCCCATGAAATCGAGCATCGGCGCGTCGCCGCGCCGCGCGACGCTGGCCGCCAGCATCGCGGGCAGCGACAGCGGCGCGAACTCCTGGTCCCAGGTCGCGGGGTGACGATAATCTTCAGACCAGGAAAAGGGGCTGTCCATCGTGGGTGGTAATCCTCTCAATCATTTGGTGTTTCCTGACACTATGGTCAGTAAGCCGCGATTTGCAACCGCGCTCGCTTGCGGCGCGTCATCGCTGCGGCTAGGCAGCGCATAGTCTTCTCGCCAGGGGTTTTGCCATGATGCAATTGTCATCGCGCGTCGCCGTGCCGCTCGTCCTTCTCGTCGCCGCGCTATCGGTGCCGGTGTCCGCCCGGGACAGGATGCCGACGGGCGTCCCGGCGCAGATCAAGGAACTTTACGCCTGTCGCGACATCGCCGATGCGGCGGCACGGCTTGCCTGTTTCGATCGCGAGGTCGGCGAACTGTCAGCGGCGGACCAGGCGCGCGAAATCACCTTCACCGATCGCGAGACCGCGAAAAAGGCTCGGCGCGGGCTGTTCGGCTTTTCCTTTCCAAAGCTCGGCGGAATTTTCGGCGGGGACGAGGATGAGGTGAAGGAGATCGAAACGACGATTCGCGCCGTCAGCATGGATCGGTCGGGCAAATACAGCTTCACGATGGAAGATGACGCGGTGTGGGTCCAGATCGACACCACCCAATTGCCGCGCCAGCCAAAGCCGGGGCAAAAGGTGAAGATCAAGGTCGCGACCATGGGCAGCTATTTCGCATCGGTGGATGGTGGCCGCTCGCTCCGCATGAAACGCGACCGCTGATCGCGGCGGCACGACCGGCGTTCAGGGCAAAATATGGCGACGGGCGACGCAATCCCCATTCCGGGGCCGGACTGCGCGCCTTTCGTTCTGCTGGACGATGCGCGCGTCGAAGGCGCGGCGGCGGCGCGGCTGTTCGTCCGCCCGGTCGAGGTGCTGGCGGCGCATTCCGCCGCCGACGTCCCGGCGCTGCTGTCGGCGCTGGAGGCGGGACAGGCGCGCGGGCTTCATGCCGCCGGCTATCTGACATATGAAGCGGGGAAGGGGTTTGCGCCCGCATGGCGCCGCGCGGGCGATCCGGGGCCGGACAACGCGCCGCTCGGCTGGTTCGGGCTGTTCGAACAGGTCGAACGGATCGATGCGGACATCTTGCCCCGTCTGCTTCCCGATCCGGCGTCGGCGTGGGTCGGCGCCGCCGTGCCGCGGGTCGCGCGCGCCGATTATGAAGCGATGGTGGAACGCATCCTTGGCTATATCCGCGCCGGGGACATTTATCAGGCGAACCTGACCTTTCGCGCCGACGTGCCGGTGCGGGGCAATCCGCTCGCGCTTCATGCGCGGCTTCGCCGGACGGCGCGCGCGGGCTATGGCGGGGTGATCTGGACCGGCGACCGGGCGATCGTGTCGCATTCGCCCGAACTGTTTTTCGCGTTGCGGGGCGGACAGGTGATGGCGCGGCCGATGAAGGGGACCGCCGCGCGCCTTGCCGCGCCCGATGCCGACGCCGCCGCCGCCCGCGAACTGGCCGAAGATGCCAAGCAGCGCGCCGAAAATCTGATGATCGTCGACCTGATCCGCAACGATTTGTCGCGCGTCGCGGTGCCGGGATCGGTGACGGTGCCCGACCTGTTTCGGGTCGAAAGCTTTCCGACGATCCACCAGCTTGTGTCGGACGTCGCCGCGCGCCTGCCCGCCGGTGTCGGTGCGGTCGACCTGCTCCGCGCCGCCTTTCCCTGCGGATCGATCACCGGCGCGCCAAAGGTGCGGGCGATGGAGATCATCGACGACCTCGAAGCGGACGAACGGGGGCTCTACACCGGATCGATCGGCTTTATCGATGCGGGCGGCGACGCGGCGTTCAATGTCGCGATCCGCACTTTGGTCTTTCCATCGCAGGGCGGGTTGCAGGATGGGGCGTCATGCGCCACGCTGGGATTGGGATCGGGAATAGTTGCCGACAGCGTTCCCGCCGGGGAATGGCGCGAATGTCTGGCCAAGGGGGAATTTGTGAGCGCAGCGGGCGAAAGCTTCGACCTTCTGGAAACGATGCTTTTCGATCCGGTCGAGGGTGTTCAGCGTCTGGAGGGCCATCTGGCCCGGATGAAGGGCAGCGCCGAGGCGCTGGGATTCGCCTTTGACCGGCACGGCGCCCGCAACAGCCTGCAATCGGCGACCTTTCGCCTGCGCAGCGCCGCGCGGGTGCGGATGCGGCTGGCGCCGTCGGGCGCACTGGCGATCGAAGTGTCGCCGCTCCCCCGGCTTGCCGAACTGCCCGTTCCGGTGGCAGTCCGCGCGGCGCCGATGGCGGCGGACGATTTTCGCCTGACGCACAAGACCAGCCTGCGCGCCGATTATGACCGCGCCCGGCACGAAAGCGGCGCAGCAGAGGTCGTCTTTATCGACGAACCCGGTTTCGTGACCGAGGGCAGTTGGAGCAACATCTTCGTCGAACGCGAAGGGCAGTTGCTGACCCCGCCGCTGACGCTCGGCCTGCTTCCCGGTGTGCTGCGCGCCGAACTGATCGACCGGGGACGGGCGGTCGAATCGCATCTGCGGCTCGCCGATCTGGCGGACGGTTTCTTCATCGGCAATTCGCTGCGCGGGCTGGTTCCGGCGCGGCTGGCCGACCGGGCTTGACCGACTGGGGCAGCCGCCTTTTTACCACCGCGCCAGCTTTGGGCGGGCATAGGTAAATTATCAACCAGCGCGCTTGCGAATATCGGTCAGACGCTTTAGGCGCGGCCCCGCGCAATTTCCTGTCCTTTTGCGCCCCCGACCGCGCAAGCCACGGAAGAATCGTCATGTCGTCAAAGCCCCATGTTTCCGCCGCCCTGAACCGCATCCAGCCTTCGGCGACGCTCGCGATGACCGCGCGCGTGACCGCGCTGAAAGCGGCGGGCGTCGACGTCATCGGCCTCAGCGCGGGCGAACCCGATTTCGACACGCCCGACTTCGTCAAGGAAGCGGCGATCGAGGCGATCCGAAACGGACAGACCAAATATACGCTCGTCGACGGCACCGTGGCGCTGAAGGAAGCGATCCGGGGCAAATTCCGCCGCGACAACGGCCTCGATTTCGGGCTCGACCAGATTTCGGTCAATGTCGGCGGAAAACATACGCTGTTCAACGCGCTCGTCGCGACGGTGGACCATGGCGACGAAGTCATCATCCCCGCGCCCTATTGGGTCAGCTATCCCGACATTGTCGCTTTCGCGGGCGGGACGCCGGTCATCATCGAGGGCACGGCGGCCCAGAATTACAAGATCACCCCGGCACAGCTCGACGCCGCGATCACCGACAAGACGCGCTGGGTGATGTTCAATTCGCCGTCGAACCCGTCGGGCGCGGCCTATTCGGGCGAGGAACTCGACGCGCTGGGCGACGTGATCCGCCGCCATCCGCACGTCATGGTGATGACCGACGACATGTATGAACATGTCTGGTACGCCGATTTCGCGTTCACGACGCTGGCTCAGCGTTGCCCCGACCTGATCGACCGCATCCTGACGGTCAACGGCTGTTCAAAGGCCTATGCGATGACCGGCTGGCGCATCGGCTATGCCGGCGGCCCGGCGTGGATCATCAAGGCGATGGCCAAGCTTCAGTCGCAATCGACGTCGAACCCCTGTTCGATCGCCCAGGCCGCCGCTGCCGCCGCGCTGGGCGGGCCGCAGCAGTTTCTGGACGACCGCAACGCCGCGTTCAAAAAGCGCCGCGACATGGTCGTCGCGATGCTCAACGACGCGCCGGGGCTGGTCTGCCCCGTCCCCGACGGCGCTTTCTATGTCTATCCCGATGCGTCGGGCTGCATCGGCAAGAAGACCCCCGATGGCAAGCTGATCGACAGCGACGAGGCGTTGATCGACTATTTCCTCGATTCGGCGAAGGTCGCGGCGGTGCATGGCGGCGCCTTTGGCCTGTCGCCCGCGTTCCGCGTGTCCTATGCGACGTCGGAAGCGGTGCTGAAGGAAGCCTGTGTGCGGATCCAGCAGGCGTGCGCCGCGCTCCGCTGATCGCCCGCGCGCATTTTTATACCGATCGGTCTTGTAATGCCGACGCGTGGCCCTATCTGAACCTGAACGGCGGTTAAGCGCCCGGTTCACCGGATAGTAAGTCGATGGCGTTAGGGTGATCCCTGTCACTGCGCATCTGGTCGGGGCGGTCCATGGCGTCGGTGCAACAATCGCGGTTTCGGCCGCGAGCGGACAGATATGAAAAGACAAGAGGCCAATATGATCTCCATGCTTCGTTCCGACTGGTTTTTGACCATGCTCGCCGGCTTTGCGATCGGCGCAACCTATGTCGTGCTGAACCAGCCGGCGCTGCCGATCCCGGTTTGACGCCGCCACGCGCGACATTCGCGTGCTGAATGCACGCCGTTCCGCCGCTGGTCGCGGCAGAAGAATCGTTCACCGCAAATCGCTGGCCCGCTCCGCTCCCCTGCGAAACGATGACGCAGGGAAGATATGACAAGTCGCGAGTGCGGGGTTTGAATGAATTTTGAGTTTTCGGGCAGGCCGCTCCTTGCCGTGACGATGAGCGCCGTCGTGCTGGCGGGCTGCGTCAGCAGCGCGACCTTCGTGCCGCCGCCCAGGGCGCAGCAGCCGACGGCGGCGCGCGGCCCGGCGGGGACGGTGACGGTGCCGATCGGACAGCCGGTGCGTTCGGCGCTGCCCGGAACCATCGATCCCGGTTTTCGCCGTGCCCCCGCGGGCCTGACCGATCGTATCGAGACGCTGTGGCGCGGCTTTCCGGGCAAGACCGGCATCGCGGTTCAGCGTATCGACGGCGAATGGGCGATCGCCCAGCGCGGGCCCGACCTGTTCCCGCAACAAAGCGTCTCGAAACTATGGGTCACGCTGGCGGTCCTCGACGCGGTCGATCAGGGCCGGTTGAGCATGGATCAGCGGGTGCGGATCGGGCCGGAGGATCTGACGCTGTTCCATCAGCCGATCGCCGCGCGGGTTCAGTCCGAAGGATCGGTGACGATGACCGTCCGCGACCTGATCGAAACCGCGATCACGCACAGCGACAACACCGCGAACGACAGCCTGTTGCGCACGGTCGGCGGCCCGGCCGCCGTGCGCGCCTTCATTTCCAAAAATGATCTGGGCGCGATCCGGTTCGGCCCCGGCGAACGGTTGCTGCAAAGCGGGACCGCCGGGCTGACGTGGCAGCAAAGCTATTCGCGCGGCCGCAATTTCCAGGCGGCGCGCGCCGCGCTGGCACCCGCGACGCGCAAGGCGGCGATGGACAATTATCTGGCCAATCCGGTCGACGGCGCCAGCCCGGCGGCGATCGCCAGCGCGCTGACCCGGCTGGCGCGCGGGACGCTGCTTTCCCCGACCTCGACCGACTATCTGCTCGGCGTGATGAGCCGCACCAGGAGCGGCCCCCGGCGGTTGAAGGCGGGGCTTCCCCCCGGCTGGGAATTTCTGCACAAGACCGGGACCGGGCAGGATCTGAACGGCATGACCGCCGGCTATAACGACATCGGCATCGCGACGGCGCCCGACGGCACCCGTTATGCGATCGTCGTGATGATGGGCAATACCACGTCGGGGATTCCCGCGCGCATGGCGCTGATGCAGGCGGTATCGCGCGCGGTCGCCGAATTTCATGGAAAGTAGGACGATGAAACTTGCTGCCGTTCCGCTGTTGCTGCTTCCCCTGGCGCTGGCCGCCTGCGCGACGCCGGAGGCGCGGCTGCGCACCGGGCTGAACGAGGCGGGCCTGTCAAAGGCGATGTCGGCGTGCATGGCCGAACGGATGGTCGATCGCCTGTCGCTGCTCCAGCTTCGCCGCCTGTCGGCGCTTGGCAGTCTCAAGGACAAGCGGATCACCGACCTGACGCTCCAGCAGTTCCTGCGCAAGGTCCGCGCGCTGAAGGATCCAGAGATTTTGACGGTCTCGACCAGCTCCGCCGCGGTTTGTGCTTTCAGCTAGGCAAGAAATCCTCTCGCCGCCTCGGGGGTGGCATTACCGCCGAACTTGTGCTTAGGCGGCGCCGATCATCTCCCCTCTCCAGAGTCGAAAGGCCCGGCAGACCTCATGAACATCCACGAATATCAGGCGAAAGAACTGCTCGCGAAATTTGGCGTCGCGATCCCCAAGGGCATTGCGGCGATGAGCGTCGAGGAAGCCGTGGCCGCGGCAAAGCAACTCCCCGGACCGCTTTATGTCGTGAAATCGCAAATCCATGCGGGTGGCCGCGGCAAGGGCAAGTTCAAGGAACTCAGCCCCGATGCCAAGGGCGGCGTCCGTCTCGCCAAGACGATCGAAGAGGTCGAAGCCCATGCCAAGGACATGCTCGGCAACACGCTGGTGACGATCCAGACCGGCGACGCGGGCAAGCAGGTCAACCGCCTGTACATCACCGACGGCGCCGACATTAAGCAGGAATTCTATCTCGCGCTGCTCGTCGATCGCGCCACCAGCCGCATCGCGGTCGTCGCCTCGACAGAGGGCGGCATGGACATCGAAACCGTCGCGCACAACACGCCGGACAAGATTCACACGATCACCATCGACCCGGCGACCGGCCTTCAGCCGCACCATGGGCGCAGCGTCGCCGCGGCGCTCGGCCTGTCGGGCGACCTTGCCAAGCAGGCGGCAAAGGTGCTCGCCGGCCTTTACAGCGCGTTCCTCGCGACCGATGCCGAACAGATTGAAATCAACCCGCTGGCCGTCTGCGAAGGCGCGAACGGCGACGAACTGCTCGTCCTCGATGCCAAGGTCGGTTTCGACGGCAATGCGATGTTCCGTCACAAGGATATTGCCGAACTGCGCGACCTGACCGAGGAAGACCCGGCAGAGGTCGAGGCGTCGGAATATGACCTCGCCTATATCAAGCTGGACGGCAATATCGGCTGCATGGTCAACGGCGCCGGCCTCGCGATGGCGACGATGGACATCATCAAGCTGAACGGCGAATTTCCGGCCAACTTCCTCGATGTCGGCGGCGGCGCCAGCAAGGAAAAGGTGACCGCGGCGTTCAAGATCATCCTCAAGGACCCCGCCGTAAAGGGCATCCTCGTCAACATCTTTGGCGGCATCATGAAATGCGACATCATCGCCGACGGCATCGTCGCGGCGGCGAAGGAAGTGAATCTGTCGGTTCCGCTGGTCGTCCGCCTCGAAGGCACCAATGTCCAGCAGG
This sequence comes from Sphingopyxis sp., assembly GCA_030145715.1. GTDB lineage: Bacteria > Pseudomonadota > Alphaproteobacteria > Sphingomonadales > Sphingomonadaceae > Sphingopyxis. Next base: position 26,397 of record JAIXHQ010000017.1, on the reverse strand, counting down.
GCAAGGACATCCTCGCCAATTCGGGCCTGCCGATCGTCGCCGCCAACGACCTGGGCGACGCCGCGAAGAAGATCGTCGCAGAGGTCAACAAGGCCGCGTGACAATATTCCTCTCCCGCCAGCGCGGGAGAGGAGTTTCGGGCCGCAGGTTGACGTTTACGTAAACGCCAATTATGGCGCGGTGCACAATTTTTCGAGAGGAGCTTTAAAAGCTATGAAAATCCTCGTCCCCGTAAAGCGGGTGCTCGATTATAACGTCAAGCCGCGGGTCAAGGCCGACGGCACCGGCGTCGATCTCGCCAACGTCAAGATGTCGATGAACCCGTTTGACGAAATCGGCGTCGAAGAAGCGATCCGCCTGAAGGAAAAGGGCGTGGCGACCGAAATCGTCGCCGTGTCCGTCGGCCCGGCAAAGGCGCAGGAAACGCTGCGCACCGCGCTTGCGATGGGCGCCGACCGCGCGATCCTGGTCCAGACCGACGATGACGTCGAACCGCTCGCGCTCGCCAAGATCTTCAAGGCGATTGCCGATGCTGAACAGCCCGGCCTTGTCATCCTGGGCAAGCAGGCGATCGACGGCGACAACAACCAGACCGGCCAGATGCTCGCCGCGCTCACCGGCTGGGCGCAGGGCACGTTCGCCAGCGCCGTGGCGGTCGATGGCGATCATGTCAGCGTCACCCGCGAGGTCGATGGCGGCCTCGAAACGGTCAAGCTCAAGCTTCCCGCGATCGTCACCACCGACCTGCGCCTGAACGAACCGCGCTATGCCTCGCTGCCGAACATCATGAAGGCAAAGGCAAAGCCGCTCGATACCAAGTCGCCCGCCGATTATGGCGTCGACACCGCGCCGCGCGTCAAGACGGTCAAGGTTTCGGAACCGCCCGTCCGCTCGGCCGGGGTCAAGGTTGCCGACGTCGATGAACTGGTTGCCAAGCTGAAGGCGATGGGAGTGCATTCATGAAAACTCTGGTTTGGGTCGAACATGACGGCGCCGCCGTCAAGGACGCCACGCTCGCCGCGGTCACCGCTGCTGCAAAGCTGGGCGAAGTCCATCTGCTGGTCGCCGGTTCGGGCGTCGATGGCGTGGCCAAGGCAGCTGCCGGGATCGCCGGTGTCGGCAAGGTGCATGTCGCCGACAATGCCGCGTTCGGTCACAACCTGCCCGAAAATATCGCGCCGCTGATCGTCGATCTGATGGCGTCGCATGACGCTTTCGTCGCGCCCGCAACGACCACGGGTAAGAATATCGCGCCGCGCGTCGCCGCGCTGCTCGACGTGATGCAGATTTCGGAAATTCTGTCGGTCGAAGGGCCAAAGACCTTCACCCGCCCGATCTATGCGGGCAATGCGATCGCGACCGTCGAATCGTCGGATGCGAAACTGGTCCTGACCGTTCGCGGCACCGCCTTTGACAAGGCGGCGGCAACCGGCGGTTCGGGCAGCGTCGAAGCCGTGGGCGCGGGCAGCGATGCCGGTATCTCCAGCTTCGTCGGCGCCGAAATCGCCAAGCAGGATCGTCCCGAACTCACCTCGGCAAAGATCATCGTGTCGGGTGGCCGCGCGCTGGGGTCGAGCGAGAAATATCAGGAAGTCGTCGTCCCGCTGGCCGACAAGCTGAACGCCGCGCTCGGTGCCAGCCGCGCCGCGGTCGACGCGGGCTATGTCCCCAACGACTATCAGGTCGGCCAGACCGGCAAGATCGTCGCCCCGGAAGTCTATTTCGCGATCGGCATTTCGGGCGCGATCCAGCATCTTGCGGGGATGAAGGACAGCAAGACCATCGTCGCGATCAACAAGGACGAGGACGCCCCGATCTTTCAGGTCGCGGACTTCGGCCTTGTCGCCGATCTGTTCAATGCCGTGCCGGAGCTGACCGGCAAGATCTGATCCGTGACCGGCGATCATCCCGGCGTGCCAGGCCTTGGCGATGCCCCGTTCAACGCGGGCGGTCGCCGGGCGGCGCGGGGGCCATCCGATCCCGACCGGAATGACGAAGCGGCCGTGGAGGACACCCACGGCCGCTCGTCGATATTGGCGAGCGTGGCGCGCGATGCGCGGCTCGACACCAAATTCCTGCTGCTCCTCGTCATGGCGACCGCGATCGCCACGCTCGGCCTGTTGCAAAGCTCGGCGCCGGTCGTGATCGGCGCGATGCTGGTGTCGCCGTTGCTCGGCCCGATCATGGGCATCGGCTTTGGCCTCGCGACGATCGAAAGCAATCTTCTCAAACGCTCGCTCGTCACGCTGGGGGTGGGGGCGCTCGTGGCGATCATCGTCGCCGCGCTCATCATCTGGCTGTCGCCGATCAAGGATGTGACGCCGGAAATCCGGGCGCGGACCCAACCGACGCTGATCGACCTTGGTGTCGCGGTGATCGGCGGGATCGCGGGCGTCTATGCGATCCTGCGGAAATTGTCGGGGGTGATGGTCGGCGTCGCCATCGCCACCGCGCTGCTTCCACCGCTTTCGACCGTCGCCTTCGGCCTTGTCACCGGGCGCCCGGATTTTGCGATGGGCGGCGGATTGCTGTTCCTGACCAACACGCTCGCCATCGCCTTTTCGGTGACGATCGTCGCGCGGCTCAACAAATTCGGGCCGTCGCTGACGCCCCAGCACACCGCGTTGCAGGTCGTGGGCATATTTGCGACGCTGGGCGTCCTGTCGATCCCGCTCGCGGTGTCGTTCAACAATATCGTTCGCGAAGTGCGGGCGCGCACGGCGGTCCAGGCCGAACTTCGCAAGCTGCTGGCGGAAGGCGACCAGATCGACAGCCTCAACGTGCGGCTCGAAGGCGACGCGATCGCCATCGACGGGGTCGTGCTGGTCGACGGCTATGCGGCGCAGCTCAACCAGCGACTGGCGGCCAGGGTGCGCGGCGACCTCGACCGCAATGTCCACGTCAACCTTGCGCAACTGCGCAAACAGACCAACGCCGCGGCCCAGCTAGAGGAACGGTTGAGCGGCCGGATCGCGCGGCTCGAACAGCGTGACGAGGAAAGCCGGGCGATGCTGGCCGCGCTGACCGTCGGCGATCTGGTCCCGCGCGATCGCGTGCTGATCGATGCGCAGGCGCGCCATATCGTCGTCCAGCGCGACCGCGCGGCAGAGGGCGACCGGGTGGCCGCCGCGATCGACCGCATCATGGCGTCGGTTCAGGCGGCCTATCCACGCTGGCTGGTCCAGAACGGCAGCCTGACCGCACCCGCTCCCGCCGCCGACGAATAGCGCTGTCGCGGGGGCGGGCGATTGTCATCGATCGGTCATCGGCATGGCCTTGAGCGAGCATAAGGAGAGTCTGCATGGCCCATTTCGACAAGCGGGCGTTGATCGCCGAAGGCCTTGCCGCCGGAGACGACGACGCGGCGCTCCACGCGCGGCTGGCGGCGGCGGGCGTGTCGGCCGGCGCGGCAAAATATGAAATCGACCGGCTGGCCCGGGATCCGATGGCGGCGATGCTGCGCCGACAGGCGGCGCGGATCGCGAAACAGGGCTGGCTGTTCGCCAATCAGGAGCGGCTGGCGCGTGAAGCCGATGGCGGCTTTGCCCTCGATACGATCGAGGCGCCCGATCCCGACGCCTTTTATCGCCTTCATTACGACATCAACCGGCCCGCTCGGCTGATCGGGCTGATCGATCACTGGCCGGCACTGACGCGCTGGTCGCTCGACCATTTCGCCGATGTCGCGGGGGACGCCGTCGTCGAGGCGCAGGTTGGCCGTGAACGCGATCCCGATTATGAACTGGCAAAGGACGACCACCGCCGGTCGGTGCGTTTCGGCGAACTCATCGACTGGCTGCGGGCGGACGCGGCCAGCAACGACGTCTATCTTACCGCCTATAACAGCGGCGCCAACGCCGCGGCCCTGGCGCCGCTGTGGCAGGACATGGCGCCGATCGCCCTGCTCGATTCGCGGGACGGCGACGGCTTTTTCTGGCTCGGACCGCGCGGGACGCTTACCCCCTGGCACCACGACCTGACCAACAATCTGCTGGTTCAGGTCATGGGCCGCAAGCGGGTGCGGATGGCGCCGCCCTGGGCCTTTGCGCGTATGCGCAACAGCAGCCATTGCTTTTCCGACTGGGGCAATGATCCGCTGCCCGCGGGTGACGGCGATGCGGGCGTGCCGCCGATCCTCGAAACCATCATCGGGCCGGGCGAAGCGATTTTCCTGCCCGTCGGCTGGTGGCATCAGGTGGAGGCGATGGACCTTTCCGCCAGCATGAGCTTCACCAGCTTTCGCCGACCCAATATGCATGTCGAAGATTATCGCTCCTACGGGCGGCTGTGAAGATTCAGCGACTTGCCACAACATGATTTCATCCTAATCTCATCATCCTGAATATTCCGGGGGGATGACATGATGCGTTTCACGACGGGCCTTTCATGCCTTGCCATGGCGGCCGCCGCGTTTCCGGTTCATGCAAAGGAGCCGCTGCGGCTGGCGCCATCGTCGAAATGGAATCTCAACTATGCCACTGACAGTTGCCGGATGGTGCGATCCTTCGGCACCGGAAAGGACGAAGTCCTGCTGGTGCTCGACAAGTTTCAGCCGGGGCCGATGCTATATATGACGCTGGCGGGCGATCCGGTGAAGGTGCGCGGCGAGAGACGCATGGCGGTCATCCGCTTTGGTCCGAACGAACGCGAACAACGGCGCCCCTTCGATAAGGCGACGCGCGGCAAGGGCGTTCCGGCGGTGCTGATCGATGGGGCGGTGCTTGTCGCCGGGGTGGATGAGATATGGGAAGCGTCACTGCGGTGGGAAGTGGAACCAGGCGAAGACGGTCCGCCGGGGACACCGCTGCCCGACATCGATCCGGCCCGAAACGCGCTGGTGAACTCGCTGGAAATCGACATCGCGGGCAAAGCCACGATCCGGTTGGACATCGGCGCGATGGGCAAACCGATGGCGGCGCTGGCCACTTGTACCGACGCGCTGTTGCGCGACTGGGGTGTCGATGTCGCCGCGCACCGTGCCTTGTCGCGCAAGGCTATCCCGGCCAGCAATCCGGGTCGCTGGCTGAACAGCGGCGATTACCCGTCCAATATGCTGATGAGCGGCTATCAGGGCCTGGTCCATTTCCGGCTGATCGTCGACGAGGCGGGCAAGGCCAAGAGCTGCCATATCCAGCAATCGACGCGCCCCGAGGAATTTGAGCAAGCGGTTTGCAAGGGCATCATGAAACGCGCGCAATTCCAACCCGCGCTCGACGCCGCGGGCAAGCCCGTCATATCCTATTATCTGAACCGGGTACGGTTCAAGATGTAGGGTGGGACCGCCCATTTTCCTGACGCGATTGGCGGCTTGCGCTCGGTCGCAATAGCCCGCACCATCGCGCGATGACCGATTTCGCCGATCTTCTGTCTGCCGCGATGGCGCGTCTTGCGGGTCCGGGCGACATGGCGCGGCTGGAGCGCCTGTCGGGCGGCGCGAATATGGAAAGCTGGTCGTTCGACTGGAACGGCGGCGGCTATGTCCTGCGGCGGGCGCCGTCGGCCGATTATATGGCGGGGCGGCCCTATGGCCATGCGGATGAAGCGGCGCTGGTCATGGCGGCCCATGCGGCGGGGGTCAAGGCGCCAGAGGTCGTGGGCCTGCTGTCGCCGCCCGATGGGCTGGGCACCGGCTATGTCATGCGGCGGGTGGAGGGAGAGGTCGCGCCCGCCAGGATATTGGCCGCGCCGCCGCCGTCGCTGCTGACCGACCTGGGGCAGGAACTGGCCCGCATCCACGCGATCCCGCGCGCCGCCATCCCCGCCGCGATCCCGGCGATGGACACGGGCGCGGCGCTGGCCGAACTGCGCGCGCGCTTTCTGTCGCATGGCGGCGACCGCCCGGTCATCGCGCTGGCGATCCGCTGGTGCGAGGATCATCTGCCCGCCGCGGCCGAACCCGTGCTGGTGCATGGCGATTATCGGATGGGCAATGTGATGGTCGACGGCGACGGCCTTGCCGCCGTGCTCGACTGGGAACTCGCGCATCTTGGCGACGGGCACGAGGATCTGGCCTTTGGCTGCATGACGGTGTGGCGTTTCGGGCACCTCGATAATCCCGCCTTCGGCCTTGGCGGCCTGTCGGAATATTTCGCGGCCTATCAGGCGGCGGGCGGCGCGGCGGTCGATCCCGCGCGCTTTCGCTTCTGGCTGGTCTATCGCACCCTCTGGTGGGCGCTGGGATGCCTTCAGATGGGGGAGGCGTGGCGGAACGGCGCCGACCCTACGGTCGAGCGTGTCGTCGTCGGTCGCCGCACGGCCGAACAGGAACTGGATCTGGTGCGGCTGTTGGAAGAGGAAGCGCCCGCCGCCGAGCGTACCCGCGCCCTGCCGCCACCGCGCCCCGCCGCGCCCGCGCCGACTGGCGAACCGGCGAACCGCGAGATCGTGCAGGCGGTGCGCGACTGGATCGAAAGCACGATCAAGCCCGCATCGCAGGGCCATGCGCGGTTCGAGGCCGCGGTGGCGATCAACGCGCTGGGCATCGTGCTGCGCGATCTGGACGCCGCCGTGCGCGCCGAGGATGCCGACCTTGCCGCCGCGCTGCTGACCGGCACGGCGACGCTGGCCCAGCCGGGCCTGCTGGCCGGGCTGCGCCGCGCCGTGCTCGACAAATGCGCGGTCGACAGCCCCAAATATGCCGCGCTCGCCCGCGCGCGGGATCAATGGGGCGGCTGAATTATAAAGGGGAGAGAAAGATGGATTTCGCGATGCCGGCCGACCTTCAGGCCTATCTGGACGAACTGGATGCGTTCATCGATGCGGAAATCAGGCCGCTCGAACTGGCCGACGACAATATCCGCTTTTTCGACCATCGCCGCGAACATGCGCGCACCGACTGGGACAATCAGGGGCTGCCGCGCCCCGAATGGGAACAATTGCTGCGCGCCGCCACGCGCAAAGCCGACGCGGCGGGGCACTGGCGTTTCTCGGCGCCGAAAAAATATGGCGGCAGGGATGGCAGCAATCTGTGGATGGCGGTGATCCGCGAACATTTCGCGGCCAAGGGGCTTGGCCTCCACAATGATCTGCAGAACGAACATAGCATCGTCGGCAATTTCCCGTTCGTCGAAATGTTCGAACAATTCGCGACCAGCGAGGAACAGAAACAGGAATTCATCCTCGGCGGGTTCGAGGGCAAGCGGCGCACCGCCTTCGGGCTGACCGAACCCGACCATGGATCGGACGCCACCCATATGGAAACGCGCGCGGTGCGTCAGGCGCGCGACGGCATCGACGGCTGGCGGATCGACGGGCGCAAGATGTGGATCACGGGGATGCATGTCGCCACCCATTGCGCGACCTTTTGCCGCACCAGCGGTCAGGACGGCGATGCACGGGGCATCACCTGTCTGCTGGTGCCGACGGGCACGCCCGGCATGACGGTCGATGAATATATGTGGACGTTCAACATGCCGACCGACCATCCGCGCATGACCTTTGCCGACGTGTGGGTGCCCGACAGCGCGCGGCTCGGCCCGGTCGATGGCGGCCTGTCGATCGCGCAAAGCTTTGTCCATCAGAACCGCATCCGGCAGGCGGCGTCATCGCTGGGCGCGGCCCTCTATTGCATCGAGGAAAGCGTGAAATATGCGCGGACACGCAAACCGTTCGGCGAGGCGCTGGCCAGGAATCAGGCGATCCAGTTTCCGCTCGTCGAACTGGCGACACAGGCCGAAATGCTGCGCCTGCTGATCCGCAAGACCGCGTGGGACATGGACAACACCCCGCACAAAGAGGTGGAGCGCACCCTGTCGGACAAGGTCAGCATGTGCAATTACTGGGCGAACCGCCTCGTCTGCGAAGCCGCCGACCGCGCGATGCAGGTGCATGGCGGCATCGGCTATTCGCGCCACAAACCGTTCGAACATATCTATCGCCACCACCGCCGCTATCGCATCACCGAAGGCGCGGAGGAAATTCAGATGCGCAAGGTGGGCGCGTATCTGTTCGGCTATCTGGGGCCGCGAAAGGGGATGTTTTCCTGAACGGCGGAACGGCGGAACGGCTGTCCCTCAGCGGGCAGCCGTCCCCGACAGGATGGTCATGATCGCTTGCGCACGAACTCGGCGCGCAGCACCAGCCCCCTGATCCCCTCATGCCGGCAATCGATTTCCTGATCGTCGCCGGTCAGGCGGATCGACTTGATGACCGTGCCGACCTTCAGCGTCTGGCCCGCGCCCTTGACCGCCAGATCCTTGACCAGCACGACCGAATCGCCGTCGTTCAGCAGGTTGCCGACGGCATCGCGAACCTCCGGCCCTGCTGCGGCTGCGACCGCCCGGTCGCGCGCATCGCTCGCCGACAGCCATTCGCCGCTCGCCTCGTCATAGACATAATCTTCGTCGTCGCTGGTCATTCTCTCATCCTGCTAGAGTGATTTCGAGTGAAATGGAATATTTCGCGGCTCGGAAATCATGGAAAAACAAGAATCTAGAGTGCGGTTTTGATTCCGTCAAAACCGCACTCTATGCGGAAACGCGGCGCACCCGCTCTTTCACTGTCCTCCAAACCGCGCCATGCCAGTTTTCCCTTGGCCGCGTCATCCGCCAATTCGCCTAACGCGACAAAGGAGGCGGAAAGGACGCGCGCGCGCGGATCGCTTGTCGCGTCATGGTCGATCCTAAAGGTCTTGGCATATCCCGAATCCGTGATAGGTTTCGTCCTGAAACGAAAAATCGGCCCAAATAATCGGACCGAGGGAATTGGGAGACTCGGGATGCATGATCTGGTGATACGCGGCGGCATGGTCGTCGATGGATCGGGCGCAGCGCCCTTTGTCGCGGATGTCGCGATCGACGGCGATCGCATCGTCGCGGTGGGGGATAATCTGGGCGCGGGGCGTGAAGAGATCGACGCCAGCGGCCATATCGTCACCCCCGGCTTTGTCGACGTCCACACCCATTATGACGGACAGGCGACGTGGGACGCCGAAATGGCGCCGTCGAGTTGGCACGGCGTCACCACCGTCGTCATGGGCAATTGCGGCGTCGGCTTTGCCCCTGCCAGGCCCGACCGCCACGAATGGCTGATTTCGCTGATGGAGGGGGTGGAGGACATCCCCGGCACCGCGCTGGCAGAGGGCATGTCGTGGGATTGGGAAACTTTCCCCGAATATATGGACGCGCTCGAAAAACTGCCGCGCACCGTCGATGTCGCGTGCCACGTCCCGCATGGCGCGGTGCGCGCCTATGTGCTTGGCGACCGCGAAAGGCCGGGCGCGATCCCGACCGATGCCGACATCGCCGAAATGTCGCGCATCGTCGAAGAGGGCGTGCGCGCGGGCGCGCTCGGCTTTTCGACCAGCCGCACCGTGCTCCACAAATCGATCGACGGCGAACTGGTCCCCGGCACGACCGCGACGGCGGAGGAACTGGTCGCGATCGGCCGTGCGATGGGCCGCGTCGGATATGGCGTGTTCGAAATGGCCAGCGATCTGAAGCGCGAATGGAATGAATTTCAGTGGATGGGCGACCTCAGCCGCGAAACCGGCCTGCCGGTCACCTTTGCCGCGCTGCAATCGATCGCCAAGGAACTGCCGCTCGAAGAACAGATTGCGGAAATGCGCAAACAGAATGCGACCGGCGCCAACATCGTCGCCCAGATCGCGCTGCGCGGCAATGGCGTCATCATGGCGTGGCAGGGCACCGTCCATCCCTTCCGTTTCAAACCCGCGTGGAACGAGATTATCGACCTGCCTTGGGATCGGCAGCTTGCCCATCTGAAGGACCCGGCGTTCCGGGCGCGCATGATCGAAGAGGCGAATGTCTGGCCCGAAAGCGACATCATCGATTTCCTGAAGATTGTCGCCGAAGGCTGGCCGGTGCAGTTCGAAATGGACCCCGACTTCAATTACGAACCAAAGATGGACGAAAGCATCGCGCACCGCGCCGCGGCGGCGGGCGTCAGCGCGTCCGAATATGCCTATGACCTGTTGATGAAGGATGATGGCAAGGGCTTCATCTATTTCCCGATCCTCAACTACCGCGACGGCAACCTCAATTTCCTTGAGGATCTTCAGGCGTCGGACGACACGGTGAACAGCCTGTCCGACGGCGGCGCGCATTGCGGGACGATCTGCGACGCCGCCAGCCCGACCTTCATGCTCCAGCATTGGGTCCGCGACCGCAAAGGCCATCGCATCGCGCTAGAAAAAGCCATCAAGCGCCAGTGCCGCGACACCGCGATGCTCTATGGGCTGGAAGATCGCGGCATCCTGGCGCCCGGCTATCTCGCCGATCTCAACATCATCGACATGGGCGCGCTGAAACTCGGCAAGCCCTGGCTCGCCTTCGACCTCCCGGCGGGCGGCAAGCGCCTGCTGCAAAAGGCGGACGGCTATGTCGCGACGATCAAATCGGGCGCCGTGACGTTCCGCGGCGGCACGATGCAGGGCCCCACCCCCGGCGGCGTCATCCGCGGCCCCCAGCGCGTCGAAATGGCGATGGCGGCGGAGTGATGCGCCGACAATTGCGTCCTTCGCCGGGATGACGAGTGCTGTCAGGCCAGCCCCGCCGCTGTTTTTTCGACATCTTCCGCGCGGCTGTAGGCGTGGAACGACATCCGCAGGATCGTTCCCCTGAAATCGGCGCGCAGATGGTGCCGGTCGAGCGCTTCGGCAACGCGCGGCTGGTCCGCGCCGGTGTCGATGCAGAGCGTGCCGCCGATAGTGCCTGTCGGCCAGCGCCATTGCGGCGTCCTCGGTTCGAGGATGTCGCGGAGCATGGCTTGCAGCGCTTCGTTGTGCGCCCGAACCGCGTCGATCCCGATCGCCGCGATCTCCTCGATCCCCGCCATTGACAGGATGAACGGCGCGACATCGGGCGTCCCGCCCCACCAGCGCCTTGCATCGGGCGCATAGCGGAAATCGCTTATGTTCATCTCGAACGGATTTTCGTGGCTCCACCAGCCGCGTTCCATTGGGTCGAGCGCGGTGCGGTCGTGCGACGCCACCCACAGCCATGCCGCGCCGGGACCGCCGCACAGCCATTTGACGCTGGTGCCGAGCACGGCGTCGACGTCCCATGCACCGGGCGTTACCGGCACGACGCCGACCGACTGTGCGCAGTCTGCGATGCAGCGCGCGCCGCCCGCCCTTGCCGCAGCGGCGATCGCCGCGACGTCGGTCAGCGCGCCGCTGTTCGAACTGACGTGCATCGCGATCACAAGCGCGACATCATCGTCGAGTGCGGCTTGCCAATGGGCGGGATCGCGGACGTCAGCGACGTCGGGCAGGTAGCGCGTCGTCCACCCGGCGGCCGCCAGCCCGCTCGCGACATAGCCGATCGTCGAAAAGGCGCTCGGCGCCAGCAGGATCGTGCGGCGGTCGGTCGCCTGTCCGAGCGCCGAGATATAGCGTGATAGCGCCGCACTGACATTGGTCGCGGGGCAAAGGTCGCGGGCTTCGACCCCGATCAGTCCGGCCAGCGCCGCACGCCATTGGTCGATCGCGTCCAGCCAGTGCGGCCATGCCTCGCCCGTCTCGCGCCACGGCGCCAGCAGCCTGTCGCTAAACAGCGCCTCCGCCGCCCGCGGCTGGCAGCCGACGCTGTGGCTTTTCAGATAGACGGCGCCGGGCGGCAGGTGAAAGCGGGCGCGGACCGATTCCGGCAGGAGCGCGCCCGTCACAGCTCGCTGCCGTGTCCGGCGGCCGAGTGGCCGCTGATGCTGTCGCGCTTCACCCCATATTCGGCGCCCCAACGGTCGGTCATCTCGGCCCGGATGTCCCACAGTTCGGGGAAGAAGCGGTGGCGCGTGCCGGCATTGAGCAACTCGACCGGCCGGCCCTTCAGGGATTTCGACCCCATGCCGATCGACCGGTGGATCAGGTAGATGTGAAGCGCGCGGAAGATCTGGAACAACTCGTCGAACTCGATCAGCGCCTCGGCAACCATATAGGCGTCGTCATGCCTGTAGCCGGTGTCATAGACGTCGGCGATTGTCCGTCCCGTCGGCTCCAGATATACCGATTTGTAACGCGCCCAGAGCGGCTGCGGCATCGTGAGGAGCAACTGGAAGCCCGGGCTTTCCTGTCCCGATCCATTGCCGAGTTGCAGCCGGATCGACTGATAGTCGAAGGGGCTCATCGTCTCCAGCAGCGAAAGCTGGCTCGTCATCAGCCGCATGATCCGGTTGACGCGGTCGAACAGGGTGAGGGCGCGCATCGTCTCACCGGCTGCCATATGGCCGTCGATTTCGGCGAGGGTAAAGGCGGCGAGCTTCATCCACAATTCCTCGACCTGATGGACGATCTGGAACTGCAGTTCGTCGGGGGTGACGAGGGCGGCGAGCGGCTTCTGGCAATCGAGCAGACGGTCGACGGCCAGGTAAACGCCATAATCCTTCATGACGGGGGCTTCGATGCGGGCGTGGACGGCTTTTTTGTCGAGCATGGGACTTCCCCTGCAAAATGGGTGTATCGGGTGGATCGGTGCGATCAACCGCGCGGATACACCCCCGCCGGCGGGCGTCGCGGCGATCCGGCCTGACCGAGCCACAGAAGCGCCGCCGAGATGCTCACCGCGCGAGCAGGTCCGACGGCAGCGTCGGTTCGCTGACGATCCTCGCCATGCGCCGCCACATCTCGTCGCGCGACGGTCTGCCGCGTTCGACATGGGCGCGCACCATCGCCTCGCCCAGGCCATAGTTGATGACATAGCTGCGATACTGGTCGGTAAAGCTCACCGATTGTTCGGCGCGCTTTGCCGACACCAGCAGATATTTCTGGGTCAGCGCGATGGCGGCCTTGCGGTCGATTTCGCCGTCGAGATATTGCTGCGCGATGGTCAGCCGCGCGCCCGACGCGCGCTCGATCGCGGCCAGCAATTGCCAATATCGGTCGTCGGCGGGCACCGCGATCTCGGCGATCGGCATCAGCACGTCGCGTTCGGTGTCGGCCTTGCTGCCTGCGGGAAAGGCCAGGTCGATGCCGTAATTGGCGCTGCCTTCGGCGATCAGGCTCTGCGGGCTGTAGAGCGGATAGACGCTGAACTCGGCCCAGCCGCGCGCCTTCACCAGCTTTTCCTCCAGCTTCATGTTGAGCAGATGGTGGCCGGGATACCCCTCGTGACAGCCCAGATCGAGCGCGCGCGACAGGCGGATCGGCAGGTCGGTGTTGACCTGGATCAGGCTGTGATAGCGGCCCTGATAATAATTATAGCCGCTCCAGCTTTTGCCGGTGACAAATTCCATCCGGAAACTCTCGTCCCCCGGCATCGCGATATGCGCCATGCTGCGCCCACGGCACCGTGCGATCGCGGCGTCGAAGGTCTTTTGCAGCCGATCCTTGGGGATGGTGAAGGCGTCAAGATAGGCCTCGACCCGATCCGCCAGCGCGCCGTCGCCGGGTACCAGCGTGGCGATCCTTGCCAGTTCGGCGTCATAGCTGGCCAGCGGTTGCAGTCGCGGGCGGACGCCGAACAGCCGCTCCGCCTCGTCGGCAAAGGCAAAGCGCGTGCCCTGCATCATCATGAGCCGCGTTTCGGCAGCGCGAAGCTGCGCGCGCAGAAAGGCGGCGCGGCGGCGGCCGATCGGATCGGACAGGCGCCGCGCCGTCCGGTCGATCTGCGCCATCAGGTCGCGCGTCGCGGCGAGCAGCGCGGCCTTGTCGCGCGGCGCCACCTCCGCCGCCTTTTGCAGTTCGGGCGGGCCGTAATAGGCGTCGACATAGCCCGCTTCGTGCGTGCCGATCTCCAGCGTCAGCCGCAGATAGGTGGCGGCGATGTCGCCCAGCGCTTTGGTCGAGACCGGTGTGCGGCGGACATCGAGCGCGGCGACGCTGCCCGCGGCGGCGGACGGTTTCGTCCCGCTCGCGGCACAGCCCGACAGCAGGGCGATCAGCGACAGGAGGATCAGTTTGCGCATCACCCCGCCATAGCGCCGTTTTCAGAGGTGTCACGCACATCGCCATCGATGGCGATCTGTGCCGCCGCCGCGCTTTCGATCGCGTCATGCTGCGGATGGAGCGGCGCGAAGCGCAGGATCGCAAAGCCGCCAAGCGCCGACGCCAGCGATCCCATCAGGATACCGATCTTCGCTTCATCGACCAGCACATCCTGGCCCGGAAAGGCGAGGCCGCCGATGAACAGGCTCATCGTAAAACCGATGCCGCAAAGCATCGCGATGCCATGGACCTGCAACCAGGTCGCGCCGCGCAGGCGGCCCGCGATGCCCATCTTCACCGAAATCCACACGCTGCCGAAAATGCCGATCTGCTTGCCGAAGAACAGCCCCGCGGCAATGCCGAGCGGCAGCGGCGCAAAGACCTGTTCGGCGGTCAATCCGCCCATATCGACCCCCGCGTTCGCAAAGCCGAACAGCGGCACGATCGCAAAGGCGACCCAGGGATGCAGCCGATGTTCGAGCCGGTGGAGCGGCGAGGTCTGGCTGTCGGGCGCTCCCGGTGTTCGCTCGATCGGGATCGCCATTGCCGCGAGGACGCCCGCGATGGTCGCATGGACGCCCGACAGCAGCATGGCGTACCAGAGCAGGCCGAACATCAACAGATAGGGCGACAGGCCTTTGGCGCGCATTCGGCGCATCGCCAGCATCAGGCCGAGGATGACGGCGGCGGCGCCGAGCGCGAGAAGGTTGATCTTTGCCGTATAGAATAAAGCGATGATGGCGACCGCGCCCATGTCGTCGACGATCGCCACCGTCACCAGGAACAGCTTGAGCGAGGTAGGCGCGCGCTTGCCGAGCAGCGCCAGCACTCCCATCGCAAAGGCGATGTCGGTCGCCGCAGGAATCGCCCAGCCTTGCGACAGGCCCGGCGTGCCCCCGGCAACGATCATATAGAGCGCGGCGGGCACCGCCATGCCCGCCGCCGCAGCGATAAAGGGCAGTCGGCGCCGATCCCGGCTTGCCAGGCGTCCGTCCACGAATTCGCGTTTGATTTCGAGGCCGACGAGCAGAAAGAACAGGGCCATCAACCCGTCGTTGATCCACAGTTGGACGGTCATCGGGCCAAGCTTGTCCGACAATGTCGGGCCGGTCGCGGCCCCGACGATGGCGAAATAGACATCGGAAGCCGGGGAATTGGCACATATCATTGCCATAATGGCAACGAAAATGAGCAGCATCCCGCCCGCGCTTTCACTGGCAAGGAACGACCGCAAAGCCGAACGGGGCTGAATACTGCGATTCATGGGCCGGTTAAATCCTTGATCCATCAGCAAGTTGACAAAGGCCCGAGCGAATTCGACGCCTTTACAAATCCGTAGTCTTCACTAGCAATATTGACACGAGTGACATTAGGTCATCGTTGGGGGCAGGGCTAGACAGTGGAACTGTCAACCGCATGGGTGGAATGGCTGGTGCTGGGGACTGGCCGCGAACTGATGCTGTTTGCATCGGTCGGCATCCTGTTGCTCGGGCTCGACGATCTGCTGCTTGATGCGTTGTGGCTATCGACGCGGCGTTGCGCTGCGCTGGCTCCCGAAACGCCGCCGATCGACGGTCGCTTCGCGGTTTTCGTGCCGGCGTGGGATGAGGCCGATGAGCTTCCCGCGATGTTGCTGCGAACGCTCGCGGCGTGGCGTGACGAAGACATGCGGCTCTATGTCGGCTGCTATCCGAACGATGTCGCGACGCTGTTCGCCATATCCCCGCTGATCGGCAGCGATCCCCGGCTGCGGCTGGTCGTCAACAGCCGCATGGGTCCGACGACGAAGGGCGACAATCTGAACCAGATGTGGGCGGCGCTGGGAGAGGATGAGCGCGCCGAAGGCATGAAATTTGCCGCCATCGTTCTGCACGATGTCGAGGACCATGTTCATCCCGGCGAACTGACGCTTTATCGCCGCTATCTGGGCAAATATGCGATGGTGCAGATTCCCGTCGTGCCGGTGATGAACCCTCGCCAACGCTGGGTCGGCGGGCATTATGGCGATGAGTTCGCCGAAGCGCATGGCAAGGAACTGGTCGTTCGCTCGCTTCTCGACATGCCGTTGCCGTCGGCGGGGGTCGGCTGCGCGCTGACCCGCAATGCGATGGCGCTGCTGGCGATCAATCGCGGCGGCGACCCATTCCGCCGCGACAGCCTGACCGAAGATTATGAGATCGGTATGTTGATCGGCGCCTATGGCCTCAGCACGCGCTTCGTCGATGCGATTGCGCCCAGCGGCGGCCGGATCGTCTCGCGCGGCGCTTTTCCCGACAAGGTTGAAAATGCGGTGGTTCAGAAATCGCGCTGGATCGCGGGCATCGCGCTGGCGGGTTGGGAGCATCTTGGCTGGCCGGGCTCCTTGCTGCGCCGCGATGCGGGTCTTTCCGCCGGCCGCGCCTTGCTGGCGCGCTGGATGCTGTGGCGCGACCGCCGCGCGCCGCTGGCCGCGCTGATACTCCTGTCCGCCTATGCCGGTGCGACAGTGATGGCGCTGGGCGTCGTGGGGGGATGGCTTTGGGGTTGGGGTGCCGTCGAAATCGGCGACGGCTTGCGCCTGCTGCTGGCGTTCAACCTGTTGCTGCTGTGCTGGCGCATGGGAATGCGCGGCCATTTTACGGCGCGCTGGTATGGGCTGGGCGAAGCGTTGAGGGCGCTGCCCCGCTCGATCGTCGCCAATATCATCGCGATGCTCGCGGCGTATCGGGCGATCGCGCTCTATAGGCGCATGTTGCGATCGGGCATGGTCGTTTGGGACAAGACCAACCATCCCCGAAGCGAGCCGATCCCCGACGACCCCTTTGTCGGGACCGCGACGCGATGATCATGCGCCTTGGTGCCGCGCGCCGCAACGCACCGGCGCTGCGCTTTTTGCTGCTCTGCATCGGGGGCTGGATTTTCTTGCGGACCGCGATGGTCTGGAATCCTGCCCCGGCCTTGCCGGACGAAGCGATACCCCCGCCAGGAAGGCCGCTGTCGCCTTTCGCCGCAACGGCAGAGGTTTCGGTCGGCGCATCGCGCGGCGATGTTGCGCGGCCCTCATCAGCGGCGTTGCGGCGGCCAAGCCTGCCCAGTGCCTATGCAAAACGGCGGCGCAAATCTGCTGATGGGTTGCGGGCAACGGGCGGCAGACGACGTTCCGAACCGACGGGTGCCGATGGTCCCGATCTGCGGCTGGCGCTGGCGGCGCGGCCTTTGCCGCCATCGTTTCTGCCCGTGCCTGTGGCGGAACCCACGCGGGGTCAGGGCAAGCCCTTCTGGATCCAGCGGCCGCTTGCCGGCTGGTCGCTGAGCAGTTGGATGTACTTGCGCGAAGGGTCGGCGCGCGCACCCGGACCCATTGGCGCGGCAAGCCAGTTGGGGGGCAGCCAGGCCGGGCTCCGGCTTGCCTATGGGTTCGGCGACACCGGACGTCTCCGCGCCTATGGCCGCGCGACGATCGCCATGCAGCGGACGCGGCAACGGGAGGTCGCGGTTGGGCTGGCCTTTGCTCCTGCGGCGCGTCTGCCGATCGACATTTCGGTCGAACAGCGTGTCGCGGTGGGCCGCGAAGGGCGGACGGCGCTGGCCGTCATGGCTAGCGGCGGGGTTTCGGATGTCCGGTTGCCTGCCGGGTTCCGGCTCGACGCCTATGCACAGGCCGGCGTCGTCGGGGCGCGGCGGCGCGACGGCTTTGCGGACGGGGCTATCGTTGTCGATCGCCCCCTTGGCGCCGACGAAAGCATGTTGCGCATCGGCGCGTTGGTCGCGGGGGCCGTTCAGCCTGGAGCGGCGCGCGTCGATGTCGGCCCGCGGCTGACGCTTCGCCTGCCGGACGTCGGCGCGGGCAGCCGGATCGCGATCGATTGGCGGCAACGGATCGCGGGCGGCGCTCAACCCGACAGCGGGTTGGCGCTGACGCTGGCCGCCGACTTCTGACATGCCGCGAATTTAGCCGCCACAGCCGATTCCCCGCGCGGGAAAAATGGTCTAGGGTCTCAGGAATCGGTGCTCGTCCGGCGCCGCGGACGCATATTCGGGGCCCTGTGGATCTTTATCTTCCTGTTGCCAACCTGTCGGTCAATGCGCTGGTGATCATCCTGCTCGGTGGCGGCGTAGGCTTTCTGTCGGGCATGTTCGGGGTCGGCGGCGGGTTCCTGACGACGCCCCTGCTGATCTTTTACGGGATCCCGCCGACGGTCGCGGCGGCGTCGGCAGCGACGCAGGTCACGGGGGCCAGCGTGTCGGGCGTCATGGCGCATCTGGAACGCGACGGCGTCGATCTGCGCATGGGCACCGTTCTTGTCGCGGGCGGGCTTCTCGGCTCGCTCATCGGCGCCGGATTGTTCGAACTGCTGACCGCATGGGGCCAGATCGATACGGTCATCAACATTCTCTATGTCGTTATGCTCGGCACCGTCGGGACGTTCATGGGGCGCGAGGCATGGGGCAGCTTTCGCGCGGCACAGGCGGGGCTTCCCGCCCCGGCGCGCAAACGGCGCCATCATCCGATGGTCGCAAACCTGCCGCTGCGCTGGCGTTTCTATCGATCGGGCCTTTATATCTCGCCGCTGGCGCCGCTGCTGCTCGGCATGGCGGGTGGGGTGCTGACGATGCTGCTGGGGGTCGGCGGCGGCTTCATCATGGTGCCAGCGATGCTCTATCTGCTCGGCATGGGGACGCAGGTCGTCGTCGGCACGTCCTTGTTCCAGATCCTGTTCGTGACGATCGCGACGACGATGGTTCACGCGCTGACCACCGGTGCGGTCGACATCGTGCTGGCCGGACTGCTGCTGCTTGGCAGCGTCGTCGGCGCCCAGTTCGGCGCGCGCTTTGCGCAAAGAGTAAAGCCTGAATATCTGCGCATGGCGCTGGCCGTCATCGTGTTGCTGGTCGCGATCAGAATGGGCGTCGATCTCTTCATCCGGCCCGAAGAAATCTATACCGTCCAATGATCGCGGCGCGCGCCTTGCTGTTCTGGATCGCGCTGTTGGTGGCGGGGGGCATGGCACAGGGTGCCGACCCGCGGCTGGTGCCTGACGTATCGAGCCGCGCCATCGATATTCAATATAGCTTCACTGGCGAGGAACTGCTGCTTTTCGGCGCCATCCTTTATCCCGGCCAACGCCTGCCCGACGATCGCGCCGACATCGTCGTCGTGCTGAAAGGGCCGGTGCGGCCCATCATCCTGCGTGAAAAGCGCCGGGTGGCGGGGATATGGGTCAATGCGAACAGTCTGCGCCTGCGCACGTCGCCCGGTTTCTACGCGATCGGTTCGTCGCGTCCGATCGACCGGCTGGTCGATGAACGCACCGCCGCGATTTTCGAACTGGGCCTTGCCAATCTGTCGATGTCGCCGAGCGGCTTTTCCGAAGCCAGGAAGCTGGAACGGTTCGAGGCGGGGCTGACCGACCTTTATCGCCGCGCCGGGCTTTTCTATGAAAATCCGGCGGCGGTCGAAATCACCGAAGGCGTGTTGTACCGCGCCCGCATTCCTGTTCCCGCGCGCGTTCCCGTCGGCACCTATCGCGCCGAAACCTATCTGATAAGCCGCGGGCGCGTGCTGGCGGTCGCATCGCGCGACGTTCAGATCCGCAAGGCGGGGTTCGAACGGTTTGTGGCACTGGCCGCCCAGCGGCACGGCTTTCTCTATGGGTTGAGCGCGGTGCTGCTGTCGCTCGCGCTCGGCTATGGCGCCTCGGCAATTTTCCGCCGCCGCTGATCGGAGTTCACGCCCTATTTACCCTCCTCTGCGATAGCGGAACCGGGACCACAACAGGGCGGGCGATTTTTGATGGATATGCAAGGCGGCGGATTCAACGCCGGGGAATCGACGGCGGCACAGCATGTTCGGCTTGCGGGCGGCGGCGTCGCGGCTCCCGTGGCGGCACCGGCCGTCAATCATCATCGCGACGACCTGATGATCGGCGAAGTCATCGATATTTCGGGATCGGCATCGCGCATCCTGCTCGACGCGGCGACGGTCGCCAAATTGTCGTCGTCGAACGACGCCGCGGTGGCGATGGCCGGCCAGGTCGGCGCGCAGGTCAAGGTGCGCGTCGGTAACATCTGGCTGATCGCCAGCATCCGCGACCAGCAATTATACGAACGCGGCGAAGGGCTTATCGTCGCGACGATCGACTTCCTCGGCGAAGGCGAAGAGGAAAAGATCACCGGGCGTATCCATAATTTCCGGCGCGGCGTCACTCGTTACCCGGTTCCGGGCAGCCAGGTCTTTGCGGCGACCAGTCCCGACCTCAAGCAAATCTATGCCGCCGACGAACGCGCGCATGTCGAAATCGGCACCGTCTATCCGACCAAGGATATTCGCGGGTCGCTCTATATCGACGCGATGCTCGGCAAGCATTTCGCGCTGTTGGGATCGACCGGCACGGGTAAATCGACGAGCGCCGCGCTGATACTCCACAAGATATGCGAACTTGCGCCGCAGGGTCACATATTGATGATCGACCCCCATGGCGAATATTCGGCGGCATTTCGCGGCACCGGCGCCCTGTTCGACGTCGACAATCTCGCGATGCCCTATTGGCTGATGAACTTCGAGGAACATTGCGAAGTCTTTGTCACCAGCGAAGGCCGCGACCGGCAGAGCGACTGCGACGTGCTGGCCAAATGTCTTTTGCAGGCGCGCCAAAAGAACCGCATGGCCGAAGGGATGACCAAGCTCACGGTCGATTCCCCGATCCCCTATCTGCTGTCCGACCTGCTCAACATCCTGCAGAACGAGATGGGCAAGCTGGACAAGGCCACGTCGAGCGCGCCGTTCATGCGGATCAAGGGCAAGATCGAAGAGATGCGCGCCGACCCGCGTTACAACTTCATGTTTTCGGGGATGCTCGTCGCCGACACGATGGCGAACTTCATCGGCAAGATATTCCGTCTTCCGTCGGACGGACGGCCCATTTCGATCATCGACGTGTCGGGCGTGCCGAGCGACATCACGTCGGTCGTCGTCGCGGTGCTGTCGCGCCTCACCTTCGACTATGCAATCTGGTCGCGCGGCGAGCCGCAGCGGCCGATCCTGCTCGTCTGCGAGGAAGCCCATCGCTATATCCCGGCCAAGGACATCGGTCAGGGACAGTCGGTGCGCAAGATCCTGGAGAGGATCGCCAAGGAAGGCCGTAAATATGGCGTATCGCTGGGCCTTATCACCCAGCGCCCGTCGGATCTGGCCGAGGGCGTGCTGTCACAGTGCGGCACGATCATTTCCATGCGCCTCAACAACGAGCGCGATCAGCATTTCGTAAAGGCCGCGATGCCGGAAGGCGCGCGCGGCTTCATCGATTCCATTCCCGCGCTGCGCAACCGCGAATGCATCATCTGCGGCGAAGGCGTGTCGATTCCGATCCGCGTCTATCTGGATACGCTGGAGGAAGAAAAGCGTCCGGCGTCGAGCGATCCCCTCTTTTCAAAGCTGTGGCGCGAAACGGGCGGCGAACTCGAAATTGTCGAACGCGTCGTCAAACGTTGGCGCAGCCAGGGCCGGTAAGCACGGTCGCGATACCCGGTCGCGCCTTGTTGTCCGACCGGGCCGGAAAGTCGCTCTCTGCTGGGTTCCCGGCTGTCGGCCGGATCGTTCTCCGGGGCGTGACTTAGCGGCTGTCGTCAGCGTTTCCATTCCCCGCTGCCGCGAAATTCCTCACGCACCTGTCCGGACTGGTTGAGCCGCGGGTCGGTATAGGCCAGCGGCGGAGGCGACGTCAGGGGTGGCGCAGCGGGCGCAGCAGACGGGGTCATCGCACCTGGTATCGGTGCGGGCGCGACGTTGGGCAGCGGGGCCGAAAGGGCGCTGCTGCCATCGGGCAACAGCCCAGTCGGGGCCACCGCGCCGCCGCGCAGGATCGCAAGCTGCTGCGCGACCGGCAGATAGGGGCCGGGCACGGGTTCGCGGCCCAGATAGGGGGCGCGGAATGCATCGGGCATACCCCAGCGCCCGCGCCAGCGGTGAAAGATATGCGCGCCGACGATATTCGTCATCACCAGGCTCTTGCCCCATCGCGGCCAGATCGCCTGCGTATGGTAATGGGTCGCCAGGCCGACCTTGGGAAACACATAACCGCCGAGCGCCGCCGACGCGATCCGGCTGGCGCGCAGCCAGTTGCGCCGTTCGGGCGCGCGCGCCATCGCGCCATCGCAACTGAAGGTAAACTGACAGACGCCCGCGCGCTGCGATCCCTGAAAGACGACGCCGCATACGGTGTTGGGAAAGCTGGGATGGCGGACGCGGTTGATGACGGTTTGGGCAACCCCGCGCATCCCGTCATCGGTTTCAGAGGCGGCTTCATAATAGATGGCGGCGGTCAGGCAATAATGCGCGCGCTCGCGGTCGAGCGCGGTCACGCCGCGGAATATATAGGATTTGGCGGGTGGCCCGACAAAGGCCTCTTCACGCAGCAGCGCGGGATCGGTCGGCGGCAGCCCGGCGGCATCGCCATAGCCGACGCTGTCGGGATTGGGCAGCGTCGGGTCGATCTTCAGCGCCGCCTCATAATCTTCGGCATTCATGATCGCCCAGCGCGCGGGGTCATAAGTGCGAAAGTCGATCGGCACCGAAACGCGGTATGGGCCAAAGGCGGCCGGGGCACGCAATTGTCCGCTCGACAACAGAAAAGCGAAACAGGCGACGATCATGACCGCGACAATGGCCGCCCAAAAGCTGCGCCCCGGACCGACCGGCTTTTCGGGCACGGGGTCGCGCCACGTCGATCGGGCGGTCAGGGTCAGTTCCGGCTTCATACGCACATAGCATTCCGTCTTCCGCTCAGCCCATGATTCGCGCGAGCGGTGTTGCGCCGCCCTTATAGGCCGAAACGCCAACAAAATGTTGAATGGGTCGCGCTTTACGCCTCCGCGTGACGACGACGGGCGGAATCCAGCCGCGCACATCTGTCGAGCGCGGCGTTGCGGGCCGCCATTCTTCCCTTGCCGACTCATCCGCTGGCGCCTATATGCGGCCTACTTCTTGACATGGTTAGCCAGTTGGGACGTCGGGGCCGCGGGCCGCGGCGGCTATTCCCACATGCTTTCCGGTCATCCGAAACGGGAAATATCATTGGCCGATCTTGACGTCCTGAAAGCGATCATCGCGCCCGAAGCCGAGGCGATGGGCCTTGCGCTCGTTCGCGTCGCCTTTTTCGGCGGTGAAAGCGATCCGACGTTGCAGGTGATGGCCGAACGGCCGGATACGCGGCAGTTGACGATTGACGATTGCGCCGACCTGTCGCGCCGCATCTCTGATCGGCTGGACGCGCTGGAGGAAGCGGGCAAGGATCCGATCGATCAGGCGTATCGGCTGGAAGTATCGTCGCCCGGCATCGACCGGCCGCTGACGCGCCGCGCCGACTTCGCCGACTGGGCGGGGCATGAAGCGAAAGTGACGCTCAAGGAAAAGCGCGACGGACGTCAGCGTTTCAATGGCGAATTGATCGGCATCGATGGCGATGTCGTGACGATTTCGGATAAGGAAGGGGTAGAGCATCAGTTGCCGTTCGATGCGATCGACACGGCAAAGCTTGTTCTCACCGACAAATTGATTGCCGCAACCGTCCCGCTCTCGATCGAAGGCGCCGACGAAATGGAAGAAGAAGGACAGGACTGATGGCCACTGCCATTTCCGCCAACAAGGCCGAACTGCTTGCGATCGCCAATAGCGTCGCCAGCGAAAAGATGATCGACAAGGCGATCGTCATCGAGGCGATCGAGGAAGCGATCCAGCGCGCGGCCCGTGCCCGTTATGGTGCGGAAAACGACATCCGTGCAAAGCTCGACGCCCAGACCGGCGACCTGCGTTTGTGGCGCGTCGTCGAGGTCGTCGAACAGGTCGAGGATTATTTCAAGCAGGTCGATCTGGCTGCCGGTCAAAAGCTGCAGAAGGATGCAAAGATCGGCGACTTCATCGTCGATCCGCTGCCCGCGGTCGATCTGGGCCGTATCGATGCGCAGTCGGCGAAGCAGGTTATCTTCCAAAAGGTCCGCGAAGCCGACCGCGAGCGCCAATATGCCGAGTTCAAGGACCGCGCGGGCGAAATCATCACCGGCGTCGTGAAATCGGTCGAATTCGGCCACATCGTCGTCAATCTGGGCCGCGCCGAAGGTGTCATCCGCCGCGACCAGCAGATTCCGCGCGAACTGATGCGCGTCGGTGATCGCGTTCGCGCGCTGATCCTGTCGGTGCGCAGCGAAACGCGCGGGCCGCAGATTTTCCTGTCCCGCGCCCACCCCGATTTCATGAAAAAGCTGTTCGCGCAGGAAGTGCCCGAAATCTATGACGGCATCATCGAGATCAAGGCCGCGGCCCGCGATCCGGGGTCGCGCGCAAAGATCGGCGTCATCAGCTATGATGGCAGCATCGATCCCGTCGGCGCCTGCGTCGGCATGAAGGGCAGCCGCGTTCAGGCGGTCGTTCAGGAAATGCAGGGCGAAAAGATCGACATCATCCCCTGGTCGGAAGATACCGCGACCTTTGTCGTCAACGCGCTTCAGCCCGCGACGGTGCAGCGCGTCGTCATCGACGAGGATGACAGCCGCATCGAAGTCGTGGTTCCCGATGACCAGCTCAGCCTTGCCATCGGTCGCCGCGGCCAGAATGTCCGTCTCGCCAGCCAGCTTACCGGCAGCCAGATCGACATCATGACCGAAGCCGATGCGAGCGAAAAGCGTCAGCGCGAATTCGTCGAACGGTCGACGATGTTCCAGGAAGAACTGGACGTTGACGAAACACTGGCGCAGCTTCTGGTCGCTGAAGGTTTCAGCGAGCTGGAAGAGGTCGCCTATGTCGGTATCGACGAACTGGCCAGCATCGAAGGCTTTGACGACGAACTGGCGCAGGAACTTCAGAGCCGTGCGACCGAAGGGCTTGAGCGCCGCGAAGAAGCCTCGCGCGCCGAACGTCGCGCGCTGGGTGTCGAGGATGACCTGGCCGAGATTCCGCACCTGACCGAGGCGATGCTGGTCGTGCTTGGTAAGGCGGGCATCAAGACGCTCGACGACCTGGCCGACCTTGCGACCGACGAACTGATTGCCAAGAAGCGCACCGACAATCGCCGCGGCCCGCCGCGCAGCGAACGCGCCGAGGACAAGGGCGGCGTGCTTGGCGAATATGGCCTGAGCGAGGAACAGGGCAACGAGATCATCATGGCGGCGCGCGCGCACTGGTTCGATGACGAACCGGACGCTGCGGCGGAGCCGCAAACCGGGGAGGCCGCCGATGCGGACCCCGCGCAATGATCATCTGACCGAAACCGACCGCGCAAAGGGGCGCGGCCAGCATGTGCCCGAGCGGCGCTGCGTCGTAACCGGTGAGGTTTCGCCGGCGGAGCAGCTCGTGCGCCTGGCGCTTGGCCCCGACAACAGCATCGCCCCCGACGTCCATGCCAAGGCGCCGGGACGCGGCGCGTGGATCGGCGTCGGACGCCTCGAACTCGAAGCCGCACATGCAAAAGGCAAGCTGAAGGGCGGGCTCGCCCGCGCGCTTCATGAAGGCAACATTGCCATCCCCGACGACCTCGGCGAACGGATCGAGGCGCAACTGATACGCGCGACGCTGGACCGGCTGGGACTGGAATCGCGGTCGGGCACGCTGCTCAGCGGCAATGAAAAGATCGAAACCGCCGCGCGCAAGGGACAGGTGCGTTTGCTTCTTCACGCCAGCGACGCGGGCGAGGACGGCCGCAAGAAACTGGCGCAGGCCTGGCGCGTCGGCGAGGATGATGAAGGGTCGGGTCGCGAAGGCCTGGTCTTGCCGGTGGACCGAGGCACCCTATCTATGGCATTGGGGCGCGAGAATGCGGTGCATCTGGCGCTGATCGACGCCCGCGCGGCGGACCGGGTGCTGGCGCATTTGAGCCGCTGGCAGTTTTTCACAGGATGGAGTAGGGACGCGGCCAACCGCGATTCCGACCCGCATGCCGCGTCAGTCTCTGGCGAGGATAAAAATGGGGCGCTGCCGACCGGCGACGCCGCTTCGGACGCGTTTTGAAGGAATGATGGTTTTCGATGAGTGACGAACAGGACAAGCCGACCCTCACCCGTAAGCCCCTGGGGCTGAAGCGGACGGTCGAGGCCGGACAGGTGCAGCAGCAGTTCAGCCACGGGCGCCGCAATACGGTGGTCGTCGAGGTGAAGCGCCGCCGCGTGCTGGGTCGTCCGGGCGAAGCCGCACCGGCACCCGAGGTCGAAGAGGTCGAGGTCGCTCCGGCGCCTGCGCCCGCTCCTGCTCCGACACCTGCGCCCGCTCCGAAGCCGGTCGCACCCCGTGTCAGCGAGAATGACAGCCTGATGTCGCGTCAGGAACGGCAGGCGCAATTGCTGCGCGAGGCCGAAGAGGCGCGCATGAACGCGCTTGAGGACAATCGCCGCCGCGACGAAGCCGCGCGCACGCGCGCCGCCGAAGAAGAAAAGCAGCGTGCCGAGGTGCGGGCGGAACAGGCCGCTGCGAAGCCGTCTGAGCCGGAACCTGCCGCGCCCGTCGCCGCTGCGGAACCCGTCGCCGTCGCGCCTGCCGCTGCGCCGCAAAGCGA
>JAIXHQ010000016.1 GCA_030145715.1 Sphingopyxis sp. | reverse complement strand
TTTGGGCAGCATCTGGCTACCCCAGCATCAGCGCAAAACAGCTTTCCCCATAGCTCGGCCCATGACCACCGCGGTTCGGGCACCGAAGACTTTCCGACGCCTCGCGGCGTCCGAAACCCTCAACGTTTCCAGACTGTCCGCTTCTGGACTGAAAATGAAAGAAGCAGACATTGAGATCCGCTGAGGCGCCGTTCTTGCAAAAACCGACATCGGTCTGTGCTGCCTGACGGCGACTGGCCATCGGGAGACCGGCGCATACACGCACAGCGCTCAACCGCTCGCAGACGGATCGATCGAGCCGAATAGTGTCTCCAGAAGCGGGCATTCCGGGGTCTTGCCGTCCGCGCATCGCACGACGGTTTCGGCAAGGACCGACTCCATGGCCTGAAGATCCGCGATCTTGGTACGAATGTCCGTCAGATGGGCCGCGGCGACTTCGCGCGCTTCGGCACACGGGCGATCGCGGTCCTCGGCCAACCGCAGCAGCGCGCGGATCTCGTCCAGCGTGAAGCCCAGTTCCCGCGCGCGCCGCACAAAGCCGAGGCGCATGAGATGGCCATGACCATAGAGCCGGTGACCGCCGTCGCTGCGCGCAGGCGTGGGTAGCAGGCCTATTTTCTCATAGTAGCGGATGGTCTCGATGTTGCACCCGGTGCGCCGCGACAGCATCCCGATTGGAAGCCGGGGCGCTGTGTCCTGCAAATTTTTCCGATCCATGATGAATTACCTCTTGAACCTGTAGCCACTACAGATCCTATCTAGGGTCAACAACGTGATTCGGAGAACAGAAAATGACTCAACCTGAAACGGCTTCCAAACGAGGTACGTGGGTTGCGATTGCCGCAGGAAGTCTCGGCGCGATTGGCGCAGCCTCGTGTTGCATCGTCCCGCTGGTGCTCTTCACTCTGGGCGTCAGTGGCGCATGGATCGGCAACCTGACCGCGCTCGCCCCCTATCAGCCCATCTTCCTGGCGGTGGCCATCGCCTTTCTGGCGGCCGGGTTCTGGCGGATCTATCGTCGACCACAGGCGGTATGCGCCGAGGGCGAATGCGGCACGCCTTCCTCCAATCGCCTGGCGAAGACGGCCTTGTGGATTGCGACAGCGCTGATCGGACTCGCCGTCCTCTTCCCCTATCTCGCCCCCCTAGTCCTCGACGTTTGAACAAGGAGACCATGATGAAGAAACTTACCCTGCTCGCGGCCGCGGCTGTGCTGTTCGCATCCGGCCCGGCCTTTGCCGCAATCCGGACCGTCACCCTGGCCGTCGAGAACATGACTTGCGCGACCTGCGGCCCCATTGTCAAAAAGAGCCTGTCGCGCGTACCCGGCGTGACCGCCGTCGAAGTGTCAGCCGAAGCGCATACCGCGACCGTCACCTATGACGACGCCAAGGCCAGCACCAGGGCGTTGATCGCGGCGACCACCAACGCCGGCTACCCTTCGCAAGTCCGCAAGTGAAAGCCGGATCATGAGTGATTGCTGCAATCCGGTCGACCGCTCTCAGGACAAGACGTACGATCTTATCGTCGTGGGCGGCGGATCGGCTGGTTTCTCGGCCGCGATCACCGCAGCGGAGCAAGGAGCCCAGGTCGCCGTTGTCGGTGCGGGCGCCATCGGTGGAACCTGCGTCAATGTCGGCTGCGTTCCTTCCAAGGCGCTGATCCGCGCGGTCGAGAGCATCCACCACGCCAATGTCGCGCCGATGCGGTTCAAGGGTGTCGAGGCCCAGGCACGAACGGCCGATTGGGGCCAGATGATCGCCGAAAAGGACGCACTCGTCTCGAGCCTTCGCCAGGCGAAATATGCGGACCTCCTGCCTCTCTACAATAATGTCGCCTACCATGAAGGCACGGCGCGGCTCGTCGATAATGGCGTCGAGGTCGGTGGAAGGCGGTTCATCGCTGACCGGATCGTGATTGCGACAGGCACCCGTCCGGCGGTGCCGGCTATCCCCGGCCTTCCGGATGTCGATACGCTCGACAGCACGACCGCGCTCGACCTGACCGAATTGCCGAAATCGATGATCGTCCTCGGAGGCGGCTATATCGGTGTGGAACTCGCTCAGATGTTCTCGCGCGCCGGTGTCGACGTGACGCTCGTTTGCCGCAGTCGCCTTCTCCCTGAGATGGAGCCGGAGATCGGCGCCGCGCTGACCGACTATCTTTCGAGCGAAGGCATCGCCGTCCTGGACAATCTCGCCTATCAGGCGGTCCACAAGACGGCGGAAGGGGGCTCTGCGCTCACCGTCCTGCGCGACGGGGTCGCGGAAACCATCGTCGCGGAGCGCCTTCTCGTGGCGACCGGGCGCGCGCCGAATGTGGAGGACCTCGGTCTCATTGAAGCGGGGGTGAAACAGACGCTCAGCGGTGCCATCCTTGTCGATGACCATATGCGAACCACTGTGCGCGGCGTCTATGCCGCCGGGGACGTGACCGGCCGAGACCAGTTCGTCTACATGGCGGCCTATGGTGCAAAGATCGCCGCCAAGAACGCCTTGAACGGCGACAGTCTGAGGTATGACAATTCGGCCATGCCGGCCGTCGTATTCAGCGATCCGCAGGTAGCCAGCGTCGGCTTCACCGAAGCGCAGGCTATCGCGGCAGGATATGCAACGCGAACGTCGACCCTCCCGCTCGAAAATGTCCCGCGCGCATTGGCGGCCCGCGACACGCGCGGTCTGATCAAGCTGGTTGCCGATGGCCGGACCCGCAAGCTGCTGGGCGCACACATCCTGGCGCCGGAAGGTGCGGACAGCATCCAGACTGCCGCCATGGCGATCCGCTGCGGACTGACGATCGACGATCTGGCAGAGACGATCTTCCCCTATCTGACCACGGTCGAAGGCCTGAAGCTGGCAGCGCAGACATTCGACCGGGATGTGAAAAGGCTGTCTTGCTGTGCGGGTTAAGGTCGCTCAGTGGTGTTGCTGTGGAGAGGTGAGATGAGTAGCCCGAGCGCTTCCGATCCCGACAGCGACGCCATGGATTGGTCGGGTAGCTGGCGCACGCTTGTCGGGCTCTGGGGCATTCCGGGCGTGGCCATGCTGGCCGCCATGTGGCTGGGACCCACGCCCCGCGCGGTCATCTGGACCGTCATGCTCGTCGGCATGGGTGCGGCTTGCGTCATGAACGCCCGACGATGCGGCCGGACTCATTGCCGTTTCACGGGACCGTTCCTGATTGCGATGGCGGCACTGGTCGTTGGCTACGCAATCGGGATGCTGCCGCTGGGACCACATGGCTGGCGCATTCTGGGCGGAGTCACGCTTGGCGGCTTTGCTGGCCTGTGGTGGGGCAGCGAACGGGCTTGGGGCATGTTCTCGCGTTCCAGGGATACTGGTACTTCTCGCAACTGCTAGGTTTCGCGCGAGATCGGACGCCCGGCCACTGCTATAGGGGCCCATTTGCAAACGACTGGTTTTGGGCCACGCATCACTGGCTGTGAATGGCCGGGATGAGGCGCATAGCAGCCGTAAACGATGGCTTAGCCACCCAGCGACTATTCGATATTTAGTCCGACATGGTGTCAACCGCGCTTGCGCCGCCCGGCGCTCTCGCGAGTTGGCCGCGCGCCGCGCATGCAAACGGGTAGCAACCGGATTTCTACGGTATCTTGCAGATGGGCGGTCACTTTGGGTATCTGGTTCACGACATCAAGCAGGATCTGGAGGCGTGTGGCGCTCGCGTATCGGTTGGCATTTTCGCCGCCATGCTTCTGACCGAGAAGATCCGACCGAAATTCTTCGAATGTCTGCAACATCTTCAATTCAGTGCTGACCATATGCCGACCGCTGTGAACCGCCTGTCCCGGCTTTACAAGTTTCAGACGTGGCTTAATGTGAAGCCATATATTTTTGAAAAATACATCTCCCAGCGCACGCCCTGTGCGACCGGGCTGGATTTCTGGAAAGAGGTACTGCTCGCCAGCTTCCTTCATGGCTTGGACATAATGCATGAAGCCCAAGCGACGCAGCTCTTCGCAAACAGGAATCTTACGAACGCTGGTCGCGTTCTTGACGCCGCCCGCAGAAGTTTTCCTGATGTTGACAAAAAAGATACCGTCTTCTTCGCCGATATCATCGACCAAAAGCTTACAAGCTTCCTCGCGCCGCATACCTGAATACCAGACCAGCGGCATGACCCAATAGGCTGCGTCGTGCCAAATCGAGCCTCCCGGCGTCACGGACAAACGCTGAGGCAAATCGACGCCCGTACCGCCGGTCCAGATGCCGAGACGAAACAATTCTTCACCCTGCGCAATCGTATAGGGGTCGCGCTCGTCGCGCTCGTCCCTGTCGTCCTCATCGAGGATAAAATCTGAAAAATCGAGAGGCGCCATTGGCGTTTTCGTCGCAAGCCACGCACACAATCTCTTGAGGTTGGCGAAATGACGATTGATGGTTCCTACGTCGAGGCCAATCGCGAACGAGATTTCTTCGCCGCGCTCCTCTTCTTCAGTAATACGATCGAGCGCCTCGCTGCAAATTTCCTCCAGCGACATCGCTTCGTGTCGAGGCGACTTATGATGCGACGACGGTAACCGGTTCAACAGGTCGTAAAACTGGTTCAGGTCTTCCTGGCATGTTGCTGCCATGGCCTTGCCATTATTTGACTTGCCGAACAGAAAGGGCGCGGCCTTGAACTGGCGCTTCTGGCTGGCGCCCCAGACCTTCGGCTGCGACTTGCGCTTTTTGGGGTTCGCACCCTCGGCCAGGACCGGCGCATCTTCCCGTCCGCGCGCCTTTGGTTTCAGCTCCATATATTTTTCTACTGCCTGCACCGGGCTAAGGGTGGCATAATGGGTCTGCACATCGGTGAGTGTCGACGCTGACGCAGGCACAATGGTGCTGGCGTTCCACGCGTTTGGAGGCGCAGGGGCGGAGATCGGGGGAGGCATCGAAGTCTGCAGAGGCGCTCGCCCGAGCGCGTTCATCAGCGCCAAGCTGTGTTCAATCGCCCGAACCTCGGGGCTGTCGTAGGTTGCCGCGGCCGTCAACCGTGCCCCACACATGACCTGCCGGGCAATTTCGATTCGGTCAGCCGCTGGCTCGATGCCGAGCCGCTCCAGCAATGCCTTTGCCTCATTCAGCAAATTGCCGGGAACATCGCCGGCTTGGGAAAGCATTGCATAAAGATTGGCGCGGGCCTCGTCATCCAGCGACGGAAAGCGCTTGTCGAATGACCCGATGTAATCGATGCCCATATAGTCGTCGAAGCCATTTGCGATGAAATCACCGTTAAACGCTGCATAGATCGAGAGCATCTGGTGGAAGCGAGCGGTGACATTGCCCTCACCGTCCTTCTCGATCACCGCCAACTGATGCGCCAGCATGTTGCGATACCGCACCATCTCCTCTCGAAAGAGATGGTTCACCTGCTCGCTGGTCAGTCCTTCCTGCTCGATCCGTTCGTATAAGCTCATTCGCACAACCTCGCTTCGGCTGGTCATCGCGACCGCGCGCCGTCGCGCGACCGACTGGTCCTTCGTCAGAAGGCTGACCGTTGTTACGATGGTTATAGGACGTTCAAGCCGTCCAACGAAGCGCACCCGGCGACGCCACCAGTAGGTGGCCCCGCGACGGTTCACATTTTCGATTGCTGGCATCAGGCACTGGCTCCACCCACTGGTAGCAATTGATGCCACTGCGATGGTCGGCCTTGCTCAGTTAAGGGAGAAACCTGGGGTTTTCCGTCCCTTGGCTGAGGCACAGCACCGGCTGGCTGGGGCGGCAGGATTCGAACCTGCGAATGGCGGCATCAAAAGCCGCTGCCTTACCACTTGGCGACGCCCCAACGGGCCGGTGCGAGCGCGTCTATAACGTGCAGCGCATGAATGGCAAGTTGGTGGATTTAAAGTCGCGTCACCCAGCCATAGGGATCTTCGGCCTGGCCGCGCTGAATGTCGGTCAGCTTGTCCTTGAGCTTCGTCGTCACCTGCCCCGGACCGCCCGCCCCGATGGTAAAGCTGCTGTCGCCGCGCGTCACCTTGCCCACCGGCGTCACCACCGCCGCCGTCCCGCAGGCAAAGCTTTCGGTCAGCCTGCCGCTTTCGGCATCCGCCTGCCACTGGTCGATCGCATAGGGTTCCTCGCGAACGGTCAGCCCCGCGTCGCGCGCCAGCGTGATGATCGCGTCGCGGGTAATGCCGGGCAGGATCGTGCCGGTCAGCGGCGGCGTCACCAGGCTGCCGTCGTCAAAGACGAAAAACAGGTTCATCCCGCCCAGTTCCTCGATCCAGCGATGTTCGGCGGCATCCAGGAACACGACCTGATCATGCCCCTTGGCGATCGCTTCGCGCTGCGCCACCAGGCTCGATGCATAATTGCCGCCGCACTTTGCCGCCCCGGTGCCGCCGGGCGCGGCGCGGGTATAATCTTCCGACACCCACAGCGAGATCGCCGGCACGCCCGATTTGAAATAATTGCCGACCGGCGATGTGATGACCAGAAACCGATATTCGGCTGCGGGCTTCACGCCCAGGAACACCTCGCTCGCGAACATGAAGGGGCGCAGGTACAGCGCGCCGCCATCGACCGGGGGAAACCAGCTCGCGTCGGCGGCGACGGCTTCCTTCACCGCCGCGATGAACATATCCTCGGGCAGTTCGGCCATCGCCATGCGGCGCGCGCTGGCGTTGAAACGCGCGGCGTTCGCCTCGACCCGGAACAGCGCCATCGAACCGTCGTCGAGGCGATAGGCCTTCAGCCCTTCGAAAATTTCCTGCGCATAATGCAGCACAGCCGTCGCGGGATCGAGCGACAGCGGGCCGCGCGGCATCACCTGCGCATCATGCCATCCCTTGTCGTCCGAATAACGGATCGACACCATATGGTCGGTAAAGACCCGCCCGAATGCCGGATCGGCAATCGCCGCCGCCCGTACATCGTCCGCGATCGGATCGGGATGCGGCAGATGGGCGAAAGCGGGAACGGACATGCAAAAATCCCTATGGCTTGAAGGGGGCTGTGAAGCGCGCCTCTTGCCAAAGACGGGCGCGGCGCGCAACGGTAGCGACTATGCCGGATGAGAATTTTCTTTCACAAGTCCCCGCCGCTTCAGCCCTTTTCTTGCGCGAGGAGGAGGTGCGCCGTGGCATCGAATTTCTGTTTTTCGCCCATGGCGCATTATGGCGCGCGATCGATGCGCGGCTCGCCGAACATGATCTGGGCCGCGCCCATTATCGCGCGCTCTATTTCATCGCGCGGCAACCGGGGCTGGCCATATCCGACCTGCTCGCCCTGCTGGGGATCACCAAACAGTCGCTGGGCCGGGTGATAAAGGAGCTGGAGGCGCGCGACCTGTTGACGACGCGCCCCGGCAACCGCGACCGGCGCCAAAAGGAATTGCGCCTGACCGACGCCGGCCGCGGTATCGAGGCCGCCGTCTTTGGCATCCTGCGCGACACGATGAGCCGCGCCTATACCAATGCCGGTCAACAGGCGGTGACGGGATTCTGGCACGTCAACGAGGCACTGATCCCCGCGCGCGACCGCGCGCGCATCGCCGCGCTGGGCCGCGACCCGACCTAGGGTCAGGACCCTAGCGCCCTTCGCTGCCTACCCGAACGGAAGGGATATTCGGCGTCAGCCGTCGCCCCGCGCAATATCGGCCAGTTCGCGGCCCCGGTCGCGCGCGGCGCGCAGCACGTTGGTCAGCAGCGCGGCGATTTGGCCATCGCTGTCGAGGACGTCCAGCCCCGCCTGTGTCGTGCCGCCCTTGCTCGCGACCTGCGCGATCAACGCACCCGGCTTTTCGCCGCTGTCGGTCAGCAACGCGGTCGCGCCGCCGAACGTCGCGGTCGCTAGCGCCAGCGCGTCGTCGGTCGACAGGCCAAGCCGTTCGCCCGCCGCCGCATAAGATTCGATCAGGCGAAGGACAAAGGCCGGGCCGCTGCCGGTAAAGGCGGTGACGAGGTCCATCGTCGAATCGTCGGCCATCGTCACCGTGCGGCCAAGCGGACGCAGCAGCGTTTCGATCGCTTTTGCGTCGGCGTCACCCTGCGCCGCGACGGCCGTCACGCCCGCGCCGATGCGCGCGGGCAGGTTGGGCAGGATGCGAACCAATGCCTTGGCATCGGGGAAGCGCGCGGCAAGGTCGGACAGCGAAACACCCGCAAGGATCGAAAGAAGATGGACGTCGCCGGTCACGATCGGAGCCAATCCCTCGGCGGCCTCGCCCAACTGCTGCGGCTTCATGCCCAGCATGATCCAGTCCGCGCCGCCGCCGGCCGCCAGCCATGCATCGATTGACGGGTGCGGCACGATCCCGCCGCGCGGTTCGGCATGGGGATCGACGATCGACACCTGCGCGGCGTCAAGCCCCGCCGCCAACCAGCGGTCCAGCATCGCCCCCGCCATATTGCCGCACCCGACCAACAACAGTCGGCCGGAAAAATTCCGCAACGCTTTCGTCATGCCTCGTCTTTTCGTTTCCTTACCGGCAACTGCTCTCGGGACCCGAAAGCAGGTCGAGACAGCGGCCGTCGATCTTGTTCATATCCAGCGTCAGGCCGGCCAACGGTGCCAATGTCGGCAAAATATCGACGGTCATCACGGCGTTGGGCTGTTCGAATCCGCTAAGCCCCTTGCGCCAGAACAGCATCGGCACGCGCCGGTCATAATCCCATACCGACCCATGCGTCGCGACATAGCCCATGCCCGATTCGGGGATCGGCGTGACGCGGGGTTTCAGCGCCACGACGAAATCGCCGGAACGTTGGGGGTTGAAAGAGGCGCGCAATTTGTCGAGCGTGGACCATGTGTCGGGGGCCTGTTTCGAAATCGGCCGCATTGCCAGTTCCTCCGCGGTCGCCACCATCTCCACCTGGCGGTGGGCGCGGAAACGGGCGGTAATTTCGGCAAGCGCGGCCTTGCGCTGCGCGGGGGTCAACGTCCGCGACAGATACATGTCGCCAAAGGGACCATCGCTGAACAGCAACGGCTGCGGCAGCCCCAGCTTTTGCCCCACTTCCTTGCCGATCATGTCGGGGTCGAGCGTCTTTTCGACGCGCTCGGCGTCGGGCCAGGCGTTCTGGCGGTTGCGTTCGGGCATATCGTGCCCGCCATGATCGGCGGTCAGCGCGACGGCATAATCGATGCCGGTCGCGTCCAGCCGGGCAAAGAAATCGCCTAGTTCGCGGTCGATCGCGGTCATCTGAAGGCACATTTCGCTGCCTTCGGTGCCTGTGCTGTGCCCGACATAATCGGTCGCCGAAAGGCCGACGATCAAAAGGTCGGTGCCAGTGCCTTCGCCCATCTTGCGCGCCTGACGCAATGCTGCGGCGGTCGCGAGCACCGCGCCGTCGGCTTCGGGCGATGCCATGAAACGGCGAAAGTCGCCGCCCTCGCGGGCAAAGCGGCCGGTGCCGACGGTGCCGCCTTTTTCCAGCGGAATCGCGATGTCGTGCGCGGTGCAATCGGCCGGCAGCGTCAGCGCGGGACGCGCCTGCGCGATGGCCGCGACGATCGCGCTGCTCGCCTGCTGCGCAGTCGGCGACAGGGTCGTGCCGCGATAGCTGGCAAGGCCGGTGGGCGCGAGCCACATCACCTCGTCGGCCTGATGCCCACCCATCATGATGGCCGCCCGATCCTTGCCCGCCACCGACACGACCTGCGTCTTCGGGTCGCGCGCCTTCATCAGGTCGCCGAGCGTCGGGACCAGCAGATGCTTGACCGACGGAGCATATTTCCCGCTGCCCGATGTGGTGCCGGCCACGCTTTCGTCTTCGGCGCAATAAAGGCGCTTGTCCTCGCGGGCGGTCGACGGGTCGAAATAATTATTGGCGATGATCCCGGTGTTCGCCGGGTGATTGCCCGTCAGGATCGTCGAGTGACCGGGGCAGGTTTCCGTCGCCCCGTGCGACTGATAGCCCGCCGGAAACACCGCCCCCGATGCCAGGCGGGCGAGGCCGCCGGTAAAGCGTGGGCGATACTCCGCAAAAAGGTCGGCCGAAAATTGATCGACGGCGATCATCACGATCAGCTTGGGCGGCGGCGTGGCCGCGGTCACCTTCTGGACCGGATCGGCTTTTTCCTGCGCGAGACCGGCTCCGGCGCTGGCGAAACACAGAAGGGCGGCGATGGCGGTGGTCAGATGTTTCAGCATCACGGTCGGCTTCTCCATAGGAGGGGGATGTCAGCGCGGGCTGTCCTCTCGACGAAAGCCGCCTATATGGCAAGTCTTCGAACAAGGAACTGCTCCGGGCACAGCCATGTATTTGCAGAGTGAGGCTTTTGTGACACGCACATGGCGGGCGATGCTGACCCTGCTGGCTGGCGTCCTTCTGGCGGCGGCGCCGACGCAGGCGCAGCCGACGAATATCCAGCCCAAACTGATCGCCGAGTCGGCAACCCCTGCGCCCGGAACCGCTATGTCCATCGCGCTTACCATGGCCCCCCAAAAAACCTGGCACGGCTATTGGATTAATGGCGGCGACGCAGGCTTTGGCCTGTCGGTCGAATGGAACCCGCCCGAGGGCGTCCGTGTCGCGCCCTTCCGTTATCCGGTGCCCGACGCGCTGATCCTCTTTGGCATGATGAATCATGTCTATGAAGATCCCTATGCGCTTCTTGCCGATGTCGAGATCGA
Source organism: Sphingopyxis sp. (assembly GCA_030145715.1). Taxonomy (GTDB): domain Bacteria; phylum Pseudomonadota; class Alphaproteobacteria; order Sphingomonadales; family Sphingomonadaceae; genus Sphingopyxis. The sequence goes on along the minus strand of JAIXHQ010000016.1, from coordinate 59,148 downwards.
CAAAAGCGTTGCTCCCGGCACCGATCTGACCCTGTCGGGCATCGCCCGCTGGCTTGCCTGCACCGACAAGATATGCGTCCCCGAACGGGCGGTGATTTCGGTCGCGCTGAAGGCCGGCGATGGCAAGGTCGCGCCGGACCAGCGCAAACGCTTCGACGATTGGCGCGCGCTGCTGCCCCAGCCGCTCGACCGGGCAGGTTCCTGGGAACGCAGGGGCGACACGGTCCGCTTCGGCATCCCCCTGCCCCCCACAACGACGCTCGACGCGCCGCACCTGTTTCTCGAAACGCAAAATGTCGTGGATTATTCCGCCGAACAGAGGTTCAGTCGAAACGGCGCGTCGATCATCGTCGAAACAACGGCAAAGGGCGATGCAAAGGGCGCCGTTCGCGGATTGCTGAAGCTATCCGACGGGCGCGGCCTGACCGTGCGGTTCGAACCCCGGGCGGTGCGACCTGCGGGTGAACCCATTGCCAGGGTGTCGCAGGCCATCGACATGCCGCTGTTCTGGACCGCGTTTGCGGGTGCCATCCTCGGCGGGTTGATCCTTAACCTGATGCCCTGCGTTTTCCCGATCCTCAGCCTCAAGGCGCTGAGCCTCGCGCGGTCGGGCGGCAACGCACGGGCCGCGCGGGTCGAGGCGCTGGCCTATACGGCAGGCGCGGTCGTCACCGCGCTGCTGCTGGGCGGCGCATTGCTCGCACTTCGCGCGGCGGGCGAGCAGGTCGGCTGGGCCTTTCAGCTTCAGCATCCGGCCAGCGTCTTCGTGCTGATGTTGCTCGCCGTCGCGATCACGCTCAATCTTGCCGGGGCCTATGAATTGCCGTCGTTCGGACGTGGACAGACGCTGGCGAGCCAGGGCGGTGCCGCAGGCGGCTTCTGGACCGGCGCGCTCGCCGCCTTTGTCGCCACGCCGTGCAGCGGCCCGCTGCTCGGTGCTGCGCTCGGCGCCACGCTCGTCCTTCCCGCATGGGCCGCGCTGCCGATATTCGGCGGCCTCGGGCTGGGGCTGGCGCTGCCCTTTCTGGCGATCGGCTTCATTCCCGCGCTGCGAAACCGTCTGCCAAGGCCGGGGCCATGGATGACAAAATTCCGGCGGTGGATGGCATGGCCCATGGGCATCACGGCGATCGGCCTCGGCTGGCTGCTCTGGCGCCAGACCGGACCGATCGTTCACGGCTGGCTGCTCGTCACGCTCGGCGTCGTGGCCGTCGCCGCCGCGATCCTGGGTTGGAGATCGGGTCGCCGCAGCGGTCGCTGGATCATCGCGTTGAGCGCCATCACGATTGCCCTGACGGGGTCACAGGCCTGGCAGGAATTTTCAAAACCCGCCTCGTCCGTCGAAGGCGAATCCTATGAACGTTTCTCGGCCGCCGCGCTGGCCAAGGCCCGTGCCACCGGAAAGCCCGTCTTCGTCTATTTCACCGCCGACTGGTGCCTGTCGTGCAAGGCGAATGAGGCTGGCGCAATCAACCGCGCAGCGGTGCAGGACATGTTCAAAAAGCAGGGCGTCATCACCCTCGTCGGGGATTGGACGAACGGCGATCCGGCCATCACCCGAACGCTCGCCGAACATGGGCGCAACAGCGTCCCGCTTTATCTGTGGTACGCGCCGGGCGCGGCGCAGCCCGAAATCCTGCCGCAGATACTGACCCCCGGACTGCTTATCGCCAGGGCGCAGTCCTGATGGCAAAGCAGCGCGCCGACCAGTTGCTCGTCGATCGCGGTCTTGCCGAAAGCCGGACGCGGGCGCAGGCGCTGATCCTTGCCGGGCTGGCGTTCGTCGGCGACCGCAAGATAGACAAGGCCGGCCAGCAGATCGCCGCCGATGCAGAGGTCAGCGTGAAGGGCCGCGACCACCCATGGGTGTCGCGCGGCGGGATCAAGCTGGACCATGCGCTGGTCCATCTCGGCTGGGACGTGACGGATATTGTCGCGATCGATGTCGGATCGTCGACGGGCGGCTTTACCGACGTGCTGCTGAGCCGGGATGCGGCGCGCGTCTATGCGGTTGATTCGGGCACGAACCAACTCGCGTGGAAATTGCGACAGGATGACCGCGTCATCGTCCACGAACAGACGAGTGCGCGCATCCTGACAAGCGCCCATATTCCCGAACCGGTCGATCTGATCGTGTGCGACGCCAGCTTTATCGCGCTCGCAAAGGTTTTGCCCGTGCCCCTGTCCTTTGCAAAGGACGGCGCTCGCCTGGTCGCGCTCATCAAGCCGCAGTTCGAGGCTGAACGCCATGAAGTGGGCAAGAAAGGCGTCGTGCGCGATGCCGCTGTCCATGCGCGCGTCTGCGGCGACGTGCGCGACTGGCTTGTCGGCGAAGGTTGGGAGATCGTCGATCTGATCGAAAGCCCGATCACCGGGCCCGAAGGAAATATCGAATTTCTGATCGCCGCGACAAAGCGAGCCGCTTGACGCTGAACGCCGCAACCGCAACACCCTGAATACGCAGAATCAAAGGGATCAGGCAAATGAGCGAGATTGCGACCCAAGGCCAGCTACGCATGTCTTATTTGCGCTGGGCGCTCGTCACCGTTCCGGCAATCGTCCTGATCGGCAGCCTGATGGGCATGATGTCGAACAGCGGCTATGACAATCGCTGGTTCGCCTCGCTCGACCTGCCCCCGATAACGCCGCCCGGCTGGGTCTTCGGCACCGTCTGGCCGATCCTCTATATCATGCTGGGCCTGTCGCTCGCGATGATCCTCCACGCGCGCGGCGCGAAAGGGCGCGGATTCGCCCTGTTGCTGTTCTTCGTCCAATTGCTCGCCAATTTCGCCTGGTCGCCGCTGTTCTTTGGCCAGCATCAGGTCAGCAGCGCGCTTTATCTTATCATCTTCATTCTGATGGTCACGATCGCGACCACCTTTGCCTTTGCCCCGATCCGCAAGGCGGCGGCCTGGCTGCTGGTGCCCTACATGGTGTGGTTGTCCTTTGCGACGATCCTGAATTTCCAGATCGACCAGCGCAACCCCGACGCGGAAACCCTTGTTCCCGCCGCCGCGAGTACCCAGATACGGTGACAGCAAGGGGCGAATCGCCCGACGAAGGAATTTGATATGCAGAGCGAGAACCGCATTTTCGACGATCTGGCCAAGATGGTGAACGGCATCGCCGGGACCGTCGCCGGCGCGGGCCGCGAAGCCGAAGCCGCCATGCGGGAGCGCGCCAAGGAATTTGTCGGCCGCATGGATTTCGTCAGCCGCGAGGAATTTGAGGCGGTAAAGCAGATGGCCGCGACCGCGCGGGCCGAAGCCGAAGCGTTAAAGGCCCGGCTCGACAAGCTGGAGGGTGCGGCCAAACCCGCCCCGTCGCCCAAGCCGGCTGCCAAGCCCAGAGCCAAATAATATTTCACCCCGCGATTGTGGGGGATCGCCGTCTTTTGCGGACTCGCAACCTTGGCCCACACCGGCTAAAGCCGCCCGCATGAGCGACGATATTTACGACGACGAAGACAATCAGGACGCCGCGCCGATGGAGATGCTGGCGTCCTATTTCGCCGCGCACGACTGGCCGCACGAAATGGTGGGCGAGGACGAAATCGTCGCGACGGCGCAGGGTAGCTGGACCACTTATGAACTGCGCGCTGTGTGGCGCGCCGACGACGGTGTCGTTCAACTGCTCGCCTTTCCCGACATCCGGGTCGTCGAGGACAAGCGCACCGTCGCGCACGAGGCGCTGGCGATGATAAACGAGCAATTGTGGCTCGGCCATTTCGAACTATGGTCGAACAGCGGGACCATTCTTTTTCGTCATGGCATGTTGCTGGGCAGCGATGCCGGATTGCCTCTCGACCTTGCCGAAACGCTGATCGAAAGCGCGATCGACGAGTGCGAACGCTTTTATCCGGTGTTCCAGTTCGTGTTATGGGGCGGCAAGACGCCCGCCGAGGCCCTCGCCGCGTCGTTGATCGAAACCCGCGGCGAGGCGTAAGACCCTATCGCTTTTCAAAGCGCGTCAGACCCGCGCCCAGTTCATTCTGTCCAATCGCCAAGGCTTCACCGCTCCAGTCGGCGACAAATGCCGATTTGCGCCCCATACCGGCGGGCAGGCTGGCGCGGTTGCCCTCGATCACCAGGCCGCGCGACGGATTGGTCCGGTCCTCGGCCGCAACGGCGATCAACGCCGAATAATTTTCCTTGTCGCGCCCTTGGATCAGCAGGTTGTTGACGACGCGGCCGGTCGAACCCGAAGGCAGGTCGATCATGTAATTGGTGCCCGTCCCCTGCGTGTCGTCGAAACTATTGTCATTGACGTCCACGGTGACCGCGCGCGTCTTCAGATAATGGCCGCCGCTGCCCTTTTCAAAGCGCGTACGGGTTACCACCACGCGGCCGTACAGGCCGGTATAGACGCTGTGCGCGCAACTGAGGCCGCGATCGCAACGGCCCAGGCGCGAGAAGGTCGAACGGTCAATCGTCAACGTCGCATCCGAATCGTCGGCGGTCAGAATTCCCTGCTCGCTGGTGCGGAACAGGCTGTTGACGACGTCGAGGTCGCTTTGTTCGAGGCGTATGCCCGCTCCGTTTCCGTCGGGGACACGCATGTTCTGAAACACCAGTCCGTCGACGCGGGCGCCCCCGCCGCGCAGCACGAGCGCCGCCTTGCCTTCGCAGGTAACGCCGTCGAAAACCGCGCGCCCCGGTTCGGCGGCGACAAAGGCGATCCGGCCGGCGGTCTGCACGGCGCAGTCGCGGTGATAGCCGGGGGCGACGCGGATCGTCCCCTCACCCTCGCCGATCGCATCGACGGCATCCTGCAACCGTCCAAAGCTGCGGCCATTTTCGGCCAAGACATAGGCCCCCGCCCCCGACTGCGCGGGCAGCGGCAGCGGCGCAAGAAGCAGGGGGAGAGCGAGCAGCGGCAGCAGCGGCCGATGGAGGATCGTTTTGAGCATGGGGAGATTATAGACGGTCGCGGGGACGTAGTCGTTCGTGAAGCTGGTTAATCGGCAACATGTCCCATTATCGGACAAAAAGCCGAGAAGCCTTACTGTCTTTCCACCCGAAAGGTCGGAAACACCCCGCTACGCCAAACTCAATCCAGATTGGGCCGCAGCCAGCGGGTCGCGGTATCAAGGTCGACGCCGCGCCGCACCGCATATTCGGCAAGCTGATCCGGCCCCACCCGCGCAACGCCGAAATAGCTCGCATCGGGATGACCGAAATAGAAACCCGACACGGCCGCGGTCGGCAGCATCGCAAAGCTTTCGGTCAGGACCGCGCCCGACGTCCTGCCCGCGTCGAGCAGGTCGAACAGGATCGGCTTCAGGCTGTGGTCGGGACATGCCGGATAACCGGGCGCGGGGCGAATACCCCTATATTCCTCGCGGATGATCGCTTCCGGGGTCAATTGCTCGCCCGGCGCATAGCCCCACAGATCGGTTCGCACATGCGCGTGAAGCCGCTCTGCGAAAGCCTCTGCGAAACGGTCTGCCAGCGCCTTCAGCAATATGTCGTTATAATCGTCGTGCGCCGCCTTGAAACGCGCCAGATGCGGCTCGATGCCGTGAATCGCGACCGAAAATCCGCCGATCCAGTCGCCATCATGGCTGATGAAATCGGCCAGGCACATGTTGGGGCGACCTTCACGCTTGGCAATCTGCTGGCGCAGGAACGGCAAACGGACATCCTGCTGCGTTTCTTCGATATGGACGATCACATCGTCGCCTTCGCGGCGGCACGGCCACAGCGCCACGACGCCGCGCGCCGTCAGCCAGCCTTCGCCGATAATCCGGTCGAGCATCGCGCGGGCGTCGTTATAAAGGCTGGTCGCGCTCTCCCCGACCACCGCGTCGGTCAGGATCGCCGGGTAATTGCCCGCCAGTTCCCACGCACGAAAAAAGGGCGTCCAGTCGATCCATTCGGCGAGTTCGGCAAGGTCCCAATTGTCGAAAACATGAAGGCCCGGCCTTTCCGGCTGGAACGGCCGGATCTGATCGTCGATCTTGAAGCCGTTGGCGCGCGCGGCCTCGATCGAAATCAGGGCCGTTTGGCCCTTGCCCGCGCGCACGTCGCGGACATGTTCATAATCGTCCTTGTAACTTTTTACATAAGCGTCGCGCCCGGTGTCGCTGACCAGGGCGGTCGCAACGCCGACCGCGCGGCTCGCGTCAAGGACGTGCAGAACGGGCCCCTTATACGCCGGATCGATGCGCAGCGCGGTATGGACCTTTGACGTCGTCGCGCCGCCGATCAACAGCGGCATCGTCATCCCCGCGCGCTGCATTTCCTCGGCCACCGTCACCATCTCGTCCAGCGAAGGCGTGATAAGCCCCGACAGGCCGATCATATCGGCGTCATTCTCGTTGGCCGCTTCGAGTATCTTTGACCAGGGCACCATCACGCCCAGATCGACGATTTCGAACCCGTTGCACTGAAGCACGACGCCGACGATATTCTTGCCGATGTCGTGGACGTCGCCCTTCACGGTCGCCATCACGACCTTGCCCTTGCCCTTCGCGCCCGGCTCCTTCGCCGCCTCGATAAAGGGCAACAGATGCGCGACCGCCTTTTTCATCACGCGCGCCGACTTGACCACCTGTGGCAGGAACATCTTGCCCGATCCGAACAGGTCGCCGACGACGTTCATCCCGTCCATCAATGGCCCCTCGATCACCTCGATCGGACGCGGCAGCATCTGGCGCATTTCCTCGGTATCGTCGACGACATAGGCGTCGATTCCCTTGACCAGCGCATGTTCAAGCCGCTTGCGCACTTCCCACCCGCGCCATTCCTCGGCAGCCTTTTCCTGCGCGGCGCTGGTGCCCTTATAGCGTTCGGCGAGCGCGATCAGGCGTTCGGTGGGGCTTTCAGCCTCCCCTTCGACCTTGCGGTTGAGCACGACATCCTCGACCGCCCGCCGCAGTTCGGGATCGATCGTGTCATAGACGTCGAGCTGCCCCGCGTTGACGATCGCCATGTCCAGCCCGGCGGGGATCGCATAATAGAGGAATACACTGTGCATCGCGCGGCGCACGACCTCGTTGCCGCGAAAACCGAACGACAGGTTCGACAACCCGCCCGAAAAATGGACGTGCGGACAGCGGATACGGATTTCCTTTACCGCCTCGATGAAATCGACCGCATAATTGTCATGTTCTTCCAGCCCCGTCGCCACGGCGAAGACATTGGGATCAAAGATGATGTCTTCCGGCGGAAAGCCGATGGTCATGAGCAGCTTGTAGGCGCGCTCGCAAATCTCGATCTTGCGGTCCTTGGTGTCGGCCTGTCCAACCTCGTCGAACGCCATGACGACGACCGCCGCACCATAGGCCATGCATTTGCGGGCGTGCGCCAGGAACGGCTCCTCGCCTTCCTTCATGCTGATCGAATTGACGATCGGCTTGCCGGGGACGCATTTCAGGCCGGCTTCGATCACGTCCCATTTCGAACTGTCGATCATCACCGGGATGCGCGCGATGTCGGGTTCGGCGGCGATCAGCTTCAAAAAGGTCGTCATCGCATATTCGGCGTCGAGCAGGCCCTCGTCCATGTTGACGTCGATGACCTGCGCGCCATTTTCGACCTGCTGGCGCGCGACTTCAACCGCCGCCGCATAATCGTCGGCGAGGATGAGCTTCTTGAACGCCGCCGATCCGGTGACGTTGGTCCGCTCGCCGATATTGACGAAGCTGGAAGAGGCGGAGGAGGTTTCGGTCATCATCTTCTTTTCAAGCCCCTCGCCCTCAGGACAGGGGTTGGGATGAGGTCTGTGCGCGCGGTGCAAGGGCGAAAGTCCGCACCCCGCTTGACTAAAGGCCCGGCGATGCCGGACCAACTATCGTTGCCCCTCCCCCAAAAACCAAGGGAGGCGGATTGGTCATGCTGCCATGGTGAACGGTTCAAGTCCGGCAAGCCGCGTTCGCACCGGGACGTCGGGAATCGCGCGCGGCGCCAGCCCTTGAACGGCCTTTGCCATCGCGGCGATATGCGCGGGCGTCGAACCGCAGCAGCCGCCCAATATATTCACCTGCCCCTGTTCGGCCCATTCGCGGACGAGCGCCGCCGTCGTGTCGGGCATCTCGTCATATTCGCCCAGTTCATTGGGCAGACCGGCGTTGGGATAGACCATCACCAGCGCGTCGGCGATGTCGGACAAGACCCGCACATGCGGGCGAAGCTGCGCCGCGCCGAACGAACAGTTCAGGCCGATCGTCAGCGGCTTTGCATGACGCACCGCATACCAGAATGCCTCGACCGTATGACCCGACAGATTGCGGCCCGACAGGTCGGTCAACGTCATCGAAATCATCAGCGGCAGTTCGCGCCCGACCTTTGCCTCGGCCTCCAGCGTCGCCGCGATACCGGCCTTGGCGTTCAGCGTGTCAAAGATCGTCTCGATCAGGATGAAATCGGCGCCCCCTTCGGCCAGCGCCACGACCTGATCCAGATAGACGGCCTTCAGTTCGTCGAAATCGATCTCGCGAAAACCGGGATTGTTGACGTCGGGCGACAGCGACAGGGTCTTGTTGGTCGGACCGACCGCACCGGCGACAAAGCGGCGACGGCCATCGATGCCTTCATATTTGACCGCGGTTTCGCGGCCCAGGCGCGCGCTTTCATGATTGATGTCGGCGACCAGATGCTCGGCGCCATAATCGGCCTGGCTGATGCGGTTGGCGCTGAAAGTGTTGGTCGATACGATGTCCGACCCCGCCGCCAGATAGGCCTCTCCGATCGCGGTGACGACATCGGGCCGCGTCAGCGCCAGAATATCGTTATTGCCCTTCTGATCGTGCGACAGACCGAGCGACCCGGCATAACAGGCCTCGGTCAGTTTCCTCAACTGGATCTGCGTTCCCCAGCCGCCGTCGGTCAGCAGGATGCGCTCCCTTGCCGCCGCCGTCAGGGCTTCTCGTGCGCTTGTCATGCGGCTTTCTCCGTTGCTGGGGCCGCCGCCGGCCGCAGCCCGAGCAGGTGGCAGATGGCATAGCTGAGTTCGGCCCGGTTGAGCGTATAGAAATGAAAATCGCGCACCCCGCCCGCATAAAGGCGGCGGCACATTTCGGCGGCCACCGTCGCGGCGACGAGTTGGCGCGCGGCGGGCAGATCGTCCAGCCCATCGAACAATGACACCATCCAGCTGGGGATCGCCGTGCCGCACATATCGGCCATGCGCCGCGTCTGCGACACATTGGACACGGGCAGGATGCCGGGGAGGATCGGTGCCTCTATCCCGGCCGCAACGGCGGAATCGCGAAAACGCAAAAAGGCTTCGGGCGAAAAGAAGAATTGCGTGATCGCCCGCGTTGCCCCGGCATCGAGCTTGCGCTTCAGATTGTCGAGGTCGGCCTCGGCACAGCTCGCATCGGGATGCACCTCGGGATAGGCGGCGACCGAGATGTCGAACGGCGCGATCGCCTTTAACCCCGCGACCAGTTCGATCGCGTTAGCATAGCCGTCGGGATGCGCGCGATAGGGCGCTCCACCCGGCATATCGCCGCGCAGCGCGACGATATGCCGTACGCCCGCGTCCCAATAAGCCTGTGCGACCTCGTCGATTTCGGTCCGCGATGCCTCGACACAGGTCAGGTGCGCGGCGGGCGGAACATGGCTTTCGGCGGCGATTCGCGCGACCGTCGCGTGGGTCCGCTCCCGCGTCGAGCCGCCCGCGCCATAGGTGACCGACACAAAGCTCGGCCCCAGCGGTTCGAGCGTGCGGAACGTGTCCCACAGTTGGGCTTCCATCTTCTCGGTCTTTGGCGGGAAAAATTCGAAGCTGACGCCAATATCGCCTTCGAGATTGGCAAAGAGCGGCGATGCCGCCGCGCGGCGCGCCTCTGCCAGCAGATTCAAGTTCGACGTCATGCGGCAAGCCTTTTATTCTGCCCGCCCTCGATGGCGGGATTTTGATCTTCGTCGCTGCGGCGGCGGCCAAGCCATAGCTTCACCGCCAGTTCCCCGCCCTCCAGCGTCTGCGCCGTTTCGAGCAGCAATCCCGACGATGCGAACCAGCCGCGGATCTGCGCGTCCGAAAAGCCCAGGCGCGCGTGGGCGGCAAGGCTGCGCAGCCCTTCATCCTCATGCGGCGCGAAATCGACGACCAGCAAATGCCCGCCGCCACGCAGAACGCGGCTCGCCTCGGCGATCACGCGGTCGGGTTCGTGCGCGAAATGCAGCGCCTGGTGGATGACGATCGTGTCGATGCAAGCATCGGCGACCGGCAGATTCAGAAAATCCCCCTGCACCAGGTCGACGGGCACCGGCTGGCTCGCCAGCTTCGCCCGCGCGATGCGCAACATTTCAGGACTGCGATCGAGCGCGGTGATCCGGCGCGCCGTCGGCGCAAAGATTTCCGCCATCCGGCCGGTGCCGGTTCCAATATCGAGCAGATGGCCCAGACGGCGATTGTGCATCATCGCCAGCATCGCGGCCTCAACCTCGCTTTCCGCGACATGGCGCGAACGGATCGCGTCCCATTCGGCGGCATGTTCGGCGAAATAACGTTCGGCAACCGCCGCCCGCTCGTCGCGCACGGCGGTCAACCGCCGCGTATCATGCGCGATAACCCGCGCCTCACGCGGCGAAAATGGCCATTTTTCAGCCTGCGCGATGATGTCCGCAATGGCCCCATCGTTGACGATCCGCAGGAAAACCCAGCTTCCTTCGCGCCGCCGTTCGACGATGCCCGCGTCGACAAGGATCCGGACATGGCGCGAAACGCGCGGCTGGCTTTGGTCCAGAACGGCCGCCAATTCGCCGATCGCCAGTTCCATTTCACGTAAAAGCGCCACGACTCGCAATCGCGTCGGGTCCGCGAAGGCCCGAAAAATGTCGATCAGCTCGCTCATGAAGCAACATATAAAGCTTTCTTTATATCTGGTCAACCAAGCGTCGCGCCACAATTTCCGCGCCGTGCGATGCGTCCACGGCGCAATTGCGACGAAAGAGGCAGAATCGCACAAAAATGGCGTTGCGCCGCATTTGGCCAGGCGGTAATTCTGCGCGCGATTGGCAAGTTCCGGGATCGATCTGTTCCTGCGCCGGTCGATCAGTTCAAACCGAAAGGGGTATTCCCACATGAAGAAATCGATCACTCTTTCGCTCGTCCTCGCCGCTTCGCTGGGCCTCGCTGCCTGCGCTGAAAAGGCTGCCGACGACACCGCCGCAACCACCGAAGACGCGACCGCAACCGTCGAAGGCGCTGCTGACGGCGCGATGGATGCAGCCGCTGGCGCTGCCGACGCGACTGCCGCCGCTGGCGATGCCGCTGCTGCCGCTGCCGCAACCGGCGATGCCGCCGCTGCTGGCGACGCCGCGACCGCGACCGACAAGGCCGCCGAAGCCGCCGACGCGGCCAAGGAAGCTTCCGCCGCCGCCAAGGGCGCGATGGAAGAAGCCAAGAAGTAATCTTCTTTCCGGCCTTTCGGGGCCGAAAAGCAAGGGGGGTCGCCGGTTCGCCGTCGGCCCCTTTTCTTTTGAAGCGGGATAAAGCAGCAGAGTTGCCAATCCCGCGATCCCCCGTTAACTCTCCCATTCTTGACCGGCCGCCCGGTCATTGCATTCGAAAGGAATATCCATGCGCAAGATCATCATCGCATCGATGGCCGCTGCGGCCTTCAGCCTCACCGCCTGCTCGGAAAAGACGCAGGACGCCGCGTCGGAAACCGCGACTTCGGCAGCCGATGACGCCGCCGCTGCTGGCGATGCCGCCGCAGACGCAGCCGCCGGTGCCGCCGACGCGACCGCCGCTGCTGCCGGTGAAGCCGCCGACGCAACCGCCGCCGCCGCCAAGGACGCCGGCAATGCCGTCGAAGGCACCGTGAACGCTGCTGGCGAAGCCGCATCCAACGCCGGCGACAAGATCGCCGAAGAAACGAAGAAGGCCGAAGCCAACGACAAGAAGTAAGTCGTCGGCGCGCCTTCGCGAAGATAAGGGGGCTCCATCCATTCCGGGTGGGGCCCTTTTTCATGGGAGCGAATGATGCGAAATCTGTGGCCCGTGGCCGCCCCGCTGATCCTGCTTGCGGCGGGATGCAGCCGAACCGACAATGAACCCGGCCCCGGCGGCGTGACCGTCAGCGAAGCCAAGGCGCTCGACGACGCCGCCGCAATGCTCGAAAGCCGCGACAGCGTTCCGGCGGACACCGCAACCACCGCGACACAGGATGCGGGCGAATAAGCGTTCATTATCAACGCCGCGTTCAGCGACAGTCGGCGAGCGCGATCTGGTAAAGCTTTGGCCAATATTTGCCGGTCACGAACAGGCGCTTCTGCTTCGCGTCCCATGCGATGCCGTTGAGCACGCTGTCGCTTCCGCTGACGCCCGCGTCGGCCTTTAATCCCGACAGATCGATCAGCGAGGGGACATTGCCCGTCGCGGGATCGATGCGGACGATATAGTCGGTCATCCAGACATTGGCCCAGATCTGCCCGTCGATCGTCTCCAGCTCGTTCAGCATGGCGACGGGCCGGTCGCGGAACCGGACGGTGACGCGCCGTTGTTCCTTCATCGTGGCGGGGTCGAAAAAACGCAGTTCGGGCGTGCCGTCGCTCAGCACAAGGCTGTCGCCCACCATCGTCAGCCCCCAACCCTCGCCCGCATATTCGAACGTGCCGACGGGGCGCAGGTCCTTGATCGACCAGCGGTTGCCGACGCCGCCCTGCCAAGTGACGCCGACGATCTGGTCGCCCCAGCGGGTGATCCCTTCGCCGAACTGATCGGCGGGCAGCCTGGTCTCGGCCAGCGCCTTGCCGGTTTCGAGGTCGAGGCGGGCGACGCGCGACTGCCCATATTGGCCGGTGGCTTCATACAGATGCCCGTCCTGCCAAAACAGGCCCTGGGTGAAGCTGGACCTGTCGTGCGGATAGGTTTGCACGATGCGATAGCCGCAACGCTCGACCGGCGGCGCGGATGGCGGCGGCGTCACAGCCGGGGGATCGGCAGCGGCAGCGGCAGCAAGGGCAAGGAACAGCGTCATCACATGCCCTAGCTATGCGCGGCGGGATGAACTGGCAATGTCCCACCCGCCCTATTTTATCGGCGAAAGAAAAGGGCCGGAGGATTGCTCCCCCGGCCCCGTTTCCTGTTGGCTGAGCGCCGAACGATACGGACTTAGAAGTCCATGCCGCCCATACCGCCCATGCCGCCGCCGCCCATCGGCATGGCCGGCTTGTCTTCCGGCAGTTCGCTGACGGCTGCTTCGGTGGTGATCAGCAGGCCCGAAACCGACGCAGCGTCCTGAAGCGCGGTGCGCACGACCTTGGTCGGGTCGATGACGCCGGCGGCCTTCAGATTTTCATAGACGTCGGTCGCGGCGTTAAAGCCCTGATCCTGGTTGTTTTCACGCAGCAGGTTGCCCGCAACCACCGCACCGTCATGACCGGCGTTGGCCGCGATCTGACGCAGCGGTGCCTCGATCGCCTTGCGGACGATGTCGATGCCGCGCGTCTGGTCGTCGTTGGCGCCCTTCAGGCCGTCGAGGGCCTTGGTCGCGTACAGCAATGCCGTACCGCCGCCGGGGACGATGCCTTCTTCCACCGCGGCGCGGGTCGCGTGCAGCGCGTCGTCGACGCGATCCTTGCGTTCCTTCACCTCGACCTCGGTCGCGCCGCCAACCTTGATGACCGCAACGCCGCCGGCGAGCTTCGCCAGACGTTCCTGCAGCTTTTCACGGTCATAGTCGCTGGTCGTGGTTTCGATCTGCGCGCGGATCTGTTCGACGCGGCCCTTGATCGCGTCATGGTCGCCAGCACCATCGACGATGGTGGTGTTGTCCTTGTCGATCGTGACGCGCTTTGCCTGGCCCAGCATGTTCAGCGTGACCGATTCCAGCTTGATGCCCAGGTCTTCGCTGATCATTTCACCGGCGGTCAGGATCGCGATGTCCTGCAGCATCGCCTTGCGGCGATCGCCAAAGCCCGGTGCCTTGACGGCCGCGACCTTCAGGCCGCCGCGCAGACGGTTCACGACGAGCGTCGCAAGTGCTTCGCCTTCGATGTCTTCGGCGATGATGAGGAGCGGACGGCCCGACTGCACAACCGCTTCGAGGATCGGAAGCATCGACTGAAGGTTCGACAGCTTCTTTTCAAAGATCAGGATGTACGGATCGGCCAGTTCGACGATCATCTTTTCCGGGTTGGTGATGAAATAGGGCGACAGATAGCCACGGTCGAACTGCATACCTTCGACGACGTCGAGTTCGAATTCCAGGCCCTTGGCTTCCTCGACGGTGATGACGCCTTCCTTGCCGACCTTTTCCATCGCTTCGGCGATCTTTTCACCGACTTCGGTGTCGCCATTGGCCGAAATGATGCCGACCTGCGCGATTTCCGAGGTGCCGGCGACCGGGGTCGAACGACCCTTCAGATCTTCGACGACCTTGCCGACCGCAAGGTCGATGCCGCGCTTCAGGTCCATCGGGTTCATGCCGGCGGCAACCGACTTCATGCCTTCGCGAACGATCGCCTGGGCCAGAACGGTCGCGGTGGTGGTGCCGTCACCGGCCTTGTCATTCGCCTTGCTGGCGACTTCGCGCAGCATCTGCGCGCCCATGTTTTCGAACTTGTCCTTCAGTTCGATTTCCTTGGCGACGCTGACGCCGTCCTTGGTGATGCGGGGCGCACCGAAGCTCTTGTCGATCACGACGTTGCGGCCCTTGGGGCCCAGCGTGACCTTGACGGCGTCGGCGAGGATGTCGACGCCCTTCAGGATGCGCTCGCGCGCGTCGCGCGAAAATTTAACGTCCTTGGCAGCCATGATTGCTTCCTTCAAAAAATCGCAGAAAACTGCGTAACTTCATTCGTGATTCAGGGGTTCGCTCAGGCGATGACGCCGAGGATGTCCGATTCCTTCATGATCAGCAGCTCTTCGCCGTCGACCTTGACTTCGGTACCCGACCATTTGCCGAACAGGATGCGGTCGCCGGCCTTAACGTCCAGCGGGGTCACCTTGCCGTCATCGGCGCGGGTGCCGGTGCCGACGGAGACGACTTCGCCTTCCTGCGGCTTTTCCTTGGCGGTGTCGGGGATGATGATGCCGCCAGCCGTCTTTTCTTCGGCTTCGATACGGCGGACAAGCACGCGGTCGTGCAGCGGACGAAACTGAGCCATGAAACTCCCTCCAAAAATGGAAATAATGCCGTTTAGCACTCACAATGACCGAGTGCTAACACGGGCGGCATATGGGTGGGAGTCAAATAGGCGTCAAGCACCGTGCTGCAAGATTTTTGCGAAGTTTTTGCGTCAGGCCGGAAGCAGGCCAAGACGAGCGCGCATTCGCCAGCGGGTAAGCAGAACCGCGGACACCACGATCAGCCCGACGGCCAGCCCGATCCATATTCCGACTCCGGCCAATGATGTCCAGAAACCCAGATAGATTGCGGTGCCATATCCCGCGATCCAATATCCGCAGATCGCGATGACCATCGGGGTGCGCGTGTCCTGAAGCCCGCGCAATACGCCCGCCGCAACCGCCTGAGCGCCATCGAACAACTGGAACGCGGCGGCGACGACCAGAAACTGCATTGCAAAGCCGACCAGCGCGGCGTTGCGCGCCGCATCGACATCGACATAGATCGACAGCACCAGCGTCGGGAACAGCCACATCAAAAGCGCGGTAAAGGCCATGAAACCGATGCCCAGCACCAGCGATGCCGTACCGGCGTGCGCGATGCCGCGATGGTCGCGCGCGCCATAGGCCAGCCCGACGCGGATCGTCGCCGCCTGCGCCACGCCGAACGGTATCTGAAACGCCAACGAAGCGACCTGTAGCGCGATGGTGTGCCCCGCCAGTTCCGCCTCGCCAATCCGGCCCATCAGGAAAGCCGCGCCGGTGAACAGCCCGGCCTCCGCCAAAATGGTCAGGCTGATCGGTGTGCCGATGCGCAATATGTCAAAGAACCGGCTCCATTCGCTCCGCCACCAGTTTCCGAACAGGTGATACCGCCGCAACCGCCGGTCGCCCTGAATGACGGCGACATAGGCCAGCAGCATCAATATGCTGGTCGCAACGCTGGAAATCGCCGAGCCATTCAGGCCGAGCGCCGGCATAGCAAGGTTTCCGAACACCAGCGCCCAATTGCCGATCGCGTTGACGAACAGCGCGCCAAAGGTGATCGCGGTCGCGATCGTCGGCCGCCCGAGCGCCGAGACGAAGACGCGCAATACCGTCGCCGCGATCATCGGAAACATGCCCCACATCAGGATCAGCAGGAAATCGCCCGCGCGCGCCGATGTTTCGGCCGGCTGTCCGGTCGCGATCATGATCGGCCCGCCCGCCGCGCAGATGCCCATGAAGACAAGCGAGATCAGCACGGCTATCCACAGCGCCATGCGAACGGTCCGCCGCACCTCGCGAACCGCATGTCTGCGCCGCCCCAGTTCGGCCGCGATCAAGGGCGCCGACGCGCCGACCAGCCCCGATCCGGTCCACAACAGAAGCCCGAATATCGCGACCCCCAGCGACGATGCGGCAAGCGCCGCGTCACCAAGCCGCGCGACGAAAATGACGTCGATCGCATGGACCATCATCTGGAGCAGATTGGCGGCGGCCAGCGGCAGCGCGAGCGCCAGCGTCGCGCGAAATTCCGTGCGAAGGCCCTGCGGGGTTTCCGCGGCAAGGGGGGCAGCCCGCTGCAGCATAGCCGGCCCGGATAGGCGCACGAATGTTACCGTTCAAGTGGAGCGCGGACGGATCGCATCATTTGCCGAAAAAGGGTGGCAGAAAGGCAACAGCATCTGGTCGGTCGCCCGTCGCCGTCGGGCCGCGATGGCAAGGGAAAACACCTCACCCGCCCCAGAGCATCGTCATCTCTACCCCGAACGCCACGAAGGTCGACGTCAGGCCGACGACGAACAGGCGATAGGCATAGGCAAGGTAGCGATATTTCCGCCGCGCCAGCACCACGCCGTTCTGATAGGTATCGCGCAGCATCGTTTCGTAAATATCATCCTCGGTCCGCAGCCGCGCCTTTACCGCGTCGATGAACTCATCCTCGTCCATCTGTTCGAACCGGCCAAAGAACAGGATGTTGCCGCGCCCCTTGCCTTCTCCCCGTTTGGCGGGCGGCGCCTTGCCCACGCGCGGCAGCACCGCCGACACCGCGAGCAGCGCCGACAGAAAGGAAAAGGTCGCAAGGATCGCGAGCGGCATCGAAAGCGTCCCGCCGCCCGCGCGCGCCTGACCGATCGCCAGCGTGAAGACGACAAAGGTCGCGCCCATCAGGATCGACGCCTTTTGATCCGCCATCTGCGACAATTGCATCGTGATCTGCTGATTGGTGCGGACAAGATGCACCGCATTCGGCGGAAAGGAGGTGGCCGGCGCGTCCGGCGAAGGCGTTGAATCCGTGCTGTCCATGCCAAGTGCGCCCCTCCCCGGCGAATCGCCACACGGATGCCATGAAGTACCACAGGCGGCAAGATGCTGCCCCGTTCCCGCCGCATTCGCTTGCCAAGCGGAAACCTTCGCGGCATGTCGCACGCAACATTATTTCTGTATATGGGACGCACCACATGAGCACCGCCCTGCGCGACCAGATTTTCGGCCTGATCGAACCCTTCAACAAAAAGGGCGTCGCACTGACCGACACGACCAGCTTTGCCGGCGACCTCGAATGGGACAGCCTGACGGTGATGGATTTCGTCGCCGAGGTCGAAGACACGTTCGACATCATCATCAGCATGAACATGCAGGCAGAGATCGAGACGGTCGGCCAGTTGGTCGCAGCGGTCGAAAAACTGCAGGGCTGAACGCCAATCCTTACCCGTTTTGGACTTTTGATATGACCGACCTCTTTTCGAAATTCGACCCGCTGATCCAGCAGCGCGAAGCCTTGCTGTCGACCGGCATCACCGACCCGTTCAGCATGGTGATGGAAAAGGTGATTTCCCCGACCGTCGCGATCTGCAACGGGCGCGAGACGATCCTGCTTGGCACCTATAATTATATGGGCATGACCTTTGACGAGGATGTCATCGCCGCGGGCAAGGATGCGCTTGAAAAATTCGGCAGCGGCACCACCGGCAGCCGCGTCCTCAATGGCACCTATCAGGGCCACAAGGAGTGCGAGGACGCGCTCAAGGAATTTTACGCCATGGATCATGCCATGGTGTTTTCGACGGGCTATCAGGCGAACCTCGGCATCATCTCGACGATCGCGGGCAAGGGCGACTATGTCATCCTCGACATCGACAGCCATGCGTCGATCTATGACGGGTGCAAGATGGGCGACGCCGAAATCGTCGCCTTTCGCCACAATGATGTCGAGGCGCTAGAAAAAAGGCTGAAGCGCCTGCCCGCCGACGCCGGCAAGCTGGTCGTGCTCGAAGGCGTCTATTCGATGCTCGGCGACATTGCGCCGCTCAAGGAAATGATCCGCGTATCGAAGGAAGCCGGCGCGATGGTGCTGGTCGACGAGGCGCATTCGATGGGCTTCATCGGCGAACATGGCCGCGGCGTCGCCGAAGCGCAGGGCGTGCTGGACGATGTCGATTTCGTCATCGGCACATTCAGCAAGAGCGTCGGGACGGTCGGCGGTTTCTGCGTATCGAACCATCCGAAGTTCGAGATCATGCGGCTCGTCTGCCGTCCTTATGTGTTCACCGCCTCGTTGCCGCCCAGCGTCGTCGCGACCGCCGCGACCAGCATCCGCAAGCTGATGCACGGGTCGAACAAGCGCGCCCATCTGTGGGAAAATTCAAAGGTGCTGCACAAGGGGCTGCGTGACCTTGGCTTCACGCTGGGCACCGACGAACCGCAGTCGGCGATCATCGCGGTCATCATGCCCGACCTCGAACGCGGTGCGCTGATGTGGGAGGCGTTGCTGGAAGAGGGATTGTACGTCAACCTTGCCCGCCCGCCCGCAACCCCCGCGGGAATGACGCTGCTGCGCTGTTCGCTGTGCGCCGAACATAGTATCGAACAGGTCGGCGAAATCCTTGCACGCTTTGAACGCGCGGGCAAACGCACCCAGATCATCGGTTGAACCGGTTACATCGGCCGACCAGCGGATTCCTTTTCGAGGCGAGTTGATGCGGCGCGGATTTCCGCGCTTTGCGACGCCGCGCTTGTCCGGTAAGGAGTTGAGCGTGTTCGAGAGGGATAGCGACAGCGAAAACGACGGTCGGCGGGAGCGTATGCGCTTTTGGTCGACGATCGTCCTTGGGGCGATCCTGACCGGTGTGGTCGGGGCGCTCGTCGTGCTGCTCGCACGCGCCAACGATAATTACGACCGCTCGCTCGGCTGGCAGACGCAGAGCATGGAGGTCATTTCACAGACCCGTTCGGTCGATGCCGCGATCGCCCGCGCCGAAGCCGCGCTGGGGCGCTTCGCGGTCGGACTGCAGAAAGAGGACGGGCGCGTTTACGAATATCAATGGGGCCGCGCGCGGCAGTTCCTGGCCCAATTGCAGCGAAATGTCCGCGACAACCCGAAACAGATGGCGCTCGTCGAACAATTGACGCGCGAAATGGACAGCCGCGGCGCCCAACTGGGCGATGCCGCGCTCAGCGCCAATTACAATCAGACCGTCGCCGCCATCTCGAAATTCTATGCCGCCGGCAAGGGTCCGGGGCTGGGCCGGATCGACAAGCTGTTGAGCGAGATCATCGTGAACGAACGCGCCCTGCTGCGCGATCGCAACCGCCTGGCCGCCGCCGACCGCGCGAACCTGAATCAGGCTATCCTGCTGTTTTCGCTGCTCGGCGCGGCCGCTGCGGTCATCGCGATCGGCGCGACCTTTTCGCTGATCCGCGCAGACGGCGAACGGCGGCTGGCAAGGCGCGAGCAGATTTTCGAGAGCGACCGCGCGATGCACCTGGAAACCGCGGTCGAGGAACGCACCGCCGAACTCGCCCACGCCAACGCGGCGCTGCGCAATGAGATGAGCGACCGCGAAGCCGCCGAAGCCCAGCTTCGCCAGGCGCAAAAGATGGAGGCGGTCGGACAGTTGACCGGCGGCATCGCGCATGATTTCAACAATATGCTCGCCGTCGTTGTCGGCGGGCTGGAACTGGCGCAACGCTGGTTGCCCGGCACCCCGGAAAAGGCGCAGCGCCATCTGGTCAACGCACTCGATGGTGCCAACCGCGCCGCCGACCTGACCCGGCGGCTGTTGACCTTTGCCCGGTCGGAACCGGCGCGCCCCGAAATGACCGTCATCGACGATTGCATCGCGGGCTTTGCCGAACTGATCGAACGAACGATCGGCGACCGTATCGCCCTGACTCTCGACCTTCAGGCCGACGGCCTGGCCTGCTGGGTCGATCGCCAGCAGTTCGAGAATGCGCTGCTGAACCTGGCCGTCAACGCGCGCGATGCGATGAACGGCCATGGGTCGCTGACGATCCAGACGCTCGACGACGGGACGGAACGGGCGCTGGCCGTGCGGGTCATCGACAATGGCTGCGGCATGTCGCCCGAGGTTCTCGAACGCGTGTTCGACCCCTTTTACACGACCAAGCCCGCGGGTCAGGGCACCGGCCTTGGCATGAGCCAAGTCTTTGCCTTTTGCCGCCAGTCGGGCGGCGAAGTCCAGATTTCGTCGACCGAGGGCGAAGGCACGAGCGTCGCGATGCTGTTGCCGATGGCAAAGCCGGTGGCCGACCCGGTGGCCGACACAGCGCCCGGCGACGCGACGGGCCCCGCCGCGCCCGCGGACGCGATGAGCATTCTGGTCGTCGAGGACGATGAGCGTGTTCTGGCCGCGACGGTCGATGCGGTCAGCGAACTGGGCCACACGGCCGTCGCCTGCGGCAATCCGCTGGACGCAGAGGCGCTGGTCGAAGGCCGGATGGCGGAGGGCGCGGGCGGGTTCGACCTGATCCTGTCGGACGTGCTGATGCCCGAACTTACCGGCCCCGAAATGGTCGCCCAGTTGAAACGGCGCTGGCCCGAACTGTCGGTTCTGTTCGTGACCGGCTATGCTGGCGACGCCAGCGAGGTCGCCAGCTTTGGCGATCATGATGTGCTGCGCAAACCCTTTACGCTGACCGCGCTCGATCAGGCGATACGGCGATGCGGCGATGCGCGGCCGGGCGAACGCCAGCACCTGCACGGTTGATGAGGGTGATTGCGAGTGAAATGGGACATTTCGCGGCTCGGACATCACGGAAAACAAGAATCTAGAATGCCTTTTTTGATTCCGTCAAAACCGGCACTCTAGCGGATCGCCCCGCTTTTCATCAGCCGGGGCACCAGCGTCAGCGCGGCGACCAGCGGCCAGCGGCGTTGCCATGGCTTGATCTCTATCCGCGTGCCCGCGTGGCGGTTGATCTTCCACGCCAGATAATCGATTCCCCCGGCATAGGTCAGGCTGGCCTTCGCCAGCCGCGCGACGCTGAGCAGCTTTCCTTCCCATCGGCGCCGGGCCCAGCCGCCGCCGCGCGCCGCCGCCGGAACCGCCGCTATCGAGGCCGGGCTGAACCGTTCATATCTTTCAGGATCGGCATCGACCACCGATTGGGCCCGGCTCGTCCTTTCGGCGCGAAGCTCGACCGAATAGGTCAGCGTGAAGGCGCGCCGCCACCAGTCGAGCGGAGCTTCGCCCGGGATCGCGCCCGCCGCCGCCAGCAAGGTCGGGGCCGCGCGCGACACCGCAGCGATGGCGCGGTCGCGCGCCGTGTCGTCGACCGCCCACACCAGCCGCGACGGCTGGGCAAAGCGCGCCCACACCGACACGTTGCGCGTCTCGACACCGTTCAGCCGGTCGAAATCGGCTTCGCTCAGCACCGCATATTTGGCGATCAGCCCGTCGTGCTGAAACGGATAGACATTGGGCGGGATCATCCGGTTGGCCACCGCCATCCAGCGCCGGGGATAGGCATCGCCATAATCGGAAACGATCAGGTAGAAATCGAGCATCAGCCCGTCGAGTTCGCTTTCGCGCAGACAGCTTCCGTAAAAAAGCACCGCCCGCGCGCTGCCGGGATATTGCGCGGCGATCGCGCGCGCCATCGCTGCGGCGCGCGGGTCGACGGGGGCGGACAATTCGTCGCGGACCAGATCGATCAGTTCAGGCACGACGGCTCAGGCGGCGAGGCGCAGGAACGGAACCGGCTGGGTCGATGTCAGGATGATCGGCATGCCGTTCTTGGCCTGAAACAGCTCTCCGTCCAGAATGACGCTCGATCGTTCGCCTTCGATACGGATTTCATCGCCCTGCTGGAAATGCACACCGTCGAGCGGCTTTTGTCCCAATGTTCCGCGCCAGGTCGCGCCGAGCATCCGGAACATGGCGCCGACATTGCTGTCGGTCGCAAGCAATTTCATATTGCCGTCGCTGCCGGGCGGCCCGCTGGTACGAATACTGAGCAACAGCTTTTCCAGCGTCGTGACGATCAGCAGCGAGAATTTGCCCTCGAATTCCCCATGGCGGATCAGCGACACGGTCATCGGCTGCGGCTTGGGCGGGAACCGCCCGCCACCGATACCGAAAATGATCGCGAACAGGCCCAGGATGGCCGCCAGGACATGCGACACCCCATTGGGCAGGCCCAGCGGATAGATACGGTCGCGGCAATAGATCATCACATCGGCCAGATAGGCCCCGCCTAGGAACATGCCCAGCACCGGCCGCGTTTCGTCGCCGCTGTCGAGCGAAATCAACTGGCGCTCGATCACATGATCCTCCAGCCGGCCGCTTTCCACCAGTTCGACGACGCGGCGCAGCGCCTTGATCGGGTTGCCCTCTGCGCCAAGATCGAGCGCGATCAGATTGGTCTTGCCGTTGGGAAGCACGGCGACCGGCGGCGGCGATCCATCGAAATGGCCACCCGAGTAAATCTCGGTCAGCGCCGCCTGCACCGTCCCGTCGCCGCCGTTGATGACGACGACGCGCGGACCGACCATCGCCATGGTGCGGACGGCCTTTTCGATCTGGTCGACATCCTCGACCTCGTAATGGAAAATATCTGGATGGGCCGCGCAATATTCGCGAACGCGCGGCAACAGGGCGCGATTACCTGTCGAGCGAGGATTCGAAAGAAGCGCGACGCTGGCCATAAGTCCCTATTTCACCGGATCGAAAGACAGTCCGTTGACGTAATTCAGTACCACCGGCACCCGCTTGGTCGCGTCGCCGACCGCGAAACTCACCTGCGCCAGCTTTGGCTTGCGCTTGAAGATGAAGTCGCTGACCTTCATGTCGGGATTTCCCGACAGGCCCGCGCCGTCCTTGCGGTCCGACTTGCCGTTGCCGTTGATGTCATGGCGAACCGAAACGACATAGCTGCCCTGTTCCTTGACCGGGACGCAGATCGCCATCGTGCCCTCGCGCGAAACCGGCACATCGATCCGCTCCAGCCATTTGCGCTTTTCCAGATAGCTGTTGTTCGCGCCGTAAATCTGTACGCGGACCGTGCCGGTGCGCTGTTTGAAGCCGCGAACCTCGACCTGGACGGCGGTGGCGTTGCTGTTGCACAGGGCGGCGCTCGGCCCCAGTGCGGCACCCTGCGCCGCGACGGGCGCGATCAACGCACCGGCAGCAAGCAATCCGGCGAGATATATTTTCGACATGACCTCAATACCTCCAGAGGCTATAGCCATCCCCGCGAGCGAAAACGCGCGCCGACATGGGTCCCTGTCGCCCTTGAATCGGCATATCGGTAACAACTGCGGCCAAATCATGGTGATGGGGCGACGAAAGATTGAATAAGCTTCCTGCCATCGACCGCTATATCGCGCGGCTCATTTTCTTTCCGATGCTGGGCACCCTCGTCCTGTCGGCGATGCTGCTCGTGCTCGAAAAAATGCTGCGCCTTTTCGATTTCGTCGCGACCGAAGGGGGGCCGGTCAGCGTCGTGTGGCGGATGCTCGCCAACCTGATTCCCGAATATCTCTCGCTCGGCATTCCGATCGGACTAATGCTGGGCATCCTGCTCGCCTTTCGCAGGCTGGCGACGTCAAGCGAACTCGACGTGCTAAAGGGTGTCGGCATGAGCTTTGGGCGGCTGATGCGTGTGCCCTATGCCTATGCCATCGCGCTCGCCGCGCTGAACCTGGCGATCGTCGGTTTTGTTCAGCCCGTCGCCCGCTATGCCTATGAAGGACTGCAATTCGAACTGCGGTCGGGCGCACTGGGCGCGTCGATCAAGGTGGGCGAATTTACCCAATTGGGCGACCGCATGACGCTCAGGATCGAGGAAAGCTATGACGAAGGGCGATCGCTGCGCGGCATCTTCGTCCGCGGCGACAACAAGGACGGACAGCGCGTTTCGGCGACCGCGGCGCGGGGTCAGTTCCTTGCCACCGACGATCCGAACACCATCATCCTGCGCCTGTCGCAGGGCGTGCTGATCCACGAATCGCCGAAATTCGCGGTGCCGCGCGTGCTGACGTTCGACAACCACGACCTGCCGATCCCGCTGCCAAAGATCGAGGCGTTCCGCACCCGTGGCGGCGCCGATCGCGAAATGACGATCCCCGAATTGTTCGTCGCCGGAAAGGATCCGCGTCAGTCGGTACAGACCCGGCTCGAAACGCGCGCGAATTTCCATTTTCGTATCGTCGAGGTCGTGTCGATGTTCCTGATCCCGCTGATCGCCATCGCATTGGCCATCCCTCCGAAACGATCCACCTCCTCCCTCGGCGTCTTCCTGTCGATCGTGCTGCTGGTGACGCAGCACAAGATCAATCAATATGCGGAGGATATGGGCGCGCGCGGGACGATCGATCCGCTGATCGCGCTGTGGGTCCCCTTCCTTTTGTTCGCGGGGCTGGCGATCTGGATGTATTACACCGTCGCGCATGTCCCCGGCGGTCAGCCGATCGGCGCACTCGAACGCGTCGCGGCCAAATCGGCGCAGAAAATTCGCGCCATGTTCCGCCTGTTCCAGCGCAAGGCACCGGCGGTGGAGAGTTCGACCTAAATGCATCAACTCCATTTTTTCCCGTCGCGTACCATGGCGCTCTATGTCGGCCGCCTGTTCCTCGTCCGCTCTTTCTCGATCCTGTTCGCGCTGGTGCTGATCCTGCAAACGCTGGATCTTCTGGGCGAAAGCGGAAAGATCCTGGGCGTGGCGGGTAACAGCAACGCCGACGTGTGGCGTTATGTCGGGATGCGGCTGCCCCAGATTATCGAGACCTTCCTGCCCTTTTCGGTGTTGCTCGGGACGATCCTGACGCTGATCACGCTCAATCAGAACAGCGAAGTCGTCGCGATGAAGGCGTCGGGAATGTCGGCGCATCAGGTGCTCGCCCCCTTGTTCCTCGCCGCCTTTCTCGTCGCCGGGATCAGCTTCGTCTTTAACGAACGCATCGTTACCCGATCAACCGCGGCGCTTAGCGCGTGGCAAAAGGTCGAGTATAAGAAAGTCCCGAAAGACAGCGGGATACGGACCAATATCTGGGTTCGCGACGGCAATGACCTTATCAATGCGACGACCGTCGATACCAGCGGCCCGGCGATCATTCTGGGCTATGTCACCATCTATGAGCGCACCGGCGGCGTATTGTCGTCGATGCTGTCAGCCGACAGCGCGCGCGCGATTGCGGGTGGCGGATGGGAACTCACCAACGCGAGGCGCTTCGTTCGCCGTTCGGGGACTCTCGAACAATTGGGAACGATCGTCGCGGCCAGGAATGTGCGCCCCGATCAGTTCACGCTGGCGCAAGTGGACGGCAGCGAAATTCCCTTCCTTCAGCTTCAGTCGGCGATCGCTGACCTCGAAGCCGCGGGGCGGCCCGTCGGCGCGCTGAAGGGCGTGTTGTGGCACAAGATTTCGGGACCGCTGTCGGCAATCCTGATGCCGCTGCTCGGCGCCGTCGCGGCGTTCGGCCTTGCGCGGTCGGGCAAGCTGTTCGTGCGCGCGATCCTGGGCATGGCGCTGGGTTTCGCTTATTTCGTCGCCGACAATTTCGCGCTCGCGATGGGTGATCTGGGCGCCTATTCGCCCTTTCTCGCGGCGTGGGGGCCGTTCATCCTGTTCGCCCTGATCGGCGAGATGATCCTGATCCGAACCGAGGAATAGGTCGCAGGAAAGCGACCGACCGTCACCTCACTGTAGGGTCGATGACCCCCGACCAACATTATCGGCGCCCTCCCCCTTCGCCGACCCGGCGATCAGGTTCCCCACCAGTTTCGGCAGGCTGTCGTAATTCGCGGCATGATATTGCGAATCGACCGGCAGCGCGGCCTTGAGGCGGCGGTGCGCCTTGGGCAGCGCATGATAGGGCACGCCGGGCAGCAGGTGATGCAGCGCGTGATAGCGCAGCCCCACCGGCGCCCATAATTCGGGCAGAACACCGGGCGGAGGCACGTTGACGCTGTCCAGGAACTGGCCGGTCACGGTCAGCACCGATCCGTCATTTTCCCACAGATGGGCGACAAGCGTGCGGATCTGGTTGAGCACCAGCGTAGCGGCGGCGATCACGCCGAAAATGACGAGAGCGCGCAGCGGCACCCAGCCGAACACGCCCGCTGCGACCAGCAAGCTGGACCAGGCCCAGGCGCCGCCTTCCTGCCACGCCCATTGGCGACGAAAATCGCCCGTCGGCGGTTTGCGGTGGAACATCGGGTTGATGATCATGCCCGAATAGCGTGCGACAACGACGCGGCGCAGCGGCGGGATCAGCAACGACAGCGGCGTGAGGACCGCAAAGCGAAACACCAGTGCAAGCGGCGCCAATGCCGCGGCGGCGACGAACAGCGGGACCGTCCACGGCTTCATCAACGCCAGCGGCAGATATTCGGGGTCGTCAACCGTGCCATATTTGGTGCGGTTGTGGTGCAGACTGTGGCTCCCTTCATACATGAAGGATGGAATCAGCATCGGTACACCGACCAGAACGTTCCACGCCACGCGAAAGCCCGGCAGCGCGTTTTTGCGAATATGGGTGAGTTCGTGAATGAAGCTGCCGGCACGATAGAGCGCGACGATCGCGACCGCTGCGGCGACCAACATCCACATCACCGACGGCGCCAATATGGCCGCCGCGATGCCCGCATAACCGACAAGGGTCGAACCCAGAAAGTCGGTCCAATAAATGCGCGTGTTCGGCTGTACCAAATCCCGCGTCAGTTCAGATGCGGCACGGATCATCGCCATATCGTCGGGAATCGCGGATTTGGCGGCCTTGGTTACCGACTTCACAAACAGAGTCGCTATCCGATCGGCGGGGGTGGCAATCGTCGTCATAACTCATCCCAAAACCATAGTTTCGTGGCAGCAAAATGGCCAAAAGCGGGTCGTCAGCGCCACAGCAATGCCCTAATGCGTCGCCATATATATAGGACGCGCTTTTCAGGAAACCAATATGAGTGCTCATAACGACGGTCCGATTACTATCCATCCGGTTCAGACAAAGGCCGATTTGCGCGAGTTCGTTGAGCTTGCATATCGCCTCAATCGCGGCGATCCGGCATGGGTGCCACCGCTGAAGGGCGAGGTATATGCCCTCCTGACGCCCGGCAAGAATCCGTGGTTCGAGCATGGCAGGGCGCACCAGTTTCTGGCGCGCCGCGACGGCCGCACCGTCGGCCGCATATCCGCGCATATCGACGACCTCGCGCTTTTGCAGCCCGCCGAACAGGGCATGGGGCCCGGCACCGGCAACTGGGGCCTGCTCGAAGCCGAAGACGAACCCGCCGCACAGGCCCTGCTTCTCGCCGCCGAGGACTGGCTGCGGGGTCAGGGGATGCATCGCTCACTGGGTCCGCTGTCCATATCGATCTGGGACGAGCCCGGCCTGTTGATCGAGGGGTTCGACAACCGGCCGACGGTGATGATGGGCCACAACAGCCCGCTCTATCGCGGCTGGGTTGAGGCGTCCGGATACCGGCCAGTCAAACAGCTTTTGAACTATGACGTCGCGATCGCCGACGGCTTTCCGCCGCTCGTGAACCGTATCGTCGCGGCAGGCGCCAAAAACGCGCGCATCCGCATCCGCAATGTCGACAAGCGCCGCTTTGCCGAAGAAGCGGCGCTCATCATGGGGCTGCTCAACGATGCCTGGTCGGACAATTGGGGCTTTGTCCCATTGACCGACAGCGAAATCGCCTATGTCGGCAAAAAGCTGAAGGACATTGTGTTCGAAGACCTGATCCGCGTGGCCGAAGTCGATGGCGAACCCGTCGCGTTCATGATCGTGCTGCCGAACATCAACCAGTTGCTGGCCGACATGGGCGGGTCGCTGCTCCCCTTCAATTGGGCGCGCCTGCTGTGGTGGCTGCGCAAGCCGCAAAGCCATATCCTGCGTGTGCCGTTGATGGGCGTTACAAAGAAATTGCAGAACAGCCGCATGGCCAGCACACTCGCTTTCATGATGATCGAATATATCCGCCGCGACGCCGTGCGCGATTATGGTGCGGGGCGCGGCGACATCGGCTGGGTTCTCGACGATAATCAGGGAATGAACGCGGTGGCCGACGCGATCGAGGCAAAGGTCAACCGGGTGTATCAGATCTACGACAAATCGCTCTGACGCCGGGACAGCTTTGCGACAAATGGCCGCCACCATGCGTTTGGGGCGTGGAAAGGCATTGTCATGGCAGTCCAGTATCTTGCCGCCAACCGCTTTGGCCTGGGCCGCCGGTTCGATGATCCGGCGGTCAGCGATCCCCAGGGCTGGCTGACCCGCCAACTTGACGAATATGATTCCGCGCCCGCCGCGCTGGCGGGGCTGGCCGGGCGTGAGGCGATCGCCAACGCCTATGCCGAATATCGCGACGAGCGCCAGGCGATGCGCCGCGAAATGGCGACGGCCGAGGGCGAAGACGCCATGCCGCAAATGGCGCAGCGCATGGCGCGTGCGGGCTTTCGCCGCTATTATGCCGAGGCCGCGGGCGCCCGCCTTGCCGCCGCGATCGCGACTCCGACGCCCTTCCCCGAACGGCTCGTCCATTTCTGGGCCAATCATTTCGCCGTATCGGCGGATAAGCAGACAGTGGTGGGCTTTGCCGGCGATTATGAGAATATGGCGATCCGCCCGCACATCATGGGCAAATTTTCCGACCTGCTGATCGCCGCCGTCCGGCATCCCGCGATGCTGCTCTATCTCGATCAGGCGCAAAGCTTTGGCCCCGACAGCGTTTTCGCAGCCCGTATCCGCAATCGCGGCAGCCGACAGGCCCCCGGCCTCAACGAAAATCTGGCGCGCGAGGTCATGGAACTGCACACATTGGGCGTGCGGACCGGCTATACGCAGGCCGACGTCACCAGCTTTGCCAAGGCGCTCACAGGCCTGACCGTCGCGGGGTTCGGGCGCGCCGCGGGACCGCGTTTCATGCCCGCCGACGCGCGGCCGGGGGATATATTGTTCATCGAACGGCTGCACCAACCGGGGGCGCAGACGATCCTTGGAAAAAAATATGATCAGCCGAGGGGCCAACAGGCGGAAGCGGTGCTGCGCGACCTTGCCGTCCATCCCGCCACCGCGCGCCATGTCGCGACCAAGCTGGCGCGCCACTTCACGACGGACAACCCGCCCACGTCGCTTGTCGATCGGCTGACCCGCGATTTTGAACGGAGCGGCGGCGACCTTCCGTCGCTCTATCGCGTCCTGATCGCCTCCCCCGAAACATGGACCGGCGCGCCCATGATGTTCAAATCGCCCTGGGACTGGTGCGTGTCGATGCTGCGCTCCCTAAAGGCGCCCGCGCTGGGCGAACGGCAGAATATCGCGGCGATGTTCACCCAGTTGGGCCAGCCGGTATGGCGCCCCGGATCGCCAAAGGGTTATGACGATATGGTCGCGACCTGGGCCGGGTCGGCCGCGCTGATGCAGCGCGTCGAACTCGCCAGCCGTATCGCCGGGCGGATCGGCGACCGCGTTGACGCGCGCCAGATCGCGCCGCTCGTCCTTGCCGATGCGTTGCCCCCGGAAACGGCGCAGGCGATCGCCCGTGCCGACAGCCCCGGACAGGGCCTCGCCATGCTGTTCGCCAGCCCAGCCTTTCTGCGGAGATAGATCATGATCCTGTCACGCCGTTCGATCATCCTGTCGGGCATTTCCGTCGCAGCGGCGGGTGCCCTGCCCGGCTTTGCCTATGCCGCCGCGGCAACGCCCAAACGCCTTGTCTTTGTCATCCAGCGGGGCGCCGCGGACGGCCTGGCCACCGTCGCACCGACCGGCGACCCCGCCTTTGCCGCCGCGCGCCGCGCGATGGCCGACGAAACGGCGGGCGGGGCAAAGATCGATCCGATGTTCACCCTGCACCCCGCCCTGGCGGCGACAGCGGGCCTTTATACGCGGCGGCAGGCGCATTTCGCGCACGCGGTTGCGACATCCTATCGCGATCGGTCGCATTTCGACGGACAGAATATGCTCGAAGGCGGCGGGTCGCGGCCCTATGGCCGTGACGACGGCTGGGTCGGCAGGTTGCTGACACTGCTTCCCGCCGCCGAACGCGACGCGATCGCGATCGCCCCTGCCGTGCCGCTGGCGATGCGGGGATCGGTGCAGGTCGGCACTTACGCGCCCAGCCGCCTGCCACAGGCCGACGCCGACCTGATCGCACGGCTGACGGCGCTGTATCAGGACGATCCCCTGTTGAACCCGCTATGGGACAGCGCGATCCGAACGCAGGAACTGGCCAGCGACATAGGCGGCAACAACGGACGCAACGGCGCCGATCTTGGCAAATTGGCGGCATCGCTGATGCTGCCCGCCGACGGCGCCCGCGTGATGATGGTAGAAACCGGCGGCTGGGATACCCACAGCGGCCAGCGCGGACGCCTTGCGGCACAATTGCGGGGGCTCGATCAACTCGTGGGCGCGCTTCAGACCGGCCTTGGCGCTGCATGGACCGACACGCTGGTCATCGTCGCGACGGAATTTGGCCGCACGGTCGAAGTCAACGGAACGGGCGGCACCGACCACGGCACCGCATCGACCGCGATGTTGCTGGGCGGCGGGCTGGCGGCGGGCGGCACGGTGTCGGCGGACTGGCCGGGCCTGAACACCGCGGCGCGTTACGAGGGGCGCGACCTGAAACCCACGCGCAGCCTGGAAAGCGTGATCGCCGGTGCGGTCGCGCATCATTATGCGCTCGATCCGCAGCGGGTGATGACGACGCTCTACCCCGACGTCTGACCGATCCGGCCGACGACCGGGTCAGGCCCCAGCACCGCCCAGGTCGGAGCATGATCGCTCGCCTTTTCCCGCCCGCGATGATCCTTGTCGACGCCCGCATCGACCAGGCGATCGGCCAGTTCGGGGCTGAGCAACAGGTGATCGATGCGAAAGCCATGATCGCGCTGCCAGCCGCCCGCCTGATAGTCCCAAAATGTCCAGACGCCACCTGCCGGATACCGGCTGCGGAGCGCATCGGTCCATCCGTCCCCCAGCAGGCGGAACCATGCGTCGCGCGATTCGGGCTGCATCAGCGCGTCGGTCGCCATGACGCGCGGGTCCCACACATCGTCGTTGTGCGGGATGACATTATAGTCGCCGGTCAGGATGGTCGGAATTTCCGCGGCGAGCAGGAATTTCGCCCGCTCGCGCAGCCGCGCCATCCAGCGCAGCTTGTAATCGAATTTCGGTCCCGGCTGGGGATTGCCGTTGGGCAGATAGATCGACGCGACGCGCAGGCCATGGACGTCCGCCTCCAGATAGCGTGACTGTTCATCCTCGGCCTCGCCCGCCAACCCGCGCTGCGTTTCGACCGGCTGGGCGCCTTTCGCCAGAATCGCTACCCCGTTGAAACCCTTTTGCCCGTGATAGAGAAACCCATATCCCGCCGCCTCAATCTCCTTGGTCGGCATGGTTTCGTCGCTCGATTTCAGTTCCTGCAGACAGGCGACATCGGGCTGGGTTTCCTCCAGCCATTCGACAAGGCGCGGCAGACGGGCCTTGATCCCGTTGATGTTAAAGGTCGCGATTTTCATCGGCCCGCTATGCCAGCAAGCCATGCGCTGCGAAAGGCGTCAGATCGAAAAGCTCGACCCGCATCCGCAGCCAGAAGCCGCATTGGGATTTTCGACCTTGAACGACGACCCGCCAAGCGAATCGACGAAATCGACGATGCATCCGCGCACCAGATCGATGCTGATCGGATCGACGACCAGCTTTACGCCATCGGTTTCGGTGACGACATCATCGGCATCGATCGCCTCGGCCAGGCCGAAACGATAGGTAAAGCCTGAACAACCCCCGCCATCGACCGAAAGGCGCAGCGCCGCGTCGGTCCCGCCCTTGCGGTCGGCGATCCAGCGGACGCGCGCGGCGGCGGCGGGCGACAGTGTTATATCGGATAGCTGCGTGGCCATACCCGCTAGATAGGCGCGCCGGGCGAAAATAAAAAGGGCGCCTGGACGGTTTCCCGTCCGGCGCCCCTTCTCTCCGACCCAGGAAAGAATCTTATTCCGGCCCGCCCATCGCGGCATTCTTGCCGGTGATGGCGGCAATCGCCATTTGGTCCGAACGCACGAACGGCATCGGATTGACCGCCGCGCCTTCGATGCGAACTTCATAATGAAGATGGTTGCCGGTCGAACGGCCGGTCGAACCGACATAACCGACGACGTCACCCTTTTTCACCGACTGGCCGGGGACGACGATATAGGAAGACATATGGCCATAGCGCGTCTGGATCGCGTTGCCATGTTCGACTTCGACATAGTTGCCATAGCCGCCAAGGCGCTGGGCGCGGCCGACGATGCCGTCGGCGGTGGCATAGATCGGGGTGCCGTGCGGTGCCGGAACGTCGATACCATTGTGGCGCGCGACCTTTCCAGTGACCGGGTGGACGCGCATACCATAGGATGACGACAGCGACATCTGGTCGAGCGGGCGACGCGAGGGCACCGCGACACCGATCGACGCGGTCAGGCCGGTGTCGAGGCGTTTCCACGCCTGAAAGATTGCGCGGGCTTCGCTGTCTTCGCCAGCCGAAGGCATGGCGGCGGTAAAGCTTTCGTCATCGGGTTCGTCCGGGGTGACAATGGAAGCATCGGCGCTGGTCGAAGCAGCA
Source organism: Sphingopyxis sp. (assembly GCA_030145715.1). Lineage (GTDB taxonomy): Bacteria > Pseudomonadota > Alphaproteobacteria > Sphingomonadales > Sphingomonadaceae > Sphingopyxis. The sequence goes on along the minus strand of JAIXHQ010000016.1, from coordinate 26,284 downwards.
TGGACGGCAGGCGTCGCCAATCCGAAGCTTGCCGCGGCGCAGAGAATTGCGACCTGATGCAACTTCTGCGTCAGAAGAGTGTTTATCAAAGTACGACCCCGCATTTGCCATGTCGCCGAAGTCCTGAATTGGGCCTTGGCGCCGGTGTTTCTTGGTTTGGATGATTGCTCATCCCCCGCGGAAGCCTGTCTGCTGTTCCAAAGCTTACGAAGCAATAACGGCGTAGAATTCTTGCGTTAAACCGGCGTCACGACGCGCCGAGTCGTTGAACGGCGGCTTAAGAGTGCCGCGAAAGCGCGCTTTTACCAGGCTCTGCCACGTTTCAACGGCGTTGAATCCCCGTTCGTCGCACAAGCGCCCGAACCAGACTGTGCCGGCGGTCACATGCCGGATTTCATCGTTGTAAATCCTCGATAAAATCTTTGCCGAAACCTCGTCCCCCGCCGCGCGAAAGCGATCGATGGTCGCCGGAGTGACATCCAGCCCGCGCGCCTCCAGCACCATCGGTACGATCGCCAGCCGCGCCAGCGCGTCGTCGGCGGTCTGTTCGGCCGATTCCCACAATCCGCCATGCGCGGGCAGCGCACCATAATAGCTGCCCAGTTGGCGAAGACGCCGATCGAGCAGCGCGAAATGCATGGCTTCGTCCGCCGCGACACCGATCCAGTCGTCGATGAACTCGCGGGGAAAGGCACCGCCAAAACGCCCCACCAGATCGACCGCAAGGTCGATCGCGGCGAATTCGATGTGCGCCAGCGCATGAAGCAAGGCGATGCGGCCACGTTCGGAACCGCCCTTTCCGCGCCGCGGCATACGGTTGGGCGGAACCAGTTCGGGCTTGGCGGGCCAGGCCGGCCGGTCGGGCATCGCGACATCGCATTGATGGATCAGCCGCCCCTGCCGCCACGCCCGCGCCAGTCCCCGCGCCGCACGGCGCTTGTCGTGCGGATCGGGGGTCAGCAGCACCGCGCGCGCGGCTTCGCCCAGCGAACGCATGTCAGAGCGCCCTTGCCGCCTCCAGCACCGCGTCGGCATGGCCCTTCACGCGCACCTTGCGCCATATCTTTGCCAGCTTGCCGTCGCGGTCGAACAAGAAGGTCGATCGTTCGATGCCCATATAGGTGCGGCCGTAATTCTGCTTTTCAACCCAGGTGCCGAACGCCTCGCACACCGTGCCGTCCTCGTCCGACGCCAGCCGAACGGTCAGCCCATATTTGTCGCGGAACTTGCACAATTTCGCCGGCGCATCGCGCGACACCGCCAACACCTGCGCCGTCAGATGCGCGAACTCAGGCGCCAGACGGGTGAAATCCTGCGCCTCTGTGGTACAGCCGGGCGTGTCGGCCTTGGGATAGAAATAGACGACAAGCGGCGCGCCCGCCATCGCCGCAAGGTCGATCGTCGCGCCATCGGCGGCGACCAGCTTTACCGCCGGAACGGCATCTCCGATTTCAAGCGCGCTCATCATTCAGTCTCCTGCTGCGCTGGCGCGGCGGCCCGAATCGAGTCCCACCAATCCGCGACCTCCTGCCGCGCCGCATCATGCGCCGCAAGCAGTTGCGGCCAACCCGGCTCGCCGCACTGGCTTGCCACCAATTGCCGTGCCGCAGCAGTCGGCGGTTCGCCCTCAGGCGCGGTCAGGCGCAGCATGACCAGCATCCGCGCCAGCAGGCCGTGCGCCGCAACCACGTCTGTCGGCACGAGTCCGGCTGCCGCCATGCAGCCGAGTGCCGCCGCGATATTCGGGTCGTGGCACGCCCCGCTCGCCAACTGCGTCACCTGCATCGCGAATTCCAGATCGACGAGTCCGCCCGGCCCGCCCTTGATGTCCAGCGCCCCGGTCGCGGGTTTGTGGGCGGCGATCTTGTCGCGCATGGCCGCGGCATCCGCCGTCAGTTTCCCTGGATCGCGAGGGGCCGCCAGCAGATTGTCGATGATGCGCTGCACCTCCGCCCTCGCCCCGTCCGAGCCATAGACCGCGCGCGCGCGCAGCAACGCCATATGCTCCCACGTCCACGCCTCTTCGCGCTGATAGCGTTCAAAGCTGTCGAGTGTGACGACGAGCGGCCCCTGCGCGCCCTGTGGCCGCAAGCGCGTATCGACGTCGTAAAGCTTGCCTGCCGCCGTCGGCACCGACATGGCGGCGGTCACGCGCTGTGCGAGGCGATTATAATAGGTGGTCGCGCCCAGCGGACGCGGCCCGTCGGATTCGGCAAGATGATCGCCGGTGAACAAATAGATGAGGTCGAGGTCGGAGGCGTGGGTCAGCGCCCTGCCCCCCAGCCGCCCCAGTGCCAGCCCCACCAGTTCGCTGTCGGGAACGCGCCCGTGCGCCGTGACGAATTCGGCGACCGCCGCATCGGCCAGCACGCAAAGCGCGGCTTCGGCCAGTTCGGAATAGCCGCACGCGATCGTCAGCGGGTCGGTCGCCCCCGCGACAAGTTGAACGCCATAGGCAAAGCGCCGTTCGCCGACATGATCGCGAACCCGGTCGAGCAGCCGCTCATAATCGAGCGATGCCAGCCCCGGCCGCCATTCGGCCAGCAACTGCTCCTTGTTCGCCGGTGCGTCGAACGCGCGCTGATCGATCAATCCTTCGATCAATTCGACCCGCACCCCCAGCGCGTCGGCCAGCGTCGGCGCAAGCGACAGGATACGCATCGCGATCCGTGCCAGCGCGGGCTGCGCCGCGAGCAGGTGGAAAAATCCGACCGCGCTGGGCAACCCCGCGACCAGCTTGTCGAAACGGATCAGCGTCGCGTCGGGGTCGGGCGCCGCGCCCAGCGCCCTGACCAGTTCGGGCAACATGGTTTCAAGCGCGTCGAGCGCGGCGGGGCTGCGCAGCGCGCGCTGCTTGCCGCCGCGCCACTCGGCAATCGTGCGCAGCGCGGCATCGGGTGGGTCGAACCCCGCGGCGATCAATTGCGTCGCCAGCCCATCATCGTCGCGTGACAGGCCTGTCGTCACCGCGCGGTCGGCGACAAGGCGATCATAACAGGCACCCACGTCGATCACGACGGGTTCGAGCATCCCGAGCAGCGCGGCGCCATTGTCCGCGCCGTCCAGCCGCGCGACGCAATCGAGTGCCCCGGCCTGAGTGGGCAGGCAATGCGTCTGCTGATCCTCGATCATCTGGAGCCGGTGCTCGATACGCCGCAACGTCGCATAATGCCCCGACAGCCGGCTGGCGTCGTCGGCATCGATGCGTCCGGCGGCCGCCAGCGCCGCGAGCGCATCGACCGTCGCGGGGACACGCAGCGACGGATCGCGCCCGCCATAGATGAGCTGATGCACTTGCGCGAAAAACTCGATCTCGCGAATGCCGCCCCGGCCGCGCTTCAGGTCGAACCCCGGACCGAATGCCTGTCCCTGTGCGAAATGGTCGCGAATCCGGTCGCTCATCGCGCCGATTTCCTTCAACTGACGGAAATCGAGACTGCGGCGCCAGATGAATGGCTGGATCGCGGAAAGGAACTGCCCGCCCAGCGCGCGATCGCCCGCCGAGGCACGGCTGCGGATGAACGCCGCCTGTTCCCATGCCAGGGCTTCGGATTCATAATAGGATATGGCGGCGTTGACCGGCAGCACGATCGGCGTCACCTCCGGATGCGGACGCAGCCGCAGGTCGACGCGCAGCACATGGCCGTCGCCGGTACGCGCGCCCAATATCTCGACCATTCGCCGCGCGATCCGCACCGCCGCTTCGCCGGGATCGTCGCGCGACCGGCGCGGCAGCGTTTCGGGGTCGAAAATCAGGATCGGGTCGATGTCGGACGAAAAGTTGAGTTCGTGGCTGCCCAATTTCCCCAGCGCGATGACCGCCAGACCGCGCGGCTCCTCGCCCGGCACGCGCTCGGCAAAGGCCGCGGCAAGCGCGGCGTCGCAGGCTTCGTCGGCAAAACGCGACAGGTGCTGCGTCGTCGTTGCCACGTCATGTTCGTCCGACAGGTCGCCCAGTGCCAGCAGCAACGCCATCCGTCCGCGCCACTGGCGCAGCGACCGCATGATGTCGTCATCGGCGGGCGGGCAAACGACCTTTGCCAGCGCGGCGTCGGTCCCCTCGGCCAGAAAGCGCGCGACGTCATCCGGGTTGAGTTCGGCAAGCCGCGCCAGAAAGGGCGCGTGGGCGTTAAGCCGGTCGAGTGCCGACTGGCGGCTGGCGGCGTCCAATTGGGTCATCGAACGCCGCTATCGCCCGCTCCCGCCGCATGGGCAAGCCCCACTCGTCCACCACTGGTCTAGGCAAGCCATGAAAGCGAAAGCGTCAGGCCGGAACGGTACTTTCATCAAAGAACAGCACCTGCGAAATCGCCGCGCGCAGCGTCGCGGGCTGATAAGGCTTGGTCAGCAAAAACGCCGGCTCCGGCCGGTCGCCCGTCAACAGCCGTTCGGGAAAGGCGGTGATGAAGATGACGGGCACCGAAACATCGGTCAGGATTTCCTGTACTGCTTCGATTCCCGAACTGTTATCGGCAAGCTGAATATCGGCAAGAACCAGACCCGGCTGATGCTTGTGCGCTTCCTCGACCGCTTCGCGGTGCGTCGTGGCGACGCCGACGACCTCATGACCCAGTTCGCGAACGATCATTTCAATGTCCATCGCGATGATCGGTTCATCCTCGATAATCAGGATGCGCGCCCGCGTCTGCCGATCGATTTCGTCGGTGGCCTCGGCAATCAGCCCATTTACGGCATCGACATCGCGGCCGATAATCCGTCCGGTATCCTCGGCGCTGAACCCCTCGACCGCGGTCAGCAGCAGCGCCTGACGCGCGAGCGACGGGATGCGGCGCAGCCGGGCATCGGCAATGGCGATGTCGCTCGACGTGGATTCGGCGGTCGCCGCCGCCTGTTCGTTCATCAGGCCGAAATTGTCGTGAATCATCCGGTACAACTGAATCCGAAGGTCGCTGGCGGCATCGACCGCATCAGGATTGGCGACCAGCGTTTCCAGCAGCCGCGCAACCAGAGCATCGCCGCTTTGCTGGCTTCCGGAAATGGACCGGCCATAGCGCCGCAAATAGGGAAGATGCGGTGCAACCGACTGACCCAATGACATATTTTACCTCCTGATTAGTCGCCTGATCGTGCGCGGACGTGCCCAAAAAACACAAATCGTCGCGCCTGCCCCGCACCATCCAATATATTTCTTCGATAGGGAACGATTTATCGGTAAAATAGTTTCATCGCGCAGGACAAACGCGCCATTGCAGTTTGGTGCGCGCGCGATTAGCAAAAGGCCCCATGTTCAGCGGATGCCCCTATAATGTCGTCTAAAACCGGCGCGCCACGTGGCGAAACCCCCGGAAAGGACGCGGAGAAAAAGCCCGTGGCCAAGGGTCAGGACGTCAATGGCGCCCTGCGCCGTGCCTATGAATCGACGGTCGATGAATCGATTCCGCAGTCGCTGCTCGATCTGCTGGGTAAACTCGATTGACGCTTCAGCGCCGGTAACGCGCCGAAAAATCGCTTTGGAAAGTGGCGAACCGGCCCGCGCCTATCGCGTCGCGCATATCCTGCATCAAATCCTGATAATAATGCAGATTATGCTGCGTCATGAGCATCGCGCCCAGCATTTCGCCCGACCGGACCAGATGATGCAGATAGGCGCGCGACCAGGTCGTGCACACGGGACAGCCGCAATCCGGGTCGACCGGCTCCTGATCCTCGGCGAATTTCGCGTTGCGGATGTTGATCGGGCCATCGCGCGTAAAGGCCTGTCCGTTACGTCCCGACCGCGTCGGCAGAACGCAATCGAACATATCGACGCCGCGCGCGACCGCACCGACCAGATCGTCGGGCTTGCCGACACCCATCAGATAGCGCGGCCGATCCGCGGGTAGCTGGCCCGGCGCATAATCGAGCACGCCGAACATCGCTTCCTGGCCCTCGCCCACCGCCAGCCCGCCGATCGCATAGCCGTCAAAGCCGATGTCGGTGAGCGCCGCCGCCGACCGCGCGCGCAGCTTTTCGTCCAACGACCCCTGCTGAATCCCGAACAGCGCCGCGCGCGCCGCATGGTCCTCGCCCGCATCGAACCCCGCGCGGCTGCGCAGCGCCCAGCGCATCGACCGCTCCATGCTCGCCTCGGCGCGCTTGGCATCGACGCCGTTCGGCGGGCATTCGTCGAACGCCATGACGATGTCGCTGCCCAGCAAGCGCTGGATTTCCATCGATCGTTCGGGCGTCAGCATGTGGCGCGATCCGTCGAGGTGGCTTCTGAACGCAACGCCCTCTTCGCTCTGCTTGGTCAGCGCCGACAGGCTCATCACCTGATAACCGCCGCTGTCGGTCAGGATCGGCCGGTCCCAACCCATGAAATTGTGCAGCCCGCCCAGCCGCGCCATGCGTTCAGCGGTCGGCCGCAGCATCAGGTGATAGGTATTGCCCAGGATGATGTCCGCGCCCGTCGCGCGAACTTCGGCCGGACGCATCGCCTTGACCGTCGCGGCGGTGCCGACGGGCATGAAAGCCGGGGTGCGGATCGCGCCGCGCTGCATCTGGATCGTACCGGTGCGCGCGGCCCCGTCGGTCGCGGCGATGGTAAAGGTGAATCGTGTCGTCATCGCGCGCGCCTATGGCCGCGAAAGCGCCAAAAGTCGAGGCGGCGGGTGCCGGAACGCCATGGCGGGTGGTCAGCGGCTATGGAGCGATCTTGCGGTGGTTGCGCGTGTCGCTTCCGTCCATTCCAGCCCAAGGATCGGACTCTCAAGGCGTGCGATGCGAAAACTAACCCTTCATCAATGACGCCAGTTGATCCGCCGGAACCGGACCGGACCGCAAAAATCCTTGCCAGGTCGCCACGCCCAATTCGGTCAGCCGGGCGAGCTGGCGATCGTTTTCTATCCCCTCCGCGACGACCAGCAGCCCAAGCGCGCGCGCCAGATCGACGATCGCCCGCACGACGATGCGGTCGCGGTCGCTGCCGTCGATGGTGCGGGTGAAACCGCTGTCGATCTTCAGGTAATCGATCGGCAACCGGGCAAGCAGCGACAGGCTGGAATAGCCGGTGCCGAAATCGTCGATGGCGATCGCACAGCCCAGTCGGCGGATCTGCGCCAGTTGTTCCGCGGCGCTGGCCGGGTCGCTCAACATCGCCTGTTCGGTCAGTTCGAGCGTCAGCCGGTCGGGATCGACCTTCGCCGCTTTCGCCATGGCCGCGAAACGGCCGGCAAATTCGGGATCGCCAAGATCGGCGGCGGTGATGTTGAGCGAGACGCGCAGCTTTGCCAGCAACTTTGGCCATGTCGCCATTTCGGCCAGCGCCACGCGGTGGGCATGTTCGGTCAACTCGCATTCGAGCCGCGCCGCCCGTGCCGCGGTCACCAGCGGCCCGGCGCCGAGCAGCCCGAGTTCGGGATGCTGCCAGCGCAGCAGCGCCTCGACCCCCGTCATTTCGCCGGACGCGACGTCATATTGCGGTTGATAATGGATCACCACCTCGTCGCGCGAAAGCGCGGCATGGACCATCACCCCGTCGCGCGCCGACGCGGGCCGCGCCAGTTGTTCGCTGGCCTCGCGCAACTGGTCCACCACCGGTTCGTCGCGCGTGATCAACGCCGCGGCGATACGAATGGCGAGACGTCCGTGGGGGTCGCCGACGATCGGTTCGGCCAGCGCAACGTGCAGCGCGCGTTCCTGCGCGCGCAGGGCGCCAAGCGAAAAGGGCGTCGACGGCACGATCAGGAAACGCGGACCATCGAGCCGGTCGACGCACGATCCCTGCCCGAATTCGTCGCTCGCGAAATTTTCCAGCCGCCGCCCGATCTCGTCGAGCACCGAATCGCCTGTTGCCGTCCCCGCGCTGTTGTTGATGCGCGCCATCTGGTCGATCTGGACCAGGATGACGCCCGCATCGGCATCGTGACGCTCATGCAGGGCTTCGAGCTTACGGACACAGGCGGACAGGGATTTCGACAGGCGACTCATGGCGATCCCTCTAACAGGCTTTGTTGGCCAGGCGCTTCCCCTTTTGCATCATAATATCCGCGTGGTTGCCACATTTTCCACCGCACCCTATCGACGACGCCCCCGGATGGACAGCATTGGGGCTCAGGATCAGCGATTTGCGCCTGTCGGTCGCCGATTGTCGCGCGCTGCGGTGCGGAGGCGATGTCGATGGCTTGATTGATGCGGCATTGGCTGGCAAACCGCGCGCGCATGACTTTCATATCGACGGGAAATCCAAACCGGCGGTCGCGCGTTATATGAGTGCAACAGGCGGCTGAAACAGCGCCCCCAGGGGAAGCGGACCAATATGCATCGCAAGATCGCGCTCGTCGCATCGAACGCCCCCGCGGCGATGGAGGCGGAAGCGGACCTGCGCCCGCTCTACGACTTCGTCGATCTTGCCGAGGCCGACCTGTTGATCGCGCTCGGCGGCGACGGCTTTCTGCTCCACATGCTGCACCAGTTGCTAGATGAGCGGCGCAGTCTGCCGGTGTTCGGCATGAACCGCGGCACGATCGGCTTTCTGATGAATGAATTTCGGGTCGAAGGGCTGATCGACCGACTGGCCGCCGCGCGCCCTTTTCTGATCCATCCGCTCAGCGGCGACATCACGACGGTCGGCGGCGAACGCCATATCCTGCCGGCCATCAACGAAATTTCGCTGCTGCGCGAAACGCGTCAGGCGGCAAAGCTCGAAGTGATGATCAACGAAAAGACGATGCTGGAGGAACTGGCGTGCGACGGCGTGCTGGTATCGACCCCCGCGGGGTCCACCGCTTATAATCTCAGCGCCAACGGACCGATCCTGCCGCTTGAATCGGAAATGCTGGCGCTTACGCCGATCAGTCCCTTTCGCCCTCGGCGCTGGCGCGGCGCGCTGGTCCCCGAATCGACAAGCATCCGCTTCAACGTCCGCGAAGCGGCAAAGCGCCCGGTCAGCGCGGTCGCCGACCAGCGCGAAATCCGCGACGTGAAGACGGTTTTGGTAACCACGGACCGCAGCCGACCGCTCACCTTGCTGTTCGATCCCGACCAGGGACTGGACGAACGCATCGCGATGGAACAATTTATTGTTTGAGGTCTTGCAAATTGCCGCAACCAACGGCAAAGGGACCGCCTTGTCCGCTTCGGCGGCGCGTTCCTCGGTAGCTCAGCGGTAGAGCAATCGACTGTTAATCGATCGGTCGTAGGTTCGAATCCTACCCGGGGAGCCAACATCTCACATAGTGAGATAATCGCCGAAATCGTGGTGCGATTTCGCCGCCGTTTCTACGATTTGCGCCGATTTATGACGCTACGCTGCTCTCGATCGGAGTAGTGGAGCGGATCTGCGCGTAGTTTAGCGCGCCTGACCTCCGCATCTTCCTCCGTCATCCCTGCATCCGATACGCGTTCTCCTTATTTGAACCGCAGCTTAGCGGACATCAGCGTCGCCAAAGCCCACGCGCCTCCTAGGGTCAGGACCCATTGATTTGAGGTAGCGATTATGATTCAGGCGACCGTGAAGGAGCCTGAATTTGAGCGATTTATTCTGGCTGACGGACGAGCAGATGGCGCGTCTTCAGCCCTATTTCCCGAAGAGCCATGGCCGCGAGCGCGTTGATGACCGGCGGGCAGGTCAGCGATTACACGGGCGCGGCCGCTTTGCTCGACAGTCTACCCAAAGCGCAATGGATGCTCGCCGACAGGGGTTATGATGCCGACTGGTTCCGCGACGCTTTGCAGGAAAAGGGCATCACGCCCTGCATCCCGGGCCGAAAAATACGGAACAAGATCGTCAAATATGACAAGCGCCGCTACAAACGCCGCAACCGCATCGAGATCATGTTCGGCCGCCTGAAGGACTGGAGACGGGTCGCAACACGCTACGATCGGTGCCCGAAGGCCTTCTTCTCCGCCGTCGCCCTCGCTGCCACCGTCATCTTCTGGCTCTGATCAATGAGTCCTGACCCTAGCATATGCGCCCATCCGCGCTTTCTACATTGGCATCGCGAGCATTGCGTCAAGCGCTGATGAGCGCTCAGCCGAGAGCACCCTCGATATCAGTACGAGAGAAATCCTCCCCGACAAAGAGCAGCGGGCAATCATGCTCCTTCGCCACCTCATAAGCAAAGCAGTCCCCGAAATTCAGCGCCGCCGGGTGAACGCCCTTCCCCCATTTTTCATAGGCCGCGGCTATGCGCCTTGCCGAGGCCGGCGTCACGCTAACGATCTCGAACCCAAGCCCGTCGATCAGTTGCGCCACTTCCTCGCCGACATTGCGCCGTCCGGCGACGATCAGTGCTTCGGCCACCGTACCGGCCGAGATCAGCAGACGATCCTCGGCCTCAAGTGCGGCGGCACACGCATCCGCCTTGGGTTCACTCAATACAATCGCTATCAGCGCGGACGTATCGACCGCAATCATCCGGGAAGACCATCCTCACCGTAGAGGAAATCCTGGCTGCGTGCGGCATTGGGACCAGCCGTGGCTTTCGTGGCGGCAGAAGCGCGAACCGCGTCGAGCAATGCCTTGCGGGATTTCGCGTCGGCGACCAGCTTGACCGGCACCAGCCGCACGGCGGCGTGGCCGTGACGGGTCAGGATAATGTCGTCTCCTGCTTCCGCCCGCCGCACCAGGTCGGTGAGTTGCCCTTTCGCTTCAGTCACGGATATCTGCATGAGCTTCACTCTCAAAGATTTATAGCATATTTAGACTATTTAATGGTCCAGTTCAATACCTGCTGGCGGGTGATGCAAGCCGCGCGGTCCAACGGATTCCTTCCCTGATATGGCAATGACCCCTCGACGTCTCCTGACGCGTGTCATTCCCGACGCGCGCTCATGAAAGAGACATCCAATGCAAACATCACACCTACCGCCACGCCACCTTCGCACGAGCGAGGCAGCCCGCTTTCTCGGGCTATCGCCACGAACGCTGGAGAAGCATCGCACCTATGGCACCGGCCCGACCTACCGCAAGCTGGGAGGCCGGGTCGTCTATGCGCTTGCCGATCTGCAGCAGTGGGCGGACTCAGCCACGGTATGCTCGACATCCGATCCGCGCTCCGGAAACATTCGACCGGCGGCTCCGCAGTGCGGATCGGCTGATCGAAAGGCGTAAATAGCATCAGAAAGCTCGCGGCTGCGCTGTCAGGACGGCGCAGCCGCGAGCGACATTCTGGATTCGACAGCGTTTCTTTCTTAAGTTGGGCTTCGGGTCGTGATCAGACGCCAGCGTTTGGAGAATGTGTCATGGAAACAGGAGCAATCGCCGACACTGCTATCTTCGCCGAGGCTTTCACGCGCGGCGCGGTCATGAAGCGCGATATGCTTCAACTGGAAGGCGGCGTCCTGTCGGCCGATGAATTTGCAAGCCGCATCGACATCCCAGCCGCGGCCTTCGAAACGCAGCCGCTGTTGTGGCTCGATATCGATGGCAAGCGCGTCTATCCCACTTTCCAGATCGTTGACGGTGGACTGCTTCCCGGCATCAGCGCCGTGGTCGAGGCGTTCGCGATCGACGAACCCTGGATGCGGGTGAACTTCATGCTGACCGGCGATGCCCGCCTTGGCGGCAAGCGCCCGGTCGATGCCCTGCGTGAAGGACATATCAGCGAGGTCATTGAGGCAGCCCAGGCCTATGGCGAACATGGTGCGGCTTGAGATCAGGCCACCTTTAGAAGCGCGGCTCGATATCGGCCATAGCCCACCTTCACAAGCAGGCCCTCCTCACACATCTTCGACAGATAGCATCGCGGAATACCGATATCCGTGAGATCACGAGTCCGAACCTCGCCCCGGTCGCGCGCCAGCGCAACGGCGCGATCCCTGAGCGACGGCGGCGGCCCGCCGGCAAGGCGTAGTGCTTCCGCGCGGTCCCGGTCACGTTTTCGCATTTTCTGCGGCTCTGGCGTGCCCAATCGTAGTACTACGGCGAATTCGTAATTCGTATTTTCGTCGACCCCGGCGAGCCACTTACCACTTTTGGACAGATCATCGCCTTTTGAACGTTGGGACCGGTCCACCTCGGCCACATCTTCCACAATGAAATCAAAGCATCGGCGGAATGTTGCGGCCACCTGGCCCTGCTTGAATATACCGACTGCCCCCATGACCGTCAGATCGATTGGCGGATATTCATGGGAACGGCTCGCCATCGCTTTCCGTAAACGTAAAGTGATTGCGCCCGCCGCCGCGACGCGATAGTCCTTCGCCAATGTTTTTCGGCTTTCTCGACGAGCTTCGCGCCGCGGGTATTCCCGCCAGTCTGAAAGAGCATCTGATGCTGCTGGAGGCGCTCGACCGCGAGGTGATCGACCGCAGTCCCGAGCAATTCTATTACCTGTCCCGCGCGATTTACGTGAAGGACGAGGGGCTGCTCGACCGTTTCGACCAGGTGTTCAACAAGGTCTTCAAGGGCATCATTTCCGATTATGGGCAGAATCCCGTCGACGTTCCCGCCGACTGGCTGAAAGCCGTTGCGGAGAAATTCCTGACGCCAGAGGAAATGGCCGCGATCGAATCCCTGGGCGATTGGGACAAGATCATGGAGACGCTGAAAGAGCGGCTTGAGGAACAGCAAAAGCGTCACGAGGGCGGCAGCAAGTGGATCGGCACCGGCGGCACCAGCCCCTTTGGCAATTCGGGTTATAATCCCGAGGGCGTCCGGATCGGCGGCGAAAGCAAGCATAAGCGGGCGCTGAAAGTCTGGGAAAAGCGCGAGTTTCAGAATCTCGACAACACCAAGGAACTCGGCACCCGCAACATCAAGATCGCGCTGCGCCGCCTGCGCAAATTCGCCCGTGAGGGCGCGGCGGACGAGCTCGACATTCCCGGCACGATCGACGGCACCGCACGGCAGGGCTGGCTGGACATCAAGATGCGGCCCGAACGGCGCAACGCGGTCAAATTGCTGCTGTTCCTCGACATCGGCGGGTCGATGGACCCGTTCATCAAGCTGTGCGAGGAATTGTTCAGCGCCGCGACGACCGAGTTCAAGAATCTGGAATTTTTCTACTTCCACAATTGCCCGTATGAGGGCGTGTGGAAGGACAACCGGCGCCGCTGGTCCGAACGCCACCAGATGTGGGACATTCTGCACAAATATGGCCATGATTATAAGGTAATATTCGTCGGCGATGCGTCGATGAGCGCCTATGAAATCACCCATCCGGGCGGCAGCGTCGAACATTTCAACGAGGAATCGGGCGCGGTCTGGATGCAGCGCATCACCCATGTCTATCCCGCCGCGGTGTGGCTGAACCCCGTGCCGGAGGCGCATTGGGGCTATACCCAGTCGGTCAAGCTCATCAGGCAGTTGATGAACGACCGCATGTATCCGCTGACGCTTGCGGGGCTCGACGACGCGATGCGTGAGTTGACGCGAAAGCATTGAGCGCCCGGCTCACTTAATCGTGATTGCGAGGGCCGCAGGCCCGTGGCAATCCAGAGTCTGCGTAAACCGCCCTGGATTGCTTCGCTTCGCTCGCAATGACGCGGCCCAGGTTTTCGACTAGGCCACCCATGATCGACCTCCCGCTCGTCACCATCCTCCTCCTTTCCGCTTTCATCAACGTCATAGGCGCGCTCGCTTATGCCGCGCGGATCGCCGGGGTCCGCACCCGCCGCATCGCCATGTCCTTTGCGCTGTTCAACATTCTGGTGCTTTTCTCGCGCACCTCGAACAGCTTCCTCGGCCCCTTCCTCGCCAAGCGGATCGAAACGCGGATCCACGACGGCAGCGGCGCCGCCCTGTTCTTTGACATGCAATTGGTCTTGGCGGCGGCGAGCGTCGCAACGCTGATCGGCATATTTCTCGTCCCCACCGGACAGCGGATATTTGCCGCCGCGATCGGATGGTATCAAGACAATCGTTCGACGACGAAACTCGCGCTAAAGGCCATGAGCCCCGGCGGGCTGCGGACGCTGCGCCGTTCGCTCACCATCCCCAGCCTTTCGCATCTTCGGGGGTGGAAAATGCCGCATGGGATCGGCTGGGGCGTATTGATCGCCAATTGCCTGGCGCAATCGCTGCTCGCCGTCGGCGTCGTCGCCTCGCTCTATGCCGGCTATCTCGCGCCCGAATTTCGCGTCACCGCATCGCAGCTTTCGGCGCTCATCAACGGTTTCGCGACCATTCTGCTGTTCGCCTTCATCGACCCGCAATTGTCGGTGATGACCGACGATGCGGTCGAGGGAAAGGTCGACGAGGCCGATTTCCGCCGCGCGATCACCTTCATCTCGTTAAGCCGCCTCGTCGGCACGATCCTTGCCCAGGCGCTGCTGCTCCCGGCCGCGATGCTGATCGCGTGGGTCGCCGTCTATGTCTGAACCGGCAGGCGGCCACAGCCGCTTTCACGCCGTCCGCGCCCAGCTTGAGGCGATGGCGGTCGAGCCGGGACCGCGCGGCTGGTTCCTCGAATTTCTCGTCTTCGGCTTCAAACAGGCATGGGCTTGCCTGTTTGGCGCACTGATGCTCGCGCTTTTGCTCGGCACCCATCTATTCTGGCCAGATAACGCGCCGCTCCACCGCTATGACGCAATCACGATCGGCGCGATCCTGATCCAGCTTGCCATGCTCGCCTTCCGGCTGGAAACGCCAAGGGAAGCTCTCGTCATCCTGATTTTTCATATTGTCGGCACGGTCATGGAATTGTTCAAGACCGCGGCGGGATCGTGGCAATATCCAGAGGCCAGCCTGCTCCACATCGGCGCCGTACCGCTGTTTTCGGGCTTCATGTATGCCGCGGTTGGCAGCTATATCGCCCGCGTGTGGCGCATTTTCGATTTCCGCTACACCGGCTATCCGCCCGCATGGACCAGCTATGCCCTTGCTGCCGCGATCTACATCAATTTCTTCGCGCATCATTGGACCTACGACATCCGCTGGATCCTGTTCGCGGTGACCGCGCTGCTGTTCTGGCGCTGTCAGGTGTGGTTCCGCCCGCTCCACGTCCACCGCCGGATGCCTCTTCTCGTCGGCTGGGGCCTGGTCGCGCTGTTCATCTGGTTCGCCGAGAATATCGGCACCTTCGCGCGCGCCTGGACCTACCCCAGCCAGGACAACGGCTGGCACATGGTCGGCCTTGAAAAGCTCGGAAGCTGGTATCTGCTGATGATCATCTCGTTCGTGCTGGTGAGTTTGGTCCAGCGGACGAAGGCGCCCGATCATCCATAGCGCCTGCGCCTGCTTCTCCCCTCCCTTACAGGGAGGGAAATTTACCCAAACGGATTGTCGATCGACGGCGGCGGCTCGCTGAACCACTTCGGCCCGCTCTCGGTCATGTAAAAACAGTCTTCAATCCGGATCCCGAACTCGCCGGGAATATAAATGCCCGGCTCGTTCGAAAAGCACATGCCCGGGGCCAGCCTGGTTGGCTCGCCACGAACGAAATTCACCGGCTCATGTCCGTCCAGCCCGATGCCGTGGCCGGTGCGGTGCGATGTGCCGGGCAATTGATACCCCGGACCCCAGCCGAGTCCGGCATAATAAGCGCGCACCGCATCGTCGACCTGCCCCGCAGGCGCCCCCAGCTTCGCTGCGGCAAAGGCGACATCCTGCCCCTTGCGCATCTGGTCCCACACCTGCCGCTGGCGCGCCGTCGCCTTGCCATGAACGAAGCTGCGCGAAATGTCGGATTGATAGCCATGGACGGTCGCGCCGCAATCCATCAGCACGACCTCGCCACTCTTCACCGCCTGCGGCTTGCCCGACCCATGCGGATAGGCGCTCGCTTCGCCCAGCAGGATCAATTCGAACTCGCTCTTGCCGCCCAGCGCCTCGGTCGCCGCCTTCATAATTCCGCCGATCTCCGCCGGCGTCATCCCCTCCTCGACGCGCGGCGCGGTGTGGCGATAGGCGGCGATGCTGATGTCGGCCGCGATCTGCATCAGCGCGATTTCGGCGGCCGATTTGTGCATCCGGCATCCGCGCACGACCGGCGCGCCATTGACGATCTGCGCGCCCGGCATCGCCAGTTTCAGGCCATCGACGGCGAAATAGCGCACCGTCTCTTCAATGCCGATCCTGCCCTTGGCCAGCCCGCGCTTGCCCAGCCACGCGGCGACGGCGGCAAGCGGATTCTCATCCTCATTCCATGCCAACACCTCGGCCTCGACCCCCAGGCTTTCGCGCACCGACGGTTCTTCGAAAAAGGGCGTGACGATCGCGACTTCGCCCTCGCGCGTCAGCACGGCGGCGGTCAGCCGCTCGCTGCGCCACCATTGGACGCCGGTGAAATAGATCAGGCTCGATCCCGGCTCGATCAGCAATGCACCGATGTCGTTCGCGGCCATCAGCGCCTTTGCCTTGGCGATCCGCGCGATGCGTTCTGCGGCGGCGATGGGGACCGCGCTGGCCGCCAGATTGGGCAGCCCCGACGTGTTGGCTGCCCTTGCGGAGAGCGGTAGCATCGCCGCCAGCCCGCCAAGGGCAGCGGTGCCAAGAAGCTGTCGACGCTGCATCATCACGTCCTCTAATAGACCAGCAGGTCGGCGATCTCGCCCAGCCATGCCTCCTCGTCGGGCAGCGCCAGCGCGTCCAGATCGCCCGCATCCGCACCCGCATCGTCGACCCACTCGCGCAGGCCCGGACCGCCGTTGATCACGTCGATCGCCAGCACATCGTCGGTATATTCATATTTGAAATCCTTGCCGCGCCAGATCGGATAATCCGGATAAAGGCGGCGGATCGCCTTGAACCCCAGCGCCTGCACGCGCCACGGGCGGAAGGCGGCATGGTCGTACCACGCGCCCTCGGCATGGATATGAACGCCGCTGCTCAATTGGCCGACATGCTTGTGAAAGGTCGGCTGGAACCAGATGTCGCGCAGCTTGCATCCGGCCAGCCAGTGCGGCGCCAGCCGCTGCATTTCGGCGATCACGGCCTTCGCATCGATGTCGGGCGCGCCGAACAGTTCGAGCGGGCGCGTCGTCCCGCGGCCCTCGCTCAGCGTCGCGCCCTCGACCATCACCGTGCCGGCATAGGCACGCGCCATATTGACGTTCGCCGCGTTGGGGCTGGGGTTGATCCACACGCGATCCGTCGGCCAGCCGTGGCCCGGCCCCTCCGGCTCCCATCCCTCCATTTCGATCACGCGGTAATCGACGTCCAGTTTGAACTGCCGGATGAACCAGCGCCCCATCTCGCCCATCGTCAGCCCGTGGCGCATGACCATCGGCCCGGCGCCCACAAAGCTTTCCCAGCCGGGCAGCAGCCGCGTTCCCTCGACCGGGCGCCCCGCGGGATTGGGCCGGTCGAGTACCCACACCGCCTTGCCGTGCTGCGCCGCCGCCTCAAGGACATAGAGCAACGTCGTCACATAGGTATAGATGCGGCAGCCAAGGTCCTGCAGGTCGATCAGCATCACGTCGAACGTGTGCATCGACTGCCCCGACGGCCGCCGCACCTCGCCATACAGGCTGAACACCGGCATCCCATGGGTCGGATCGGTGAAGTCGGGCGACTCCATCATATTGTCCTGAAGGTCACCGCGTACGCCATGCTGTGGCCCAAACACCGCCGTCACATCGATGCCCGCGGCGATCAGCGCGTCAAGGCTGTGCGTCAGGTCGGCGGTGACCGAGGCCGGATGCGCGAGCAAGGCGACCCGCCGTCCTTCGAGCGGTTTGCGGAGCGCCGGGTCAGCGAGCAGGCGATCGATGCCGAAATGCACAGTCATGCCGCGTCGGGTGCCCCAAGCGTGAGCGCAAAGCAATCGGGATGATGAAAGTCGGGCTGGCCCGGCGGATGCGCCAGCGCCCAATAGCTTTTGGTGCCGTCCAGCTCCTCGATCACGGCCGAGAGCGCAAGCTTTGCCCCCCTGTCGGGAAAGATGCCGGGCTCGACGCGCAGCGCATAGCTTTGCTCGCCCTTTTCCGCCGCCATTTCCCATGGGGCCAGTTCGTCCGGACGCAGCAACGACCGATAATCGTCGAACTGGTAACAGGCCCAGCGCCCATCGGGGCTGTAATTGAACTCGGTGTAATCGGGCTGCCCCTCCTCCGTCAGGAACGCCTCGAAACAAGTGCTTTGCCACAGGCCGTCGGTCGCACTGTCGGCGATGACCAGTTCGCCCTCGCCATCGGGCAGCACCAGTTCGCCGATCGCGCCGTCGATCATATAGCGCAGCGCAAAGCCGTCATCGAACGACAGGGTGATTTCGACCGCGACCGATCGGACGGCCCTGGCCGGGGTGTCGGGATGACAGATCAGCAGGCTTTGTCGGCAGACCTCATGGTCGGACACGTAATTTTCCTCCGTTCGTCCCAAGCTTGCCAAAGGGCCGGCCCAAAAACTCATCGCTCCGGTGTAAAGGGGAAAGCGGCCCTTCGACAAGCTCCGGGCAAATGGATTTTGGGGCGGGTGAACGCTGTTGGGTTTGACGGTGCATCATGCTAAGCGCCCGCCCGCTATGACCAATTACAAATCCGACCTGCTGCGCCTGCTCGATGAACGGGGCTATATCCATCAGACCACCGACGCGGAAGGGCTGGATGCGCTTGCCGCGAAACAGGTCGTCCCGGGATATATCGGTTTCGACGCAACCGCGCCCAGCCTGCATGTCGGCAGCCTGGTCCAGATCATGATGCTGCGCCGCCTGCAACAGACGGGGCACAAGCCCGTCGTGCTGATGGGCGGCGGGACGACGCGGATCGGCGACCCGACCGGCCGCGACGAAAGCCGCAAGATGTTGTCGGACGACATGATCGCCGCGAACATCGCGTCGATTTTCAGCATCTTTGAACGCTATCTGACCTTTGGCGACGGCCCGACCGATGCGGTGATGGTCGACAATCAGGACTGGCTGGGCCAGCTTGGCTATATCGAATTGCTGCAGGAAGTGGGCACCCATTTCACCATCAACCGCATGATGACATTTGATTCCGTCAAGCTGCGGCTTGATCGTGAACAGCCGATGACGTTCCTGGAATTCAACTATATGATCCTTCAGGGCTATGACTTTCGGCATCTGTCGAAAGACATGGGCGTGCGGCTGCAAATGGGCGGTTCGGACCAGTGGGGCAATATCGTCAACGGCATGGAACTGGGTCGCCGGATGGACGGCGCCGATCTTTATGGCCTGACGACTCCGCTGCTGACCACCGCGGCGGGAGCCAAAATGGGCAAAACCGCCGCTGGTGCCGTGTGGCTTAATCCCGAACAACTGTCCCATTTTGACTATTGGCAATATTGGCGGAACTGCGACGACCGTGACGTTGGGAAATTCCTGAAGCTGTTCACCGACCTGCCGCTTGACGAGATCGCGCGGCTGGAGGCGCTGCAGGGCGCGGAGATCAACGAGGCGAAGAAAATCCTGGCCAATGAGGCGACGGCGATGTGCCGCGGCGCCGATGCAGCAAAGGCGGCGTTGGAAACCGCGTCGCAAACCTTTGAAAAGGGACAGATTGGCGGCGACCTGCCGCAAGCCGTCGCGCCCGCCGAAGGGATCAGCGTCGTCGACGCGCTGCGCGAACTGGGCTTTGCAGCGTCGAACAAGGAGGCGCGCCGCAAGCTGGACGAGGGCGCGGTCAAGGTTGGCGGCGAGGTCGTTCGCGACCCGCAGCATCTGATTTTGCCGGGCGCCGACGCCATAGCGGTCAGCCTCGGGTCAAAAAAACATGGCCTTGTGACGCGGTAGGGCGCAAAACAGCATTTACCACTTCTTCAGCAATCGGATGGATCGTCATGGCCAAATCAACAAGGTCCACGGATATGCGCAAGATCGACACCAGCAAGGCCCATTATGTCGGGCTCGACCAGCGGATCGCCCCGCGTAGCGACGTATATTGCCGCCTGCCCTTTGTCATGCCCGACGGACGGCAGGAAATGTGTACCTGCGTGAACATCAGCGCCGACGGCATGTTGATGCGGTTCGAACGCGGGCTGGAGATCGGCGACCTGATCGTTTTCCGTATGCCGATCATCGGGCGGACCGCGGCCAAGGTCGTCTGGTCGCTGGGCGGCAAGACCGGTGTGCAGTTCGACAAGTCCATCTCCGTCGAGGATTATCTGCCGATGATCCGCGCCATGGGCGCGCGCGGCGACGTCAACTAACCACTGCGAAGCAGCGGCACCGCCGCATCGCGTTCGAAAAGATAGAGGCAGAGGCGCACCGGGTCCGCCCGCGCCCCGTCCATCCCGCCATCGCGTTCGACGAACAGTCGCGCGTCGTCATGCGCGACGGGCAACAGCCGCACGAGCTGTTCGGGCGTCGCCAGCCGATAATCGGCATCGCCCGATTGCTTCAGCCCAAGCAATTCGCCGCCGCCGCGCAATTCCAGATCCTTTTCGGCGATCACGAAACCATCGTTGGTATCGCGCATGAGGGCCAGCCGCTCGCGCGCCGTTTCGGACAGGTTCTGCGAGCGGAGCAGCAGGCATATCGATTTGGCGGTGCCGCGCCCGACACGACCGCGAAGCTGGTGGAGCTGCGCCAGCCCGAACCGGTCGGCATGTTCGACGATCATCAGGCTGGCGGCGGGCACATCGACGCCCACCTCTATCACCGTCGTCGCGACCAGTACGCCGATCTCCCCCGCCTGAAAGCGCGCCATGACGTCATCTTTTTCCGGCCCCTTCATCCGCCCATGGACCAGCCCGACCCGCGCATCGCCCAGCCGGGCGCGCAGCAGCGCGGCCCGTTCCTCGGCGGCGGCGAGTTCGCTGATCTCGCTTTCGGCGACGAGCGGACAGACCCAATAGGCCTGTGCCCCGGTGGCAAGGTGCCGGTCGAGCCCGTCGATCACCTCGTCCAGCCGATCGACCGATACGACGCGCGTATCGACGGGGGTGCGTCCCGGCGGCATCTCGTCGATCCGCGACACATCCATTTCGCCATGGTTGGCCAGTTGCAGCGTGCGCGGGATCGGGGTGGCGGTCATCACCAGCAGGTGCGGCGGCCGCGCGCCCTTTTGCGTCAGCATCAGCCGCTGCGCGACCCCGAAACGATGCTGTTCGTCCACCACGACAAGCGCGAGGTCGCGATAGGCGACCGCCTGTTGAAAGATGGCGTGGGTTCCGACCAATATGTCGATGCTGCCGTCGGCCAGCCCCATCAGCGTCGATTCGCGTGCCCGCCCCTTGTCCCGCCCGGTCAGGATGGCGACGTTGACCGGCAAGCCGCCCAGCATGTGCTGCAAGGTCGCATGATGCTGGCGCGCCAATATCTCGGTCGGCGCGAGCAGCGCCGCCTGTGTCCCCGCCTCCACCGCCGCGAGCATCGCGCGCAGCGCCACCAGCGTCTTGCCCGATCCGACGTCGCCCTGCAGCATCCGCAGCATCGGCGTGTCCTGTGCCATGTCGCCCGCGATTTCACGCCCGACGCGCTCCTGCGCGCCGGTCAGGCCAAAGGGAAGTTTCAGCGCGTCGGTCAGCCGCCCGTCGCCGGTGATCGCCCTGCCCCGGCGCGTCCGCAGCCCCTGCCGGATCAGCATCAGCGCGACCTGGCTCGCGAAAATTTCGTCATATGCCAGCCGGTCGCGGGCCGCCTCGTCGCGCGGGCTGGCGTGGGCGCGCTCCATCGCTTCGTGCCACGACGGCCAGCCCCGGCTGGCCAGCAGCGGCGCGTCGATCCATTCGGCAAGGTCGGGGCGCCGTTCCAGCGCGACCTGTCCCAGTTGCGACAATCGCGCGTTGGTCAGCCCCTCGGTCAGCGGATAGACCGGCTCATGTTCGGCGATCCCCGCCTCGTCACCCGGTTCGACGACCTGATCGGGATGCACGATCTGCCGCATGTCGCCATATAGGTCGAGCCGCCCCGACACGCGGCGTTTCTCGCCCAGCGGGAACAGCTTGCGCGCCAGCCCCGACGTGCGCCCGAAATAGACGAGCCGGACATGACCGCCGGCATCGTCGGACGCCTCGACCCCGAACGGCGCGCGGGGGCTGCGGCCGGCGCGATAATCCTGCGCGGTCAGGTTGACGATGATCGTCTGTCCGGCCTGTGCCTGATCGAGCCGGTCGACCGGAAAACGCGAGATCAGGCCGGTCGGCAGGTGGAACAGCACGTCGACGACGCGTTCCAGCCCCAGCCGGGTCAGCGGCTTGGCAAGCTGTGGCCCGACGCCTTTCAGGTCGGTGAGCGCGGCAAAAAGCGGATTGAGGATTTCGGGTCGCATCGCGCTTCGATCAGACCCCGCGCCCGTGTAATTTTATTCCAAAGGTCACAAAGGTCACACCACGTCCCCCTTTGCTTTCCGTTCTTCCCCGGCCTTGGGACAGGGCATGGCGGGACGCAATCGGCAGGCGGATCATCGGGGTCATCCGGCGACGCTATCGCGCCGCGAGAATGTAGGACAGCGAAAAATCGCCGATGCCGTCGCCGATGCCGTCCCCGTTGCCAGATCGATTGAGACGTATAAAAGGCCCGCCATGCAAGACCGCCTGAAACGCCTGAAATTCCGCGCATGGCACCGCGGCACGCGCGAGGCCGACTATATGATCGGCGGGTTTTTCGACCGTCATTCGGCGGAATGGGGCGAAGACGAGATTGCGTGGTACGAACTGATTGTCGAGGAAGACGACGTCGACATCATGGCGTGGGCGCTCGGCACCGGGGAGCCGCCCGCGCACCTCGACCGGCCGGAGATGATCGCCGCGATGCGCCGACTGGACTATATCCCCCTGCCATGACCATCGCCGCCGCCGACATTTTCGCCGCGATCGGATCGGCATCGGCGCCGCTGACACTGGCGCGCGCCGCCGACGGTTTCCTGCCGCTGTTGCTGGCCGATCTGGCGCGGGCGAGCGACAGGCGCCTGGTCTATGTCGCGACGGATGACAGCGCGATGCAGGCGATCGCCGACGCCGCGCCCTTTTTCGCGCCCGACCTGATCGTCCATCGCTTTCCGGCGTGGGATTGCCTGCCCTATGATCGCGCGGGCCCCTCGATGCGCGTCAGCGCCGACCGGCTGGCGACATTGTCGGCGTTGCAACTGCCCGCACGGCGTGGCGAGTTGATCCTGACCACCGTCGCGGCGATCACCCAGCGGACGCTGACCCCGTTCCGCATCCGCCAGCTTGCGACGACGCTGGCGCCGGGACAGCGGATCGACCGCGACGCGCTGGCCGAACTGCTTGTCGCCAATGGTTTCAGCCGCGTCGATACCGTCGCCGACCAGGGCGAGTTCGCGGTGCGCGGCGGCATTCTGGACCTGTTTCCGGCAGGCGAGGAAAATGGCCTGCGGGTCGATTTCTTTGGCGACGAGATCGAAAGCATCCGCCGCTTTGACCCCGCCGACCAGCGCAGCCTGGGCCCGGCCAAGGCGCTGCAACTGCTTCCGGCATCCGAAACCCTGCTCGACGGGGCGACGATCAAGCGGTTTCGGTCGGCCTATCGCGACCTGTTCGGCGCGCAGGCGACCGGCGACCCGCTGTATCAGGCGGTCAGCGACGGGCGGCGACAGGCGGGGATGGACCATTGGCTGCCGCTGTTCGAGGAACGGCTGGGGACGCTGTTCGACCATATCGATCCCGCCGCCCCGGTGCTGCGCGGCCACCGCACCGAAGCGACGGCCGACACCCGTTTTGCCGCGATTGCCGACTATCATGCCAATCGCGTCGCCGCCGAACGCGAATCGCCGGGCAGCTATCGCCCGCTGGCGCCCGAGACGCTGTACCTGACCGACGACGAATGGACCGGCGCGGCGAAGGCACGCCCGATCCATGTCGTCACCCCGTTCGACGCGCCGCCCGCCGCGACGGTTGTCGACCTGGAAACATTCGCGGCGCGCGATTTCACGCCCGAACGCACCGCCGACCTCAACATCTATGACAAGGTGGCCGATCACCTGTCGGATGAACGGCGCAAGGGACGCCGCACGATCATCGCCAGCTATTCGGGCGGCGCGCGCGACCGATTATCGGGGCTGCTCCGCGACCATGGGGTGACGGGGCTGGTTCAGGCCGACACATGGCAGGAGGCGCTGGCGCTCACCGCCCCCCTTTCGTCCGTTCGTGTCGAGCGAAGTCGAGACACCCATCGAGATGGCGCCACGCCGACAGGCGTCTCGACTTCGCTCGACGCGAACGGGAATGGTGAGGCCAGCGGATCGAAGGTCGGCAACGTCGCCCTGGTCGTCCTGCCGCTCGATCACGGGTTCGCGAGCGATGCGATCAGCCTGCTCACCGAACAGGATATTCTGGGCGAACGGCTGGTCCGCCGTCAAAAGCGCCGCAAGAGCGCCGACGCCTTTCTGGCCGAACTCGCGACGCTCAGCGTCGGCGACCTGGTGGTCCACCTTGACCATGGCATCGGCCGTTATGAGGGGCTGACCCAGATCCCGGTCGGCAGCAGCCCGCATGATTGCGTCGCGCTGACCTACTCCGGCGGCGACAAGCTGTATGTCCCTGTCGAAAATCTCGACGTGCTGTCGCGTTACGGCGGCGAGAGCGACGGCGTCGCGCTCGACAAGCTGGGCGGCGAAGCGTGGCAGCGCCGCAAGGCCCGGATGAAGGAACGCATCCGCGAGATCGCGGGCGAACTGCTCGCCACCGCGGCGCAGCGCGCGCTGCGGTCGGGCGAACTGCTGGCGCAGGATGCGTCCTATCCGGCCTTTGCCGACCGCTTCCCCTATCAGGAAACCGACGATCAGGACCGGGCGATCGGTGACGTGCTGGCCGACATGGCGTCGGGCCGCCCGATGGACCGGCTCGTCTGCGGCGACGTCGGTTTCGGCAAGACCGAGGTCGCGCTGCGCGCCGCCTTCGTCGCGGCGATGGCGGGGGTGCAGGTCGCGGTGGTCGTCCCCACGACATTGCTCGCGCGCCAGCATTACACGAATTTCGCCGAGCGTTTCAAAGGCTTTCCGATCAACATCGGCCGCCTGTCGCGCCTTGTCCCCGCCGCCGAGGCGCAAAAGACGCGCGATGGGCTGTCGGCGGGCACGATCGACATCGTCGTCGGCACCCATGCGGTCATCGCCAAATCGGTCGAGTTCAAGAATCTGGGCCTTGTCATCGTCGACGAGGAACAACGGTTCGGCGTCGTCCACAAGGAACGGCTGAAACAGCTCAAGACCGACGTCCACGTCCTGACGCTGACCGCGACGCCGATCCCCCGCACGTTGCAGATGGCGATGTCGGGCCTGCGCGAACTGAGCGTCATCCAGACGCCGCCGGTCGATCGCCTTGCGGTGCGCACCTATGTGGCGCCATGGGATCCGGTGGTGATCCGCGAGGCGTTGCTGCGCGAACATGATCGCGGCGGGCAAAGCTTTTTCGTGACGCCGCGGATCAAGGACCTGCCGGACATCGAGGAATTTCTGCGCAACCGGGTTCCCGAAATCAAATATGTCGTCGCGCACGGCCAGATGGCGCCGGGCGAGGTCGAGGAGCGGATGAGCGCCTTTTACGACCGCAAATATGATGTGCTGGTGTCGACGACCATCGTCGAAAGCGGGCTCGACATTCCGAGTGCGAACACGCTGATCGTCCACCGCGCCGACCGGTTTGGGCTGGCCCAACTCTATCAGCTTCGCGGCCGGGTCGGGCGGTCCAAGACGCGCGCCTATGCCTATCTGACGACGCTGGAGGGCGGTGCGATCACCGACACCGCCGAAAAGCGGCTCAAGCTGCTTGGCGATCTCGATACGCTGGGCGCGGGGTTCCAGCTTGCCAGCCACGACCTCGACATTCGCGGCGCGGGCAATCTGGTCGGCGATGAACAATCGGGGCATATCCGCGAGGTCGGTTTCGAACTTTATCAGTCGATGCTGGAAGAAGCGATCCTGATGGCCAAGGCCGAAGGCGCGGGAAAGCTGCCGCCGCGCGAAGCCCTGTCGCCCGTCATCACCGTCGATGCGCCGATCCTGATCCCCGAGGATTATGTCCCCGACCTGCCGCTGCGCATGGCGCTTTATCGCCGCCTGAACGATGCGGGCGACCGCCCGGCGCTCGATGCCTTTGCGGCGGAGATGATCGACCGTTTCGGGCCGCTGCCACCCGAAACCGCGAACCTGATCCAGTTGATGGAGATCAAGGCGAACGCCAAGCTGGCCGGTATCGCCAAGCTGGACGTCGGCACCAAGGGCGCGCTGGTCAGTTTCCATGGCGACGCATTCGCGAATGTTCCGGGCCTGATCGCCTATGTCGAGCGGCTGAAGGGCCGCGCGCGCATCCGTCCCGACAACAAGCTGTCGGTCAGCGGCGACTGGATCAGCACCGGCGCGCGGCTGAACGGCGCGCTGCAATTGTCCAAGGGATTGGGCAAGCTGGCGAAACAGGTCGCCTAGGGTCAGGACCCATTAATTCCCCGGTCGAGGTTTGAAGCGATTTTGCTCAGTGCGAGGAGGAAAGGCGAAGGAATATGTCAATATTTCAAGACTTTTCGACGAAGCAATGGGCAAAATCGGT
>JAIXHQ010000015.1 GCA_030145715.1 Sphingopyxis sp. | reverse complement strand
GATCAGCACCGGCCAGTCGTGCCGCGCGATCGCGGTCGCCGCCGCGTCGGGCACGCCGTCGCCCAATATCTCGAAATAGGCGCCGCCCGCCGCCGCCAGCCCGCCTTCGTCCGCGTGCCGCCGCGTCGCCGCGCGCACCGCATCGCCAAGGTCAGCCGCGCGCGCGCGATCCTCGCTGACCTCTGCCAGCCGCCACGCCGCGATGTCGAGCAACAGGGTGCGGAACAGGTCGGCCCCGACGTCACCCACCGCCAGCGCCGGATTGCCCATCGCGTCGAACCGCCGCCGGTCGGCGATCTGCAACGCCAGCGCCGCGCGCCCGACGTCCGACAGCGGCTCGCCCTCCGCTTGCGGATCGACGATCACCTCGTCGCTTTCGGGAAGGACGGTTCCGCCCCCGCTGCGCAGCGCCGATTGTTCGCGCCACCGATGTTCCTCGGCCCGCGCAAAGCACAGGCCCGCCAGCCGGTCCGCGCCGGGCAGCCCGCCGCCCAGCCATTCGGCCCACAGCCGGTCGGGATCGATCGCGGGGTCCAGCCGCGCCGCGACGTCCGCGACCAGCCGCCGCGCGATGCCCAGCGACAGCGCGCGCTGTTCCTCGGTCAACCGGCCGACCGCCGGCCGGGCCAGATAATCCGCCAGTTCGCGCAGGCGCGCCGACAGCGTCGGCGACGGCAGGCCAATGCCGGGCGAGGAGAGCGATTCACTCATAGGCGTCGGCTGATAACAGCTTGGCGTTAATAGGCGCTAAACCTTCAAGGCCATTGTTTTACCGTGGTTCCGGGCGGCGCGCCAGCCGGACCCAGAGCAATGTCTGGATCAACGCCAGCAAGGGCAATATGGCGAACATCAACGGCGCAAATCCGAACAGCAACGCCGGGACCAGCATGATCCACGCCTGGTCGGCATCGGGCAACAGCCAGTGAAAGCGCCGCCGCTCCCCCGAATCTTCGTAAAGCCAGCGCGCCAGCAATATCGCCGCCGCCAGACAGGGGGCCAGCGCGGCCTCCGAAAATGGCGGCATCTCATGCCCCGGCCCACCCAGCGACACCAGCCATGGAAAGACCGCCAGCAACAGCCATGCAAAGGTGCGGATGACATGGCGCGCGCGGTCCTGCGCCGCGCTTTCGGCGCGAAAGGCAGACAGGAATCGCATCGCGGCCAGCCCCAGCCCGCCCGATATGGCGACCAGCGCCCCCGCCGCCGCCAGCCCGCTTGCCGTCAGCACCGCCACCGCCAGCCACGACAGCGCGGTCGCATAGGGAAGGTAGCGCGCCGTCGTCGGCGATTTGACGATCAACGGTCCGGCCAGCCGGATCGCCGGCATCATGATCGCCGACCGGCCCAGCCCCATGCCGCCATATTCGACCTGTTGCAGGCTCGATTGTTCGATCAGCGCGGCCGTCGGGCGGTCGGAAACGATCGCGATCTCACCCTGTTCGAACAGCGCCGGTTCGCAGTAAAGCCGCCGCGCGCCCGACTGGACCGCCATCCGCAACAGCGTCAGCATCATGTCCCATTCGCCCGGCATCGCGGCCAGTTCGGCGACCATCGCACCCGATATACAGGCCAGCCCGCCCCAACGGCGCGTCGCGTCGATCCGTTCGAACATCTGCGTCAACGGCGTGTCGCCGGTGACAAGGATGGCCGGCGATCCGGGCTTGGCGATCGCCGCATAATGGGTGCCCCCGGCGCGCAGCCCGTCGGCGACCAGGATGATGCGGTCGTCGCCCTGCACCAGCGGCAACAGGTCGGGGGCGGCGCGAACCGGCGTCACCTTCATCCCGCGGCGGCGGATCCGGTCGCATACGGCCAGCAGGTCGGCGGGAACCGCGCCGACCGCGACCGCGACATGCGTCACCCCGACGTCGGCCAGCCGCGCCGCCTGCCGTTCGATCAATGTTTCGCCCGCGACCGTGACAAGCGCGCGCAGCCCCCCATCGGGCAGCATGTCGCTGGCACCGATCAGCGCGATCAGGGTCATCGGCGGGCGCGGGACGGACAAGGGCTCATCGCCCCGACCTTTAGGGGCGAAGGGGCGATTGGCAAGCGACGAAATCATGCCATGACGCCACGCTTTTCCGGCATCGCGCGCACAGGGTTTCCGGCGCGCCGCGCGGCTTAAAAAAACATGGGCAAAAGCACCGAACCACTGGCCTTTCCCGCCCCCATGGGCTAGGCAAAATCCACCTCCCGATAAGCAGAAAAAAGGCCGGGTCTTGACCGAAGAAAATACGCCGACGCCGCCGTCAGAAGATGGCGTTTCGCCGATCAATATCGTCGATGAAATGAAGACGTCCTACCTCGATTACGCGATGAGCGTGATCGTCAGCCGCGCGCTGCCCGACGTGCGCGACGGGTTGAAACCCGTGCATCGCCGCATTCTTTACGCGGCACAGGAAGGCGGCTTCATTCCGGGCCGGCCGTACAAGAAATCGGCAAAGATCGTCGGCGACGTGATGGGCAATTATCACCCACACGGCGACAGCGCGATTTACGACGCGCTTGCCCGCATGACCCAGGACTGGTCGCTGCGGGTGCCGCTGATCGACGGTCAGGGCAATTTCGGATCGATGGACCCCGATCCCCCGGCGTCGATGCGCTATACGGAGGCACGGCTTGCCAAGACGGCGATGGTGCTGCTGAACGATCTCGACAAGGATACCGTCGATTTTCAGCCGAACTATGACGCCAGCCGCGACGAACCGACCGTCCTTCCGGCGCGCTTCCCCAATTTGCTGGTCAACGGCGCGGGCGGCATCGCGGTCGGCATGGCGACCAATATTCCGCCGCATAATCTGGGGGAGGTCATCGACGCGACATTGGCGACGATCGATAACCCCGCGATCGGCCTGGATGAATTGATGGCGATCGTCCCCGGTCCCGACTTCCCGACCGGCGCGACGATGCTGGGTCAGGGCGGAGCGCGGCTGGCCTATGCCACCGGACGCGGTTCGATCATGATGCGGTCGAACTATGTGATCGAGGAAGGGCGCAACGATCGCCAGTCGATCGTCCTGACCGCCATTCCCTTTCAGGTCGGCAAATCGGGTCTGGTCGAAAAGATCGCAGAGGCGGCGCGCGACAAGCGGATCGAGGGCGTGGCCGACATTCGCGACGAATCGAACCGCGAAGGCGTGCGCGTCGTCATCGAACTGAAACGCGATGCGACGGCAGAGGTCGTGTTGAACCAGTTGTGGCGCCACACCCCGGCCCAGTCCAGCTTCCCCGCGAACATGCTCGCCATTCGTGGCGGGCGCCCCGAAATGATGGGGCTAAAGCCGATTCTCGAAGCCTTTATCGCCTTTCGCGAAGAGGTTATCACCCGGCGTTGCAAATTCGAATTGGCCAAGGCGCGGGACCGCGCGCACATCTTGCTCGGGCTGGTCGTCGCGGTCAGCAACCTCGACGAAGTCGTCCGCATCATTCGCGGATCGAACAGCCCCGCCGCCGCGCGTGAGGCGCTGCTCGCGCGCGAATGGCCGATCGGAGAGATCGCGCCCTACATCCGCCTCGTCGAAGCGATCGAGGGGGAGATGGAGGAAAGCGCCGTCTATCGCCTGTCGGAAATTCAGGTGAAGGCGATCCTCGACCTGCGCCTGCATCGCCTGACCGCTCTTGGCCGCGATGAAATCGGCAAGGAACTGGGTGAGTTGGCGGCCGAGATTGAGGAACTGCTTTCAATCCTCGCCAACCGCGACAAGCTTTATGCCGTGATGCGTGAGGAATTGATCGCGGTGCGCGATGAATTTGCCACGCCGCGCCGCACCCTCGTCGCGCCCGCCGCCGACGGCATCGATGACGAGGATCTGATCGAGCGCGAAGAGATGGTCGTGACCGTCACGCTCGACGGCTATATCAAGCGCACCCCGCTCGACACCTTCCGCGCCCAGCGCCGCGGCGGCAAAGGCCGCGCCGGCATGGCGACGAAGGACGAGGACGTGGTGACCGAATTGTTCGTCACCTCGACCCACACCCCCGTCCTGTTCTTCTCGACCGCGGGCAAGGTCTATCGCATGAAGGTCTGGCGCTTGCCAGAGGGCGGACCGGCGACGCGCGGACGGCCGATGATCAACCTGTTGCCGCTGGGCAAGGACGAAACAATCTCGACCGTGCTGCCCCTTCCCGAAAATGAGGATGAATGGGGCAAGCTGCACGTCATGTTTGCAACCGCAAAGGGCAATGTGCGTCGTAACAGCATGGACGCTTTCACCAACGTACCGTCGAACGGCAAGATCGCCATGAAGTTCGAGGGCGACGACGAGGATGACCGGCTGATCGGGGTCGCGTTGCTCGACGAAAGCGACGACGTGCTGCTCGCCACCCGTCAGGGCAAGGCAATCCGCTTCGCCGGTGATGACGTCCGCGAATTTCAAAGCCGCAATTCGACCGGCGTGCGCGGGATGCGACTGGCGGATGGCGATCAGGTCATCTCGCTGTCGATCCTGCACCGAGTCGGCACCAACAGCGAGGAGCGCGAGGCCTATCTGCGCGCCGCGCCGTGGAAGGATAATGAAAACGAATCGACGCTCGACGGCGACCGCATGGCGGAACTCGCCGCGCGCGAACAGTTCATCCTGACGGTGTGCGCCAACGGCTATGGCAAATTGTCGTCGGCCTATGAATATCGCCGCACCGGTCGCGGCGGTCAGGGCATCACCAACATCGACAATATCACCCGCAACGGCCCCGTCGTCGCCAGCTTCCCCGCCACCAAGGGGCATCAATTGATGCTCGTGACCGATCAGGCAAAGCTGATCCGCATGGGGCTGGACTCGATGCGCGTCATCGGTCGCGGGTCTGCCGGGGTCCGCCTGTTCGATGTCGCGAACAACGAACATGTTGTGTCGGCGGCGCTGATCGAAGACAGCGACGACGATGTCGAAGCCGCCGAAGCCGCCGAAACGGCGGCGCCGGAAACCGGGGCCGACGCCGCGACGGAGGCACCGTCCGAATGACCCCCTCGACGGCCTTCAAGGTGCTGACACAGCAGCAATGGGTCGATTTCGAACGGGAGCGCGTGTTTCGCGGTGCGCCGGTGGATATTGCCGATGGCTATATCCACCTGTCCACCGCGGACCAGCTCGAAGGAACGATCGCCAAATATTTCGCCGGGCAAGGCGGCCTGATGATCGCCGAAGTCGATCTGGTTCAGCTTGGCGCGGCGGTGCGCTGGGAAACGGCGCGCGGCGGCGACCTGTTCCCGCATATCTATGCCGAACTCCCGATCCATGCGGTCGTCAGCCTGCAACGGCGGGACTGACCCTTTTTTCGCGACCGGGGCCGCTCGCCGCTGCGGCTGCGGCTAAGTCACCGCCACCGCTACCGCTGCCGTGCCTTCCACGCGCGGACCGCCGCCATCGTCTTCTCGATATGCCCCTGCGGCTTGCTGTCGGTATAGCGCAGCAGGATTTTTCCGTTCGGCGCGATGACGAACGACGTGCGGCTGGAAATCGCCGCCTGGCCGGGGCGCTGGACCGCCGCCTCATATTTCGCGGCGACCTTCGCGCCCGGATCGGCCGCGACGGCGAATTTGTCGCGGCAGGCGGCTCTGGAAAATTCCTCGACGCGCTCGATATTTCCGGCGGTCACGCCGACGACCCGCGCGCCCAGCTTGTTGAAATCGTCACTCGATTCGGCGAACAGATGCGCTTCGACGGTGCATCCGGGCGTGAAGGCGGCCGGAAAGAAATAGAGCACGACCGGCCCCTGTTTCAGCACGTCCTTCAGCGACAGGATAAAGGGCTTGCCGGCCTTTGCGGCGGTCAGCGTGAAATCGGGTGCTTTCGCGCCTTCCTGAATCGCGGCGATGCTCTGCGCCGGGGTCGCGGCGAGCGACAGGCCCAGGCTCAGCGCCAGCGCGATTTTCGTCAGGGTCTTCATCTGCATCTGCATCTGCTGTCCTCCACCTTTGGCCATGGCCCATGGCGCGGCTGCGCCGTCGTCAGCGCCGCGCCTCGCGGGACAGGGTGCTGACGACGCCCCATGCGATCAGCGCCTGTCCGGCGAAATAGAGCGGCCAGACGAACCACAGGGTGACGTCCTTGGACACCATGCCGCCCTCGCCCGCAAAGATAAAGAGGTCGCTTGCCAGGAACATCATCGCGCCGATCCCGGTGCGATAGCGGGGAAAGCGGCTGGACCATGCGGTCGCGGCCATCAGCGCGACGATGGCGGTATAGCCGACCGCCGCGGCCATCTCCGCCGGTTCGGCCTGCCGGGTCAGCGCCCAGGCGATGACCAGCGCCAGCGGGACCGTGACCAGCGACAGAAACCGCTGCGACCCCGTCATCCCCGCGCGGCGCTTATGCTTCAGATACAATGTGATAGAGATCCCATGCGCCACAGCAAAAGCCATGGCTCCCCCCACCAACCCCCACCCCTCCAACAACCAGTCGCCCAGCGCCCCGAAGCCAAGCGCCGCCGCGATCATCCATCCATCGCGGTTGCGAGCATTTGCGACGGCCCACGCCGCCAGCAACGCAACGCCTGACGTTTTCCAAGCCCATATTGCCGGGCCGTCCCAACGCTGGAACACCGCAACGAAAAAGCTGATCCCGCCGGCCAGCCCGGCCAGCCACAACCAATGCGCGCGATCCCAACCCTGTTCCCGTGCCATTTCGTCCCGCCCCCCTTTGCATCTTGTTCTCAACCCGCCTAGTGCGCGGCGGACGAAGCGCAAGTCAACGGATACAGCGAATGGGACAAGATATTCACGTCATAGGCGGGGGCCTTGCAGGCTCGGAGGCCGCTTGGCAGCTTGCCGAAGCGGGGTATCGCGTTCGCCTGTCCGAGATGCGCGGCGGCGGCGATACGACACCGGCACATCAGGGTAATGCATTGGCCGAGATGGTGTGCTCGAACAGTTTTCGCAGCGATGACGGTGACAGTAACGCCGTCGGCCTTCTCCACCGCGAGATGCGTCGCCTTGGTTCGATCATCATGCGCGAAGCGGATGTGTACAAGGTCCCCGCCGGTTCCGCGCTCGCGGTCGATCGCGATCTTTTTTCCGGCGGTGTCACGCGCGCGCTCGAGAATCATCCCAATGTCGTGATCGTTCGCGAACGCGTCGATGTTCTGCCCACAGAAGGGCTTACGATTGTCGCCACCGGCCCACTTACCGCTGCCGGGCTTGCTTCCAGCATTGGCGCGGCGACCGGGAAAGATGCACTCGCCTTTTTCGATGCGATCGCCCCTATCATCTACCGCGACAGCATCGACATGGACGTAGCATGGATGGCGAGCCGCTGGGACAAGGTCGGGCCGATCGGCGACGGCAAGGATTATATCAATTGTCCGATGGACAAAGATCAATATCACGCCTTCGTCCAAGGGCTCGTCGATGGCGACAAGACAGAGTTCAAGGACTGGGAGAAAGATACGCCCTATTTCGAAGGCTGTATGCCTATCGAAGTCATGGCCGAACGTGGCCCCGAAACATTGCGTTTCGGGCCGATGAAAGGCGTCGGGCTCGATAACCCGCGCACCGGACGCTGGCCCTATGCGGTCGTCCAACTGCGCCAGGACAACGCGCTTGGCACATTGTGGAACATGGTAGGTTTCCAGACGAAGCTGAAACACGCCGCGCAGGTCAATTTGTTCCGCACCATTCCGGGTTTGGAACAGGCGGAATTTGCGCGCCTCGGCGGCCTCCACCGCAACAGTTTCATCCGTTCGCCCGAACTGCTCGACACCCAGCTTCGCCTTAAATCGGCGCCGCATATTCGTTTCGCCGGACAGATTACCGGATGCGAAGGCTATGTCGAAAGTGCCGCCATAGGCCTTGTCGCTGCGCGTTTCGCTGCCGCCGAACTCGCCGGCCGTCATCTCCCCCCGCCGCCGCCCGAGACCGCACTCGGCGCGCTGTTAGGCCACATCACCGGGGGCGCGGATGCAGCGAGCTATCAGCCCATGAACGTCAATTTTGGGCTGTTCCCGCCACTTAGCGAGGATGTTCGTAAAAAGGATCGTAAGCTCGGCTATACGGCGCGCGCCGGCACCTCACTAGACGCATGGATTAAAGCAGCAGGTGACGTGCCGACCTAACAACTACACTTGGGTTTTGCAGACGGTTTCGGTGCCGTCGTTGCAAACTCGGAGCGGGTCAGATCGCCTGACTTGTCGCCATCGGCGCTGGCAAAACGCTGACCAGTGGCGGCTGCCCATTCCTCGAAGGTCAAAAGATTGTTGCCGTCACGGTCGAGTTTTCGGAATGCGGCCGTTCGCGACGACATCAATTCGACCCGGCTGATCCGGTCATTGCGATCGCGATCGAACCGGTTGAAACGACGTTCCTCACGCGACGCCTCCTTAGCCGCTGGCAAGGCGGGCGGAGCCGGTCCGCGCTTCGGTGCATTGCCCCCCACCACTGGAATGGCGGGCAAGGCGGGGGCAGGGTCAGGAAGAACGTCCTCCTCGGCAGCCTGAGTATAGCCTTGCCACATGAACAGCCCCCCGGTCAGGAACAGCGCACTCGCCACACCACCGATCAAAAATCGGGAAATTGCCATACGCCCCTCCGCATCGATGGATTTCATGAGTTATCACGGCGCGATCGGGCGCGGCAATAATCGAAGCTAAAACGGTCGCGAATTATAATCGATAAACTTATTCAAAAAGGCCGTAATAACGACTACATTCGATCAATGCACAATTATCTCCCGTCGTTGAAGCAGATGCAATATCTCGTCGCGCTGCATGAGCATGGCCATTTCGGCCGCGCCGCGGACTCCTGCAACGTAACGCAATCGACATTGTCGGCAGGAATCCGTGAACTCGAGACTTTGCTAGGCCAAACGCTTGTCGAACGCACCCGCCGGGTCGTCCGGTTTACCGTGTTGGGAAACGCGATTGTGGAAAAGGCGCATCGTGTGTTGCGCGAGGCGGAGGAGTTGGCCGACATGGCCGCCGCCGCCGCGGCTCCGCTGGTCGGCGAACTGCGCATGAGTGTTATTCCTACGATCGCGCCTTTCCTGCTTCCCGGCCTGCTCCCACGCCTTCGCAAGGAGCGGCCGTCATTGAAGCTTTTCCTTCGCGAGGAACCGAGCGCACAGGCTTGCGAGTCGCTTCATCATGGAACCGTCGATTGCGTGCTCCTCGCACTTCCGTACGCCTGCGGCGACGTCGAGAGCGAAGCGCTTTTCGACGACGCGCTGTTCGTCGCCTTTCCCGGCGAGCAGTCGGAAAACCTGCCCGCTATGGTCAGCGCCGACCAGATAGATCCAGCGCAAATGCTGATGCTGGAGGACGGGCACTGTTTGAAGGATCACGTTCTGGCGGCGTGCAATCGCCCCGAATTGCGGGCCGGTGCCCGGATGATGGGAACATCGCTCCATACGCTGGTCCAGATGGTCGATAATGGTCTGGGCATTACAATGCTTCCGCAGATGGCAATCGAGGCGGGAATTCTCGATCACACCGACATCGACACGCGCCCGCTAGATTCGGATCATGACTGGCGGACTATCGCGCTGGTGTGGCGCAAGGGTAGCCCGCGGGCGGAAGAATTTCGCCTGCTTGCGGACATTTTCCGTAAGCATAAGCTGATCTGACAGCCCCAAAATTCAGCCTACTCAGTCCCGCGCGCCATGCGATCTCGATCAACTCGCTCTGTTCGCTCCCTCGGATACAGCCGTCACGGAACATCTCCTGCTTCCATAGACAGCATCCTGTCAGCCTTCACGCGATTGATCAGAAACTCGCATACGGACAGCCGCCAGCAGCAGCGTAAGCCATATCCGAGAGTCCAACCGTGCGCCGGAGAATGGTCAACGAACAATGCTATCAGGCCAGTCTCGCCGCGCACTCGGCCGATAAAACTCGCCCTGCCGCCAACAAAATCGCGCCCAGCCAGCCAAACAAGCAATCGACGGGCGTCGACCACGTTTGGGCCAAATCTCGATGCGCTCCCAGGCACGACCCATATTCCCACAAACCCGAGGGAATTGAGCAACATCAAGCATTATCTTTTGGTCAGTCCATATGCTTCAGGCCGACACGGAGATAATCCCAGCCGGTAATCAGCGTCAGCCCGGCGGCTCCCCATAGCGAGATAAGCCCTACCATCTTGATCCAATCCATGGCGGGCAAGGCCCCCGCAAGAATCAGTGCCCCGAAAGCGACGAGCTGAAACGTCGTCTTCCACTTGGCGAGCTGCGTCACCGGCATCGAGACCTGCAGGGTCGCGAGAAATTCGCGAAGACCAGACACGATGATCTCGCGCAAAAGGATCATCAGCGCCGCGATGACATGATAACCGGCGATGTCGCGAGTGAAGACCAAAAGCAGGATCACAGCGGCGATCATGATCTTGTCGGCGATCGGATCAAGAAAGGCGCCCAACCGCGAAACGATGCCGCGAGAGCGTGCAACATAGCCGTCAAAATAATCTGTAATGCCCATCAGGCAATAAAGGCCGAAAGCGAGCGCGTAATCGATCGGTTTTGGTTGATGTGACCCTTCAACCACTCCCGGCCACAGCAGGAAAAGCAGTATGGGCACCGCCAGGATGCGCGACAAAGTCAGGATGTTCGGAAGGCTCAGCATGATCCCGGTCGACATGTCCGTTCAAACAGGTGCCCCAAAATGGGCTTTGACCCCGCCAGCCCTAACCGATAAGTCGCCCGTGCGACAACCATATTGCCTATCGAAAGATCGAACGGCATCGGCGTTGTCGGGATGGCGGTTGATAAAAGTGGATTTTCAATGACCGGTTCTTTTGCGCTGATGAAGCAACGCCGGTTCCTTCCCCTGTTCGCAACCCAGTTCCTCAACGCCTTCAACGATAATTTCTACAAGATGGCGATGGTGATCCTCGTCACCTTTACGATATATAAGGATCCGGAGACCGAGGCGTGGTTCAACGCCCTTGCCGGTGGTCTTTTCATCCTGCCGTACTTCTTGTTTTCCGCGCTCGCGGGACAACTTGCGGACAGCACCGACAAGACGCGGATGATCCGCCTCATCAAGACGGCCGAAATTCTCATCATGATCGTCGGCGCGGTGGGTATCTGGTTCCATTTCGTGCCTGTCATGCTGCTAGCCTTATTCGCGATGGGGACTCACTCCACATTCTTCGGTCCGATCAAATATGCGATCCTGCCGCAGCACCTGGAAGAGGACGAGGTTCTTGCGGGAACCGGCTGGGTCGAAGCCGGCACCTATATTGCGATCCTTGGCGGCACGATCGTCGGCGGACTGACCCCAACGCACTTCGCCATTCCGGGGATCATTATCGTTGCGCTTATCGGGCGGGTGACCGCCAGTTTCGTCCCCCCCGCGCCGCCTGAAAAAGAGGCCGAAGGGCTGGTCGTCGATCACAATATATTCCGCTCGTCATGGCAACTCGTCAACGGGACCATGCATATTCCTCGGCTGTTCCTCGCAATCATCTCGATCAGCTTTTTTTGGGCAATTGGCGCGATCCTCGCGGCTCAGTTCCCACCGCTGGTGAAAAATGCGCTCGGGGCCGATCGTACCGTCGCCACCTTGTTCACCGCGATTTTCTCGGTCGGCGTCGCCATAGGATCGATCGTCGTGAACCGGCTACTCAATGGGCGGGTTTCGGCGCGCTATTCGCCAGGATCGGTGATCGTGATGGGATTGTTCGTTCTGGACCTTTGGTGGAATGTGAAAGGTTGGAACCATGTCGGCACCGGCCTGATGACGTGGCGCGACTTTCTGGCGCTGACGGCGGGCGACCGCATCGTCTTTGACCTCCTCGGCATCGCGATTGCCGGGGGCATGTTCGTGGTCCCCCTTTACGCGTTCCTGACAACAACCGTCGCCAAATCGCAGACCGCAAGAACCGTGGCGGCCAATAATATTGTCAATTCGGGCTTCATGGTCGCCGCGACGTTGCTGCTCAGCATATTGATCGGCATAGGCCTGACGATCGACGACACCTTGCTGATGGTGGCCGTGATGTGCCTTGTCTCTGCCATGCTGGCATGGCGACTTCACAAGGCCTGCGATTAAAGCAGAAACATCATCGCAGCGGTAAAGAAGACCGCGAAACTTTGCACGAACAGCCGCAGGTCGCTTCCCGCGAAAATCGTCACAGGCTCGCGATGTGCCGCGAGTGCGGTTCGCAATTCCGCCTGCCAATCCGCGGGCGCGGATAGCCGGGCAATGGTCAACTGCCGCACGCCATGCGCGCGGACAAGACGGCGAATGTTGATATGAGCGTCCGAGTCCATGCCCGGCAAGCTAAGTCGTTCTTAACTTTCCGGTAAGGTTAAAAGATCGTTAACAGACGCCCGTGCCATAGCGGGACGCCCCGTCAGTCAAGCATTGCGCGAACGCGCACCGCCGTTTCCCCTTTTGCTCCGGCTTGAAATGCCTTGCAGCGTTGAGGCCGCATCCGCGGACCGAGACATAATCTGACTTCACTCAACCAGCCCTCGCGATCGGTCGATACGGCAATCATCGATTCGGAAACGCCGCGATTTGCCGATGCAAAGGCGCGGCGAATGCTTTCCGCACTTTGCGGCTTCGCAGCGAGGGCGTTCATGTCCGGAAAGCGTACCGCGCGAAACAGCCTGCCTGCCGCGCGGAAATAGGATGCCGGATCGCGGCTCATGCACGTGCCATGCTTGGCCCATTCATGCTGAAGCAACTGCGCCGAAGGCGTCATGCACATATGCTTCTTTAACACCGGCTGGGGGACAATCTTTGCCGGACGGCACCACTGCGGATAGTTACGCGTGTCGCTTTCAGGCCACAAGCCGTGGAGAATCCAGCCGAAACGGCCATTCTCGCCTGAACATTGAAAGCGGTCGCGCATACCGCGCGGATCGCGCAAGCCAGCACAATGTTGCGGCGACCAACTCATGCTGAGCAGATAACCGGTGATTGGAGGCCTGCGAACAGGCTCACCGCGTTTGGGCTGTTCGAGGCGTGGCACCGGAACCCGCTCGGGCGCTGTGCAGGCTAGCGATTGTGCCTGCGCCGCGATGGGCATCAGCGCCAGCGTGGCGATGCTAAGCCAGCGCAAAATCGAGTCCGACATCGGCCGCCGGTGCCGACTGGGTAAGCCTTCCGACCGAAACATAGGTCACCCCCGTTTCCCCTATCGCGCGAATCGTATCGATGCGCACTCCGCCGGATGCTTCGGTAGGCACCCTTCCGCCGACGATCGCCACGCATTCTCGAAGCTGGTCGGGACCCATATTGTCGAGTAGTAGATGCGTTGCGCCGGCACCGAGCGCGGGTTGAACCTGATCGACGCGATCAACCTCTACAATGATGTCCGCGATCCCTGCCGCGACCGCGCGCCTCACCGCCTCTTCGACCGATCCTGCGACGGCGACATGGTTGTCCTTTATCATCGCTGCATCCCAAAGACCCATGCGATGGTTCTTCGCGCCCCCCATCCGTGTCGCATATTTTTCCAGAACCCGAAGACCAGGTATCGTCTTGCGCGTGTCGAGCAGTGTCGCCCCGGTTCCGGCAAGCGCATCGACATATTGGCGCGTCATCGTCGCGATTCCGGACAGATGTTGAACGGTGTTGAGCGCAGACCGCTCAGCGGTCAGCATCGCGCGGGCATGCCCTGACAGACGCATCAGATCGCTTCCCGCCGCGACCTGCGCGCCTTCCTCGACCAAAATCTCGATTTCCATTGCAGGTGCCAGCGCGCGAAAAAATCGCTCGGCGATCGGCAGCCCGGCGACGGTGATGGCGTCGCGGCTGTCCATAACACCGCCGAAGCGGGCGTCGGCAGGGATCGTCGCCATCGACGTGATGTCGCCGCGTGTACCCATATCCTCGGCCAAGGTGGCGCGAACAAAGGCATCAAGATCGAAATCGGAAAGGATAAACGGTGCCATGCCAATCGCGATAATGGACACGCCCGGCAAATCAACTTGACGTTTACGTCAACTAGCGCTGACATGCGCCTAGCGCGGCGATCAGCCGACTTCGGAGAGGTTCATGCAATCACCCATCTGCGCGATGCTAAACATCGAATTTCCCCTTCTCGCCTTTTCGCATTGTCGCGACGTCGTCGTCGCTGTGTCCAGAGCGGGTGGCATGGGCGTCTTTGGCGCGGCTTCGCTGCCGCCCCACCGCCTTGAGGAGGAGCTTGCGTGGATCGACGCTCATATTGACGGTAAGCCTTATGGCGTCGACCTGATCGTTCCCAACAGTTTCGCCGGGAAAGGCGTCACAAGCAAGGAAACGCCGCCGATTCCCGCCGAGCATAAGGCGTTCATCTCCCGCTTACTCGCGAAGCATGACATCGACGCAAACGACCTCTCGCCTCCCGACGAGTTACACAGCAGCCTTGGCGACAACATGAGCGACGATGGCGCGGCACGATTGCTCGACGTGGCGTTCCGCCATCCTATCCGGCTGATCGCCAACGCACTGGGTGTGCCGCCGCCATTGATGCTTGAACTCGGGAAACGTCATGGAATCCCCGTCGCGGCGCTGGTCGGCACCCGCGACCATGCCCTGGCGCAAGTACGTGCTGGCGTCGACATTCTGGTCGTCGCGGGCAGCGAAGCTGGCGGACATTGCGGTGAAGTTGCCACGATGGTGCTCGTTCCCGAAGTTGCGGCCGCGGTCGAAAAAATGGGTACGAACACCGCTATCCTAGCTGCCGGCGGCATCGTTACCGGGCGCCAGATGGCGGCGGCGATGGCAATGGGCGCACATGGCGCGTGGACGGGTTCGGTCTGGCTGACGACAGCAGAGGCCGAAACCAGTCAGGTCGTGAAGGAAAAGATGCTTCGCGCGTCTTCGCGCGACACGGTGCGATCAAAAAGCCGCACTGGCAAACCTTCGCGCCAGCTCCGCTCGCCATGGACCGATGCGTGGGAAGCGGGCGACGCGCCGACGCCCCTTCCCATGCCGCTGCAATCGCTGATCAGCGAACCGGCGCTACGCAAGATCGATAAATTGTCCGCAGGGGGCCATGAGGGCGCAAAGTTGCTGTCGACCTATTGGGTCGGCCAAGGCGTGGGCTTGATGAACGACGCGATGGGCGCCGGACGGGTCGTTCAGACATTCAAGGAAGACTGGATTGCCGCTTGCGAACGGCTCAACGGCTTTCTCGGCGAGCAAATGTAAAAAAAAATCCCCGCCGAAGCGGGGATTTCAGATAATCAGCTAACGGTCGCCTTGACGATCTTGCCGGGCTCTCGCGGCGGCTCACCCTTGGGCAGTGCATCGACATTTTCCATGCCTTCTGTGACTTCGCCCCAGACGGTATATTGATTGTCTAGGAAACGCGCGTCATCAAAACAGATGAAGAACTGGCTGTTCGCGCTATTCGGGTTT
The DNA here is from genome assembly GCA_030145715.1 of Sphingopyxis sp. Lineage (GTDB taxonomy): Bacteria > Pseudomonadota > Alphaproteobacteria > Sphingomonadales > Sphingomonadaceae > Sphingopyxis. The sequence goes on along the minus strand of JAIXHQ010000015.1, from coordinate 56,321 downwards.
TGAGCACGGGCCATCGAGCAAACACCGCGGACATGCGGCTCGCTGCTGAATTCCTGCGGCAGGTCGGGAAGCTGGCTACCGCCCACGCCGGTGCCCGTCGGGTCGCCGCCCTGCGCCATAAAGCCTGGGATCACGCGGTGAAACACGACACCATCGTAAAAGCCTTCGTTCGCGAGGGTCGAGATGCGCTCGACATGTTCGGGCGCAAGGTCGGGGCGAAGGCGGATGACGACGTCGCCGGTCGACAACGAAAGCGTGAGGGTGTCGGACATATAGAAACTCCTATGACATGGGGTTGGCGGTGCCATAGCGGGCCGCGAGGTTCAACGCCACGCACTAATTGCCCAACCGGCGTTCTCGCGGCGTTGCCATCGCCCCGCGGCGGCCCTAGGGAAAGGCTCGGACGCCGTCAGAGACGAGGGAGGACAGCGCGATGGACAAACGCGAAGATTCCCCGATGCCCGAAAATGGCCCAATCGTTGACGAACGCGATCGCGAACAACCGCTCCGAGAAACCGAAACCGAACTGGATGAAGACGACCGACTGAAGCCCGCATTCGTCCGCGATGTGATCGAACTCGCGGAGACCGGTGAAGGCGAAGCGGCGCGCGAACGCGTCGGTCGCCTGCATCCCGCCGACATAGCCGACCTTTTCGAACTAGCCCGCAGCGATGAGCGCCCGATGCTCGCGGCCGTGCTCGGCGACATGCTCTCTGCCGACGTGTTGGCAGAAATGAATGATTATGTTCGCGAGGAACTGATCAATCTGCTCGCGCCGGAGCAAGTGGCAGAATTAGCCGCAGAACTCGATACCGACGATGCCGTCGCAATCATCGAGGATATGGAGGAGGAAGAACAGCAGGCCGTCCTCCAGGCCATGGAACCTGAAGATCGCGCCGCGATCGAAGATGCTCTTTCGTTCCCCGAGGAATCCGCTGGACGACTGATGCAGCGTGACCTGGTCGCGGTGGCCGAACATGTGACCGTCGGCGACGTGATCGACCGGCTGCGCGAAGACGCCGACCTGACAAGCGATTTCTGGGAAATTTTCGTCGTCGATCCGATGCACCGCCCTGTCGGAACCTGTCAGCTAAGCTGGATATTGCGGACTCCGCGCGACATCGCGATCAGCGACGTGATGAAGCGCGAGCAAACACTGATCCCGATCGACATGGATCAGGAAGAGGTCGCTCTGCGCTTTCAGAAATATGCGCTGATTTCGGCAGCCGTCATCGACAGGGGCGGGCGCCTCGTCGGGATGATTACGGTCGATGACATCGTCCACATCATTCAGGAAGAAGCTGGCGAGGACATATTACGCCTGTCGGGCGCTGGCGATGGCGACATCAACGAACCGATCCGCGAGACATATAGCGCACGCGTCCGCTGGCTGATCGCTAACCTCGGCACCGCGCTGTTGGCATCCTCGATCGTCGGGTTTTTCGGCGGCGCTATCGAACATATGGTCGCATTGGCGGCGTTGATGCCGATCGTCGCAGGTGTCGGGGGCAACGCCGGAACGCAAACCTTGGCCGTCACCGTGCGTGCGTTGGCGATGAACCAGTTGACCGCTTCGAACAGTTGGCGCGCAATCTGGCGAGAAATGAAGATCGCCCTTCTGAATGGCGGGACGATCGCGCTTATGGCCGGCACCGGCACCGCGCTGTGGTTCGGCAATGCGCAATTGGGCACGGTGATCGCCGCAGCAATGGTCGTTAATATTTTCGTAGCCGGCGTTGCCGGAGTAGCCATCCCGTTGCTGCTCGACCGGCTCGATCAGGATCCTGCTGTCGCAAGTTCCATCTTCGTCACCATGACGACGGATTCAATGGGTTTTCTGGCCTTCCTCGGCCTGGCGGTAGCGAGCGGCCTCACCAGCCTTTGATGTCAAACATCGGGAATCCAAGTGATTCAAAATACTTACGAAAAAAATGCAGCACGGCGATATTTTTCGGGAACTTCCATACCCTTCCCGTCGTTTCCTTTTCGAGCAGCGGTCATCGCCCCCCCGCAGCGCTGCTCAGCAACATTGGCCCGGCCCGCATTCCCTCCCCCCCTCGAAGCGTGCCGGGCCATTTTGCAACACATCCAGAGAGGTTATAAAAATGACAAACTTCCGCGCAATCCTCCTCGCCGTGTTGGCAAGCGTTCTGGTCACTGGTTGCAACACCGTGAAGGGTGCTGGCCGCGACATCGAGTCGGTCGGTCAGGCTGGTGACGAAGCCATCAACTGATCTCAAAAATACCCTAAGCCTCTTCGAGAGGCTCGACAGGCGCCGCTTCGGCGCCTGTTTTGCGTCGGCGCTGTGTAAACCATATCGCCAGAAGCGACATTTCGTACAAAAACACCAGCGGCACCGCGAGCAAAAGCTGGCTTAGAATGTCGGGCGGCGTAAACACCGCGGCGATCGCGAACGCTGCTACGATCATATAACGCCGCGCCGACACAAGCTGCTCGCGCGTGACCAATCCAGACCGTTCGATAAGCATCAGCAGGATCGGCAAGAGGAAGGCGATACCGAACGCCATGATGAACTGCATCGTGAAGCTAAGATAATTTCCGACGGAGGGGAGCGCCTCCTGTGTAATTCCGCCGACATTCCCCTGGTATCCGAGCAGGAACTTAAGTGCGATCGGGATGGTGATGAAATAGGCGAAGCTGGCGCCGATCGCGAACAGAACCGGCGTCGCGATCAAAAAAGGAAGAAGCGCGCGTTTTTCCTGTTTGAACAGGCCTGGCGCGACGAATTTCCACAGTTGGTTGGCGATCACCGGAAAGGCCAACATCGTCGCGGCAAACAGCGCCACCTTGATCTCGACGAAAAATGCCTCGAACAACTGCGTATAGATCAGCTTTCCCTGCCCTGCACGCACCAGAGGCTGCACAAGAATCCCGAAAATCGGCTTGGCATAATAAAGGCAAACGCCAAAAGCGGCACCGATCGCCAATAGCGATTTCAACAGGCGCGAGCGCAGTTCAATCAAATGGTCGAGCAGCGGCATCTTGCCGCCCGCCCCATCGTCTTCGATGGCAGGGTCAGCGCTCATGGCAAGGGGCCGTCCCTCGGTGGAATCACATGTGTTTCGGGGGGTTCAGTTGGCGCAGTCCGATCGGCTGCCGCCTCGGCATCGACTTCAGTCGCCGGAGCGGCAGCCGATGTCGCCGATCCAGACGCAGCGACATCATCGATGCGGGGAAACTCCCGCATGATCGCGTCATTCTGTTCGCGCCATTGCTTTTCGAGTTCTTCCAATTCGGCTTCGCGCATCATGGTATCAAGCCCGGCGCGGAAATGACGCGCCATACCGCGCGCTTTGCCCATCCATTTACCGACAAAGCGCATCGCCTTGGGCAAATCCTTGGGGCCGATGACAACCAAGGCCACCACCACGACGAGCAGCAACTCGGTGGGCGCAACATCGAACATGAACTAGCACTTCCCCCGCAGGCGGACGGCGATCAGAGCTTGTCGCGCTCGGCCGTCGGCGTTGCCATCGGAGTGGCCTCTGGCGTGCGCTGCCCTTCGATATGCTTGGGTGCGGGGGTTGGCGCGTCGTCGTCGGCCATGCCTTTTTTGAAGCTTTTGATGCCCTTTGCAACATCGCCCATCATGTCCGAAAAACGGCCCTTGCCAAACAGCAGCAGAACAACGACGCCCAACAAAAGCCAGTGCCAGATGCTAGAAAGACCCATCTAAATTCTCCTTGAGGCCGCTATCTAAGCCTCTTCGCTATCTTTTACTAGTCCAGTTCGTCCATTGCCTCCTCGAAAGCAAGATCAACCGGGTCGAGCAGGCCGGCCGCGCGCAAATCCTCTATGCCCGGCAAATCCTTGCGACTGGCTAAGCCAAAATGTTGCAGGAAGGTGTCGGTTGTTTTGTATATCAGCGGCCGTCCCGGCACTTCGCGGCGGCCCGCCGGGGCGACCCATTCCGCCTCCATCAACACATCAAGCGTTCCCTTCGACGTCTGAACGCCTCGAATCGCTTCGATCTCCGCGCGACTGACGGGCTCATGATAAGCAATGATGGCCAACACCTCAGCCGCCGCGCGCGATAGCTTGCGCGGATCGTCGCGCTCGCGTCGAAGCAAATGCGCTAGATCGGACGGCGTCTGGAAATGCCAATGCCCGCCCCGCTCGACCAGTTCGATCCCTGTCCCCGCATGCCGTGCCGCGATCGCGTGAACGATGGAGCGCACCTCGCCCGGCGTCATTTCATCACCAAGGCGGTTCGCGATCTGACGCGCATCCATCGGTTCATCGCTGGCAAACAGCATCGCTTCTATCGCGCGTTCCACATCGTCGATCATGCTTGTGCGGCTTTCAAATAAAGCGGCTCGAACGCGCTTTCCTGTTTCAGGTCCACGCGACCCTGCCGCGCCAGTTCGAGCGCGGCCACAAAGCTGGATGCGATCGCCGATCGCCTTAACGGCCCGTGATAGTCAACGGGCAAGAAATCGGCGAGTTCGGCCCAATCAAGCTTTACCCCCAACATTCGCTGGAGATGGTGGAGCGCCGCGTCGAGCGTAACGACAGGTCGCCGTGATACCATATGCACGATGGGTTCGCTGCGCAGCTTGACCTGCCCATAAGCCGACAGCAGATCATAGAGGCTGGCGTCCCACCGCCGTACCCTGACATCGCGCAGCCCTTCCGGCCGTGCGCGCAGGAAGACGTCGCGCCCAATCCGATCGCGCGCCAACAAACGCGCCGCCGCTTCGCGCATCGCCGCAAGCCTTTGCAAACGCAGTTGCAGACGCAGCGCCAGTTCGTCAGGCGATGGATCCTCAAGCGGATCCTTGGGCAGCAGCAAAGCGGATTTGAGATAGGCGAGCCAAGCCGCCATCACGAGATAGTCGGCGGCAACCTCCAGTTTCAATTCACGGGCCTCGGCAATGAAGGTCAGATATTGTTCGACCAGCGCAAGGATGGAAATCTGCTTGAGATCGACTTTCTGACTGCGCGCCAATGCAAGCAACAGGTCGAGCGGACCTTCCCAGCTTTCGAGCGAAAGCTGGAACGCATCGTCGCGCTCGGGCGACGCCGGTACGATCTCGAAATCGAGCGGCAATTCGCCCATCGACCGCTCAGGCTACCGCCAGCAGCGCATCGCGCTGATCGACCAGCGTTGCGAACGGCCGGTCGTCACCGATGCCCGCGATCCGATCCATTGCACCTTCGAGTCGCGCCCGTGAAATGGTGCTGATCGGGTCAAGCGCATTTGCAATACCGACCATATCGTCCATCTTGGCCCAACAGTTGAGCGCAATGTCGCATCCTGCCGCGATCGCATCGGCAGCACGCGAAGGTACATCGCCCGACAGCGCCTTCATGTCGAGATCGTCGGTCATCAGCAGCCCATGAAATCCGATGCGTTGACGAATCACGCTGTCGATGACTGTCGGCGACATGGTCGCCGGGCGCTCCGGGTCCCATGCTTCGAATATGACGTGACACGTCATCGCCATCGCAGCGTCGCGTAGCGCCGCAAAGGGAGCGAGGTCGGTTTGCAGATCGCGATCAAGGGCATCGACAACAGGCAGCGCTTCATGCGTATCGAGCATCGAGCGACCATGGCCTGGTATATGTTTCACGATACCGACAACGCCGCCCGCCTGAAGTCCGCCCAGAATGGCGCGCCCCAGTGCGGCAACGCGCATCGGCTCGCTGCCGAGCGCGCGATCGCCGATAACGTCGCTCGCCCCCGGCTGGCGGACGTCAAGCAGCGGCAGGCAGTCCACCGTAATGCCCACCTCTGCCAGCATCGCGGCAAGAGCCATTGCATTCAGCCGTGCAGCTTCGATCGCGCTGGCCGGCGCCCGTTCGTAAAGTTCGTCGAATGTGGCCCCGCTAGGAAAAACAGGCCATTCAGGGGACCTCATACGGGCCACGCGCCCGCCTTCCTGATCGATCAGGATCGGCAGATCCGATCGACCATCAAGGTCACGCAGCTCGTCGGTAAGGCGCCGAACCTGTTCGCGATTTTCGATATTGCGACCGAACAGGATATAGCCAGCCGGCTCGCTGTCACGAAAAAAGGCGCGCTCGTCGCTGGTGAGGGTCAGGCCCGACAGGCCGAAAATTGCCGGTATCATCGTGCGTCAAACTCCATCGGCAGCCGGCCCCTCATCCGGCAAGCAGGGAAGGCAACATGCCACAGGGACCGGATCATACCAACGAAGTCTGCGACCAAACGGGCAGAATCAGCGGACGACGACGCAATTTTCGCCCGCGACCCTTAGTTTTCCACACAAATTAGAGGCATTGGCCGCCGTCCCGGCTGACACCCGCAGCCGATAGACCGTTCCATTTCCGACTTTTGCCGGGGACACCGACTTGTTGAGTTCGGCCAGATAGGCGAAACGCTTTGACAGGCTGGCCCATGCCTTTGCGGCGGATGCATCGCTGCTGAACGCGCCAAGCTGGATCAGCGCGGACCCGGACGCCCCAGGTGCTGCCTTTACCTCGGCGTCAGGTGCTTTGACCGGCGCGACCGCCGCCTTTGGTTTGTCCTTCGCCGTTGCAGATGGCGCTGGCGCCGTTTTAGCAGCCTTGTCAGCTGCCGTCTTCGCCGCCGCGACTTCGCGTTCCTGCGGAGTCACCGCCGGTTCTTCGGGCATACGCGTCGGATCGACCTTGCCTGCCGGCTCCGCACCCTCGCTGGCCGAAAAACTGGCGTCTCCTTCGCCTTCGAAAGTCTTTGCGCCGTCGTTCTTCGGCGCAACCTTGTAATCGCCCTGCTGCGCGGCGATCAACTCGCCCTGCCCGCGCGTGCCGCCATTCTGGATCCACCAGAGGCTGCCGAGCACCGCACAGATCAGCAACAGCCCGCCGAACACCATGACCAGCAGACGCGCTGGCGAAACTTCGCCATCCTCTTCATATCCGTCGGCCGCCTCCAGCCACGGCAGACGGTCCTCATCATCCAATCCGAGGCCCGAGTCATTCTGCTCCGCGTTCTTGTCGCCCGCCATCACGCCATCTCCTCGACCGCCTCGACCCCCATCAGGTGCAGCCCGTTACGCACAACCTGCCCGATTCCGTCCGCCAAATAAAGCCGCGTCGCAGTCAATTCGGGATCATTGTCCAGGACGATCCGCGCGGCGGGATTGTCATTGCCCAGATTATACCAGGCGTGAAATGCCGCCGCCACGTCCGCAAGGTAAAAGGCGATTCGATGCGGCTCGCGCGCCGATGCTGCCGCTTCCACGATCCGGGGGAATTGCGCGAGCAGCTTTACCAGTTCAAGTTCATGCGCGCCAAGCCGTTCGGGCACGGGCGCGGGAAGCACGATACCTGCATCCTCCGCTTTCCTGCGCAGCCGCGCGATACGGGCGTTGGCATATTGCAGATACCAGACGGGATTGTCGCGCGATGCCTCGACCACCTTGGCAAAATCGAAATCCATCTGCGCATCGGCTTTGCGCGTCAGCATGGTGAACCGCACCGCATCCTTGCCGACCTCTTCGACGACATCGGCGAGCGTGACGAAATTGCCCGCCCGCTTCGACATCTTGAACGGATCGCCATTTTTGAGCAGCCGGACCATCTGGACCAGTTTGACGTCGAATTTCTTGGTGCCGCCGGTCAACGCTGCAACCGCCGCCTTGATCCGCTTCACCGTTCCCGCATGGTCGGCGCCCCATATGTCGATCAGTTCGTCGGCATTCTCTGCCTTCTGAAAATGATAGGCGAGGTCGGCGCCGAAATAGGTCCAGCTACCGTCCGACTTCTTGATCGGACGGTCCTGATCGTCGCCGAATTGCGTCGATCGGAACAGCGGCAGTTCGACGGGTTCCCAATCCTCGGGCGTCTCGCCCTTCGGTGCTTCCAGAACCCCGTCATAGACCAGGCCTTGCTCGCGCAGCCATTTTTCTGCGGCGGCGGGCTTTCCTTCGGCCTGCAATTCGGCCTCGGACGAAAACAGATCGTGGTGGATACCCAGCTTGGCAAGATCGGACCGGATCATGTCCATCATCGCACTGACCGCTTCGGCTCGGAAGAGGCCCAGCCACGCGTTTTCGGGCGCACCGACGAACCGGTCGCCATATTCGCCCGCCAGGCTTTTCCCGACCGGTATCAGATAATCGCCGGGATAAAGTCCCTCGGGGATCGCTCCGACATCTTCGCCCAATGCTTCGCGATAGCGCATGTGCACAGAGCGGGCGAGGATGTCCACCTGCGCACCGGCATCATTGACATAATATTCGCGGACCACCTCATGTCCGGAAAATTCGAGCAGCGCGGCGAGCGCATCGCCGACGACGGCGCCGCGGCAATGGCCCACGTGCATCGGTCCGGTTGGATTTGCCGACACATATTCAACATTGACCCGGCGCCCTTGCCCCATCATCGACCGGCCATAATTGTCGCCCGCGCTGTCAATCAATGCCAGTTCGTCGCGCCAACTGCCCTCGGCAAGTCGCAGGTTGATGAAACCGGGACCGGCGACGCTGACTTCAGTCACTTCGTCGATCGCGCCCAGTTCGGCGGCGAGCAAATCGGCCAGCGCACGGGAATTCATGCCCGCCGGCTTGGCGAGAACCATCGCGGCATTGGTCGCGACGTCGCCATGCGCGGGATCGCGCGGCGGTTCGACGCTGATGGCAGCGCGGTCGAGACCCGCCGGGAGCGCCTCCGCCTTTACAAGGGCATCCAATGCGGCGTTGATGTGGCTGGAAAAGCGGTTGAACAGGGTCACGGGCTCGGCCTATCTTCGATCGGTAAAAGTCTGTCGCGCGCCCTATCGCAGCTTGGCACACGCGAAAAGCCCTGCGTCACCGCACGGCGCGCAGGGCATGATGAAGCGCACGGCGCCGAAACGCCGCCGCAGCCCCTATCGTCGGACGTTATATTCGAGCTGTTCCTGCGTCAGTTGGAATCCAACGAGCAGTTCGAAACTCGCGCGCTGAACCGCCGCGCGCACCTCCGGCTGGCTGAGGGGGTCGACTGCTGCGTCCTGATCGCCCGCCTTGCGCTTGCGCGTAATGCGTTCCTGAATATCCGCCGGCAACGTCGCCGCGGCACGATCGACATAAGCGGACGCCTGAGCCTGCCCGGTTCCGCGCGTCTGTCCCTCCGCGAAGGTCACGGCCACATTGCCAAGGCGCTTTGCGACGACAGCCGTGCCGCCCTGAAGCACCGTGGCGTAATAAGGCAAGGTGACGGTGCGCGCCGGCCCGGCATCGCGACGCGTCGCGACGACGTCAAAGGTCGCGAGTTGAAACACTTTCTCGCCGGCCTCGTTACATTGGGGCGTGACATTGGTGATCGCCGCAACGACGTCGATCGCCAGCGCATCGCGGCTTGTCGCAGGATCGAACAGCGTTACGTCGCCAGTATGCATCGGGATCGCCACCGCCGGGCAGGCGCTGCGCGTCGCGGTGATGCCGACGCCGCCGCTGATGTCGATTTCATTGTCTTTCGCACAGCCCGCAACGGTCACCACGGCCGCCGTGCCGAACAGCACGGTCAGAAATTTACGGGACGGGAGCGAAATGGACATCATGACATTCAGGCTTTCCAAACAGGCGCGCCAAGCAAAATTCAAAGGCATCGGAACGGGGACCCCGCCTCTTGCGCGCCGCTTCTTATCGGTGCGATGGACGCGGCGCAACTGGACAAGCCGCTTTACCCCGACGGCTGTGCTGCGCTAGAGCGCGCGGACGATGAACGCTCCCCTTCCCATCGCGCCCTCCAGCGGCAATGAAGCAGCCGAACTCAAGGTTCTGATCGCGGCGCCGCGCGGTTTTTGCGCCGGCGTCGATCGCGCGATCCGCATTGTCGAACTGGCGCTGCAAAAATATGGCGCGCCCGTCTATGTCCGGCACGAAATCGTTCATAACCGCTATGTCGTTGACTCTTTGAAAGCCGAGGGCGCGGTTTTCGTCGAATCACTCGATCAGGTTCCGGATGGCGTACCAGTCGTGTTCAGCGCCCATGGCGTGCCCAAAACGGTCCCCGCAAAAGCCGAAATGCGCGGCCTCGAATATTTCGATGCCACCTGTCCGTTGGTGTCCAAGGTCCACCGACAGGCAGAACGCGCGTATGAGGCGGGACGCCACATCATTTTCGTCGGCCACGCCGGGCATCCCGAAGTCGTCGGCACGCTCGGTCAATTGCCCGCGGGTGCGATGACGCTCGTCGAATCGGTCGACGATGTCGCCACCCTTTTGCCCTCCGATCCTGACATGCTGTCCTTTCTGACCCAGACGACCCTGTCGGTCGACGACACGCGCGATATTGTCGCCGCGCTGCAACACCGTTTTCCGGCTATTATGGGTCCGCGCGGCGAGGACATATGTTATGCCACGTCGAACCGGCAGGACGCGGTAAAGGCGATTGCCGACCAATGCGACCGGATGATTGTGATCGGCGCGCCAAATAGTTCGAACAGCCTGCGCCTGGTCGAAGTCGCCGAACGGATGGGGACGCCCGCGCACCTCGTCCAGCGCGGCGTGGACGTCGATCCGACGTGGCTGGACGGCATCGCGACACTTGGCATCACGGCCGGCGCCAGTGCGCCCGAAACGCTGGTTCGCGAAGTGATCGAGGCCGTCGCCGCCATCCGTCCCGTGGTCGAGGATGTCGTCGTAACCGCCGAGGAAAATATGATCTTCAAGCTGCCGCGCGGGCTCGATCCGGTCTGATGGCAGTTTATACGCACGTCGAACCGGACGATCTTGCCGCACTTGTAGGCCGATACGACATCGGAACCGTCCTGTCGTGCAAGGGTATTGCGGAGGGTGTGGAAAACAGCAATTTCCTGTTGGAAACCACCGCCGGACGTTTCATCCTGACGCTATATGAAAAGCGCGTGAGCGTGGCGGACCTGCCCTTTTTCGTCGATCTGTTGAACCATTTGGCCGACAGTGGCTGCCCGGTCCCGGCGATGATCCGCGATCGCGACGGAATTGCGATACAGCATATCTCCGGCCGCGCGGCCTGCGTCATCCAGTTCCTGTCGGGCATCTCGTTGACCCACCCCACCCCGAACCAGTGCGAGGCGGCCGGCGCGGCGCTTGGCGCCATGCATCGGGCGCTCGAAGGATATGCGGGGTCACGCGCGAACACCATGGGCCGCCCACATTGGCGCGGCACTGCCGACGCGGCGGGCAATCTCGATGCCGTGTTGCCGGGGTTGCAGGCGATCGTCGACGACGAACTCGCCTATCTGGACCGGCATTGGCCGACCGACCTGCCCGCGCACGTTATCCATGCGGACCTTTTTCCCGACAATGTGCTGATGCTGGGCGACCGGGTCACGGGCCTGATCGATTTCTATTTCGCCGCGACCGATTTTCGCGCTTATGATCTTGTCATCACTCATGCGTCATGGGCCTTTTCCTCCGATGGGCGCGATTGCGACCCCGCGCTGGCACAGGCCTTGATGCGCGGATACGCGCGCGAGGTGACGCTGTCAGACGCGGAAACGGCGGCCCTGCCGATACTGGCTCGCGGCGCGGCTTTGCGCTTTCTGCTGACGCGCGCGCACGACTGGATACATACGCCCGCCGACGCCCTTGTCACCCGCAAGGACCCCGCCCCATTCCTCGCCCGGTTGCGGCGCTATTCCGCCGCCGATGCCGCGGACCTGTTCGCCGCCCGATGACCGAAAGCAAGGGCAATACCGTGATTGTCGCGACGGATGGCGCGTGCAAGGGCAATCCCGGTCCGGGCGGCTGGGGCGCGGTGCTGCGATGGGGCGATGTCGTGAAAAAGCTGTCTGGTGGCGAGCCCGATACCACCAACAATCGCATGGAGCTGATGGCGGCGATCGAGGCGTTGGCCGCATTGAAGCGCCGCTGTAATGTCGAACTGTCGACCGACAGCGTCTATGTTCGCGACGGCATTACCAAGTGGGTGCATGGCTGGCAGAAAAATGGCTGGAAGACCGCGGCCAAAAAGCCGGTCGCCAATGCCGATCTGTGGCAGCGCCTGATCGTCGAGGCGAAACGGCACGACATCGAATGGCTGTGGGTCAAGGGCCATGCCGGCCATGGCGACAACGAAATCGCCGACCAACTTGCAAGCGACGCGGCCCTGGATATTGCGCGGGCGCGTTGAACGCACCCTCGCGTAAAAGATCAGTCGGCTTCGCGTATTTCGGCGTCCGGTCCATTTTCCTTGATGGAAGCAATCGCCTTTTTCGCTGCCGCCTTGGTCGTATAGCCTTCGGTCCAGAAGATGGCTTCGCTATTATATTTGAAATAGGCGACAAATTCGTCGGCCTTGTTCTTCCTGATCTCGAAATAATGGGCCATCACATCCTCCACATCCATGGCCACACCAGATGATGGCGGGCCCGGTCATGGTAAGCAGGTGATCGCGGCGCGCAACCGGCAAGATGGGTCAGCCGAAACGCGACGGCGCGAATGCGCTCGGATCGATGCCGCCGATGCCCCCCGGCGGCAACGGCGCGCCGAGCTGCGCCGCGAGCAACGCTGAAATAGCCGGGGAAGTCTGAATACCCACGCCGCCCTGCCCTGCGCACCAGACAAAGGCCGCTTCATTCTTGTCGGGACCGAAAACGGGAATGCGATCGGGGGCAAAGCTGCGAAGGCCAGCCCATTTCCGCTCGACGGCCGCGATCGGCCAATCAACGACGCCTTGCAGGCGCTCGATCGCAACGGCGACGTCAAACTCTTCCGGCGCAACGTCATGTGGGGCCATCGGCGTTTCGTCATGGGGACTAAGCCAGATGCGTCCCTCGCTCTCACCCTTGAAATAGAAATCGCCGCCGATGTCGACGATCAGCGGTAAGGCCGCGGGAACGGGAACATCCAGCCGAAGCTGGACCACCGTACGGCGATAGGGCTGGATGCCGATCGGCGCGATGCCGCACAGCCGGGCGACATCGTCCGCCCAAGCCCCGGCGGCATTGACGATCAACCCCGCATGGATCGCTTCGCCGCCTATATCGACATGCCACCCGCCCCTCACCCGCCGCGCCGATCGCAGCGGCGCGCGGGTCGTGAGTAACGCGCCCGCCCGCCTTGCCGCTCGCAAATAGGCGGCGTGAAGGCGGCCGACATCGATGTCGCTGCACGCTGCCTCATAGGTGGCTTCGCTCCATTCGGGGCGAATACCGGGGACATGGGCGGCGATATTGGCCGCATTCATGCGCGACATGTTGACGCCGTTAGCCGAAAATTCCGCCATATAGGCATCGATCGCGGCGGCGTCGGCGCGCCGCCCCAGCGTCAAAGCAGCGCGGGGCGACAGAAAGCCGCGGTCGGAAAATTCGGTGTCGGGATCGTTCAACGTCGCAAAGGACGCGATCGACAACGGCTGCACTTCCGCCCCGCCATAGGTTTCATGCCAAAAGGCGGCCGACCGTCCCGTCGCGTGATAGCCCGGCATATGCTCTGCCTCGACAAGCAGGATGCGCCGCGACGGAGCGAGCGCCGCGGCAAGGCTCGCGCCGGCGATACCCGCGCCGACGATCAGCACGTCGACGGCAGAGGGCGGCTTGTCAGTCATGCCCGCCGCATATCCGCTGGACCGCCGAATGCAAGCCATGCCGACCGCGCGAGGGACATGGTTACTTTTTGGTAAGGCATGATCTGTAGGTGGGGCGGATGGATAGCGGGCTATATTCCCTTGGGCTGATGGCTCTACTAGGCTTGCTGATGGTCTGTGCGGCGATCAGCGATCTGCGGTCGCGATCCATTTCCAACGAATTGAACGCATTGATGGCGGTTCTCGCGATCCCCTTCTGGATCGCCGCAGGCCTGTCGGCATGGCCGGACATGGCAATCCAGTTCGGCGCCGCCTTTGCCGTCTTTCTGGCTTTTGTCGGCCTGTTCGCAATCGGCGCGATGGGTGGCGGCGACGTCAAGATGATCGGCGCGGTGATGCTGTGGATCCCGCTGCCGCTATTCCTGCCGACGCTGACCGTGATGGCGGTGGGCGGCGGCATCCTGTCGGCGGTCATGCTCATCAACATGAAACTGCGTCCATCGGCCAAGCCGCCGGAGGTGCCCTATGGGGTCGCCATCGCCGCGGCCGGCCTTTGGGGGCTTCACCAACAATATCTTAACCAGTTTCAGGTTATCGGATGATCTGAGGGCAAGCACGACCGTCTCTGGTGGGTGCAGGAGGACGAAAAATCGTCATGGATACGCGAAAGATTATGCTGATCGTCGGCGCGCTGGTCATTGCCATCGGCGCGGCGTTCGGAGTCAACCAGATGATGCGCGGTGCCGCGGCGCCGCCCGCCCGCGCAGCAGCGGCGCCGGACATTACCGGCCCGATGATCCTCGTCGCCACGCGGCAGCTTCCCGTCGGTACGATCATCGGCCCCGACAGCTTCCGTTTCCAGCCCTGGCCCAAGGAATTGGTCGAAAAGGCCTATTTCATGAAGGAAAAGACCGACGTCAACACGCTGGTCGGCACCGTCGTGCGGTATCCGATCACCGCGGGGCAGCCCGTGACACAGGGCGCGCTGGTCCATCCTGACGATCGCGGTTTCCTCGCCGCGGCGCTTGGCCCCGGTATGCGCGCGGTGACGGTCAAGGTTTCGCAGGAACAGGGCGTCGCAGGTTTCGTCTTTCCGGGCGACCGCGTTGACGTGCTGCTGGCCCAGACGATCGAGGTCAAGGAAGGCAGCAGCTATCCTGACGACCAGATCTATACCGCCGAAACTATCGTGCGTAACGTGCGCGTCCTTGCCACCGACCAACGCTATGACGCCGAGGACGAAACCGGCAAGACCCCGGTTCGCACTTTTGGATCGGTCACGATCGAAGCGACACCCGAACTCGCCGAACGCATCGCGGTGGCGCAGAGCATGGGCCAATTGTCGCTCTCGTTGCGCCCGCTCGCCGAAAGCACCGGCGAACTGGAATCCGCCATCGCATCGGGTGAAATCAGCGTCCCCGAAAAGGGTGGAGCAGCTGCCGAACGCCGCATGATGGCGCAGGCACAGGCTCGCCCGACGACCGCCAGGACGGCCACGACCGGTGGCGACGTATCGCGCTTCTGGGTCCCGGTCAGCGGCCGCGTCAGCGTACCGCGCGCCCAGCCGCAGGCAAGCGCGGCACCGGCGCAGTCAGGCGTCAGCTACGCACCGGCCTATAATGGCCCGGTCGTTCGCGTGACGCGCGGCGACAAGGTGACCGAAGTTTCGGTTGGGGGTAAGTAATATGAACAGCAAAGCCAAATTCAAGGCGGCGGAACTCGCCCGCACCTTCGCCATCGCACTGGTGGCAGCCGCCCTGGTCTCCGCTCCGTCGCAACAGGCAGCGGCGCAGGCAAGCCAGAATGCGAACAGCAGCATCGATCTGTCGGTCGGTCGTGGTCGGCTCATCAGCCTGCCGGCCCCCATGTCCGACATTTTCGTCGCCAATGACGAGATCGCCGACGTGCAGGTTCGATCGGGCCGCCAGCTCTATGTCTTTGGCAAAAAGCCCGGCGAAACGAGCATTTATGCCACCGACGCCAACGGCCGGGTCGTCTTTTCGACGGTCGCGCGCGTCGGCAACAACATCGAGACGATCGATCAGATGCTGTCGCTGGCCATGCCCGACGCCGCCATCTCTGCGAACACGATGAACGGCTTTGTCCTGCTGACGGGTACGGTCAAGTCGCCCGACGATGCCGCTGAGGCGGAACGCCTGGTTCAGGCCTTTGTCGGCGAAGGCACGAAAGTATTGTCGCGCCTGCGCACCGCGACCCCGCTACAGGTCAATCTGCAGGTTCGGATCGCCGAAGTGAACCGGACGCTGGTCAAGGAAATCAGCGGCAACCTGTTGACCCGCGACACGGATGGGTCGCTCGGCAACGGATTCCTCGGTAGCATTTTCGGCGGCCGCACCGCAGGCGCGGTCACTGATATTCCGGCTCCCACCGCTGTTTTCCCCGGCAGTCCGGTCGCCCGGCCCTATGACCCGACGACGGGCTTGCCGCTCACCAATGGCAGGACGACGCTGGGTACGACCTATACTTTCAACAATGTCGCAGGGCGGCGTACGCTGGGCGGCGCGGGCCGTCTGTTCGGGCTCGACCTTATGGCCTCGCTTGATCTGGGCGAGCGGTCGGGCCTTGTCGCCACGTTGGCACAGCCCAACCTGACCGCCATTTCAGGCGAAACCGCGGACTTCCTTGCCGGTGGTGAATTTCCGGTCCCGATCCCCGGCAACCTTGCCGGCACGACAATCGAATATCGCCGATATGGCGTCAGCTTGGCCTATACGCCGACGGTATTGTCGAACGGCCGCATCAGCCTGCGCGTGCGTCCTGAAGTTTCGGAACTGTCGACCGAAGGCGCGATCGAGCTCCAGGGTTTTCAGGTTCCTGCCCTGACGGTGCGCCGGGCCGAAACGACGGTCGAACTCGGTTCGGGCGAAAGCTTCATGATCGCGGGTCTGATGAACAACCGTTCGATCGGAGCAATAGACAAGATGCCCGGCCTCGGCGACGTTCCGCTGCTCGGCATGTTGTTCAAATCGGACAGCTTCCGCCGTGGTGAAACCGAATTGGTCATCGTGGTCACACCCTATCTGGTCAATCCGGTGTCGGCGAACGACATCAAGCTGCCGACCGATGCCTTTCAGAACGCGAACGATCTGTCGCGCCTCCTGCTCAATCAGGACAACCAGGGCGTGACGGGCGGCGACCGGCCAAAGCCGCGCCTCGACACCAGTGTCGGCGATGCCGATCGTCCGCGGGGCACCGGCGACGTGTCGCCCGGCTTCAGCATCAAGTGACGAACCGGATTTCAGGAGCAAAGTGATGAATAAAATCGCAACTTGGACGGTTCTGGCACTAGCCACGTCGCTTGCCGGATGCACCGGTACCGCGGCGTCGAACCGCAGCCTGGAATCGGTACATCAGCCGATCGTGCGCAACGCCATCCATCAATTCGACGTCGCGGCAACAAACGGCGAACTCGCCCCAAGCGAACAGGGCCGACTGCAAGGCTGGTTCGACGCGATGGGGGTCCGTTACGGCGACCGCATCGCGATCGAGGACGCATCGGTTTATGGCGCCACGTCGGCGCAGGCGACCGTGCGTTCGATGATCGCGCGCCGAGGATTGCTCGTCAGTCAGGACGTTCCGGTCACCACGGGCGCGGTTCCGCCGGGTCACCTGCGCATCATCGTCACCCGCGCATCGGCTTTCGTTCCGGGGTGCCCCGACTGGGCCAGCAAATCATCGATCAACCCGACCAACTCCACATCGTCCAACTATGGATGCGCTACGAACAGCAATCTTGCCGCAATGGTCGCCGACCCCAATGATCTGATCAAGGGCGCGCGGGGCGACCGCGATGATCCGGCGACCGCCACCCGGGCGATCCGCACCTATCGTGACAAGCCCCAAACCGGCGCAGGCGACCTGCGCGGCCAACAGACGAGCGGAGGTGGCAAGTGAACGCTCCTTTCAAAGCAGCGGGTCAGCGTGATCCCTTCAACGCCTTTGTCTGCGATGACGACACGCTGGATCTGATCCGCGCGGCCGCCAACGACATGGGCTGGCCGATCGAAAAATGTAACAAGGGCGGTCTGCGCAACGCGGTTCAATCTTTGTCGGTGTCCGCCAGCCCGAACATCCTGTTCGTCGACATGTCGGAATCGGGCGACCCGATCAACGACATCAACGCACTGGCCGAGGTTTGCGAACCCGGCACGGTCGTGATCGCCGCCGGTCAGATCAATGACGTCCGTCTCTATCGCGACCTTCTGTCGAGCGGCATTCAGGATTATCTGCTGAAGCCGCTCTCGCTCGACCAGATTCGGGAATCGCTCACCATGGCACAGGCGATGCTGAGCGCCCCAAAGCACGCCGATATGGTCGACGACAAACCGCATCACATGATGGGCGTCGTCGGCGTCCGTGGCGGTGTCGGCGCGTCGATGGTATCGACGTCGCTGGCGTGGGCCATCAGCGAACAGGCCGGTCGCCAGACCGCGCTGCTCGACCTGGACGTCCATTTCGGAACAGGCGCGCTGACGCTGGATCTTGAGCCAGGGCGCGGCCTGATCGACGCCATCGACAATCCCAGCCGCATCGACGGGCTGTTCATCGAACGCGCGATGGTGCGGGCGTCGGACAAGCTCAGCCTGCTTTCGGCCGAAGCGCCAATCCATCAGCCGGTGATGACCGACGGCTCCGCCTTTTTCCAGTTGGAAGAAGAATTGCGGGGCGCGTTCGAAATGACGATCGTCGATCTTCCGCGTCAGGTGCTGATCCCCTTCCCGCACCTCGTGTCGGAAGCGGGGACGATCCTGCTGGTCACCGACGTGACACTTGCCGCCGCTCGCGACACGATCCGCCTCTTGTCCTGGTTCAAACAGAATGTGCCCGGCGCCCGCGTCGTTCTGGTTGCCAACAAGTTCCAGAACGCGATCGGTGAACTGTCGCGCAAGGAATTCGAATCATCCATCGAACGCCCGATCGACATCGTCATTCCGTTTGACCCGAAACTGGTCAGCCAGTCGGCAAAGCTCGGCAAATCCTATGCGGAAATTTGCAAGGGCACGAAATCGGCGCAGGTCTGGAACAATCTGATGCGCCTCATTCTCGACGGCGCGGACGTCGAGGCAGAGGAAGCGCAGGTCGTGTCCAAGGGCAAATCGGGCGCCTCGCTGCTCGGAAAACTTGGCATCATGTCCAAGAAGGGCGCGAAGCAGGCGGCGTGAGGCCCCATCGGGCGGGCAACATCCCTCAACAGCGATAGAAGCGGACATCAGCCGACATGAATCTGCCAGTCATCCTTATCATCGCCGGGGCCTTTCTGGCTTTCGCGCTTCTCGTCATGCTGCTCGGCGGTCCGTCGGCCGGCAAGGCGAAGACCCGGCGCCTGGCAATGGTCAAGGACCGGCATGCCGCATCCACCGAGGCGGTCGTCGCCGCACAAATGCGCAAGACGATACAATCGGGCGCCTCCGGCACCTCGACATTGACCAGCCTGATGCCGCGCCGCGAAGAGATGGAAGTGCGGCTGCGCCGGACCGGCAAAGGGTGGACGCTGACGCAATATATGCTCTGGTCGATGGGCCTGTTCGTCGTCGCCACCGGCGGGATGCTGGTGATGCGCTCGCCGCTGCCGCTGGCGGCGATGATCGGCCTGTTCCTCAGCCTGGGCCTGCCGTATCTGGTCGTTGGACGTGCCATCAAAAAGCGTGTCGCACAGTTCAACACGCGCTTTCCGGACGCCATCGACCTGCTGGTCCGCGGTCTGAAATCCGGTCTTCCGGTGACGGAAACCTTTCAGGTGGTGAGCCAGGAACTTCCCGGCCCGGTTGGCGAAGAGTTCAAGGGAGTCGTGGAACGCATCCGCATCGGCAACACGATGGAATCCGCTTTGCAGGAAACGGCCGTCATGCTGGGAACGCCCGAGTTCCAGTTTTTCTGCATCACGATCCAGATTCAGCGCGAAACGGGCGGCAACCTTGCCGAAACACTGGCCAATCTTTCCGACGTTCTTCGCAAGCGCGCGCAGATGAAACTGAAAATCCGCGCCATGTCGTCGGAAGCGAAAGCCTCCGCCTACATCGTCGGCGCCCTACCCTTCTTCGTGTTCGGTCTCGTATGGACGATGAACCCCACCTATCTTGCCGGTTTCTTCTATGAACAGCGGTTGATCATTGCCGGATTGTCCGGCCTGGTGTGGATGAGCATTGGCGTGTTCATCATGTCCAAAATGATCAGCTTCGAAATCTGAGGGGGCATAAGCGATGAACAGCAGCCTCCTTCTCACTGCGGCATTCACCGGCGCCCAGACCGGCCCGAAACTGCTTGGCATCGACGTCATCTGGGCGGGCACCGCGCTTGCCGCCGTCGGCGTCTTCGCGGTCCTGTTCGCCATTTACAACGCGTTGACCGTTCGCAATCCGATGGCCAAGCGCGTCAAGGCGCTCAACGACCGCCGCGAACAGCTCAAGGCCGGCATCACTGCATCGACGGCTAAACGCCGCGCCAAGCTGGTCCGCAAGAATCAACATGCCGACAAGATGCGGACGTTCCTTGGCAAGCTCCAGGTGCTGCAGGAAGAACAGATCAAGGATGTCCAGCAAAAGCTGGCTCAAGCGGGCATCCGATCAAAGGATCTGGCCGTCGCGGTCATCTTTGGCCGGATGGTCCTGCCGATCGTTCTCGGCGGCCTTGCCGCCTTTCTGATCTATGGGGTCGAAATGTGGCCCGACATGACCCCGTTCAAGCGGTCGGGTTTCACCATGGCCGCGCTGATCCTGGGTTATAAGGCGCCCGACCTGTTCGTATCGAACAAGCGCACAAAGCGTACCGACGCCATCCGCAAGGGCCTTCCCGACGCGCTCGACCTGCTGGTCATCTGCGCCGAAGCCGGTCTGACCGTCGATTCCGCCTTCGCGCGCGTATCGAAGGAACTGGGCCGCGCCTATCCGGAACTGGGCGAGGAATTCGCGCTGACGTCAATCGAACTCGGTTTTCTGACCGAGCGGCGTCAGGCATTTGAAAATCTGGCGTATCGCGTGAACCTGGAATCGGTAAAGGGCGTCGTGACGACGATGATCCAGACAGAAAAATATGGTACGCCGCTCGCCAGCGCGCTGCGCGTCCTGTCAGCCGAATTCCGCAATGAACGCATGATGCGCGCCGAAGAAAAGGCTGCGCGTCTGCCCGCGATCATGACCGTGCCATTGATCCTGTTCATCCTGCCGGTGCTGTTCATCGTGATCTTGGGCCCAGCCGCCTGTTCGCTGAGCGATGCCATGTCGGGCGGCAGCTTCGGCTGACATACCGGCATCGGCGCAGCAAAATCGGGGGCGGGCCGGTGAATCCGCCCCCTCTTTTGTTCAATCCACCTGCTGTTCGATCGCTCCGAAAATACTATGGTGCCGGTCGTCATCCATCCAGATTCGCACCACGTCGCCCTTTTGCATGAACGGCGTTTTCGGCTCGCCTTGCTGGATGGTTTCAACCGTCCGCACCTCCGCCAGACAGCAATAGCCGAGGCCGCCATCGGCGACAGGCTTGCCGGGCCCGCCGTCGGGATCACGGTTCGACACGGTGCCCGACCCGATGATCGTTCCAGCACCAAGGTCGCGCGTCTTTGCCGCGTGGGCGATCAGTGCGCCGAAATCAAACGTCATGTCGACCCCCGCATCGGCGCGGCCCAGCGGTTCTCCGTTCAGGTCGACGCACAAGGTTCCATGCAACTTGCCGTCTTGCCAGCGTTCGCCAAGCGACTCCGGAGTCACGAATACCGGCGACATCGCACTCGACGGCTTCGACTGGAAAAAACCGAACCCCTTCGCAAGCTCGCCCGGAATCAGACCCCGTAGCGAGACGTCATTGGTCAGGCCGACAAGCAAGATCTTCTTCCGCGCCGACGCGGCATCGATCCCCGCCGGGACATCGCCCGTGACAACGACGACTTCGGCTTCCATGTCGCACCCCCACGCCGGATCGCCAAGCGGGATCGGGTCGCGCGGGCCCAGGAATGCGTCGCTGCCCCCCTGATACATCAGCGGATCCTGCCAGAAACTGTCGGGCATCTCGGCCCCGCGGGCCTGGCGGACGAGCGCGACATGATTCACATAGGCGCTGCCGTCGGCCCATTGATATGCGCGCGGCAGCGGCGATGCGGCATCGCGTTCATGAAAGCGGTCCTTGGGAATCGCATCATGGTTCAGGTCTTCGGCCAGCGCGGCAAGCCGCGGTGCGGCATAGGCCCAATTATCTAGCGCGGCCTGCAAAGTGGGAACGATTTGGCCCGCGTCGGCATACCAGGCCAGATCGTCAGAGACGACGACAAGTCGGCCGTCGCGACCCTTTTTTAGCGAAGCTAGTTTCACAAAAACTCCTTTGACATGACGATGCGGCTGAACCGACATCGCATCAAAGGGGCGAAATCAGCGCGACGTCGTGATCGATGCGAAACAGGTAAAGCCGCTCTGCCCAGCCTGCAAGCGCCGGATATATTGCAGATAGGCCTGCGACTGGTTGTAGCTTGTCCCGGGCAGCGTCTGCCCGCGAAAGGCGCGCTTGACCTCTTCGCCCGTGAACGGACGCGGCGATCCGGGGAAGGCGTTCTTGGTTCCTGGCGCCACCAGCTTGCCGGCGGCGTCGATATATTTGCCAGCCGCCGTCGGTGCTGGAACCGGGATCTGGCAGTTCATCACCGAAACGGCCGTTTGCGCAAAGGCAGGGCGGATGGTGAGGGCTGCCGACACGCCGACGGCACCCAGCGCCAGCATTCGGCGCCGTGACGAGATGGCGTCTTCCGCCTCAGCGGGATTTTCGGCCGGAATATCGCTGTTATCCATTGCTGGCGCATAACCCAATGAGCGGGCGAGGAAAAGCAAAAGACGGCTTTGGCATGTCCGCTTCCCGCTTTGAGACATAAAGGGCGAAGGCATTAACGACCATAATCCTCCTTGCGCATCGACACCGCTTCGTGCGAGGCCACACAAAGATGTTCGATCGCCTTTCCAGCCTGGTCATCGCTTTGACGCTGGTCGCCATCGCGGCGATTTTCGCGGCGCTATCCGGAGGCGACCCTCTATCGATCGCGGTCATGCTGCTTGCCGGATTTATCGCGGCGGCGACCGTTTACAGCGCCCTTCCCTCTGCGCCTCCCAGCCCCCAAAATGCCGTTGCGGCGCTGGTTGAGACACCGGCCATATCGCTTCTCCGTCATCCCGACTTCGCGCATTGGGTGGATCAGGAAAAGGAGCCGCTGCTGGGAACCGCCGACAATATCGTCACCATCGCCAATGACGCCGCCATACGCCTGCTCGGCCGACACATCGTTGGCGCTGATGTGCGGACCGCCATCCGCCATCCTGCGACAAGCGACTGGCTGTCACAGATTGCGGACGGAGCGCCGCTCGAAACAATCAATCTTATCGACTTTCCGCGTCCCGGTCAGCGGTGGACGATGCGGATCGCCGCCCTGTCAGGCAGCGAACAGATCATCTTTTTGTCCGACCGCTCGGCGATCGATGCCGCGGACAAGATGCGTTCGGATTTCGTCGCCAACGCGAGCCACGAACTGCGCACACCGCTTGCGGCAATCCTGGGCTATGTCGAAACGCTGCAGGATATGAACGGCGACACCGACGCGCCGACCCGCGACCGATTCCTGTCAATCATCCAGCGCGAAGCGGGAAGGATGCAGCAACTCGTCATCGACCTGCTGTCAATATCTCGCGTCGAAGCCGACCGTTTTCGGCGCCCGACGACGCCTATCGACCTTGCCACGATCGTCAAGACGACCATCGTTCAGCTTCGCGACAGCGAACAGGCGCGCGCCGACGATATTGTCGCGAACCTTGGCGACGATCCGCAACCGATGCTGGGCGATGAAGCGCAATTGGGCCAGCTCGCGCACAATATCGTGTCTAATGCGATGAAATACGGCCACGCCGGTACGCCGGTGGTTGTCACCCTGGCGCGCGAAGGGCGACGTGTGCGATTGTCGGTGACCGACGAAGGCGATGGAATCGCCCCCGATCACCTCCCCCGCCTGACAGAACGATTCTATCGCGTCGACGAAGCCCGCAGCCGTTCGGTGGGTGGGACCGGCCTTGGCCTTGCGATCGTCAAGCATATCAGCGAGCGGCATCAGGGCCAGTTGGACATTGACAGCGATGTCGGCAAGGGGACACGCGTATCCGTGACCTTTCCGCTCCGCGCCGAGGGCTGATAGAGCGGGGCGCGAGGGGGAAAGCCCCCGCCTATCCTTGACTTTTCGTATCCGGACCCCCATCTTGCGGCGGCTATCGTCGCCTGCGACGGATTTTTTTGCCGAATGGCGGACACGTCCCTCCTCTCGCTACCTGGCGCCATCGGCATGAGCCGGTGGTAACTCCGCTTCCGTGAAAGGAACGCCCCATGCCCACCGGCACCGTAAAATTCTTCAACACCGAAAAAGGCTATGGCTTCATCGCCAACGAGGATGGTTCGGGCGACAATTTCGTCCATATCACCGCCGTCGAACGCGCCGGAATGTCGACGCTGAACAAGGATCAGCGCGTTTCCTATGATCTGGAAACCGACCAGCGCGGCAAGACCGCGGCGGTCAACATCCAACAGGCCTGACCCCAAACGTCCTGCGACAGGCTGGTTGCGAGTGACGTAGCCCGCCTGTCGCGGACAGTCTCAACGCCAAGAAACATTACAAAATTACAGGATATTATGAATTTTAAATTGAATGCATTTCCCTCTCTTCTCCGGCCCTATTCGGCAACCGACCCACGGACCGAAAAGACCGTCCGGACATCCCCGACCCTCTCGCGACGCGAACTTCGCCGCCTGATCGCTCAAATGGTCGATTGACCAGGAAGGACGGAATTGCCGTCATCCGATGCGGTCGAGCAGATCGCCGATCTTTCCGAACATCTCGTTAATCTGGGTCCGCTCGACAATCAGCGGCGGCGACAGCGCGATAATATCGCCGGTCGCGCGGACGAGCAGGCCGTTGTCGAAACAGGCATGGAATAATTCCGTTGCACGCGCCGTCGGCGCACCCGAACGCGGTTCGAGTTCGATACCCGCGACCAGCCCGATCGTGCGAATGTCGATGACATGGCGGCGCCCGCGCAGGCTGTGCGCCGCATCCTCCCAATAGCTGGCGAGCATGGCCGCGCGCTCGAACAAGGCGTCGCGGGCATAGAGGTCCAATGTGGCGAGGCCGGCGGCGCTCGCCAGCGGATGTCCCGAATAGGTATAGCCGTGGAACAGTTCGATTCCGCCGGCCACGCTGTCGATCACGGCATCGTGCAATTCACGCCGGACCGCCACCGCACCCATCGGTACGGCCGCGTTGGTCAGCCCCTTTGCCATCGTGATGATGTCCGGTGTCACGCCCCATGTTTCCGACGCCGTCGCCCCCCCGACGCGGCCAAAGGCGGTGATGACCTCATCAAAGATCAGGATGATGCCATGCCTGTCACAGATGTCGCGCAGACGCTGCAGATAACCCAGCGGCGGCACCAGAACGCCGGTCGATCCCGCCATAGGCTCGACGATCACAGCCGCGATCGTGTCCGCGCCGTGCAGATCGACCAGCCGCTGAAGATCGTCGGCGAGTTCCGCACCATGATGCGGAAATCCTCGCGTGAAGGCGTTACGATCGATGTCGTGCGTATGGCGCAGATGATCGACGCCGGGCAGGCCGCCGCCAAAGGCGCGGCGATTATTCACCAGCCCGCCGACACTGATCCCGCCAAAGCCCGTGCCGTGATAACCGCGTTCGCGGCCAATCAACCGGGTACGCGTCCCCTGCCCCTTGGCGCGCTGGACATTCAGCGCGATTTTCAGGGCTGAATCGACCGATTCCGATCCGCTGTTGGTAAAGAATATACGGTCGAGACCAGCAGGCATCAGGGCTGCCAGGCGCTGCGCCAGTTCGAACGGCAGGGGATGGCCAAGCTGAAAGGTCGGTGCAAAATCCAGGGTCGCCGCGGCCTTGGCGATCGCGTCGGTGATTTCGGGCCGACAATGCCCGGCATTGCTGCACCATAGTCCCGAGGTCGCGTCGAGTATCGTCCGCCCGTCGCCGCTCTGATAGAACATGCCGCTCGCCGAAACGAGCTGACGCGGGTTCGCCTTGTACGACCGATTGGCGGTGAACGGCATCCAGAATGACGCCATTTGGTCGTTATCGCCCTTCATCGCCATCTCCCTATTCCGTCCCTGTGAAAAGCGCAGCGGCGCGCCACGGCCCGAGATTGCTTCGCTTCGCCATCAATGACAACTCGCATTTGGCGGGCCAAAGGATTGGGCATAAATTGATACCCGAAATGGCCGAATAGCTCGCACCTCTGGCGCTTCGCAAAAGCTTGCGATAGGCTGACCGCTCCACAACGGGCCGAATCCTCGGCCCAATCGGGGGCTCATGTCAGTCAATCTGGAACAATGGATCAGCGACCATAAGATCGACGAAGTCGAATGCATTGTCCCCGACATAAACGGGGTTCAGCGTGGCAAGGTACTGCCGGCCAAGAAGTTCCTGTCATCGGTGAAGGACAAGTCGCTGCGCATCCCCGGCAGCGTTTTTATCTGTACCATCGACGGCCATTATCCCGACGATATTGACGACATCTGGGACAAGGACCCCGACAAATATCTGATCGCCGACCCCGGCACGATCTGCGTCGCGCCCGGCTTCACCTCGCCCACCGCGTTCGTCATCGCCGACGCTTTCAACGGCGACGGCACCGAAGTCGGCATTGCCCCGCGTACCATCCTGAAAAATGTCCTAGGGCTTTACGCGGAAAAGGGATGGAAACCCATCATCGCGCCGGAAGTCGAATTCTATCTCGTCTCGCAGAACGCCGACCCCGATTTTCCGCTGACGCCGCCCGTCGGCCGATCGGGGCGCAGCGAAAGCGCGAGCCAACCCTATGGGCTGGAGGCGATGAACGAATATGAGGACATCATCGATCATATCTATGATGATTGCGAACTGATGGGCCTCGACATCGATACGATGATTCATGAAATGGGCGCCGCGCAGCTAGAGGTCAATTTCGAACATGGTGACCCATTGCGCCTTGCCGACGAGGTTTTCCTTTTCAAGCGGGTCGTGCGCAACGTCGCCAAACAGCATGACGTCTATGCGACCTTCATGGCCAATCCGATGGCGGGGCAGCCGGGCAGCGCGATGCACATCCACCAGTCGGTCGTCGATGCGACGAGCGGCAGGAATCTGTTTGCGACCGCCAACGGCCGCGATAGCGCGATGTTCCGCAGCTATATCGCGGGTCTGGTTCGCTACATGCCGCAAATCTCACCCTTGTGGGCGCCGAACGTCAACAGCTTTCGCCGTATGCGGCCCGACAGCGCCGCGCCGATCAACGTTCAATGGGGAGAGGATAACCGGTCGTGCGGTTTCCGCGTACCCATCTCCGACAAGAACAACCGCCGCGTCGAAAACCGCCTGCCGGGCGCCGACAGCAATCCCTATCTGGCGATCGCGGCCTCGCTGATCTGCGGCTATATCGGCGTGGTCGATCGCATGGTGCCGGCGAAGCCGATCACCGGCAGCGCCTATAACCGCGCCCGCACGCTTCCTCGCACGCTCGAAGCGGCGCTCGACCGCTTTGCGTCGTGCAAGAAAGTGCGCAATTTGCTCGGCGACGATTTCTTCGAAATCTTCTTTGCCGTGAAGGATCACGAGTTGTTCAATTACCAGTCGGTGGTGTCGAGCTGGGAGCGCGAACATCTGTTGATGCGCGTCTGACCCTGACCCCGCCGGTGACCGATCCGCTGAACCACAGCTATTATGCGGCAACCGCGCATCCAAGGCTAGATCTACGCGATATCGATGGCGATCTGGAATGCGACGTTGCGGTAATCGGTGGTGGTTTCACGGGGCTGTCGGCGGCGCTGGCGTGCGCCGAGCGCGGCTTTTCGGTAATCCTCGTCGAGCGTGAGCATATCGGTTTCGGGGCCTCGGGCCGTAACGGTGGACAGCTCATACCAGGGCTGCGCTGGACGGCGTCGGAATTGGAGGAAGAGTTCGGCAGCGAACGCGCCGATGCGCTATTCGACCTCTGCTGGCGCGCAAACCCGGTCAAGGCACGGATCGAAAAACACGGCATCGATTGCGACCTCAAGACCGGGCATCTCGAGGCGGCATGGACCCCCACCGACTTCGGCACGATGCAGCGCGAAGCCGCATATCTGGACAGGCGCTTCAATTATCAAACCTATGTCATCGCAAAGACAAAGATGGCGGGGCACATCGCAAGCCCCCTTTATCATGGCGGAATCCACGACCTTCAGGGCGGTCATTTCCATCCGCTCAATTATACGATCGGGCTGGCGAAGGCGGCAGAGGCAGCCGGTGCGCGCATTTGGGATGGTGAGCGCGTCAACCGGATCGTCGAATTCAGCGACGGGTCAAACGAGTTGATAACAGACCGGGCGATCGTAGGCGCGCGCTATGTCATCGACGCGACCGACAACTGGATCGGCGACGTCGAGCCCGACCTTGGCCGCT
This sequence comes from Sphingopyxis sp., assembly GCA_030145715.1. Classification (GTDB taxonomy): domain Bacteria; phylum Pseudomonadota; class Alphaproteobacteria; order Sphingomonadales; family Sphingomonadaceae; genus Sphingopyxis. Next base: position 28,383 of record JAIXHQ010000015.1, on the reverse strand, counting down.
ATACCGTGCCGATCATGAATTATAATATCGCGACGGCCCCGCTCGCGAACGCCGACGAACTGCTGCCGACCGACGCCGCGGTCGCCGACAGCCGCTTCGTTCTCAACTACTTCCGCCTCTCGGCTGACAGACGCCTGATCTTTGGTGGCGGCGAACGTTATTCGCAAACACCGCCGCGCGACATCGCCGCATTCGTACGCCCATTCATGGCGCAGATATTCCCGCAGATCGCCGAAGCGAAGATCGATTATGCCTGGGGCGGCGCGGTCGCGGTGACGATGAACCGGCTGCCGCATATCGGTCGGCGCGGAAATGTCTTTTTCGCGCATGGTTTTTCGGGCCACGGCGCGCTGGTGACGACGCTGGCGGGGGAATTGATCGCCGAAGCGATGGCAGGAACCGCCGAACGGTTTGACGTGCTCGCGGGCCTGCCATCGCATCCTTTCCCCGGCGGCACATTGCTGCGCCGACCGCTCGCGACGCTGGGGTTGCTCTGGTATGCGCTACGCGACCGGCTGGGTTGATCGAAGTTTCAGGAGGGTTTGAATGTCGAAGTCATCGGGAGCGATTGCGCCGCGTGCGGAGGCGGAGGCCTTTTTCAAGGCCAATCCCGACGTCGATTCGATCGAGATGATCTACACCGACTTCGGCGGCGTCCCGCGCGGCAAGCGCCTCCGCCAGCATGAGGTGATGGCGGTGTACGAAAGCGGCCGGATGTTTCCCGGCTCTATCACCGTCGTCGACATCACCGGTCAGGACACGGTCGAAACCGGCCTTGTGTGGGAGGATGGCGACGCCGACCGGTCGATGAAGCCCATCCCCGGCACCCTCGTCCGCACCCCATGGGGCGGCGATCATGCCGCGCAGTTCCTGGTCGATTTTTACGAACTCGACGGGACCCCGCACGACCTTGACCCGCGCCATGTGCTTGGCGGCGTCATCGACCGCTTCACCGCCGACGGGTTGACCCCGGTGCTGGCGGTGGAGCTGGAATTCTATCTCGTCGATCCGCGCCGCGCGCGCGATGGCGGGGTCCGCCCTGCCCGTCCGGGCTATAGCCGCGACACGCCGCGCAACGTCGAGGTCTATGGCCTGCGGGAACTTGATGACTTCCGGCCGTTCTTTGACGCGCTTTACGCGGCGACGGATGTGCAGGGCCTGCCGCTCGAAAGCGCGATCTCCGAATTTGCGCCGGGTCAGTTCGAACTGACCCTGCGCCACAAACCCGACGCGCTGCGCGCCTGCGACGACGCGATCATGTACAAACGGCTGGTCAAGGCGATCGCCCAGCAACAGGGGCTGGAGGCGACCTTCATGGCCAAACCCTTTGCCGATCAGGCGGGCAGCGGCATGCATATCCATGTTTCGGTCGATGACGAAAAGGGCGCCAACATCTTTGCCAGCGACGATCCCGAGGGGACCCCCGCGCTGCGCCACGCGATCGGCGGCATGATCGGCAGCGTCGGCGACGCCTTCGCTCTCTTTGCGCCCCATGCGAACAGCTATCGCCGCTTCAAGGCGAACAGCTACGCCCCCGTCGCGCCCACATGGGGCGTCAACAACCGCACCGTGTCGTTCCGCATCCCCGCCGGACCGCCGCAAAGCCGCCATGTCGAGCATCGCGCCTGCGGCGCCGATGCCAATCCCTATCTCGCGGTCGCAGCCGTCCTCGCCGGGATTCATCACGGCATGGCGAATGCGACCGATCCGGGTTCTGCCGTCATCGGCAACGGATATGACCGCGACAACAGCGGCGACGACAAGCCGCCGTCCAACTGGTTCACCGCGGTCGATCGCTTCCATGCCTCGACGCTGATGCGCGACTATCTGGGAACGCGGTTCGTCGACATGTTCAGCATCGTGAAGCGGGTCGAGCAGGACCGCTATTTCGGCGTCGTCCCATCGCTCGATTATGATTGGTATTTGCGCAACGCATGAATCTTTCCACAATTCTTGGTGCAGCGCAAAAAAGCGCTTTCCAACTTGCCATTATTGAGTCAGCTTGACGTCACAAACAGGGAGGCCGCACATGGACCTGAACGAACTGGTGAAGAAAACCCGGGGACGTCGCTCGCTGCTCCAGGCGTTGGGGGTCGCCGCGGTGGGGATCAGTTTCGGCGGCCTGGCCGCGTGCAGCAAGGGCGAAGGCAAAAAGCTGGCCAATGGCGAAGAGGCCAAGCTCAACTTCTACAACTGGGACACCTATATCGGTGAAACGACGCTCGACGATTTCAAGGAAGCGTCCGGCATCGACGTCACCATGGATCTGTTCGATAGCAACGATGTGCTGTTCGCCAAGTTCAAGGCGGGCAACCCCGGCTACGACGTAATCGTCCCGTCCAACGATTTTGTGGAACGCATGGCGCGCGCCGATATGCTGTTACCGCTCGACCAGGCGCAAATCCCGAACGTCAAGAATATCGATCCGACCTTCATCAACGTGGATTATGATAAGGGCCGCAAATTCTCGATGCCCTATACCTGGCTGGCGCTGGGCATCGGCTATCGCAAATCCAAGGTGAAGGCGACGCCCGATAGCTGGAAGACGCTGTTCGACAGTCCCGAATATGCCGGCCGCATCTCGTGGCTGTCGGAAGCTGGCGACATGTTCCGCCTTTACGGCAAATATCTTGGCAAGTCGGTCAATGCGCTGACGCCGGCAGACATCGCAACAATCGAAGCGATGATGATAAAGCAAAAGCCCAATGTGAAAAATTTTCACGTCGATGACGGGCAGGATCTGCTGTTGAAGGGCGACGTCGATCTGGTCCTCGAATATAATGGCGACATCGCGCAGATCATGGCCGAAGATGACGACATCGATTTCATTGTTCCCAAAGAGGGAAGCCAGCTCAATTCGGACAATCTCTGCATTCCCAAAGGCGCTCCGCACCCGAAGAATGCCCACGCCTTCATCAATTATCTGCTCGACGCCGAAGTCGACAAAAAGATCACGGAGACAATCCTCTACCCGACGCCGAACAGCGCCGCAAAGGCGCTGATGCCCGACGGCTACAGGAACAATCCGGTGATCTTTCCGCCCGCCGACGTGCTGGCAAAATGCGAATATGCCAAGTTCAATCCGGAACTACAGCCCTTGTTCGAGGAAGCCTTTACGCGAGTGCGGGCGGCCTGAAGGCCTTTGATGGGGGCATCGGGGGATGGCCGAACAGGACTGGAAGGCAAGTAAGACGAGCTTTGCGGCGGTATCGGTCCCGACGCTCCTATGGGTCGTCATTTTCTTCATCGTCCCGATGGCCATCGTCTGGCTCTACAGTTTTGGGGAGAATCGCGGCCTGACCGAGATCGCGATTTCGGGCACCCTCGACAATTACAAGCGCGCCACCGAATGGCTCTATCTCACCATTTTCGGCAAGAGTTTCGCGGTCGCGGCACTCGTTACGCTGATCTGCCTGATCGTCGGTTTTTCGGTCGCCATGGCGATCACCTTCGCCAGCGAGAAATGGCGACCATGGCTGCTGCTCGGCATCATGCTGCCCTTCTGGACCAACCTGCTCATCCGCACCTATGCGCTGATGATGCTGCTCGGCACGCAGGGCTTTGCGAACAAGGGGCTGGGCGCGCTGTGGGAGGGGACGAGCTGGATCAAGACGCTCGTCGGGTTGCAGCCGTTGCCGACATGGGAACCCGTGCAACTTCTCTTCAACAATTTCGCGGTCGTTTTCGGCCTCGTCTATGTCCACCTCCCCTTCATGGTCCTGCCGCTCTATGCCGCGCTCGACCGGCTCGACCGCAGCCTGATCGAGGCCAGCCTCGACCTCGGCGCCGGCCATTTTCGGACCATCATGCGGATCGTCGTTCCACTGGCCGCGCCCGGCATCGTCGCGGGCGTGATGATTACGCTGATCCCCGCGCTCGGCGCCTATCTGACCCCCGATCTGATGGGCGGCACCGACAGCCAGATGATCGCCAATGTGATCGAACGGCAATTTAAAAAGGCGAACGACTGGCCGTTTGGCGCCGCGCTGTCCTTCCTGCTCATCTATGCGATGTTCGCGCTGATCGCGATCCAGTCGATGCGCCGCAAAGTGCCGGAGGTTCACTGATGGCGCTGCTCGGCCGCACCCCCGTCGCACCGCTCGAATATAGCCGCACCCTGTGGATGCGGCTGTGGGTCGGGGCGGTCATGATCTTTCTTTATGCCCCGCTGATCGTGCTGATGATCTTCAGCTTCAACGACAGCAAGCGCAACGTGGTATGGCGCGGTTTCACGACGAAATATTATGAAAAGGCAATGGCCAACGACGCGCTGGTCGAAGCCCTGGTGAATTCGCTCACCATCGCGGCGCTCGCGACCATCGCCAGCCTTGTTCTGGGCGCCGTCGCCGCGGTGATGCTCTGGCGCTTCCGCTTTCCGCTTAAGGGCGCGGTCGACGGGACGATCTCGCTGCCGATCATCGTTCCGGAAATCTGCTTGGGCGTCGCCTTCCTGATGTTCTTTGCGGCGGTGGACTGGCCCACCGATCTTGCCTGGCCTTTCAACCTGGGTGCGATCACCATCGCGCACATCACCTTCTGCTTCCCCTTTGTTACCATGGTCGTCCGGTCGCGCCTCGCCAGTTTCAATCGTGAGCAGGAGGAAGCGGCCAAGGATCTTGGCGCCACGGAATGGCAGGTTTTTCGCGACGTCTTGATCCCCCATATCAAACCCGCGCTGGTCGCCGGCGCGCTGCTGTCCTTCACGCTCAGCCTCGACGATTTCGTCATCACCTATTTCACCAGCGGCCCCGACACGATTACCTTTCCGGTCAAGGTCTATTCGATGGTCCGCTTCTCGGTGACGCCAGAGGTCAACGCCGCCTCTACCCTGCTCATCATCCTGACCGTCGTCCTGACCTTTATCGCGCTGAAGCTTCAGGGTGTGAAGGCGATCGCGGAGACGCATTGATGACGGCCCATCGCCCCCTCCCCGTTCGCTCGATACGAACGGACTAAGGACCGACCATGACCGACGCACCCAAACCGATCATCCAGATCCAGAATGTCACCAAACGCTTTGGCAAGATGACCGCGGTCGACAATGTCAGCCTCGACATCAACGCTGGCGAATTTTTCGTGCTGCTCGGCCCCTCGGGATGCGGCAAGACCACGCTTTTGCGCATGATCGCGGGGTTCGAATTGCCGACCGAAGGCCGGATATTGATCGACGGACAGAATATGGCGGGCATTCCGCCGAACAAGCGGCCGGTGAACATGGTGTTCCAAAGCTATGCCGTGTTCCCGCACATGAGCGTTGCCGACAATGTCGCCTATGGCCTGAAGATCGCGGGCGTGAAGGGCCGCGAGGTGCAGGACCGCGTGACAGAGGCCCTCGAACTGGTCAAGCTGGGCGGATTCGAAACGCGGATGCCCGATCAGATGTCGGGTGGTCAGCGCCAGCGCGTGGCGCTCGCGCGCAGCCTCGTCATGCGGCCCAAGGTTCTGCTGCTCGACGAACCATTGTCCGCGCTGGACGCCAAACTGCGCGCACAGATGCAGTTCGAACTGTCCGAACTACAGGAAAAAGTGGGCATTACGTTCGTTACCGTCACCCATGATCAGGATGAGGCGCTGTCGATGGCCTGCCGCATCGGCGTCATCAACAAGGGCGAAGTGGCGCAACTGGCAACGCCGTCCGATCTTTACGAATATCCGGCCAATCGCTTCGTCGCCGATTTCGTGGGATCGGTGAATATATTCGAAGGCAAGCTGACATTGGACGAGCCCGACCGGGCGGCGGTCGATTGTCCGGGGCTGGGCAAGGTCTATCTCAACCATGGCGTCACCGGCCCGCACGGCGCCGACATATGGGTCGCGCTGCGGCCCGAGAAAATCTACCTCCATGTTCCCGGCGAAGGCAAAGCGGTCAAGGCTGCCGCGCAGGACGCGCCCGACGGATATAATTTCGCGCGTGGCCGGATCAAAGGCATGAGCTACCTGGGTGACATTACCCTGTTCGAAATCGAGCTGGAAACCGGCGCGCGCATTCGCGTATCGCGCCCGAACCTGTCGCGCCGCGATCAGGAGGATTTCACCTGGGACGACAAGGTCAGTATGCACTGGCGGGCGGACAGCCCGGTCGTCTTGCTGGGCTGATCTTTGCCACGCCCCTGACGGGGCCGCGATGCGGAAGGATCAGTTCGCGGCTTTGTTGCGGGGCAGCAGATGCAGCAAACCGATAATCACGCCGCCGAGCAGCAGCCCGAAAATGCCGTCACCGGTGGCCTTTATCAGCCAGGTCCATACGCCCTCCAGCGGAAGCCCGCCCGCGACAGACTTGGCAAAGGCTTCCAGCCCCTCGGCAAGCCCGCCGATGTGATATTCCTTCAACCCATGGAGCACGATCTGCCCCCCGACCCATAGCATCGCCGCGGTGCCGATGACCGCCAGCGCCGCCAGCAGCTTTGGCATGAATGCCACGAGTCGGCGCCCGATCGCCTGGCTCGCCTTGCCGCCGTCCTTCGCCATATGCAGACCAATATCGTCCATCTTCACGATCAGGCCGACCACACCATAGACCGCGATGGTGATCATGACCGCGATCAGCGCAAGCGTCGCCGCGCGCATCACAAAATTTTCGTCGAGAACCTCGTTCAGCGCGATGACCATGATTTCGGCCGACAGGATGAAGTCAGTCCGCACCGCACCCTTCACCATTGCTTCCTCATGATTCTTATCCGCAACGACCTTCGCATCCTCAACCAGGTCCGCCTTTTCGTTCTGCAACGAATGCAGCACCTTCTCGGCGCCTTCGAAACAGAGATATGCGCCACCGAGCATCAGCAGCGGCGTGATCGCCCATGGCAAAAAGGCTGATAGCAAAAGAAGCGCCGGCAGGATCAGCACCAGCTTGTTAAAGATCGATCCCTTGGTGATGCGCCAGATGATCGGCAATTCCCGGTCGGGGGTAAAGCCGGTGACGTAGCGCGGAGTCACCGCGGTATCGTCGATCACCACGCCCGCCGCCTTGGCTCCCGCCTTCGACGCCGCGGCGCCAATATCATCGACACTCGCGGCGGCAACCTTTGCGATGGTCGCTACATCATCGAGCAGGGCAAAAAGGCCGGAAGGCATGTGTTGGGGGCTTTCCTGTTCAGAGCGCGCGGAGTTTCGGCATCACCTCATCCAGAGATTTGCGAATGATGGCAACCATTTCGTCGATCTGTTCGGTGGTCATGACCAGCGGAGGACACATGACCAGACTGTCGCGGATGGCGCGCACCATCAGGCCATTTGCTATGCACGCATCTCGCGCCATCGGCCCGGCGGTTCCCTCGGCGCCGCCAAAGCGCGCGCGCGTCACCTTGTCGGCCACAATCTCTACCGCGCCGAGCAAGCCGATCGAGCGCGTTTCGCCGACAAGCGGATGGTCATCGAGTGTTGCAAGCGCCTTCGCAAGATGCGGGCCGGTAACGCTGCCCGTCCGTTCGACGAGGCCTTCGCGTTCGAGTATCTCGATATTCTTGAGCGCCACGGCGGCGGCAACGGGGTGGCCCGAATAGGTGAAGCCATGGACGAAGTCGCCGCCGGTCTTCAGCACCTCCACCACATGAGCGGCGACCGCGGTGGCCGAAATGGGGAGATAGCCCGACGACAGCCCCTTCGCCATGGGCATCAGGTCGGGCGTGAAACCCATGCTTTCATGCCCCCACATCTTGCCGGTGCGGCCAAAGCCGCAGATCACTTCATCGGCGACCATCAGCAGGCCATATTTCCGTGCGACCGCCTCGACCCTTGGCCAATATCCCTTGGGCGGGATGATGACGCCGCCCGCGCCCTGCACCGGTTCGCCGATGAAGGCCGCGCAATTTTCAGGGCCGACTTCCAGAATTCGGTCTTCGATCGCCTGAACGCAGATGTCGCAGAACTCGTCCTCGCTCATCCCCTGCCCCTCGTTAAAGGCATAGGGCTGGCGGACATGCTCGACGCCGGGGATCGGCAGGTCGCCTTGCGCGTGCATCGCCTTCATCCCGCCCAGCGAGACGCCCGCGACCGTCGATCCGTGATAGGCATTCCACCGGCTGATGAAGACGGTGCGCTTGGGCTCGCCCTTCAGTTTCCAATAGTGGCGCACCATGCGGAACACGGTGTCGTTCGCTTCGCTGCCCGACGCGTTGAAAAAGACGTGCGGCAGGCGATTGCCGGTCAGCGAAGCGATTTTCGCGGCAAGCGTCACCGTCGGCGGCGTCGCCGTCTTGAAGAAGGTGTTGTAAAAGGGCAGTTCGCGCATCTGCGCCGCCGCGGCCTCGACCAGTTCTTCGCGGCCATAGCCGACATTGACGCACCAAAGACCCGCCATCCCATCGAGGATGCGGTGGCCGTCACCGTCGATGATATGGCAACCCTCGGCATGCGTGATGATCCGGCTGCCGCCAAGGCTTTCGATTTCGGCCCAGTCGGCCTGGGCGGGAAGATGATGCGCGACGTCGAGGCGGCGCAGTTCGGCGATGTCGTGGTTGCGGGGCATGGTAGGACTCCTGATCGATGAGCCGCAAAGCGGCATGGGGACGTGGATGGCGTCCGGTCGATCAGGGAGAGAAACAGAGTCGCGCGAGATAGCGGTCATAGCGCGTCACGCGGCGGTTCACAGGTCACCCCGCAACGCGCGTCCGAGCAATTGGAAATAGGTCCGGCTTTCGGAATTGGCGTCCGCCGCCCATTCGGGATGCCATTGCACCGCGAGCAAGGGCGCCCCGTTCGGCCGTCCGCTGAACGCCTCGACCAACCCGTCGGGCGTGCGCGCTTCGACCGCGAGGCCGTCGGCCAATCGGCCGATGCCCTGATAGTGAACCGAATTCACGTCGAGCGACGATGCGCCATAAGCCGATGCCAGCATCCCGCCCGCGATCAGGTCGACCGGATGGCGATGGTCGAACATGGCGGCGAATGCCGTGCCGTCAGGCGCGTGATGGGTCAAAAGGTCGCTGTTCGTCGCCGTATCGCGCCGAAGCGTGCCGCCCAAAGCGACGTTGATGTCCTGCAACCCCCGGCAAATGCCGAACAGCGGTCGCCGCGCCGCGATCACCGCATCGACCAGATCGCGCATCATGCGGTCGCGGTCCGGATCGAAAGGGCCGGTCCCCGCATCGTCATCGCCATAACGCGCCGGCTCGACGTTCGACGGCGACCCCGTTAACAGCACCCCATCCAGCCGCCCGACGATTTCGTCGGCGCGCATATCGTCGGGAAGCGACGGGACGATCAGCGCGGCACAGTCCGCATACCGCATCGCCGCCATCGCATAGCGATTCACCACCACCTGGGCATTTTCGGTGCCGACCGGCCGGTTACAGGCGATGATGCCAAGGACGGGACGGGCAGACACGGCGGCGGAATCCTTTGGTAAGCGACACGTCCTTGCTGCCGCCTTTTCCGGCCCGATGCCAGCGGAATTTACGTCAGGCGTATTGCCGCGCGAACGCCGCCGCGGCGCCGAACAGGCCGGGCTGCGGGTGCGTAATCAACTTGACCGGCAGCGCCGACATAAAGCCCTCGAACCGCCCCTTTTCGACGAAGCGTTCGGGAAAGCCGGATCGTACCAGGCTGTCGCGGATACGCAGCCCCAGCCCGCCCGCGATCACGACGCCGGCGGCGCCCTGCGCCAGCGCGAGATCCCCCGCGACGCTGCCAAGCGACAGGCAGAAACGATCGACCGCAGCCGCCGCCAGGCTGTCACCGCCGCTCAGCGCATTGGTCCAGATCGCCTTGTCGTCGAGTCGCGGTATCGCGCGTCCTTCGAGCGCGGCGAGCGTCTCGTAAATATCGACGATGCCCGGCCCCGATACGATCCGTTCGATCGATACGCGCCGGTGCCGCTTGCGCAGCCGCGCGAGAACGGCATCCTCGATGCTGTCCAGCGGGGCGAAATCGATATGCCCCCCTTCGGTTGCCTGAACGCGATAACTTCCCCGGTCGCGCCAGACATGCGCGACGCCAAGACCGGTTCCGGGGCCCAGAACGCTGATCGTGCCTGTCACGGGGAGCGGTTCGTCGGGTCCGGTCAACCGTTCGAAATAGCTGTCGTCGGCCTGCGCGACCGCATGGCCGACCGCTTCGAAATCATTGACCAGCACATGACGGTCGACGTTCAACTTTTCGCCGATCAGCGCCGGGCGGATGATCCAGGGATTGTTGGTAAAGCGGATGATCTCACCGCGCGTCGGTCCAGCGATGGCGATGGCGACGGCGCGCGGAAGGACGCCGCCCTGCTGACGTTCGAAATCCTGCCAGGCCGTCTGAAAGCTCGCATGATCCTTTGTATGCAGCGTCGTCGCTTCACCCAGCGAAAGCACACGGCCGCCCGCAACCTCCGCAATGGCGAAGCGTGCGTGGGTGCCGCCTATATCGACCGTGACGATCCGTTCGTTCATGACTCTCCCTTGCCGATCCACATCGCCGGTCGAACCGGGATTGTCGCATGGTATCGACCGATGCAACAGCGCATAGCTATGCGCGGCACCGACCGGCCAGTAGCGTACAGTGGCGGGCCATCGCTTGCGAACTGGGCCGCAACTTTCCTCGCCTGCCAAAGGCAAAAACAGGCCCGGCGACTGCCATTCGTCAACAAAAGGGAAAAATGGCGCACCCGGAACGATTCGAACGTCCGACCCTCAGATTCGTAGTCTGATGCTCTATCCAGCTGAGCTACGGGTGCGTGGAGAGGCGCCTTTAAGACCCGTCGCGCGGGGGCGCAACCCCCTATTTCAGCTTTGTGACCGTCCCGCACGACGATTGTCGCCGCGCGGCATCCAGCCCGCCCATTTCCGAGGGGTCTTTCAGCAGGAGACGGACCAGCGCGATCCCGCGATCATGGTCGGTGCGGATGATTTCGGCGCCCGCCGGAACCGCCTGGTCGCCGCGCGCAACGATGATTCGGAAAGGCCGCCCGCCCGCTTCGACATCGTTGCGCACAAAGATGACGTCGGTTGCCGCGTCAAAGACGCTGAGCGACGAGTAACGCCCCGGCACCGGCGCGAAATCGATCGCAAGCGGCCCTTTGGACAGATCATAGGGACATGCGGAATAAGCGAGATCGGGGCTCGGCCGCACCACCGGCTGACGCTCCGGCGTTGCAAGATTGCCATAGGACATGCTGTTGATCCCGCCCTGCCCCAACCGATCCATCGCGATCGTCATCAACCCATAGGGCAGCGCGGCGATCGCGGCCCAGCCTGTCGCCACGGCGACAATCAGGCCAAGGACCAGCGGGCGAAGCCAGCCGCGCATGTCAGCACCCCTCCTTTACAAGGCGCGGCAGCACCGCCTTGGCGGGGTCGGCGCGAAACGCCCGGCCGGGATTGTACATCCGCAAAGTGAGTTGAAAGGGCTGGCCCTTTATGCCGGGCAGCCATGCCTGATCCCTTGGCTTATCGGGCGCGATAGCGACCCGCCACATACCGTTCGCATCGATGGCGACATTGGCGCCGTTCACCGACCATATTCGGGCGGGGTTATCAACCAGATAGCCCGCGCCATCATAAACGGTGATGCTCCACCAGCGCGCGTCGAGCGGCGTCCCCGACAGGCTGTACCGGCAATTGCCGTCAAGCGGAGCGCCGCTCGCGTCGGTGGTGGCAAGCCAATAGACGGTTTCCTTCGCCGGCAGCGCCAACAGCCCCGATCGGGCAACCATCGCGCGTGTCAGCGGATCGGTCGCCTTGGTCCCGTAACCGAGCGAGGTCGTCCAAGGGCCGTTCCGCACGGAACCATCGCCCAGCCCGCCATTGGTCAGCGTCCATGCCGCGCCGATCCCGACGGCTATCCCGCCGACTATAAGCATCGCATAGCGGTGCCAGCTTTTCATGACGCAGCCCCCCCTGCCCAATCCGTCATCCCGGCGTCGCTATTTTTCCTTCAACGCCGCCTGCGCCGCCGCCAGGCGGGCTATGGGGACACGATAGGGTGAGGCGCTGACATAGTCGAGGCCGGTCCGCTCGCAGAAATGGATGCTGGGCGCATCGCCGCCATGTTCGCCGCAGATGCCCAGTTTGACATCGGCGCGCGTTTTCCGCCCCCGGTCCGCCGCAATCTCGATCAACTGGCCGACGCCTTCGACGTCCAGGCTGACGAACGGGTCGGTCAGGAAAATGCCCTTGTCGACATATTGGGTCAGGAACCGGCCGGCGTCGTCGCGGCTGATTCCGATCGTCGTCTGGGTCAGGTCGTTCGTGCCAAAGCTGAAAAATTCGGCGCTCTCGGCAATTTCGCCCGCCATCAGCGCGGCGCGCGGAAGTTCGATCATCGTGCCAACCAGATAGGCGATCTCGCGGCCCTTTTCGGCGAACACGGCCTTGGCCTGCGCATCTACAACCGCCTTCATCAGGTCGAATTCACGGCGGGTCGCGACCAGCGGGATCATCACCTCGGGGATCGGCGCGGCGCCGGTTTCGGCGGCGACATCGCACGCCGCCTCGAAAATGGCGCGCGCCTGCATCTCATAGATTTCGGGATAGGTCACGCCCAGACGACAGCCGCGATGGCCAAGCATCGGGTTGAATTCATGCAGTTCGTTGGCGCGCGCCTTCAGCGCCTCGACCCCCACCCCCGCGGCGGCGGCGACATCGGCGAAATCTTCCTCCCGCGTCGGCAGAAATTCATGCAGCGGCGGGTCGAGCAGGCGGATCGTCACCGGAAGGCCCGCCATCACGCCAAAGATCGCGGCAAAGTCGCCGCGCTGTTCGGGGAGCAGCTTCGCCAGAGCGGCGCGGCGGCCATCCTCGCTGTCGGCCAGGATCATCTCGCGCACCGCCGTGATGCGCGCGGCGTCAAAGAACATATGCTCGGTACGGCAAAGGCCGATGCCCTCCGCCCCGAAATCGCGCGCGACCTGAGCGTCCTGCGGCGTTTCCGCGTTGGTCCGCACCTTCATCCGGCGCACCTTGTCGGCCCAGCCCATCAGCACCCCGAAATCGCCGACCAGTTCGGGAAGCAGCGTCGGAACCTCGCCCGCCATCACTTCGCCGGTCGATCCGTCGAGGGTCAATATATCGCCTTGGCGCAATTCGCGGCCCGCGACGCGCAGCACGCGCGCCGTACCGTCGATCGACAGCCCCCCGGCACCCGATACGCAGGGGCGGCCCATGCCGCGCGCGACGACCGCCGCATGGCTGGTCATCCCGCCGCGCGCGGTCAGGATACCCTTTGCCGCGTGCATCCCGTGAATATCCTCGGGGCTGGTTTCGACGCGGACAAGGATTACCGCCTCGCCCATCGCCGCGGCTTTCTCCGCGCTGTCGGCGTCGAACATGATCTTGCCCGACGCGGCGCCGGGGCTGGCGGGCAGCCCCTTGGTCAGCACGTCGCGCGGCGCATCGGGATCGAGCGTGGGGTGGAGAAGCTGGTCGAGCGCGCCCGGATCGACGCGCTGCACCGCTTCTTCTTCCGAAATCAGTCCCTCGGCCGCCATGTCGACCGAGATTTTCAGCGCCGCTTTCGCGGTGCGCTTGCCGCTGCGCGTCTGCAGCATCCACAGCGTCCCGCGTTCGACGGTGAACTCGATGTCCTGCATGTCGCGATAATGGGTTTCCAGCGTGTCAAAGACGCGCCCAAGCTCGCCGAAGGTTTCAGGCATCGCCTCTTCCATCGACAGCGGCTTGGCACCCGCTTTCTCGCGCGCGGCGAGCGTCAGATATTGCGGCGTGCGGATGCCCGCGACGACGTCCTCGCCCTGTGCGTTGATCAGCCATTCGCCGTACCAGGCGCGCTCGCCGGTGGCCGGGTCGCGCGTGAACGCGACGCCGGTCGCCGACGTGTCGCCCATATTGCCGAACACCATCGCCTGCACATTGACCGCGGTGCCCCATTCGGCGGGGATCGCGTTCAGGCGGCGATAGACTTTCGCGCGGTCGCTTTCCCAGCTTGCGAACACGGCGCCGACCGCCCCCCAGAGCTGATCGTTCGGTTCCTGCGGGAACGGCGCGCCAGTCTCACGCTCGACGATCGCCTGATATTCCTTGACCAGCGCCTGCCAATCCTCTGCCGACATTTCGGTATCGAGATAGAATCCGCGGTCTTCCTTGGCGATTTCCAGCGCTTCCTCGAACTCCGCATGGTCCAGGCCCATGACGACGTCGGCATACATCTGGACAAAGCGGCGATAGCTGTCCCATGCAAAGCGCGGGTCGCCCGATGCTTCGGACAGGCCGATAACGGTGCGGTCGTTCAGCCCCAGGTTGAGCACCGTGTCCATCATCCCGGGCATCGACACGCGCGCGCCCGACCGAACCGACACGAGCAACGGATCGGCGGGGTCGCCGAATGTCTTGCCCGTGATCCCCTCGATATGCGCGATGCCCGCGGCGACATCCTCGACCAGTCCGGCCGGGAACTGTTCGCCATTGGCGTAATAGGCGGTGCAGACGTCGGTGGTGATCGTAAAGCCCGGCGGGACCGGCAGGCCGATCGACGCCATTTCGGCAAGGTTCGACCCTTTGCCGCCCAGCAATTCCTTCGAACGTTCGGCCGTGGTGGCCGCGCCGCCGAACAAATGCACCATCTTCGTCATGTCTTACTCCTGCTGCCCCGGGGAGGAATTTGCGGCTGGGTAGGTATGCAATCGCACTTCGTCGATTCAGTTTTGCTTCATTCGTTCAAAGGGGCCGTGGATTCAGCCTTCGATCTTCGAGAAATCGGCGACACCATGCACCGCGCCGGTAAAGCGCGACAGCAAGCCGAGCCGATAAGCGCGAATGGAGTCGTCGGGGTCGTTGACCATCACGCCCTCGAAAAAGGCGTCGATCGGCGCGCGGAGCGAGGCGAGCGCCGCCATCGCGTCGGTGAAGCGTTCGCCCTCAACCGCGGCGGAGGCCGCGGGTTCGGCGGCGTCGAGCGCCGCGAGCAGCGCGGCGTCAGCCTCGGTCGGCGGCGTCGCAGCGGCGGTGCCGCTCACCTCGCCCGCCTGTTTCAGGATATTCGCCGCACGCTTGTACCCCGCGAGCAGGTTCGCGCCGTCCTCGGTGGCCATGAACGCCTGCAACGCCTTCACGCGCGCGAGCAAGCGAACAAGATCGTCCTCGCCGCCCAGCGCGAACACCGCGTCGATCAGGTCGTGGCGGACACCGGCTTCGCGTTGCTGAACCTTGAGGCGGTCGGCGAAGAAAGCTGCCAGCTTCTTTTCCGTATGGCCTTCCCAGACAACTCCGAACTGGTCGAGATCGCCTTCAACAGCCTTCAGAAGCACCTGCTCCAAGCGGAAGCGCAGTTGGTTCCGTAGAATGATCGCAATCACGCCCAAGGCCGCGCGTCTTAAGGCAAAGGGATCCTTCGATCCGGTCGGCGCTTCATCGATCAGCACGAAGAACTGGGTAAAAACATCCAACTTATCCGCCAACGCCACAGCCACCGTCACCGGCGCCGTCGGCACATCATCGCCCTGCCCGACCGGCTTGTAATGATCGCGGATCGCGTCGGCGACCGCATCGGACAGGCCTTCGGCGCGGGCGTAATAGCCGCCCATCAGGCCCTGCAATTCGGGGAATTCGCCGACCATTTCGGTGACGAGGTCGGCCTTCGCCAGTTCCGCGGCCCGCCGCGCGAGCGCGGGGTCGCAGTTGGGGACGATGCCCTCGCTTGCCAGCCACTCGGCCAGCTTTGCGACCCGCTTGACCTTGTCGGCGACGGTACCCAGTTTTTCGTGGAATGTGATGTTCGCCAGCTTTTCGGCGTGCTGCGCCAGCGTCTTTTTCTGGTCCTGTTCCCAAAAGAAACGCGCGTCCGACAATCGCGCCGCGAGCACCTTGCGATTGCCCGCAACAATCTCTGCCCCGCCGTCCTTCGCGTCGATGTTCGCGGTGCAGACAAAGCCGTTGGCAAGATTTCCGCCCGCATCGTTCACGACAAAATATTTCTGGTTCACCCGCGCGGTGAGCTGGATGACCTCGGGCGGCACTTCCAGAAACGCCTCGTCGAACCGGCCGAGCAGCGGCACCGGCCATTCGGTCAGCCCGGCGTTCTCGATCACCAGCCCTTCATCCTCGACAAGGCGCAGCCCGGCGTCGGCCGCAGCCCTGGCAGCGCCGTCGCGGATGATCGACTGGCGTTCTTCATGATCGACGATGACGTGGCAAGCGCGCAGCTTTTCGGCATAGTCGCCGGCCGACCCGATCGTGATCTCCCCCGGACAGTGGAAGCGATGGCCGCGTGTCGCGAAACCCGCAGAAATCCCGCTAACTTCACACGGAATCAACTCTTCGCCAAAGATGGCGACGATACCCGACAGCGGGCGGACCCAGCGCAGGCTTTCGCTGCTTGCGCTGGCCTTGCCCCAGCGCATCGACTTGGGCCACGAAAAACCGCGGATGATCGCCGGGATCGCCTCGGCCAGCACATCGGCGGTCGCGCGGCCGGGCTTGTCGATCACCGCGAAATATACGCCGCCGCGATCTTCGAGCTGGTCCTGGCGAAGGCCGGTCTTGCGCAGGAAGCCTTCGAGCGCCTGCGGCGGCGCGCTGCTGCGCGGGCCTTTCAGTTCCTCGCTGACCGCGGCGGTGGCGTCGGGCAGGTCGCGCGCGATCAGCGCGAGGCGGCGCGGGGTCGACCAGATGGTCAGGTCGTCGACGTTAATACCGGCGGCGCTGAGCTGTGCCCGGAACAGCTTTTCCAGTTCGGCGCGCGCTCCGGCCTGCATCCGCGCGGGAATCTCTTCCGAGCGCAGTTCGAGAAGAAAATCGGTCACAGCGTCCACCCCGGATATTGGGCCGTCCAGCGTTCGGACTGGCTGTCGATCCACGCCTTGCAACTGCCCTTTGCCAGGTCGCGGACGCGGGCCATATAATTGGCGCGTTCCTGCACGCTGATGACGCCGCGCGCCTGGAGCAGGTTGAAGAGGTGGCTGGCCTCGATCGCTTGGTCATAAGCGGCCAAGGGCACATTCGCCGCGATCGCGCGCTGGCATTCGGCCTCGGCCGCCTTGAAACCCGCGAACAGGCTGTCGGTATCGGCAACCTCGAAATTCCATTTCGAAAATTGACGCTCATTTTCCAGAAACACGTCGCCATAGCTGACCGCCGCGACATCGCCGACCGCGTCCGAAAAGCGCAGGTCGTACACATTGTCGACATTCTGGATATACATGGCGAGGCGTTCCAGCCCATAGGTCAGCTCGCCCGCGACGGGCTTGCAGTCGAAACCACCCATCTGCTGAAAATAGGTGAACTGGGTGACTTCCATGCCGTCGCACCAGACTTCCCAGCCCAGCCCCCACGCGCCCAGCGTCGGCGATTCCCAATCGTCCTCGACGAAACGGATGTCGTGGAGCAGCGGGTCGATGCCGATCGCGGCAAGGCTGCCCAGATATTGTTCCTGAAGGTCGGCGGGCGACGGCTTCAATATCACCTGATACTGGTAATAATGCTGAAGGCGATTGGGGTTTTCGCCATAGCGTCCGTCCGTCGGTCGGCGGCTCGGCTGGACATAGGCGACGTTCCACGGCTCGGGGCCCAGGCTGCGCAGCGTCGTCGCCGGGTGAAACGTCCCCGCCCCCACGCGCATGTCATAGGGTTGCAGGATCGCGCAGCCCCGCGCGCTCCAATAGGCGTGCAGCGTCAGGATCATGTCCTGAAAACTGAGTGGTTTTTCGTCCGCCCCGTCGGCCACGGCCGCAATATCCTTCGCAGGTGCAAAAATCGTCGCCGCATTGGCCCAGCGGCGCCCCGTGGTCAAGGCTCCCCGCCGCTCGCCACGGCGCGAAAATGCGCGAATTTGTCATGGGTGCGAAACTTTTTGTCATGTTTTATTGACATAGTCAGCGAATCACGACATATAGCAATGCATACCTTACACAAAGACATGCAGACATAACTCTCATTTGCCCAGAAGGAAATAATCGCATGACGATGGGGCAGAGACGGGATGCGGAAATCGCTCACCTCGTCCGACCGTTCGATGCCATCTGGCAAATGTCATCCGCTCAGACGAACACGCTGGCGAGGCAGGGATGAAGAACAAGCTGAAAGTGCTGCGCGCGATGCGGAACTGGAGCCAGGCGGAACTGGCCGACCGGCTCGACGTGTCGCGCCAGGCCGTGAACGCAATCGAAACCGGCAAATATGACCCGTCGCTGCCGCTCGCCTTCAAGCTCGCACGGCTGTTCGCCATGCCGATCGAGGAAATTTTCGATGATGCCGCCAAGGAAAATCATGATGACCAGTGAACCCGACGCACCGCGCAAATCGATCGGCATCGCATGGCCGATCGCCATCACCCTCGCCACGCTGTTTTCGATGGGCGTCGTCGCCGGTTATCTGGATGCCATGGCCGCACGGGGCCGCGATGCGCCATCGTCGGTCGTCGGTGCGGGCCTTGTGCTGTTGATCGGTATTGCGGCCATGGCGATATATGTCCGGCGCGTCGGCAAATTCTGGGAAAGCTGGTCAAAGCGCAGGCGGCTTTACTGGATCAGCCTTGGCGGCGCGGCGCTGATTGGCCTGATTTCATCCGCGCTGCTGCAAAGCGGCAGGGCCGATGTCGAAATCGGCGCCTTGTTCACCAACAGCGCGCTGTCCCCTTCGATCGCGATCGCCCTGGCGCTGTTGTGGAGTGTGGGACTGGCCGTGACCATGGCCGGCTATCATCGCACGATCGACGATCATGAGGAACGGGCGTGGCTGTGGGCGGGGCTGGCCGGATGGTATGCCTTCATCATTCCGGCCCCCGCGTGGTGGATTCTCCACCGTGCGGAACTGGCGCCGCCCGCCGACGCAATGTTGATCTTTGTCTTTTCGATGGTGGTGAATGCCGTCGTTTATCTGTGGCTGAAATTCCGCTGACCGATTTTTCCTCTCCCCTTCCCCGCCGCTTACGGCCATGAACGCCGACGATGAAAGGTGATTGCCCGATGAAGACCTGGTTCAAGACGCTGATCGCCACCTGCGCGGTCATTCCCTTTGCACAATGTTCGATGCTCCCCGGCAGCAACGCCGCCATCGCCGCAGAGCCAGCCGCCGCCGCTACCGCTCCGGCGCCCACGACCGACGCCGATCCGGCGCTGTGGGTGGTCAAGGACGACGACACGACAATCTATCTCTTTGGCACGGTGCATGTGCTGAAGCCCGGCCTTGGCTGGTTCGACGAAGCGGTGAAATCCGCCTTCGACACGTCGGGCGAACTGATGCTGGAAGTCGTGCTGCCCGAAGATCAGGCCGCAATCGTACAGGCCACGCTTCCGATGGCGATGGACAGCAGCGGCAAGACATTGTCGTCGCGGCTTAGCCCCGACGAGTTGAAGGCCTATCAGGCGGCGATGACCAGCGTCGGCATCCCGCCCGCGCAATTCGACATGTTCGAACCCTGGTTCGCCGCGATGACGCTGGCTGTCGCGCCGCTGACCAAGCTGGGTTTCGACCCCGCGCAGGGGGCGGAAAAGCAACTGACACTCCATGCCAAGGCGGCGAAAAAGCCGGTGTCGGGGTTCGAGACGCTGGAGGAGCAACTGGGCTTTTTCGACACGCTGCCCGAAAAGGAACAGGTCGTTTTCCTGAATGAAACGGTCAAGGACATCGACAAGCTGGGTCCGACGCTCGACAAGATGGTCGCGGCGTGGATCAAGGGCGACCCCGACGGACTGGCCACGCTGATGAACGAAAGCATGGAAGCGACCCCGATACTCGCCAAGACGCTGTTGTTCGACCGCAACGCCCGCTGGGCCGACAAGCTGAAGGAACGGATGGACCGGCCGGGTACGGTGTTCGTCGCGGTTGGCGCGGGGCACCTCGCCGGGAAATACAGCGTGCAGGATTATCTGAAGGAACGCGGCCTGACCGTCACACGGGTGGAATATTGACGACACCTCGATCCTTTCCGCGCCAATGGGGTCGCCGCATCGCGGCGGCCCTTTTGCCGTTTCTGCTCGGCGCCTGCGGCACGGCCGAAACCGGGTCGCCCGCGCGCCCCGCGATGTGGCTGGTCGAGGACGACGACACGCGCATCTATATGCTGGGCACCATGCACGCGCTGCCGCGCGGGACCGACTGGGACGAAGGCAAGGTGGCGGAAGCGGTCGCCACCGCCGATGAACTGGTGATGGAATTGTCGCCCGCCGAACTGGCCGCGGCTGGGGACATTTTCCGCAAACTCGCGCCCCGCGTCACGCCTCTCCCGATGGAGGCGCGGCTTTCGGGCCGCGCGCTGGCCCGCTATCGGGCGCTTGAGGACCGCGGAAGCGCATTGGGCGGGGAGAATTTTGACGACTGGGCGGTGATGGTCCTGATGGGCCAGCGGGTAGCCGCTCAGGCCGACCTGTCGCCGACAGATGGCGTCGAAACCGGGCTGACCGCGAAATTTCGGGCGGCGGGCAAGCCGATCCGCGGGCTGGAAACGGCGAAGGGGCAGTTGATGCTGTTCGAAACGCTGGACGCCGCGACGCAGCGCAAGCTGCTGACACGCGCGGCCGAAAAATCGGACCGCGCGGTGCGGGACGTCACCGCCCTGACCGCCGCATGGATTCGCGGCGACGTAACGACGCTGGACCGGGTCATCAACGACGACATCGATGCCGTTCCCGCCGCGCGCAAGGCTATCCTGACCGACCGCAACCGGCGATGGAGCGCGTGGGTCGCAAAACGCATGGATCGGCCCGGAACGGTTCTGATGGCGGTCGGCGCGGGGCATCTGGTCGGCAAGGAGGGTGTTCCGGCGCTTGTCGAGGCCGGGGGCGGCAAGGTCCGCAGGGTGCAATAGCCATCGTGCCGCTTGCATTTCGGGCGCTTCCCCGCTAAGCGCCGCCGCTTCCGTCCATGGTCATCCCTGGAGGCGTGGCGGACTGTGAAATCTGTTTCGGAGAAAAATGATGAGCGACCAGCTAGTGCTGTCGGCCGAGACGCGTGAACGGGGAGGCAAGGGAGCCTCGCGTGAACTGCGTCGTAACGGCCGCGTCCCCGCCGTTGTCTATGGCGGCAAAGAAGAACCCCTGATGATCCACGTCGAAGAAAAGCTGCTGACGAAGCAGTTGATGACGGGTCATTTCATGAACTCGGTCGTGATGATCGAGATCGGTGGCAAGCAGGTGCGGACCCTGCCGAAGGACGTCGCTTTTCACCCGGTCAAGGATCGCCCGATCCACGCCGACTTCCTGCGCATCACCAAGGATGCCACTGTCACCGTCGCGGTGCCGGTTTCGTTCGCCAACGAAGAAGCCTCGCCGGGCCTGAAGCGCGGCGGCGTGCTCAACATCGTTCGGCACGAACTGGAACTGATCTGCGACGCGAACAAGATCCCCGATGAAATCGCGATCGACGTCACCGGCTTTGACGTCGGCGATTCGATCCACATCAGCAACATCACCCTGCCCAAGGGTGTCGAAAGCGCGATCACCGACCGCGATTTCACCATCGCCACCATCGTCGCCCCGTCGGCGCTCAAGTCGAGCGACGGCGACACGACGAAGGACGAGGGCGAAGCTGCCGAAGGCGGCGACGAAGCCTGATCCCGTTCGGTCGGCCCCTTCCCCGATGGGAAGGGGCCGACGACGACGGACCCCGGGAAAGCCACTGTCATGCAACTCTGGGTCGGCCTTGGAAATCCGGGGCCTCAATATGCGATGAACCGCCACAATGTCGGCTTCATGGCTGCCGACGTCATCGCCGACGTCCACGGCTTTTCCGCGCCCGCCAAGAAGTTTCAGGGCTGGATTCAGGAAGGCCGCATCGGATCGCAGCGCATCCTGCTGCTCAAGCCCGGCACCTTCATGAACGAAAGCGGCCGCAGCGTGCGCGCCGCGCTTGATTTCTACAAATTGGCGCCGCAGGCCGTCACCGTCTTTTACGACGAACTCGACCTTGCGGCGATGCAGGTAAAGGTCAAACGCGGCGGCGGCGCGGCGGGGCACAATGGCATCCGCAGCATGATAAGCCATATCGGCGAAGATTTTCGCCGCATACGCATCGGCATAAGCCATCCCGGCCAAAAAAACCGCGTCACCGCCCACGTTCTGGGCAATTATCACAAGAGCGAGATGGAGCCGCTGATCGACCTTCTCGGCGCGATCGCGGCGGAAGCGACGTGGCTGGCCGATGGTGACGACGTTCGATTTCAGAACGATCTGGCGCTGCGCCTGAACGGATAGGGGGCGAATTTCGCCATGCGCGGCGACGCCCCCCGTCGGCGCGCCGCGAAATTCACCGAACCGTCGTGGAAAATCCATCGGACCGGCATGATATAGTCATCTGGTTGACATACAGCTTTGCAATCGGGACCGCAGCCGATCCGGGCATCCGGCATCGGGCCAACCGATAACAGGGGACTGCATGTCGCATCTTACCGACGAGGCCCGCGCGCCTTATCGTATCGAAACCGATGGAATTCCGGGGCCGGACAGTCTGGAATCGATCATTGCCGGAAATCCGTCGCGTCGCTCGCTTTTGCGCGGCGGCCTATTCGGATTGTCAGTGCTGCCGGTAATGGGCCTTGCCGCCTGCAGCCAGGCGAGCGGCGACCAACCCGTCGCACGGCTTTCACCAGCGGCCGCGCGCCCTTCCCCCAACTATGCGGTCAATTTCGCGTCGGTTGTCGCCAACCAGAACGACACCGTCACCGTGCCAGAGGGCTATAGCGTCAATGTGCTGTTAAAGGCTGGCGATTCGGTCGAAGCGGGGCCCGCTTATTCGGGCAGCTACCCCACCCCCGACGTTGCCGAAAAATGGGCGGGCGGCAATCATGACGGGATGGAATATTACCCTTTCCCCGGAGCCGACGCCAATGATCGCGGCATCCTGGCCATCAACCACGAATTGCCCGATTTCAACATCCTGATGGACGGCCGCTACGATGCCGCCACCGCGTCCCCGAACCAAAAGGCGCTGGCGTTGTCAGCGGTCGGGATCAGCGTCGTCGAAATCGGCAAAGGCCCCGACGGCAAATGGAAGATCGCCGCGGGATCGCGCTATAATCGCCGTTATACCGGCAACAGCATCTATCGCACCAGCGGCCCGGCAGCGGGCCGTCTTCCCGGCTCGATCAAGGGGATGCTCAACAATTGTTCGAGTGGCCGGACGCCGTGGGGCACCTATCTGACCTGCGAAGAAACGACCGTGAATTATCTCGACCCCGATCAGCCGCCGACCAATCATGGCTGGGTTGTCGAAATCGACCCGCTCGGCGAACTGGCGCCGCCGACGAAGCGCACCGCGATGGGCCGGTTTGGTCATGAAAATGTCGCCTGCATGGCGAACAGTGATCGTCGCGCCGCATTCTATATGGGCGACGACACCATGCCCGGCTGCATCTATAAATTCGTGCCCGACCGCGCCTACAGCCTCACGAACCGCGCCGCGAACAGCGATCTGCTCGACCACGGCACGCTTTATGTCGCACGTTTCAACGGCGACGGCACCGGTGAATGGCGGGCACTGGTGGCCGGCCGGAACGGACTGACCGCGGGCGCGGCGGACCCCGGCAATGTCAGCCAGAGCACGACGCCCCCGGCGCCAAAGATCGTCGATTTCAACGATCAGGCCGACGTGCTGATCCACTGTCAGTCGGCGGCGCGCGTTGCCGGTGGTACGGTGATGGACCGCCCGGAATGGCTCGCCGTCGCCCCGGACAACAAGGCGGTATATTGCACATTGACCAATAACAGCGGTCGCCGCGTCACCGATCCGGCCAATCCGCGCGTCGCCAACCTGCATGGCCATATGCTGAAGTTTCGCGAGGACGGCGATTCGCCGCTGGCGACCAGCTTTCAGTGGGAAATCTTCCTGATGGCCGGGGATCCGTCACTGGCACCCGGCGGCGCCAATCTGGTCGGCAATATCGTCGGCGACAGCTTTTCCAGCCCCGATGGCCTGCGCATCGACCCCCAAGGCCGGATGTGGGTGCAGACCGACCATATTGTCCCCGGAAATTCGGGCATTCCGGGTCAGACGATGGATCAGGCCTTTGGCCACAACGCCATGTTCCATATCGATCCGGTCAGCAAACAGGCGAAGCGGTTTCTGGTCGGTCCCGTCGGCTGCGAAATCACCGGACTGACCCATACGCCCGACCTCAAGACCTTTTTCGTCAACATCCAGCACCCCACGGGCAACTGGCCGGTCGCGGGCGAACGGCCGCGATCGTCGACGATCGTGATACGGCGAACCGACGGCGCGCCGGTCGGCGCCTGACCGGTAAACCCTATGGCGAGCGCCTTGGCGGCGGCGGGGGTGAGCCATCAGCGGTCTGCGACATCAGGATGACGCACATCGTCCGGTGTATTTTGTGCGACCCGCATGCAATGCCCGCATAGCGGTGCGTCGTGCGCAGCAGGCTGAAACGATGGCCGCGGTTGGGCACACCGTCGTCGATCAGCAATTGATCGACGACGCCCGCCGGGCTGTGGTGGCCATAGGTGATGACCTCGTTGACATAGGGCCCACCGCCATGGGCCTTGACGCGTTCGCCGGGCCCGCGTCCGTTCGTGTAATGGCCGACGGCGCCGGAGCGTGACTGCACGGCGACATGATCGGCCGCGGCGCGCGCCAGCGTTTCGCTCCACGCCAGTTCGGCCAACGGCTTTTCGCGGCGCAATTCGCGGATAGCCTCATCGACTGCCCCGACACCCTCGTGCGTCATGATGTCGATCTCGCCATCGGCATCGCCCCTCAACAACTTGCCGTCGAACCGTGGGCGATAGTCGCTCAGCAAGTCCGCATAGCCGGCCGGATCGCTGCGGAACCGGTTGAGTTCGGCAAACACGCCGCCTTCGAAGCGACCGGGCATCGCCGCCGCGGTGCCCGCCGCCAGCGCCACGGTTGCAAGAACGAGCCCCGCCGCCCGGCGCCGATTTTGAGAGATGATGGTAAGCACGGCCCTTTCTTACGCACCCGATGCTTAACGCGAGACAACGGCGATGCCATATGGCTGGCGTCCGGCGCGACTTGGCGCTAGGGCGCGGGCAACAGTCGGCCGGACGCCGGTTCTCATGGAGTTTTTATGGGTTTCAAATGCGGCATCGTCGGCCTGCCCAACGTCGGCAAGTCCACCTTGTTCAATGCGCTGACCGAAACGGCGGCGGCGCAGGCAGCAAATTATCCTTTCTGCACGATCGAGCCAAATGTCGGCAATGTCGCGGTTCCCGACGCGCGGCTGGAAAAGCTGGCGGCAATCGCGAACAGCAAAAAGATCATCGCCACCCAACTCGCGTTCGTCGACATCGCCGGGCTTGTTCGCGGC
This sequence comes from Sphingopyxis sp., assembly GCA_030145715.1. Taxonomy (GTDB): domain Bacteria; phylum Pseudomonadota; class Alphaproteobacteria; order Sphingomonadales; family Sphingomonadaceae; genus Sphingopyxis. The sequence continues at coordinate 3,240 of JAIXHQ010000015.1, read as the reverse complement.
GCGTCGAAGGGCGAAGGCCTTGGCAACCAGTTCCTTGGCAACATTCGCGAAGTCGATGCGATCGTCCATGTCCTGCGCTGTTTCGAGGATGACGACATCCAGCATGTCGAAAATCGTGTCGATCCAGTGGCCGACGCAGAGACCGTCGAAACCGAATTGCTGCTGTCCGACCTGGAAAGCCTGGAAAAGCGCGTTCCGGCCTTTGCCAAAAAGGCCGCACAGGGCGACAAGGAAGCCAAGATCGCCGCATCAGTGCTGGGTCAGGCGCTCGACCTGCTGCGCGAGGGCAAACCGGCGCGGCTGGTCGAACCCCGCGATGACGAGGAATCCCGCGTTCTGCGCACTGCCCAGCTTTTGACGTCGAAACCCGTGCTCTATGTCTGCAACGTCGACGAAGGCAGTGCCGCCAACGGCAACGCATTTTCGGAAAAAGTCTTTGCCAAGGCCGCGGCGGAAGGCGCGCAGGCCGTGGTCGTTTCCGCCGCGATCGAAAGCGAACTGGTAACGATGGACATGGCCGACCGGATGGAATTCCTGTCGGAAATGGGGCTGACCGAAACCGGCCTCGCCCGCGTCATCCGCGCCGGATACGAATTGCTCCACCTCATCACCTTCTTCACCGTCGGGCCGCAGGAAGCGCGCGCATGGACCGTCCACACCGGCGCCACCGCCCCCGAAGCGGCAGGGGAGATTCACAGCGATTTCCAAAAGGGCTTCATCCGCGCCGAAACGATCGCCTTTGACGATTATGTCACGCTGGGCGGCGAAGCCAAGGCGCGCGAGGCCGGCAAGCTGCGCGCCGAAGGCAAAGCCTATGTCGTGCATGACGGCGACGTCATGCATTTCCTGCACAGTTGAGGCAATTAATCTCTTCACTGTCAGCCGTGTTGCGGCGACCCCGGTGGATCGCCGATGCCGTCATGGGCGCAACTCTCTTTACCAATCGGGAGTGATGCACGATCCGACGCCCGCCGACGGGGTGGTCGCGCTTAGCGGGCCTCCGGTTCCAGGTAGAACTCGACCTCGACCCTCTGGCGGAGCTCCGACGGAGAAACCGCATACGCGATCCCCACATCGGAGCGAGCAGCGGCAAGCGCCGCCCATCGAATTGCGGATTTGCTTATGGCCCACAACAAAAAGGCCGGATGGATCGCTCCACCCGGCCTTTTTCTTTGCCTGAGGTCAGGCTTATTTCTTGGCAGCGGCCTTCTTGGCCGGGGCCTTCTTTTCGGCAGCGGGCTTTTCCTCGGCCTCAACCTTCGGAGCTGCAGCTTTCTTCGCCGGCGCCGTTTTGGCGGGGGCGTCCTCGGCCTTTGCCTCTTCCTTCGCTACGTCCTTCTTGGCTGCCGGCTTTTTCGCGGCGGCTTTCTTGGCCGGCTTGTCGTCATGGTCATGGTCGTGACCACAGCCCGGACCGTGAACATGGCCGTCGTCGTCGGCTTCGATCGCGGCTTCAATCTCTTCGCGCGTCACTTCGCGGTCGCTGATCTCGGCCTTTTCGAACAGGAAGTCGACGACCTTGTCTTCATAGAGCGGAGCGCGAAGCTGGGCGGCGGCGAGCGCGTCCTGCTGCACATATTCGACGAAACGCTGACGATCTTCGGGGCGATATTGCTGCGCCGCCTGCATGACCAGACGCTGCATTTCCTGCTGCGAAACCTGCACGCCATGCGCCTGTCCGATTTCAGACAGCAACAGGCCCAGGCGGACGCGGCGCACGGCAATCGCGCGGTAATCGTCGCGGTCGTTCTCCAATTCGGCCTTCGCCGCCTCGGGATCGTCCTCGTGGCTGACTTCATGTTCCAATTGCTGCCAGATCTGGTTGAACTCGGCCTCGACCATCGTCGGCGGCACGTCGAAATCATGGCTGGCGGCGAGCTGGTCGAGCAGCTTGCGCTTCATATAGGTGCGGGTCAGGCCGTTCAGTTCCTGCTCGACCTGATCCTTCATCAGCTCTTTCAGCTTGTCGAGGCTTTCGAGACCGAGCGACTTTGCGAACTCGTCGTCGATCTTCGACGCCGCCGGAACCTTCAATTCCTTGACGGTGACCGCGAATTCGGCGGGCTTGCCCTTCAGATTTTCGACCGGATAATCGTCGGGGAACGCGACCTTCAGAACCTTTTCGTCGCCGACCTTGGTGCCGACCAACTGGTCCTCGAAACCGGGGATCAACTGGCCCGAACCAATTTCGACCGCCATGTCCTCGCCCGTGCCGCCGTCAAAGGCGACGCCGTCGACGCTGCCGGCGAAATCGATGATGACCTGGTCGCCCTCTGCGGCCTTCTTGGTCTTCGGTGCTTCTTCGAACCGCTTCATCTGCGCGGCGAATTCCTCGATCTTGGCCATTACGGCCGCATCGTCGGCGGGAACGGTCAGTCGTTCCAGCTTCAGCCCCTCGATCGACGGGGTTTCGATGTCCGGCAGAACTTCCAGCGTGACGGTGATGTCGGCATCCTTGCCGGTTTCATAATCGTCGGCCAGCGTCACCGCGGGCTGTAGCGCGGGGCGCAGCTTTTCCTTCGCCATCAGGTCGCGCACACCGGCGTCGATCGCCTTGTTCAGCGCGTCGGCCGACAGCGCGGGGCCATGCATCTTGCGGATCAGGTTCGGCGGCACCTTGCCGGGACGGAAACCGGGCATGCGGACAGTCGGGGCGATGCTTTTCACCTCGTCATCGACGCGCGCGTCAATATCCTTGGCGGTGATGGTGACGCGATATTCGCGCTTCAGGCCTTCGTTCAGCGTTTCGACGGTCTTCATTGCCTTGGTCTTATCCTTGCTCAAAATCTCGTATCGAACCCCGCCGGAACGGCGGAGTTCCCAAATCCCGGCCTGCATTGCAGAGTGGTGCGGGCGAAGGGACTCGAACCCCCACATCTTGCGATACTGGTACCTAAAACCAGCGCGTCTACCAATTCCGCCACGCCCGCAGGTGTTTCGGCCGGGTGCACGAAGTCGCGCGCTGCCGCGCACGCCCGTGCGGGCCGCGCGGGGCTATAGCAGACGCGTGGCCGAGGGCAAGCGCCAAAGCCCGCAGTTCCAGCGCAAGGACGGAACATGCGCCCTGCCCGTTCGTTGCTTCATGCAAGGAGAAATATCATGAACGGCCCCGACCCGCTTCCGACGCCGAAACCCGATACAATCGAACCACAGGCACCGCCCGAACAGCCGGTTCAACCGACACCGGTCGAGGACCCGGCGGGCCAACCCGACGAAATCCCCGGCCGCCCCGGTGGCGGG
>JAIXHQ010000014.1 GCA_030145715.1 Sphingopyxis sp. | reverse complement strand
TGGAGCGGGTAGCGGGAATCGAACCCGCCTAGCTAGCTTGGAAGGCTAGAGCATTACCACTATGCTATACCCGCATATCCAAGGTCGCGGCGATTGCCATTTTGCTCCCGCGCCGTCAAGCGCCTCTTCATGTGCCCTGCCAAGCATTCGTTGAGAACATCGTGGCAACATGCTAATGAACCGGCGTGCAGGACGGTGACGATCATGACCCCGGCGACGACGCTGACACTCTGGTCCGCAAGATCATCCATATCGACATGGACGCCTTTTACGCGTCGGTGGAACAACGTGACGACCCGGCCCTGCGCGGCAAGCCGGTGGCCGTCGGCGGATCGTCGCGCCGGGGCGTCGTCGCGGCGGCCAGCTATGAAGCGCGCCGGTTCGGGGTGCGGTCGGCGATGCCCAGCGTCACCGCCAGGCGCCAATGCCCATCGCTGATCTTTGTGCCGCCACGTTTCGATGTCTATCGCGATGTCTCGCACCAGATTCGCGCGATCTTTCGCGACTATGCGGACGAGGTCGAGCCGCTTTCGCTCGACGAGGCCTATCTCGACGTCAGCGCGGACAAGGCGGGGGTTGGCAGCGCGACCGCCGCCGCGCAACTGATCCGCCAGCGCATTCGCGCCGAAACCGGCCTCACCGCATCGGCCGGCGTGTCCTACAATAAATTCATCGCCAAGCTGGCGTCGGATCAGAACAAGCCCGACGGCATCACGATCATCCCGCCGGGCAAAGGCGCGGCTTTTGTCCAGACGCTGTCGATCCGCCGCTTTCACGGCATCGGCCCCGTCACCGCGGCAAAGCTGGAAGGGTTCGGCATTTTTTCGGGCGCCGATCTGGCCGCGAAAGACCCGCTGTGGCTCGCCGAAAATTTCGGCAACAGTGCCGAATGGCTGTTCAACCTGGCGCGCGGGATCGACCAGCGGCGAGTCCGGTCGAACCGGCCGCTGAAATCGCTGGGCGGCGAACGCACCTTTTTCAACGATCTGGTCAGCGACACCGAAATCCGCGAGGCGCTGGCCCATGTCTGCACCGTCGTGTGGGACCGCGCCGCCAAAAAGGGTGCGCGTGGCCGCACCGTGACGCTCAAGCTGCGCTATGCCGATTTCCGGACGATCACGCGCGCACGGTCGGTCGCCCATGCCATTCCCGACGGCCGGTCGCTGCTGGCGGCGGGCGAGGCGATACTGGCCCCTCTCCTTCCCGCCGAACAGGGCATCCGGCTGCTCGGCGTGACGCTCAGCAAGTTCGAGGGCGAGGATGGGGATGACGAAGACCGCACCGACGCACCCGCCGACCTGCTCAGCCTGATCTAGCTAGCGGCCCACCATGTCAGCCCGCGCTGGCGAAGACGCGCTCTTTCGTCGCTGTAAAGCGGATCGACGGGTTACGCTGGGTCACATAGCCGACCTCCCACGCATCCTTGGCCATGAAAACCGGCGCGCCGTCGCGGTCGGTCGCCGCCGCGCCGCGATTGTCGGCCTGAAACGCCTTCAGCGCCGCCGCGTCATCGCTGGCAATCCAGCGCGCGGTGTCCCACGGCGACTGCTCCAGCTTTGCCTCGACCTTATATTCGGCATCCAATCGGCTGATGAGCACGTCGAGCTGAAGCTGACCGACGACGCCGACAATCATGTTCGACCCGATCTCGGGATAAAAGACCTGGATGATCCCTTCCTCGGCCATGTCGTCCAGCGCCTTGCGCAACTGCTTGGTCTTGGTGGGATCGACCAGCGCGACGCGGCGCAGCAGTTCGGGCGCGAAATTGGGCAGGCCGGTGATCATGATGTCGCTGCGTTCGGACAGCGTATCGCCGACGCGCAATGTGCCGTGGTTCGGAATGCCGATGATGTCGCCCGGAAACGCCTCTTCGGCCATTTCGCGATCCTGCGCCAGGAACAGCATCGGACGGCTGATCGCGATCGCCTTGCCCGTCCCGCCCTGCATCAACCGCATCCCGCGCTCGAACTTGCCCGAACACAGGCGCATGAAGGCGATGCGGTCGCGGTGCGCGGGGTTCATATTCGCCTGCACCTTGAACACGAACCCGGTCACGGCATCGTCATCGGGCTGCACCGGCGCAGGTTCGGCCGGCTGCGGCTGCGGCCCCGGCGCATGGGTGGCAAGCCCGGCGAGCAGGTCGACGACGCCAAATTCCTTCAGTGCCGACCCAAAGAAAACCGGGGTCAGGTCGCCATTGCGATATGCCGCGCCGTCAAAGGGCGCGTAACAGGCCGACGCCAGTTCGGTCTCTTCCTCCAGCGACGCCAGCGCGCGCGGCGACAGGCGCGCCGCCAGCGTCGGATCGGCCAGCCCTTCGACCGCGATCCGTTCGCCCTCATACATGCGGGACGCATCGCCGCCCGGCACCATCAGCGCGGGATCGACCAGGTCGTAAATGCCCTCGAACTGCCCGCCCATGCCCGCGGGCCAGTTCATCGGACACACGTCGAGCGCGAGCCGGTCGGCAACCTCGTCCAGCAGTTCGAACGGCGTCTGCCCTTCGCGGTCCACCTTGTTGATAAAGGTGATGATCGGCACCGATCGCAGGCGGCACACCTCGAACAGCTTCAACGTCTGTGGCTCTATGCCCTTTGCCGCGTCGATCACCATCACCGCACTATCGACGGCGGTCAGGGTGCGATAGGTATCTTCGCTGAAATCCTCGTGCCCCGGCGTGTCGAGCAGGTTGAAGACAAGGCCCTGATGCTCGAATGTCATCACCGACGACGTGACCGAAATGCCACGCTGCTGTTCGATCTTCATCCAGTCCGACCGCGCGCGCCGCGCGGCGCCGCGCGCTTTCACCTCGCCCGCGATATGGATCGCGCCGCCGGCGACCAGCAATTTCTCGGTCAGCGTCGTCTTGCCCGCGTCGGGGTGCGAGATGATGGCAAAGGTGCGGCGGTCGGGATGCTTCTGGGACATGGCGCGGGCGGTTAGCAGGTGGCTGCAATTGTGGAAAGGGGCTGGCACCCGTCCGCGCTTCGCCGCATGGTCGCCGCCGTGGGTCCCGCGCCCCTTTCGCACATGCAGCATTTCCGCTAAGCGACCCGCCGACCTATCCTTCCCCCTACGGAGTCTATCGCCATGACCGCCACCGATCCCGTCGTCTTTCTTTCCTATGCGCGCACCCCGATGGGCAGCATGCAGGGCAGCCTGTCCGACGCGAGCGCGACCGATCTTGGCGCCACCGCGGTCAAGGCGGCGGTGGAGCGCGCCGGTGTTTCGGGCGACGATGTCGAACGCATCTATATGGGCTGCGTGCTGCCCGCCGGCCTTGGCCAGGCACCCGCGCGACAGGCCGCGATCAAGGCAGGCCTGCCCAAGTCCGTCCAGGCCACGACCGTCAACAAGGTCTGCGGTTCGGGAATGCAGACCGTCATCATGGGCGCCGAAGCCCTTGCCGCGGGCAGCGTCGACCTGATCGTCGCGGGCGGCATGGAATCGATGACCAATGCGCCCTATCTGCTCAAAAAGCATCGCGGCGGCGCGCGCATCGGCCACGACACCGCCTATGACCATATGTTCCTCGACGGGCTGGAGGATGCCTATGACGCGGGCCGCGCGATGGGCACCTTTGCGCAGGACACCGCCGACGCCTATCAACTCAGCCGTCAGGCGCAGGACGACTATACGCTGGAATCGCTGAGCCGTGCCAAGGCCGCGATCGCGGACGGCGCCTTTGCCAATGAAATCGCTCCCGTGACGATCGCGGGCCGCAAGGGCGACGTCATCGTCGATACCGACGAAGCGCCGGGCAAGGCGATGCCCGACAAGATTCCGACGCTGAAGCCAGCCTTTGCCAAGGACGGCACGATCACCGCCGCGACCAGCTCGTCGATCAGCGACGGCGCCGCCGCGGTCGTGCTGACGCGCCAGTCGGTTGCCGACGCCAAGGGTGCAAAGCCCGTCGCAAGACTGGTCGCCCACGCCGCCCATGCACAGGAGCCAAAGGATTTCACCGTCGCCCCGGTCGGCGCGATCAACAAGCTGCTGGCAAAGACCGGCTGGTCGATCGCCGACGTCGATCTGTTCGAAGTCAACGAAGCCTTTGCCTGTGTCGCGATGTTCGCGATGCACGACCTCGGCATCCCGCACGAAAAGATCAACGTCCATGGCGGCGCGACCGCGCTGGGCCACCCGATCGGCGCCAGCGGCACCCGCATCATCACGACGCTGATCGCCGCGCTCCAGCGGCAGGGCAAGACGCGCGGCATCGCGAGTCTCTGCATCGGCGGCGGCGAAGCGACGGCGGTGGCGATCGAGATCGTCTGAACCCGCCCCAGTAAAAAGTTCCACGGCGCCGTCGCAGGACGGCGCCGCTTCGTCGTTATGGCGCGACAATTTGCGACACTCATGTCCTGAAAATAAACGGGACATTCCGGCTCCGTTCAATCTGGCGGGCCTATCCCCATCCTTGTCATCGGGCAGATCCAACTCCCCCTGACCGATTGAAAGGAATGGCATAATGAAGAGCAAATTTCTCACCGCCGGCCTGATCGCCGCGATGATGGTCCCTGCGGTTGCGCAGGCACAGACCCGCGAGATTCGCAACGACCGCCAGGAACTGCGCGAGCAACGCCGCGATCTGCGCGATGCCCAGCGTTACGGTGATCGCGGCGACGTGCGCGGCGCAAGGCACGATGTGCGCGATGCGCGCCAGGATCTGCGCGAAAGCCAGCGCGACTGGCGCCGCGACACGCGCTACCAGAATTACCGCGCGCCGTTCAAATATCAGCAGTTCCGTATCGGATCGACGCTGCGTCCGAACTATTACGCTCCCAGCTATCGTCCGGCCTGGGACAGCCGCTGGGGCGTGCCCCGTGCGGGGCGGAACATGGCCTATGTCCGCCATTATAACGACCTGCTGCTCGTCAACGAACGCAATGGACGGGTGGTCCAGGTCTATCGCAACCACTTCGCGTGGCGACGTTAGGATCTGGGATCATGAAGGGACCGGGCGGGAAACCGCCCGGTCTTTTTCGATGCGGGGTCAGTCGCCCCAGATATGGTCGGTCTGAATCCAGCCCTTGCGGCCGTTCACGTCGAACAGGCACCAGCCGGTCCGGCAATCGGTAATGCGGCCGACGACGCCCGGTTCGGCGCGATATGCGACCGCCGCCGACACGCTGGCATCCTCGCGCAGCGGGCGGATGTCTCCGGTGACGATCGCGGTCCGTGTCCGGCTGAGCAACCGCGCCGCCATCCACCCCTGCGTCCCGTCAGGGTCTTCGATCTTGCGCCATGTTTCAAATCGCCCAACCACTTTCACCGGCAGGTCCTTGCGCCGATACTCCCAGATCACCGGGACGTCGGGCGACGGCCCCTTGCGCATCCGGGCTTCGTCGACGCTGATCGATGCCCAATAAGGCAGCGGGACGGGGTCCGATTGCGCCGATGCCGTCCCCACGGCGGCGATCAACGTTACGGCTGTCAAGATATGGCGGCTGGTCATCACCCTGCCTTGTCAAACTCACGATCGCATTTCAACCGCTCACCGCGCGAAAGGCTGCGTTCATCCCCAGCCTTTTGCTTGCCGCCCGGCGTCGGCGCTCTTGACCGCTGTGGCGCGGCGCGCTCTATCGACGCCATGCCCGATTCCACTCGCCCCAAACGCCCGCGCGTCATCGTCACCCGCCAGTTGATGCCCCATGTCGAAGGCCGCATGGCCGAATTGTTCGACGTCTCGCTGTCGGCGCGCGATCAGGCCTTTACGCGCGAGGAACTGAAGGCGGCCGTCGCCGACTGCGACGTCTTTGTCCCGACCGTGACGGACGAGATCGACGCCGACATTATCAATGCGGCGGGCGAACGGCTGAAACTCATCGCGAATTTCGGCGCGGGGGTCGATCATATCGACCTGTCCGCGGCCCGCGCCAGGGGCATCATGGTGTCGAACACCCCCGGCGTGTTCACCGAGGATACGGCCGACATGACGATGGCGCTGATCCTCAGCGTCCCGCGACGATTGGCGGAGGGCGAAAAGCTGATGCGCTCGGGCCAATGGGCCGGCTGGGCGCCCAGCGCGATGCTCGGCCACCGGGTCGGCGGCAAGTTGCTCGGCATCATCGGCATGGGCCGCATCGGCCTGGCGGTCGCGCGCCGCGCCCGCGCCTTCGGCCTGTCGATCCATTACCACAACCGCCGCCGCCTGCCCGAAGCGATCGAGGAAGAGTTGGGGGCAAGCTATCACGCCAGCGTCGATACGCTGCTGCGGATCAGCGACGTCGTTACCATCCATTGCCCGCACACCGCCGAAACGCATGAAATGGTCAATGCGGCGCGAATCGGCGCGATGAAGCCGACCGCCTATCTGATCAACACCGCGCGCGGCGAGATTGTCGACGAACGGGCGCTGGTCGCCGCCTTGCAGACCGGACGCATCGCGGGCGCGGGCCTCGACGTCTATACGCACGAACCCGCGGTCGATCCCGCGCTGCTGGCGCTCGACAATGTCGTGCTGCTCCCGCATCTCGGCTCGGCGACGATCGAGGGCCGCGAGGCGTCGGGCGAAAAGGTCATCGCCAACATCCGCGCCTGGTGCGACGGCCACCGCCCGCCCGACCAGGTGCTGGAGGGGTGGGCCTGATCAGGTCAGATAGGGTTCAATTTTGAGCCATTCCTGCTCAACATAGTCAGCAACGCGCTTTTTCGGCAAAAGCCACGAGGGCCCTTTCTCGATCACGGTCAAGACTCGTTCCCGGACATAGTCACTAGGCCACCCTGCCCATTCGCCCGCGATGTCGAGGAAGATGTTATGGGCGAAAGCGGGCGCGACCTCTTCGGCAAGAATCACGAATAGTGCAGGTCGATCAAAACCTCGACCCGAAATGACCTCTCCAATCCGTCGGCAATCCTCTGGTCGCTGCTCGGTATCAAGGAAAAGCTCTGCGAACGCGCACCATATGGGCAAGCGCGCGTTCGCTTCATCATCGCTATAGGGTTCCCGGTTCGGCGTCCCCCGAAACAGGGCCATCGGCGTCAATCCCCCGTCAAAATCCGATCCACCAACTGCTTCACCGTCGGGGTGAAGTTGTTCGAATAAAAGGGATCGGTCTTGAAATTAAATGCGGCGTGGCCCGCAAACATCAGATTTTGTTCGGGATCACCGCCATGCGCAATGTCCTGCAGCGTCTTCTGGATGCAAAAGCTGCGCGGGTCGGCGAGGTAGCCGGTGGTGTAATCGTCATGGTCCTTCCACGACGAAAAACCGCAATGCGACAGGCAGCCCATGCAATCGGTCTGGTCCTTGCGGATCACCGCCTTGTCGGCCTCGGTCACGAACACGACCGTATTGTCGGGGGTCTTCAGCGCCTCGGTATAGCCTTCGGCGGCCCAGTCGCGCGCCCGTGCCCGGTCGTGCGGCGTGACCCAGAAATTCTTGCCCTTCACCCCGACGTCGAGTTGGACGATATGATCGCCCGCTTCCTGTTTCGAATAGGGTATCTGACGTTCCGAACGCGCCTCAAGGTCGCGCAGGAATGGCGTGCGCACCGCGCTGGAATAAAATCCTGTCGGTGAAAAGCGGTGCAAAAGCACGTCGCCGTCGTCCAGCGTACGCAGGCGATCCTTCCACGCCTGCGGGATCGGGCTTTCCTCGGTCAGCAGCGGGCGGGTGCCATATTGAAAGACGATCTGGCCGAGTTCGGGATTGTCGATCCAATCTTCCCAGTCGCGCAGATACCAGACGCCGCCCGCCATCACGATTGGGACGCTGTCGGCGATGCCTTCGGCGCGCATCGTGTCGCGGACCGCCTTGACGCGGGGATAGGGATCCTGCGGCACCAGCGGATCTTCGGCGTTCGACAGGCCGTTGTGACCACCCGCCAGCCACGGATCCTCGTAAACCACGGCGCCCAACAGGTGCGGAACCTTGTGATAGGCGCGCTTCCACAACGCGCGAAAGGCGCGCGCCGAACTGATGATCGGCAGATACATCACATTGTGACGTTCGGCGATTTCGCTGAGCTTATAGGGCATACCCGCGCCGCAGGTGACGCCCGCGATCATGCCCTTGGTGCGCGCCAGCACACCTTCCAGAATTTCCTGCGCGCCGCCCATTTCCCACAGCACGTTGATGTTGATCGCGCCTTTGCCGCCCGCAATCTCGTGCGCGCGCTCCACCTGCGCGACCGCGCCGTCGATGCCGTATCGGATCAATTCCTCGTGGCGTTCCTTGCGCGTCAGGGCGTGATAGACTTGCGGAACGATCTTTCCCTCGGCGTCATAACTGTCGGCATTGACCGCCGAAACCGTGCCGATACCGCCCGCTGCGGCCCAGGCGCCGCTCGACATATGGTTCGTCGCCGACACGCCCTTGCCGCCCTCCACCAACGGCCAGACTTCGCGTCCGCCGTAAAGGATGGGCTTCAAACCTTTGAACATTCAAAATCTCTTTCTCTCAACCGGTCGCATCCCGCAAACCGGCCCCCCGATTCCGTGTCCGTAAGCGGAACACGGCCGCGAAAGTCAATGGCCGCGCCGCCTATTGCCCGGAGAAAAGGCGGCGACCGCCCAGCGCCCGACCATAGAGATTTTCATAGGCTGCGACCATGGTAGATTCGTCGAAGCGGTCGGCGGCGACCCGCCGGTTGGCCGCGCCGATCCGTGCCCGCAGGTCTTGGCTCCCCGCCATTTCGGCAAGCGCGCCGCGAAACCCGGCTTCGTCCGCGGCGATGAAAGGGCGGTTTTCCGCCGACACCATCGCGGCGACGTCGCCGACGTCCGGACTGACGACCGGCAATCCCGCCGCCATCGCCTCGATCACCGCAATCGGCGCCTGTTCACTGCGCGACGACAGCGCCAGCACGTCGAAATGCGCGATCCACGATGCCGGTGCCACCATGAACCCCGGCATGACCAGCCGGTCGGCCATGCCGCATCGCGCCGCTTCGTCGGCTATGGCCGACCGTTCCGGTCCCTCGCCCACGATGACCAGCCGGACGTTGACCGGCAGGGTCGCGACGGCCCGGACAAGGCGCGGCAAATCCTTGACCTTGCGCAGCCCCGCCACGGTGCCGATCACCATCTCTCCCTCGCGGCGGACAAGGCCCGGAATTGCGACCGATGGCGGCGCGCCATAGGGCTCCACGCCGACACCGTTGCGGATCAAATGGGTGCGACGCCCCGCCCGCCATTCGGCGGCGGCGATCCGCTGGAGCAGGGTCGATGGCACCACCATCGCGTCGGCGGTCGGCAGCGCCAGCCTGCGAAACATATTCCGTTTCCAGTTGCGCCGAACGCTCTCATCCTCGTTAAAGCCGTCTTCGTGATGGATCAGCGGCGGCAGATCCCGAAAGGGCGCCAAAATGCGGTGCGCCATCACCCCATCCATCGATCCCCAATTATAGCTCAGCACCAGATCGAATGTCGCCATATAGGCTGCAAGGTCGCGGTAGCGCGCCATGCCGGGCTTGCCATGCAGCGCCGGTGCGGCGTCCCCCGGAAATTCCACGTCAACATCGGGCGCGATCGCATCGCGGGCGCCCATCGCGTCAGGCACCGCCGACAGGATGACGTGGCGCGCGCGCGGCCCCATCAGGTTCATCAGCCGGACGGCGCGCGCCTCCTTTCCGCCCAGCGAAAAGCTTGAATGAAGATGGAGCAGCCGGATGGGCAGATTGCCGGTCACGCGGCGGGCAGGTCCGCGATCCACGCATCGATCGCCGTCAATGCCTCGGGCTCGTCCATCGTCGGCGCATGGCCCACCTCCGGCACTTCGACCAGCCGGGCTCGCGGCAATTCGGCGACCATGGCCTGCGCGGCCCCGCGCCCCAATATGTCCGACAGCGCGCCGCGCAGGATCAGCACCGGAACATCGCCCAGCGCGCGATAGGCGGGCCACAGGTCGATCCCCGCATCGGCGCCGCCCGGCACCCGCAGCGGCGCCGCGATCTGCTTGTCGTAATCGGTGACGATCCGGCCCTCGGCGGTCAGCCGGTGGGTCCGCTTGGTCAGCCGCAGCCAGTCGTGAATGGCATAGCGGGGATAGATGGCGGCGTTCAGTTCGGCAAAGGCGCGCGCGGCATGTATCCATGTCGGCTGACTGCCCCCCGCGCCGATATAATCGCGAATCCGTGCGAGGCCCGCCGCCTCCAATTCCGGCCCGACGTCGTTCAGGACCGCGCCGACCAGCCGCCCCGGCAGCGTCGCCGCCATCAGCATCGCGACCAGCCCGCCCAGCGAGGTGCCGATCGCCGCAAACCGCGTGATGTCCATCTCGTCCATCATCGCGACGACATCCTGAACATAGGTCAGCGGGACATAGGTCATCGGATCCTTGGCATAGGCACTTTCGCCCCGGCCGCGAAACTCGATCACGATCACCTTGCGATATTGGGCGATATGCGGCGCCAGCGCCTCAAAGTCGCGGGCATTGCGCGCAAGGCCGGGCATACACAGCACCGGCGGCGCGCCATCCGATCCGTCAGGCCCAGCATAGACGCGGGCGTGCAGCCGTACGCCGTCGGACGACCACCAATATTGGTCCGACCAGCCGCGGCCCGCATCCGGCCTTGTCTCCGCTCTTGCCAATATGGCGCGTCCCCTTTGCCTTGCCTGTTCGACCGTCCCGCGCGCGGGACTCGCCTGCGTCTATCGCCAACCATGCCGCGCGGCGCAAGCAATCCGTCACCGGGCGCCGCCACAGGTTGCCGCCACCGGCTTTCACCGATAAGAGCCAGGCGACCATGAGCGAAACCCTGCTTTCCTTCGAACCCGCAACCGGTCGGGAGTTGTGGCGCGGCGCGGTCAACAACGTCGATGACGAGGTGGAGATCGCCCGCCGCGCCTGGCCCGAATGGGCCGCCAGGCCGGTCACCTTCCGCACCGAAACGCTGCGCCGTTTCGTCGACCGCGTAAAGGCGGAGGCCGAACCCTTTGCCGACCTGATCGCGCGTGAGACCGGAAAACCGTTGTGGGAAGCCCGCACCGAAGTTGAATCGGTCTGTAACAAGGTCAATATTTCGGTCACCGCCTATGCCGAAAGGACGCCCAACCGCCGGATCGAGGGCGCGATGGGATTGCGCAACGCGGTGCGGCACAAACCGCACGGCGCGCTTGCCGTGCTGGGGCCCTATAATTTCCCGGCCCATCTGCCGAATGGCCATATCGTCCCCGCGCTGATCGCCGGCAATTCCGTCGTCTTCAAACCGTCGGAAAAGACGCCCGCGGTGGGCGAAAAACTGGTCGAACTGTTCCACAGCGCGGGCGTTCCGCAGGATGTTTTGCGGCTCGTCGTCGGCGGCCCCGATACCGGCAAGGCGCTGGCGGCGCATCCCGGCATCGACGGCCTGTTGTTCACCGGATCGGCGCGCACCGGCCTTGCGCTCAACCGCCAGTTCGCGGGCCAGCCGGGCAAGATGCTCGCCCTCGAAATGGGCGGCAACAACCCGATCCTGGTCTGGGACACCGCCGACATCCGCACCGCCGCCGTCATCGTCGTCCAGTCGGCGTTTCTCAGCGCCGGGCAACGGTGCAGCAACGCGCGCCGGCTGATCGTCCGCGACACCTTGGCCGACAGGCTGATCGACGAGGTTCGCGACCTTGCCGGGCGGCTGATCGTCGACCACCCCCATGCCGAACCCGCGCCCTATATGGGGTCGGTGATCGATAATGAGGCAGCGGACGGCCTGACCGAGAGTTTTCTGATCCTGATGTCGAACGGCGGCCAGGTGATCCGCCACATGACGCGCCCCGTCGCGGGCCTCCCCTTTCTGACCCCCGGCATCATCGACGTGACGGCGATGCCCGAACGCCCCGACATCGAATTGTTCGGCCCCCTGTTGCAGGTCATCCGCGTCGATAGTTTCGAAGCCGCAATCGCAGAGGCGAACAACACCGCATTCGGCCTCACCGCATCGCTGATCGGCGGCACCCCGCAACTTTACGACCAATTCTGGGCCAATGCCCGCGCGGGGGTCATCAACTGGAACCGCCCCACCAACGGCGCCTCGTCCGCCGCGCCGTTCGGCGGCGTCGGCCTGTCGGGCAACCATCGGCCCAGCGCCTTTTACGCCGCCGACTATTGCGCCTATCCGGTCGCCAGTTCGGAAAGCGACGCGATCCGCGCCACGATCGGCATCGGACTGCGCGATCCCGAAGGATCACGGCTGGTGACCAAGAAATATCTTTAAAAGCCACCCCAATTTTACCTTCACCGCCGTCAATAAAGGCTGCTTTGCCATGTCGGTCCCCGCCGCCCATTTATCGTCCATGAAACAGAGTCCCCCTTCTGCGGGAAAATTGTGGCTCGTCGGCGCCGGTCCGGGCGATCCCGACCTGCTGACGCTGCGCGCGGCGCGGCTGCTGGCGACGGCCGACATCGTCGTGCACGACGGGTTGGTCGGTGCGGGCGTTCTGGCGCTGATCCCGCCGCATGTCGAACGGATCAGCGTGGCGAAACAGCGCAGCCGCCACACGATGAAACAGGACGTCATCAACGCATTGCTGGTTCGCGAGGCGCTTTCCGGCAAACAGGTCGTGCGGCTGAAAGGGGGCGATCCCTTCATCTTCGGCCGCGGCGGCGAGGAACTGGACGCCGCGCGCGAAGCAGGGGTGGCGTGCGAGGTTGTGCCCGGCATCACCGCGGCGGCGGGGTGCGCGGCACAGGCCGGGCTTCCCCTCACCCACCGCGACGATGCCAGCGCGGTCAGCTTCGTCGCTGGCCAATGCAGGGATTTGAGCGATCAGGACTGGTCGGGCCTTGCGGGCCATGGCCGCACGCTCGTCATCTACATGGGCCTGGCAACCGCATCGGCGATCGCCGACAAGCTGATCGCCGACGGCGTTTCGCCCGACCTGCCCGTCGCAGTTATCGAACGCGGCACGACGGCGGACGCGCGCGTGATGCGCAGCCTGCTGACCGATCTTGGCGACCTCGTCGCGCGTGAAAAGGTTAAAAGCCCGGCGCTGATCGTGGTGGGCAAGGTCGCGGCGCGCGCCGACGCGCTCGACTGCCTCGGCGCGCCGGGCATTGCCGCAAAAATAAGGGATTTTACATGAAACTGCTGACCGGCAATGACCTGAAGACAGGATTTGTCACCTGGTGGACCGGCGCCGACTGGTCGCTGCATATCGAGGACGCGGCCGATGTCGGCGACCATGGCGAAGCGATCCTTGCCGCAGAGGAAGGCGCCCGCCGCGTCAATGCGCCCTATATCATCGCGGGTGAACGGACCGCCGACGGCCCCCGCCCCGCACATATCAAGGACCGCATCCGGGCGCTTGGCCCCACCGTGCGCCCCGACCTGACATTGAAACCCGCCGATCCCGCGGCCGGCGACTGGGTGATCTGACATGTATAAATATGACGAATATGACCATGCGATGGTCGAAGCCCGCGTTGCGGAGTTCAGCGACCAGGTGCGCCGCCGCCTTGCGGGCGAAATCACGGAGGATCAGTTCAAGCCGCTGCGCTTGATGAACGGCCTCTATCTCCAACTCCACGCCTATATGCTGCGCGTCGCCGTGCCCTATGGCACGCTCGACAGCCGCCAGATGCGGATGCTCGCGCATATCGCGCGCAAATATGACCGCGATTACGGCCATTTCACCACCCGCCAGAATATCCAGTACAACTGGATCAAGCTGGAGGATGCGCCCGCGATCCTCGCCGATCTGGCGTCGGTCGAAATGCATGCGATCCAGACGAGCGGCAATTGCATCCGCAACATCAGTTCGGACCAGTGGGCCGGCGCCGCGGCGGACGAGATCACCGATCCGCGCCCCTGGGCCGAACTGCTCCGCCAATGGTCGAGCTTTCACCCGGAATTCAGCTATCTGCCCCGCAAGTTCAAGATTGCGGTGATCGCGGCCACCGAAGACCGGGCGGCCATGCGCCTCCACGACATCGGCATCCAGATCGTCGAAAAGGACGGGCAGCATGGCGCCGCCTTCTATGTCGGTGGCGGCATGGGCCGCACCCCGATGATCGCGCCGCTTATCAAGGATTTCGTGCCGCTCGCCGACATGCTGAGCTATGCCGAGGCGTGCCTGCGCGTGTATAATCGCTATGGCCGCCGCGACAATATGTACAAGGCGCGGATCAAGATTCTGATCCACGAACTGGGCGCCGACGAATATCGCCGCCAGGTTGAAGAGGAATTTGCGCATGTAAAGGCGCTGGGCATCGACCCGCCCAAGGCCGAGTTCGACCGCATCGCGGCGCAATTCGCGCCGCCCGCGCTCGACGCCGCCGCTCCCGACGCGATCGACCGCAGCGATCCCGATTTCGCCGTCTGGGTCGATCAGAATGTCGCGAAGCACCGCGTTCCCGGCCATGCGATCGTCAACATCAGCCTCAAGCCGGTCGGCGGCATCCCCGGCGATGCCTCTTCGGCACAGATCGACCTGATGGCCGACCTTGCCGAACAATACAGCCACGACGAACTGCGCGTCACCCATGCGCAGAACATCGTCCTGCCGCATGTGCGCAAGGCCGATCTTTACGCGCTGTGGCAGGCGCTCGACGGCGCGGGTCTCGCGACGCCGAACCTCGACCTCATCAGCGACATCATCGCCTGCCCCGGGCTCGATTATTGCAGCCTCGCCAACGCGCGCTCGATCCCGGTCGCGCAAAAAATCGCCAAACGCTTTGCCGACCCGGCACGCCAGCGCGATCTTGGCGAACTGAAACTCAAGATTTCGGGCTGCATCAACGCCTGTGGCCACCATCATGCCGGCCACATCGGCATCCTTGGCGTCGATCGCAAAGGCACCGAAAATTATCAATTGTCGCTGGGCGGATCGGGCGCAGAGGATGTCAGCCTCGGCACGATTACCGGCCCCGGCTTTGACGAGGATGGCGTCGTCGATGCGATCGAGCGCGTCACCGAAACCTATCTGGCGGCGCGCACCGATGGCGAACGCTTTGTCGATACCTATCGCCGTATCGGCATGGCTCCCTTCAAGGAGGCGATCTATGGTTGAACATATCCACGCCGGCGGCGAAGAACCCGCCGTCACCCTCGACGCCTTTCTCGAACAGTCGAACGCGACCGCGGTGCGGCTCGAATCCGACGAGGACGCGCGCGCGCTCATTCCGTTTCTCGACCGGCTCGCGCTGATCGAAATCGCCTTCCCGAAATTTCGCGACGGTCGCGGCTATTCGTCGGCGCGCATCCTGCGCGAGGCGGGCTATACCGGCGAACTGCGCGCGCAGGGCGACGTGCTGGTCGATCAGATCGCCTATATGAAACGCTGCGGTTTCGACACGTTCGCGCCCGAAAAGGAACTGAACCCGGCGGATGTCGAGGCGGCGCTGGCGCGCTGGCCGGAACATTATCAGGGCGCCGGCGACAACAGCGTCCCGATCTGGAAACTGCGTCATGGCTAAAACCGACACCCAAAATCCGCTCGCGTCGATCGAGATCGAGATGGTCGCCGACATCGCGACCTCGCTCGATACGAGCGGCGTTGGGGTGGCAGAGCGCACCCGCGACCGCATCGACGTCGCGCCGCGCTTTACCCAGGCCGACGTCATCCGTCTCAACAACCTCTTTCGCGGACAGGATTCCGCCGAAGTGGTCGCAAGCGTGATCGGCGCGGGCCTGATCGGCGATACCGCGATCGTGTCCAGCTTTGGCGCCGAAAGCGCGGTTCTGCTTCATCTGGTGGCACAGGTCGCCCCCGACATGCCGGTGCTGTTCCTCGACACGGGAAAGCATTTCCCCGAAACGCTGGCCTATCGCGACGAACTGGCGGCGCGCCTGAAACTGAACATCGTCAATCTGACGCCCGATGCCGACGATCTGGCAAAGAAGGACGCGACCGAACTGCGCTGGTCCTACGACCCCGACGGCTGCTGCGAAATCCGCAAGGTCAAGCCGCTCGAAAAGGCGCTGGCCAATTTCGACACCTCGATCACCGGGCGCAAGGGCTTTCAGTCGTCAACGAGGCAGGGCCTCGCCCGCTTCGAACTCGACGGTGCCACCGGCCGCCTGAAATTCAACCCGCTCGCCAACTGGACCCGCGACCAGCTCGACGCCTATTTCGACGCCCACGACCTGCCGCGCCACCCGCTGGAGGCCGAAGGCTATCCCTCGATCGGCTGCTCGCCCTGCACCTCGAAAGTCAAACCGGGCGAAGACCCCCGCTCGGGCCGCTGGCGCGGCTGGGACAAGACCGAATGCGGCATCCATACCGAAGTCACGCCGCTGGGCGACGATCCGGCGAACGACCCGGCGTTCTGAACCGCCCTATTCATAATCCTCATACGCCATGGCGTCGTCGGCGAGGTCGCTGAATTTCGTCGTCTTCGCTTCAAAGTGCAGGCGCACCTTGCCCGTCGATCCGTGACGTGATTTGGCGACGATCACTTCGGCCAGGCCAAAGACGCGCTCCATTTCCGCCGCCCATTCCTCATGCTGGGCATGAATCTTGACATCGTCCCCCTCGACGGGACGCTTCGGTTCGCGCGCCGCGACATAATAATCTTCGCGAAACACGAACAGCACCATGTCGGCATCCTGTTCGATCGACCCGGATTCACGCAGGTCGGACAGTTGCGGCCGCTTGTCCTCGCGGCTTTCGACCTGGCGGCTAAGCTGTGACAGCGCCATCACCGGGACATGCAATTCCTTGGCCAGCGTCTTCAGCCCACGCGAGATTTCGGAAATTTCCTGCACGCGATTGTCGCCGCTCTTCGATGATCCCTGCAAAAGCTGAAGGTAATCGACGACGATAAAGCCGATGCCGTGACGCCGCTGCAATCGGCGGGCACGGGTGCGAAGGCCCGCGATCGTCAGGCCCGGCGTATCGTCGATGAACAGCGGCAGCGTCTGAAGCTGTTGCGCGGCGCGGCTCAATTGCTGGAATTGCTCCTTGCTGATCTTGCCCATGCGCAGCGCCTCGCCCGACACGCCCGATTGTTCGGCAAGCACGCGCGTCGCAAGCTGGTCGGCGGACATTTCCAGGCTGAAAAAAGCGACCTTGGCGCCCATATTCTTTTCGGCCGGAATGCCGTCATCCTCGTCGCGGCGGAACCGTTCGGCGGCATTATAGGCGATGTTGGTCGCGAACGACGTCTTGCCCATGCCCGGACGTCCGGCCAGGATCATCAGGTCGCTGTTGTGCATCCCGCCGATCTTGGCATTCATGCTCGCGATGCCGGTCGTGATCCCCGACAGGTGGCCGCCCGAATTGAGCGCGCGTTCGGCGGCCTGCAACGCGGTCAGGCTGGCCTGGTTGAAACTCTTGACCGACCCCATCTCGGCCTCGCCGCCCGCGACGCGATAGAGCGCGGTTTCCGCCTCTTCGATCTGCGCCTGGGGATCGACGCGCTCGCTGGTATCCAGCGCATTGTCGACGAGCGATCGGCCGACCCCCGCCAGTTCGCGCAGCAGCGCGAGGTCGAATATCTGCCGCGCGAAATCGCGCGCGCCGATCAGGCCCGCGCCGCTGCCGGTCAGTTGCGCCAGATAACCGACCCCGCCGACCGCCTTCATCGCTTCGTCAGCCTCGAAATAAGGTTTCAGCGTCACCGGGGTCGCGATGCTGTTGCGTTCGATCAGCGCCATCGTCTGCTGAAATATCCGGCCGTGCAGCGGTTCAAAGAAATGGTCGGGATTCAGCGCGACGGGCAGATCCTCGACGACTCGGTTATCGATCAGGATCGCGCCCAGAAACGCGGCCTCGGCCTCGATATTACGGGGCAATTGCCGTTCGTCCCCGGTGGAAGCCGGAGCGGGAAATAAAGCTAGTTCCGCCATGATGCTCCCATCATGCTACGGCATGAAACCCCATGCAACAGGGATTGGCTGCCCCGGAACTCGCCTGTGGATAGTTCCGGCATAAGTCGTCCCTTGCCCTTCGCTCCCCGCCAAGTAGAAGCACGGACAGCATGGCCGACGCAGACCCCTCGAAACAACGGATCATTTCGATCGAACTCGACGAGGGGACGATCGTCTGGCGCAATCCGGACGTCGAACAGGAACGCCGCGTCGCGATCTTTGACCTGATCGAGGACAACAAGTTCGTCCCGCAACGCGGTCATGCGGACGGATATGCCGGCCCCTATCGCCTGATGCTGCGCGTCGAGGAAGGCCGATTGATCTTTGAAATATCGCGCGAGGACGGATCGCCGCTGGAAGCGATCATCCTGGGCCTCGGCCGTTTCCGCCGCCCGATCCGCGATTATTTCGCGATCTGCGACAGCTATTATCAGGCGATCAAGACGTCGACCGCGCAGCAGATCGAAACGGTGGACATGGCCCGCCGCGGCCTGCACAACGAAGCGGCGGAGATGCTGATGGACCGGCTCGACGGCAAGATCGCGGTCGATTTCGCGACGGCGCGGCGGCTGTTCACGCTGATCTGTGTGCTGCATATCAAGGGCTGACCATGGGGGCGGAGCGGATCAGCAAGGCGCGACCGGCAAAGCCCGGCGGCGATTGGCGCGGCGCGGCGGCGCGCACGCTGCGCCGGACGGGCGCCGCCGCCGTGCTGTTGCTGCTGGTCGCCGGTCTTGCCCTGTGGTGGGCGGCGCGCTGGACGCCCGACCGCGCGCTCTATCCGACGCAGGGGGTGACGATCGACGCGGCCAACGGCGATGTCCGCTGGGGATCGATCAAGGCGGCGGGCGCCGATTTCGCCTATATCATGGGAACCGACGGGTCGGCGGCGGTCGATCCGCGGTTCGCGCACAACATGGCCGCCGCGCGCGAGGCGGGGGTCCAGGCGGGCGCCATTCACCGCTACAGCCTGTGCCGGCTCGCGACCGATCAGGCGGCCAATTTCATCCGCCACGTGCCCCGGCGCCCCGACGCGCTGCCCGCCGTCGTCTGGCTCGACTATGACGATCGCTGCCCCGACCGGCCGACGCGCGCGCTGCTGCTGTCCGAACTCGCGACTTTTCTCGCGCAGATCGAGGCCCATATGGGAAAGCGCAGCCTGATCGCCCCCGGCCCGGCGTTCGAGGCCGACTATAGGGTGACGGAGGGCATCGCCCGCACGACATGGCTGCGCCGCGACTTTTTCGAACCCGACTATGGCGCCCACCCCTGGGCGATGTGGCAGGCGAACAACCATGTGCGGCTGTCCGGCGCCGATGGCACCGTCGGCTGGAACGCGCTGCGCCCGCAAGGAGAGAAATGAGATGACCGAAACCCGCGATGCGCTGATCGACGCCGCGCGCGACGCCGCCGCCCGCGCCTATGCCCCCTATTCCGGCTTTCATGTCGGCGCCGCGCTGCTCCTGAAAAATGGCGATGTCGTCACCGGCGCCAATGTCGAGAATGCAAGCTATGGCCTGACCCTCTGCGCCGAAACCGCCGCCGTCGCAAAGATCGCGAACGAAGGCTGGATCGGCGAACTCACAGAGGTCGCGATCGTCGGCGGGCGCCCGGATGGCGCCGCGCTGATCGGCAGCGATCCCGTCAATCCCTGTGGGCGCTGCCGCCAGATATTGAACGAAGCGGCCGAACGATCGAACACCGACATCCTCGTCCACTGCGCCTCGGGCGACGGCATCGCGGTCCGCACCTATCGGCTCAGCGAACTGCTGCCCGCCGCCTTTGGCCCCAAGGATCTCGGCCTGATCGACTGACCGCTTGCGCACGCGGCAAAGGACCGACAAGAGGCATTCATGGCCATACTTTCCGACAAATGGATTCGCGAAGCCGCCCGGACACAGGGCATGATCGAACCGTTCGTCGAGGCGCAGCGCCGCGACGGCTGCATCAGCTATGGCCTGTCCTCCTATGGCTATGATGCCCGCGTGGCCCCGGAATTCAAGATATTCACCAATGTCGACAGCACGATCGTCGATCCAAAGGATTTCGATCCCAAGAATTTCGTCGATCGCGAAACCGACGTCTGCATCATCCCGCCCAACAGCTTTGCCCTGGCGCGCACGGTCGAATATTTCCGCATTCCGCGCGACGTGCTGGTCATCTGCCTTGGCAAATCGACCTATGCGCGTTGCGGCATCATCGTGAACGTCACCCCGCTCGAACCCGGGTGGGAGGGGCATGTGACGCTGGAATTTTCCAACACCACCCCCCTGCCCGCCAAGATTTACGCCAATGAAGGCGCATGTCAGTTCCTGTTCCTCCAGGGCAATGAACCGTGCGAGACGAGCTATGCCGACCGCGCGGGCAAATATATGGGGCAAAAGGGCGTCACCCTGCCCAAGCTGTAACGCCCCTGCCCTTGCGGCGATCAACGGCCGACGCCGTTCTCGCCCGCCGCTCTTTCACTGCCGCACGACCAAGCCCGTTGCACCGTCCGCAAAAATTGATAACGTTCCCATAAATCACAAATGGGGATGAGGTCATGACATTTCGCACCGCCGCGCTCGCCTTCGCTGCCTTTCTTGGCTCGACCACCGCCCAGGCCGAAGGCTTTCTGCAAGTATCGGGGACCCAGATCGTCGATGGGTCGGGAAAACCTGTCATCCTTCGCGGCATGGGCCTTGGCGGCTGGATGCTGCAGGAAGGATATATGCTGCAACTTGGCGAGGTGGGGCAGCAGCACCGCATCCGCGCCAAGCTTGTCGAACTGGTGGGAGAGGAACGCACCGCGACCTTTTATCGCGCATGGCTGGACAATCACACGACCCGCGCCGACATCGACCAGATGGCCGGTTGGGGCTTTAACTCGGTGCGCCTGCCGATCCATTTCAACCAATTGACCCTGCCCGCCGACCAGGAACCGCGCGCTGGTCAGGATACATGGCTGGAGGACGGTTTCCGGCGCATCGACCGATTGCTCGAATGGAGCAAGGCGAACCGGATTTACCTGATCCTCGACCTTCATGCCGCGCCCGGCGGGCAAGGCAATGACCTGCCGATTTCCGACCGCGACCCCGCCAGGCCGTCACTGTGGCAAAGCGAGGAAAATCAGCGCAAGACCGTTGCGCTATGGGCACGGATTGCCGCGCGCTACCGGGACGAACCGTGGATCGGCGGATACGACCTGATCAACGAACCCAATTGGAGCTTTGCCACCCCAGGCAAGGGCAATGGCTGCGACGATGTGGATAACAAGCCCATATGGGACCTTCAGCAACGCATCACCGCCGCGATCCGCAAGGTCGACAAAAAGCATGTCGTGATCGTCGAGGGCAATTGCTGGGGCAATAATTACAAGGGTCTGCCGCCCGCATGGGACGCCAATATGGCGCTGAGCTTTCACAAATATTGGAACCGCAACGACGCGGCGAGCATCGCCGACATCAAGGCGCTGCGGACCAGCTATGGTCGGCCGATCTGGCTGGGCGAATCGGGTGAGAACAGCAACGGCTGGTATCGCGATGCGATCGCGCTGGTCGAAAATGACGGCATCGGCTGGAACTTCTGGCCGTTGAAAAAGATCGGCTTCAACCAGCCGCTCGAAATCCCGCCCGGCGACGGCTGGGCAAAGATCGTCGCATGGATGACGGGCAAGGGTGAAAAGCCAGCGGCGGACGAAGCCTTCGCCGCGATGATGACACTCGCCGAAAATACGCGGTTCGACCGCAACATCCCAAAGCCCGACGTCATCGACGCAATGCTCCGCCAGCCGCACGACAACGGCAGTCGGCCGTTCGCGGCGCGCCTGTTGGGCGCCGCACCGCTGACCGTCGCGGCGGTCGATTATGATCTCGGCCCACCCACCATCGCCTATCGCGATACGGTCGACGCCAATTACCATGTCGCCACCGGCGGCGAACGGACGCCGTGGAACAATGGCACGACATACCGAAACGACGGCGTCGACATCGCGCGCGAAGCCGACGGCACTCCCTATGTCAGCGATTTCGTCACCGGCGAATTCATGCGCTACAGCGCCGACGTCGCCACGGCGGGCCGCTGGGCCGTCGCGGCGCGCGCCCGGTCGGTGCGCGGCGGGCGCATCGGGATCGACGGCCGCGGCGCCGCGGTCCCGGCCGGCGGCGGGTGGCAGACGGTAAAGCTCGGCGACGTGAATCTGCCCGCCGGTCGGGCGACCGTCTCCCTCGGCGCGATCGATTGCGGCGACTGCGAGGTCGCGGAACTTGTCTTTACGCCGCGCTGACCGGAACCACCTCCATCGCCGCGCGTCCTGTGAGCACGGGCGGAAGGGGCGCATTTTGCGGAGGATGTTCCATGTCCATGCTTGCCGTCTTCATCGGGCGCCTGTTCATCGCCCTGATCTTCATCATTTCGGGCATCAACAAGCTTATCAATATATCCGACACGGACGCGATGATCGTCGCTGCGGGCCTGCCCGGCGGCCTCGCCATTCCCACCGGACTGTTCGAACTGATTGCCGGCGTCTGTATCGCGCTGGGTATCGCGACCAGGATCATGGCCATCCTGCTCGCGGGCTTTGTCCTCGCCACCATCCTGTTCTTTCACCGCGAATTTACCGACCCGATGCAGGCCATGGCCGCGATGAAAAATCTGGCGATCGCGGGCGGCTTGCTGTGCCTTTTCGGCTATGGCCACACGCGCTGGAGTTATGACGCGCTGCGCGCCCGTCGCCGCGACGAACTCGCGGCGCATCAGGCCCAGCAACATGCCGCCGACGCCGAATTGCGTGCCGCTCGCGCCGAAGGGCGGGCAGAGGCCGTCGCCACGCCGCCCATCGTTCGCAAAAGGCCTTTCTGGCGCCGATGACACCGGCACCTGGCGCTTGATGCTTGGCAAGCCTCCCCGCCTGCGCTAGCCTCCACTTAACGTTTACGTAAAGGGAGGTGGCCCATGGCGGGGACGCGCGATTTCGACATCATCATCTATGGCGCCACCGGCTTCACCGGGCGCCTTGTCGCCGAATATCTCAGCCAGCATTATGCCGGCCGGGCCGATGCGCCGAAATGGGCGATGGCGGGGCGCAGCGCCGACAAACTTGCCGAGGTCCGCGACCTGATCGGCGCGCCAAAGGACACGCCGCTGGTCGTCGCCGACGCCGACGACCCCGCCAGCCTCGACCGGATGGCGGGATCGGCCACTGCGGTTCTGACCACCGTTGGCCCCTATCAACTCTATGGCCACGAACTGGTCGCGGCGTGCGTCCGCGCCGGGACCGCCTATGCCGACCTGTGCGGCGAACCCGGCTGGATGCGCGAGATGATCGACACGCATCAGGATGCCGCCACGGCATCGGGCGCGCGGATCACCTTCAGTTGCGGGTTCGATTCGATTCCCTTCGACCTTGGCGTCCATTTCCTTCAGGCCGAAGCGATCCGGCGGCATGGCAAACCCGCGCCGCGCGTCAAGGGCCGCGTTCGCAAGATGGCGGGCGGCGCATCGGGCGGCACGATCGCCAGCCTCACCGAAACGCTAAAGGCGATCGCGAAGAAACCGTCGCTCGCGCTGCTGCTCAAATCCTCTTTCGCCCTGACCCCCGGTTTCGAGGGACCTTCGCAGCCGACCGGGCTTGTCCCCGAATATGATTCTGCGACCGGCACCTGGACCGCCCCCTTCGTCATGGCGCCGATCAATACCAAGAATGTCCACCGCACCAACTTCCTGCTCGGCCATCCGTGGGGCGCCGATCTGGTTTACGACGAAATGGTCATGACGACGATCGGCGATGCCGGAAAGGCGATGGCCGAAGCGATGGCAAAGGCCAATCCGTTCGATCCGGGCATCAAGCCCGGCGATGGCCCCAGCAAGGAACAGCGCGAAAACGGCTTTTACGACATTCTGTTCATCGGCGAATATCCGGATGGCACGGTGATCCGCGCCAGCGTTCAGGGCGACCGCGACCCCGGCTATGGATCGACGTCAAAGATGCTGGCCGAAACGGGCATCGCGTTGCTGCAAAATCAGGGCGGCGGCGGCATCTGGACGCCGGGTGCCTTGCTTGGCGACGCCCTCGTCGCGCGACTGACCGCGAACGCGGGCCTGACGTTCCAGATCGAGGATTGATAACCAGATGACGAACCCTCCCAGCGCGCTTCCCGCCAGCGCGCTCCCCCCCGGCTCGCTCGACGCGCTGCTTTCGACGCTGCGCACCGAAGACGGCGTGGCAAAGGCGCATATCGACGCCGGATGGATGCAGGGGCGAACCGCCTATGGCGGGATCAGCTCGGCCGTCGCGCTGGCGGGCACGATGGCGCTCCATCCCACCGAAACGCCGCTGCGCTATGCACAGATCAGCTTCGTCGGCCCTGTCGGCGGCGACTGCACGGTCGAAACGCGGCTGCTGCGCCAGTCGAAATCCAGCCTGTTCGTCGATGCCGGCGTGTCGAGCGATCAGGGTTTCGGCACCGCGGCGGTCTTTGCCTTTTCGGGCGACCGGGACAGCCACCTCGATCATGATCGGTTGGCCATGCCCGGCGCGCCCGATCCCGAAACGCTGGCGCCGGTTCCCGAACATCATGCGCGTCCCACTTTCACTCAACATTTCGACAT
Organism: Sphingopyxis sp.; assembly: GCA_030145715.1. Lineage (GTDB taxonomy): Bacteria > Pseudomonadota > Alphaproteobacteria > Sphingomonadales > Sphingomonadaceae > Sphingopyxis. The sequence continues at coordinate 49,713 of JAIXHQ010000014.1, read as the reverse complement.
GCGGCCCACGACGGGTCCGCGTTTCGAATGGAACGGCGACGTGGGCGAATATCTGACCTGGGTGCGTTTCGTGCAGGAACCATCATGCCATCCCGCCATCGCGCTGCTCGCGATGGGCGACGCCCTGCCCCCGGCCGCCATGGCGCTGTTCCGGCAATTCGGGCCGATCAGTTCGATGAACTGGACCGTCAACATGCTCACCGGGGCGCCGCGGACCGACGATGGCTGGTGGTTGCTTCAGGCCCGGACCCCCTACGTCCGCCACGGGCTGTCGGTACAGGACATGATGTTGTGGAACCGCGCCGGGGAACCGGTGCTCAGCGGCAGCCAGGCGATCGCCGTCTATGTGTGAACCGGCAGCGCGATAACGGCGTCCAGGCCGCCGCCCTCGCGGTTCGCCAGCGTCAGGCTCCCGCCCTCGCCCTCCGCAATATCCCGCGCGATCGACAGGCCCAGTCCGGCGCCGCCGGTCGCCCGGTTGCGCGACTGCTCGCCCCGCGCAAAAGGTTCGATCAGCGTCGCGATCTGCTCGTCGGTCAGGCCGGGGCCGTCATCCGAAACGACGATCCGCGCCTGCCCCTCAACGACCCGCACCGACAACCGCGCGCGAACAGCATAAGCCATGGCATTGTCCAAAAGATTACGCACCCCCCTCTTCAGCAACATCGGGCGGGCCATCACAGCGACATCGGCGACATCGGCAACGGTGACATCCTTGCCGCGTTCCTCATAATCGGCGGCCAGTTCGGCGATCAATTCATTCAGCGGGATGCGCTCCTGCATCTCGGTCCCCGCGCCCGATCTTGCCAGCGCCAGAATATCGGTCAGCATCGCGGTCATTTCCTCGATGCTCGCGATCATTTTGCCGCGCAGGACCTCGTCCTCGACCTGCTCGACCCGCACACGCAAGCTGGCCAGCGGAGTACGAAGGTCATGGCCGACCGCCCCGAGCATCCGGTCCTTGTCCGACAGCATCGTGGCGATCCGCGCGCGATAGGCGTTGAACGCGGCGATCAGGTCGCGGACGTCCGAAGGCCCCTCTTCGCTAAGCGGTTCGGAATCGCGCAGCGCGGGATTGAGCCTCGCGGCTCGGGTCAGGCCGCGAAGAGGCGCGGCGGCGCGATAGGCGATAACCATGATCGGGACGAGCAGGAGCAGATAGAGCGAGAGCGTTTGCCAGACGAGAAAGCCTTTCAGGCGGCTTCCGCCCGCCCCGATGCGCGTTCGCACCGCGAAATATCGGCTTTCCACCTTGGCCACGACGATCACCGAGCGATAGGGAAAGGCGCCGCCATACGGACGTGCCCGCCGCGGCAGCACCCAGGCATCGACCGCATCGGCACGAATATTGGTTTCTGCCAACAGTCCGCTGACATAATTTGCAAGGTCGGGCTCCCGAACCGCGCCCGTCGGCATCGTCGGCGGCTGATCCGTTATCATCAGTCTTTCGGATCGCTCACGCCCCTGATGCTGCTGATGCTCGCCGCGCGGCAGCAGGGACTCGCCGCGTCGGTCGCGGTCGACGGCATCGATGATACGCGCCACCGCCATGCCACCACCATGCGCCAGGCTTTGCTGTTTCTGCCCACGCACCAACATCGCGAAATTTATTGCCTGCGCGACGAACAACATCAGCGCGACGGCAAAGACGAGTTGCCCGATCAGGCTTTTGGGCCATAGGCGAAACGTCATGCTGCGGGGCCCATCCGCTTCACTTCGCAGGCCAGCGTATAGCCCCCGCCCCACACCGTCTTGACAATCTGCGGATGCGCCGGATCGACTTCGATCTTCTTGCGCAGACGGCTGACCAGATTGTCGATCGCACGGTCGAAAATATCCGCTTCGCGCCCGCGAACCATGTCGAGCAATCGATCGCGGCTCATTACCTGTCGCGGATGGCGCACCAATGCGTGGAGCAGATGATATTCGCCCGACGACAACGCAACCTCGTTACCCTCCGCATCGACCAGCACGCGCTCGACATCGCGCAGGATCCAGTCGCCAAAGGCATAGCATGTGCCGACGGCGTCAAGCGCACGACCGCCCTGCTGTGTCCGGCGCAGCACCGTGCGGATACGCGCGACCAGTTCGCGGGGGTTGAAGGGTTTGACGACATAATCGTCGGCGCCGATTTCCAATCCGACGATGCGTTCGGTGTCTTCGGCGCGCGCGGTCAAAAGAATGACGGGAATATTGCTCGTTTCGCGCAAATGGCGGGTCAGCGAAAGGCCGTCCTCCCCCGGCATCATGATATCGCTGACGACCAGGTCGACCGTCTGGGCACGCAGGACGGATCGTGCTTCTGCCGCGCTCGCCGCGGCGGTGACGGCAAAACCCTGGGCTGTCAGATACTCGCCCAATGGCTCGCGGATCGACGGTTCGTCATCGATCAGCAGGATGCGGGGGAGGTCGCTATCGGTCATCAGATTTCCGTCAATAAACTAGTTCGCCCACCGGCCACGGGGGCCGGTGGGCGATAGCTGGCAGGGACCGGCAGCAAAGGCAATGCCGGGAGGGGAGGATGGCCTGCTCGCCGCCGTCCCCGCCAAATGGCTTATTCGCCCGCCGGAGCGGACGGCGCTGCGCCGCCACGCTTGGCACGCCATTCGCCGCGCTGTGCCTTGCGCTCCTCGAGCGTCACCTGCCCATCCTTGTTGGCATCGGCCGCGTCAAAGCGCGCAAGCGCCGCCGCTTGGAATTCGGCCTGGCTGATCGCTTTGTCACCATTGGCGTCGGCCTTGGCCATCATCCGGCCACCCGTCATGCCATGGTCGCCGCCACCTTTACCATGATGGCCCCCGCGCATCGCGTGGCGCTGGCCGTCACCGGCTTTTTTGGTGGCATCATCGCATTTGGGATCTTCGCATTTCTTACCATGTTCGGCGCGTTTGGCCGCACGATCGGCGCCGCGCTTGTCCCACTCTGCCTTGCTGATGCTGCCGTTGCCGTCCGTATCGAGACTCGCAAACATCTTTTCCTGCATCTCGGCGCGACGCGCCGCGCGGTCCGCCGCGTCGATCTTGCCATCCTTGTTCACGTCCATCCTGGCGAACATCTGCGCTGCGTTCGTCTGCGCTGCAGCGCGGGTCAACACGCCATCGCCGTCCGCCGTTCCACTCGGAGCGGCGAGGACTGGTACAGCGATCAATGCGGCGGCACCCAGCGTCAAAAGCGTCATTTTCTTCAAGTTACCATCTCCTTCAAAGGCAGCCTTTCAAGGAAAGGTCTATCCCGATGACGGCGTTTTAGGGGCCATTTGTCCCAGCCCAATGCCGGTTCGGGGCATGATTGTCGCAAAGTGTCGCAGAAACGCGGCGCTGTTCATGCAGCGGCAAACTGCTCGACGCACGATCATCCCGCGCTACGGCAGCGGAGGTCGCAGCGCCCGACGTTACGAGGTTCTCGTAGGTGGCGCTGGCACTGTTGCATACCCACCCCGAAAGCCGTCAGCGGCAGGCCCGAAACACCGACGCCCGGAACAAAATTGAAAAATTCATTGTCGCTGTCTCCAACGCCCCCTGTCCGGCACCGGCATGAATGGAGACGGCTATGTTCGGCGCCTTTCGTCGAACCGGCGCCGCGCCGCTTCAACCTCCGGAAGACTCGTCCTCGTCCAATCGTCGATTGAATGGAATAGCGGCTCCAGGCTCCTGCCCAGAGGCGTGATCACATATTCTACTGCAATCGGCGATGTGGATATGACCATACGCTCCACGATCCCATTGCGCTCTAGCCGGCGAAGCGTCTGGGTCAGCGATGCCTGGGTCACTCCGTCAAGGCTGCGCTTTAGCGCGTTGAAGCGCAGGGGGCCGGTACAAAGCGCTCCCAGCACCAGGATCGACCACTTGTCGGCAATCTGATCGAGCAACAAGCGGCTCGAAGCGGGTCGGTCCTCAGTCTTGTCGAACATTCCTGGTAGCATCCGATTGCCTGATTGACCTGTGGTATAGATTTCATACCTATTAGACAAGAAGGAGACTGAAACAATATGACAGACGATCAAACGATAACCGTATTTGGCGCAACCGGACAACAAGGCGGTGCCGTTGCGAGGTCATTGCGGGAGGCTGGCTGGCAGGTCCGGGCATTCGTTCGCGACCCGTCGGGTGATGCGGCCAAGCGGCTCGAAGCAGCGGGATGCGTGCTTGTTCAGGGTGACATGGCCGATCGCGCCTCCGTTGAGAGGGCTCTGCTCGGTGCCTATGGCGTGTTCAGCGTTCAGCCCAGTTCGGGACAAGGAGTCTATGGTGTCAGCGACGCGGACGAAGTCGCCTTTGGCACCTCCATTGCGGAGGCGGCTCAACGCGCCGATGTGCGGCATTTCGTTTACAGCTCGGTAGGCATCGCAGGCAGCGCACCTACTGGCATGGGACATTTTGACAGCAAGCTTGCAATCGAAAGACATCTTAACGCGCTCCCGCTGCCATCTACGGTGATCCGGCCGAGCACGTTTATGGAAATCCTGATGCTTCCGGGGCTGGGCCTCGATCAAGGTTACCTTACGTTCTTCCCTTATCCCGATCAGATTGCTCAGTTTATAGCGGTGGAAGATATTGGTCGCATTGTCGCTGCCGTTTTTGCACAACCGGATCGCTTCGTGGGGCAAACCCTGGAAATCGCCAGCGATGCCATCACCGGCGAAGATCTGGCTACGAAATTGAGTGAGGAAGCGAAGCGGGAGATCCGCTACCAGCGGTTTCCAGAGCCAGTGCTGGCCGAAAATCCGTTCCTGCAAAAGCTTGCCGACTTGTTCGACGGGAAGCGGCTGGCGGCGAACGCGGATGTCGCCATGCTTCGCAAACTGGTCCCCGAACTCCACACCTTCGACACTTGGCTGAAAGGCCCGGGGAAACAGCTCTTGATCGAAGCCCTTCAAGCGAGCGGCGCAGCCGTGGCGCTGCGCTAAGGCTTCATAGGCTACCCAGCCTCGAATCTGCCGGCGCTCACGCCGACAGGTTCGAGGCGACGACTGAACGGTCGCTTTAATGACATTCAGCCATCTCGCGCTCGATGTACCAGACGGCGAGCAAAATCGGCCGCTCCGAAGGAGGCTTCAAGAAGCACGCATGCAGCGTCTCCGGGAATAATATCTTCGATCGGCTTCGACTCTGGGACGGCGAAGTCTGGATACAACGCTGTCACGCCGTCGACCGCCCGACCGACGTCAGGAAATACCCCGAGCGAGATCGTTTTTCGCTTGTCCGCGAAGCGATAGTTGAGCCGCCGGTCGCGGCTGCCGTTGGGCAGGATGAAGAGGTAGAGACCCCGCTCATCCCAGAGCCTGTATTGCTGGTTTTTGGGTCGGGCTTGGGCGACGGCAGTGGCACTGAGCATCGCGGCAAGTCCTTTCGCCATGTCTGGATATGTACCACCAAACTCTGCGAAAAGAGGCTGGGATGCAAAGCCGCGCCCCGAGATGGGATGCATCAATAAATCATTGAATAAGAATGATTTACCGGATTTTTGGAATGCTCTGAAACGGCCTGAAATAGGCTGTGGTGCCCGGGGACGGGATCGAACCGCCGACACTGCGATTTTCAGTCGCATGCTCTACCAACTGAGCTACCCGGGCATCGCCGCTGCGACCGGACGGCCGCGCTGGCGAGCGGCGGCTATAGGCACGGCCTTTCATCCTGTCCAGTGGCTTTATGCGCTCGATTTCCGGTCGTCAGCCTTCGTCGAAACGGTCATCGTCGGCGGTCCCGTCGGGCGGCTGATCGACTGGCACGCGATACCCCTCGCCAAACCAGGTCAACAGGTCGCGATCTCGGCAGCCACGGCTGCAAAAGGGCTTGAACTGTGGATCGAGCGGATTGCCGCACAGTGGACAGCACGGCGATTTACTGGGCATGGCCCGCTCCTTTCACATCCGGATCGGCCAGCAGTTGAACGCGGCGTCCGGTGCGAGTCTGCAAATTTTCGGTCCATGCCGGGTGTGCCGCGACATGATCGATCACGCCGGGCCGCGCGGTCAGGGACAAGAGGCCGGCGCCGACCGCCCGCTCTGCCTGCCGCAGCAGCATCGCGGCGTCGGTCGCGACGGGATCAAGGCATATTTGTTCGATCAACGACGGCCGGTCGCGGCGGCGGATGATCTGCATCAGGCCGAAACCGTTGACGGCGGTGCGTTCGAATGGCCCCGTCATCGCCGCATCGACCGCGGCGTCAATCGCCTGGCGGCCCGCGCGGTCGGGCAGCGACGGAAAATCGATGCCGATGGACCCACCGATGTCGCACCGGCGGATCACCGCCGCCGCGGCCTGTGCGCCCGCCTTGGCCAGCGCAAGCGCGTCGCCCTGTCCGTCTATGTCGATCAGCACCAGCGCGGGCGTCGCATCGACCCACAGCGCGCCCCCGGCAAAGGACCAGTGCCCCGCCCGCACACAGTCGATCATTTCGGACCAGCCCGCCTGTTCGAAAAGATCGGGTCCGGTCGATGCCGCTTCGCGGACGATGATGCCCGATGCTTCGATACGCGCCCGCAGATCGGAACCGGCGGTCAGCGCCGCGCCGCTCTCTGCCAGCCGCGCCCGCGCGGGCTTGTCGCGTGCGCGCTCGCGCAGTGCCATGCGGCTGATTTCGACGATCAGCCGCGCGCCGACGGGGGTCGCCGGCGGGATCGCGGCGAGCGTCGCCTGCGGCTGGCCCGGCCAATCGAGCGCGACCAGCGCGCCCTTTCCGCCACGTCCCATCTCGACCAGCCGCGCGCCGACGACCGCGCCCGGCCGCGGTCCTTCGTCCTCTCGCTCAATCCGGGCTTCGACGATCTTCCCATTATCGATCAGCGCGGCCCGCGCCTCCCCGATTCCGGCTTCATACAGCCACTCAGCCAAATGGAACCCCCGCGCCGCGCAGCAGCGCCGCCGTTTCGAACATGGGCAGGCCAACGACATTCGAATGGCTGCCCGACAGGAAACGAACGAATATCTCGGCGCGGCCCTGAATGGCATAGCCACCCGCCTTGCCCATGCCCTCGCCGCTTGCGACATACCAGTCGATGTCGGCCGCGCTCAGAACCTTGAATGCGACAACCGTATCGACGACGCGCACGCGCGGTTTTGCGTCGGTTCCGACGACGCAAACACCCGAATAGACATGATGCCGCCGCCCCGACAACAGCGCCAGCATACGGCGCAGATCAGCCTCGTCGACGGGTTTTTCGAGAATGCGGCGCCCGACCGCGACGGTCGTATCGCCCGCCAGCACCACCTCGTCCGCCGCGCGTTCGACGGCCACGGCCTTGCCCTCGGCAAGCCGCGCAACATAGTCGCGCGGCAATTCGCCCCTCAGCGGCGTTTCATCGATTTCCGGCGCCGCGATGCGCGCCGGGGTCAAGCCGATCCGCGCGAGCAATTCGCGGCGGCGCGGCGACGTCGATGCAAGAACCAGGGTCACGCGCGGGAACCTCCCGCGTCGATCAGGACGGCCCGGGGCCGCCGCGACCCGGCATGAAGCGATAGGTGATGCGGCCCTTGGTCAGGTCATAAGGGGTCAGTTCGACGAGCACTTCGTCGCCCACCAGTACGCGGATGCGGTTCTTGCGCATCTTGCCGGCGGTGTGGCCCAAAATTTCGTGGTCATTTTCCAGTCGGACGCGGAACATTGCGTTGGGAAGCAGTTCGACCACCTGGCCGCGCATTTCCAGAAGTTCTTCTTTCGCCATCAGTCCTCTATTGGCTCAAATTCCAAGGATGGGCGCCCATAACGCCAATTCGCGCCAATTGAAAGCAATCTGTCACGCAGCGGTTACGACACGAGCCTGAGCTTGCGCGCGGCGCGCCACCCCGTCGAGCGAAACCAGGCATAACTGGGCCAGCGCGGCGGCATCGCGGGGTTCAGTCCCATGCGGCGCAGCGCGGCATTGGCGGCGTGCGCCTCGGACTCGCGATAGCTCCATTCGCTGCGCCAGGTGATTGACAAAGAGATCGACGGCGCATCGCCGTTGGCAACGAAATGCGGCGCCATCACCGGCATCAACACGGCATCGCCGGGACCGAGCGGCACCTGCTGCGCATCATCCCGATAGGCATCTTGCCACGGCAGGTTGCGATGCCCGCCGCCATGATAGCGTTCATGTTCACGCCGATCGGCGAAACGCTCGTCGCCGGCGGGCCAGACATTCATGACCTTCGTGCCGCAGAGTTGCAGCAGAATATTATGTTCGGGGTCGAAATGAAAAGGCGTGATCGATCCCGGCGACGAGATGAAGATGAACCCCTGCGGCGTCAGCATCGCACCCGTACGCGGCGTCACCACCGGCTTCAGCTCGCCCAGCAAATCCATCAGCAAGGTGCGATAGGCGTCAACATTTTCGATATTCTTCAACACCGCCCAACTGCCGTTGGTGTCGATGGTCCGGATCGTCTCGCCGATCGACAGGCCGTTCGATGGAATATTTTCCGGCAGAACGCCGATCGGGACGTTACCCGGATTATATTCAACCTCGCTGGCGGGCAGCGTCTCGCCAAGCTGCGCCAGTGCCTCGATCGACAGCAAGGGATGGTCGGGCAGATGATGGTGCAGCAATCCCGCCTTGAGCGGATAGAGCGCCGCCATCCGATCCAGCGTGTCGGCGGGAAATACGGGGCAATCGATCGGCTGATGCGCGGTCATGACGGGCTTTCTACCTCATTTTCGGTGGGCGCGGCACCCTTCCAGCGACGCCAGAAACGTTCCGCCCTCGTCAACATGCCGAAACGCAGCCTGTCCGACTTTGCCGACAGCGGGACATTGACCCACACCAGCGCACGGCGTTCGCGCCACACGCTGTCGATCATCGGATGGCCGGGCGCCGCACAGCTATCGACCCATGCGATGTGCGGGTCATCCAACAGGTCGAGATTCGCCTGTTGCAGCAGTACGCCGGGTGAGAAGCGGGCATAATCCTCGTCAAATGCTGTCTTGAACGAAAATCCGCCCGGCGGGACAAGGAAGTTGACGAGCATCGCCAGCGGCATTTCGCCAAGGTCGAGCGCCCGCATGTCGAGCTTGCCCGCCCCCGCGGCGCCGGTCAGGACAGCGCGAAACCAGGCTTCGGTGTCGCCATGGCTGGCCAGCGCCGATCCCGCCCGCCCTTTCCAGCCGCGCGCCTCCAGATTCAGGAACGCATCGATCCATGGATCGACCACTTCATCTGCCCGCCAGCGGCGAAAGCGAACCGCGCCCTGTTCGGCGAGCCGGTTCGCCTGGCGGCGCAATTCCTTGCGCTTTTTTGCGCGCACGGCGGCATCCCAATATTCCTCCGGCGACAATTTGCTGTCGAGCAGCGCCCGTTCCTCGCGGTGGACCACTTCGGCCTCGGCGCCGCGTCCGCGCGCAACGGCAATCAGCGCGCGGTGAAGCGGGCCGTCCTCGGTCAGGCGCGGCACATGGAGCAGCGTTCGCGCCCAGGGCGCGGCATCGCACCAGCCAAGGAGGATTGACCAGAACAATGGCTCAAAACCGGCGCGTACCAGCGGCGCGCCATGAAAATGATTGGGATGCGCCCATCCCGTCACATGGCGCAGCGGCACCCGGCCATAATGCGCCGCCGACGCGATCGGCATGATACCGATCACCGGCCCCTCTCCGCCGTCGCGGACAAGGATCAGCCGCGCATGGCGTTCGGGGTCGAGCAGATGCAGCGCCGATTGCAGGCACCAGCGTTCGGCAAAGGGATTCGGTTCGCTCGCCTCATCGGCCAGCCCATCCCATGCCGCGGCCAGATCGTCCGACAGCGCCAGCGGGTCGACGACGCGCACGGTCAGCGGCGCGGCGTCGGCGGCGGTCATGGAAAAGGCGGGATGCACCGTCATCGGCGGCGATCCTAGCAGCGAGATGTTAAGATGAAGGCAAAATTTCTATATGCCGAACAGCTTTGCCAGCGACTTTTCCAGCATGAAAAATTGCCAGATCAACCGCCCATGATCGCGCCGTCCCGACTGGTGCGCCGCGACGATGCGTTCGATCTCTGCCATGTCGAACCACCCCGACCGCGCAAGCGTCGCCGATGTCGCGAGCCCCTTTGCGGCATCGACCAGCGGCCCGCGAAACCAGTGCGATACCGGGGTCACAAACCCCATTTTGGGGCGATAAAGGATGTCGTGCGGCAGATAGCGTTCCATCGCCTGTTTCATGATCGCCTTTCCCGTCCCGCGCTTGACGCGCATCGACGCGGGCAGGCTGGCCGCGAACTCGATCAGGCGATAGTCGAGCAACGGTTCACGCGCCTCCAGACTGACCGCCATGCTCATCCGGTCGGTCTTGGTCAGGATGTCGCCGGGCAGCCATATCTGCATATCGGCATATTGCGCCCGGTCGAGTGGCTCGCGCGCCGGTGCATCGGCCATCGCCTTCCAGTACCGCGCCTCGGCCACATGATCGCCCAGCGCCTGATGCGCACTGTCGCTGAACAGGCGCGATCGTTGCGCCGCCCCCGTCGCACCGACCGCTTCGGCATATCCTTCGGCGCCGCTTTTCGACAGGCTGGCGAGCGTCGCGCGGGCGCGCAGCGGGCGCGGCGCCCAGTCCATCTGCGGCCAGACATGCGACAGCGGGCCAAGCACGCCCCGGCGCAGAAAGCCAGGAATCAGCCCCCGCAGCCGTTCCTCCTGATGCTGAAACACCAGACGGCGATAACCGGCAAAGGCCTCGTCGGCGCCATCGCCCGACAATGCGACCGTCACCTCTTCGCGGGCCAGTTCGCACACGCGATATGTCGGCAGCGCGCTCGCATCGGCGAAAGGTTCGTCGAAATGATCCGCGATCCGGTCGACCAGCGCAAAGTCGCCCGCGGCGACGGTGCGGGTGCGATGTTCGGTCGCGAACCGCTCGGCGATCTGCTGCGCATAGGCGGTCTCGTCCAGCCCTGCCTGATCGAACCCGATCGTACAGGTCTTGACCGCCTTGGCGCTCGCTTCGGCCATCAGCGCGACCACCGCGCTGCTATCGACACCGCCCGAAAGAAAGGCACCCAGCGGCACGTCGGCCACCATGCGATCGGTGACGGCGGCGCGCATCAGATGGACCAGATGCTCGGCCGCCTCGCCCTCGCTCGCCCGAATACGCCGCGAGAAATCGGGCGCCCACCAGCGCGTCGGCGCGGGCACCGGCTTTCCGCGTTCGAGCATCAGATAATGGCCGGCCGCCAGTTTCTGCACCCCGGCGACGATGCAATTGTCATCGGGGACATAGCCAAAGGCCAGGAAATCCTCGATCGCGCTGACGTTCGCTTCCTGGCGCAGCAGCGGATGGCGCAGCAGCCCTTTCAATTCGGACGCGAATGCCACCGATCCGTCCGAAAGGCGGACATAATGCAGCGGCTTCACGCCCAGCCGGTCGCGCGCGAGGAAAAGGCAACCCCGCTGATGATCGTGGATCGCAAAGGCGAACATGCCGTTTAGCCGCGACAGGCAATCCGGACCCCATTGGCGCCACGCGGCGACGATGACCTCGGTATCGCCGTTCGTCCGGAACCGATGACCGCGATCCTCCAGCTCGGCCCGCAATTCGCGGAAATTATAGATTTCGCCGTTATAGGTCAGCGTGACGGCTTCATCGTCGCTCGCCATCGGCTGCGGGCTGCCCGCGACATCGATGATCGACAGGCGAAGATGGCCTAGCCCGACCCCGGGTGCCGTCCACTCGCCCGATCCGTCGGGTCCGCGATGCTGCATCGGATGAAGCATCGCGCGCAGGCGGGCCGGATCGACGGGCTTTGCCGTCTCAAGATGATAGATGCCCGCGATCCCACACATGGCCGAATGATCTAGCGGGTTTTCAACGCGCGGTCAGCCATCGCTTTGACTCCGCCCGACGCGGAAACGAAATCGGTAATCGCATCGCGGCCACCCTGCCGTTCCTCGCTCGATACGATCAGTGACAGCGCGCGCGGGTCGCCGCCCAGTAATCGCGCCCAAAGCCCCCCGATCTTCGCGCACCGCGGGTCGCCCGTCACGGCGCCGCCGACGACATACCATGTCGCCGCATCGCGCAGCACCGGGCCGGGATGCAGCAGGCGGTCGGTCTTCGCTCCCGCGACGGAGGGCAAGGATGCGCTCCAAGCCCATTTGCTGTCGGGATCGACCGCCCCCTGCCCGAACGCGACAATTTCGCGCCCTTCGGCCTGGCGTTCGTAACCGCCGATCGCGACCGTCACCACCCGCCCCCTGCCGTCGGCAAAACGGCGCAGTAACAATCGGTCGGCGCCGTCGAAACGCGGCACCCATAAGGTGGCGTCGGCCGCCGCGCTCGCGTCGATCCAGCCGGGCGGTGCCTCGACCGCGATCGTTTTGGACAGCGGCGCGCTCCGCCCGCCGATGACGACGCCCCACCCCGCGAAAAGCAGCGGGATGGCGATCGCGGCGGGCAGGACCGCCCTGCCCGCCCCCGCGAAACGCGAAGCACCGCCAAGGGTGCGCGTATCGACAGCGACGTCATTGGCCGGTCGATCGAACCAGCGACGCGCGACAAGCATGACGATCAGGATGACAAGGCCAAAGAATATCCAGCCATAGAAGATATGGTCGATCCCGCCCGCCGCTTCGATTCCCCAGATTTCGGCTGCGACCATCGTGCCATAGGCGCGCAGCGCATTGGCGATGATCGTCGTCGCCAATGCGGCGGCGACAAAGACGGACCGGCGCACCCAGCTTTTGAAACAGAGATGCGCGGCAAACACCGAATAGGCCAGCATCGCGATCAGGAAATTGACCCCGGAACATTCCTCCGCGACCTCGAAAAAACCGGCGTCGGTCGTGATGAACACGCCCTGCATTTCGGCGGCGATGCCCGACAGATGAAGCAGCAGCACGCTGATATGCGCGGTAAAGGTCTGCAACAATGGCACCAGTTCCTCACCGAACGGGACGAGCAACAGTGCATAGCCAAGCGGAAAAAGCAGCCCGCGCACCAGCTTTTCACCCAGCGCCGCACCGACAGCTCCCTGCAACATCAGGACAAGGCCAAGCTGGCGGAACAGCGCCACCCCCGCCGCTTCACCGATCAACCACACCAGTCCGGCACCGGCCATCCATATCAGCGCGGGCCACCAGAATGCCGGGGCGAACGGACGCAGCAGATGTGCGCGCTGCGACACCAGCCAGCCGATCATCGGCACCATCAACAGGCAATGGGTAAAGGTCGAACTATGCCACCAGATGCCAGCCATGTCGGCGGCATCGCGCCAGAATATCGCGAGGATCACGCCCGAAAGCAGCGCGAGCGCCGCGATATGGCGCTGCCACGCCGTCATCCGGGCAATCCCAGCAGCTCCGCCAGCGGCGCCATGCGGGCATCCCAGCCATAGCGGGCGATCATGCGCGCCCGCGCCGCCTTGCCCATCGTCGCCGCCCCCGCGGGATCAGCATAGAGCGAGCAAAGCGCGCCCGCCATGCCCGCTGCGTCTTCCGCAACCAGCAGATGTTCGCCCGGCACCGCGTCGATGCCCGTCGCCGCCGCGCCGCTCGCGACGACAGGCCGCGCCATCGCCATCGCCTCCAGCAGTTTGTTCTGAACCCCGCGCGCGAGCAGCAGCGGCGCGACCACGGCGTCGGCGGCCTTCAGCCACGGCCGCACGTCCGGCACCTCGCCGGTCACCACCACGCCGGGCAGCCTGCCGAGTGCGCGCACCTCGTCGGTCGGCGCGCGTCCGACGATGGCGAAGCCCGCCTCTGGATAATGTTTGCGGATCAACGGCAGAATGTCGTCCGCGAACCAGCGCACCGCGTCGATGTTGGGCCGATAGTCCATCTGGCCCGTAAAAACCGCCAGCGGCGCGCCGCGCGTTTCGACCGGGGCCAGTTCGACCGCCGGATCGAAACATTCCGTGTCGATGCCGTTTTCCACCGCGCGCACCTGCCTGTCGTCAAACCCGCCGCTGGCCCGGAAAAGCGCCGCTTCGGCTTCGCTGACAAACAGGCTGGCATCGACACGCCGCGCAATCGCCGCTTCATAGGCGCCCAGAACGCGGGCCTCGCGCGCGTGAACCCAGTGCAGCGGCTGGCGCTTGTTCTGCTGGGCATAGGTCGCGAATTTGGCGGAATCGACATCGACGAAATCCATCAGCACACGGCCGCTGAAATCGATCGGAAGATATTGCGCCATCTGACCGGAAAAGGCGACGATATGGGTAATGCCGCCCTGCGCGATCAGGCCATCGACGCGCCGCGCCAGCGCCGCATTGTGGAACAGCCGGTTCGACACCGGATCGCCGCGCAGCACCGCCTGAACCAGCGCCATCGGGCGCGAAATGTTACGCACTTCGACTGTCAAGCTCTTGCAAAGAGACGTCATTTTGTCCCGAGCAGCCGCGGCATCATCCTCATTGTCGGCCAGCACGGCGACATGCACCGGCGCCAGTCTGGCCAAGGCTTCGAACATGTGCCAACTGCGGATCCGGTCGCCGCGGTTGGGCGGCCATGGCGCGCGATGGACGAGGAACAGGATTTCGGCCATCAGCCGAGCCCACGAGCGATCAGCGGACCGATGCGATTGGCCGCCCACAGCGGCAGCTTTTTCCAAAGATCGACCTGCAACCGATATTTGGCGCTGTTCGGATTGGTGTCACGCGCCGCCTTGCCGGGCGCGAGCCAGCGGGCATAGACAAGCGGCTTGGGTTCGAAACCCCAGTTCTTCTTATAGGCGAAAGGCCCGGTCCCGACCTTGGATCGACCGAAGTCGAAACCCGTGCAACCCCTGGCCAAGGCGTGACGCATCAGTGCGAAATACATAAGTTCATTGGCGCGCAGCCGCCGCGCGTCGGCAATCCCGCCGCCCCAATAGGGCATGACCACCCCGCGCCAATAAAGGCTGAGGACGCTCGCAACCGGCCGCCCATTGTCGCGCACGGTCAATATATCGGCCTGATCGCCAAAACTATCGAGGACAGCTTCGAACAACGCCTTGGGAAAAACGGGCGTGCCAAGGTTGCGGACGCTGGTCGCATAGACGCGATAATGGTCGCGCCGTTCGGCGGCATCGCGGCCGGTCGTGATGGATAGCCCGCTTTCGAGCGCCTTGCGGACTTCGGCGCGCTGCTTGCGCGGAATGGCCAGCAACTGGGCGTCGTCGTCGGCCGCAAGGTCGCGCGCAAAGCCCGCGTAAACGCCTTCCTCGCGGTGCCAGCCGGCTCCCTCCGGCTGCGGACCGCCACGCAATTCGATCGACGGAACGCCAAGCGATGCGGCCATCTCCGCCGCCCCCTGCGCCAGCCTTGCGGCAACCGCCGGGTCGTCGGCCAACAGGCCGCCGTCAACCGCGAAGCCGCTGCCGACCAGCGCCTGTCCAAACAAGGGCGAATGAATGTGGTGCAGCGGCAAAAGGCCGGTCAGCGCACCATCGGCATCGCGCGCGGTGACAAGGTGACAGCGGTGCCCGGTCGCCTTGCTGATCGCCTCGCACCATGCGCGACTGTGAAAGGGAGTGGCCTGCGGGTGGGCGGCGACATAGGCGTCCCACGCCGCCGCATCGGACAGGGGCGCGCCGGAAAAACCGTCCTTCACGGGCAGTGTTGGCGCATTCACGCCGCCGCGCGCCACGGCTGCGCACGTGCGTGCTGCGCAGGCAGCAGCGTGTCGGCGCGCGTCCATTCGAAATCCGCCAACAGCTTTCTCAGCTTGCCAGCCATGGCCGACAAGCCACTGTAATGACGGACTTTTGATCGGATCGGGGCGTCGACAACGCGCGGCTGTCCGGGGTCGATTTCCCACGGGTGGAAATAGAGGATCGCCGGATGCCCTTCGGCATTCATGCGCGCGATCGCCCAGCGGGTAAAGCCATAGGGCAGCATCCGCATAAAGCCGCCGCCGCCTGCCGCCAGGGTCCGCCCCGCGAAACGCGCCGTCGTGACCGGCCATTCGATCAGCTCGCTGTCGGGCAATGGTCGCCAGGCATGGCGCGGGCTTTGCGGCCAGCCATAATGATCGTGGACAACCGGCGCGACGCTCGAAGAATAGGCATAGCCCTGTTCGGCCAGCACCGCATGGGCCCAGGGGGTCCGCATGTCGATCGAGAAACTGGGCGCGCGATAACCGCGAACCGCGACACCGCCCAAATCTTCCAGAATCGCGCGCGTCTTCCTTATATCCGCGGCAAATTCCTCGGCGGTCATGTGGAACACGCGCTTATGGTCATATCCATGGCTTGCCAGTTCATGTCCCGCCGCGACGATGCGCCGGATCAGCGCCGGATAGCGTTCGGCAACCCATCCCAGCGTGAAGAAGGTGCCCTTTGCCCCGGCATCGGCAAAGATTTGCAGCACCGCGTCGCAATTCGCCTCGACCCGACATTCCAGCGTCGGCCAGTCGTCGCGGTCGATCGTGCGCTCAAAGGCGCCGACCTGGAACCAGTCCTCGACATCGACCGACAGGCCGTTCTGCATTCTTCTTCACCTTCACCAGTCCGATAGCGGATTTCACCGAGACTGTCAGGCCGCCCAGGTTTGCGACGTCGCGGGGTTCGGCGCATTTTCGGGATCGCGTTCGACCCATTCGATCAGCAGGTCGAGCACCCGGCGCAGCGCGGCATCCTGTTCGACAAGACGTTCCTCCAGCGAAGCGATCTGCTTTTCCAGCGCGATCATATGCTCCGGATCGACCGCCGGGGGAACGGGCGCGTCGGGCGCCGGCGTGGCTGGTGCGGCAAAGGGCGCCGGACCGTCGGCGGCGGATGGCTCGGCGCGCGGCCATTCGATCGGCGCTTCTGTCGTGGGCGCGGGCGTCGTCGGCGCGGACGTTGGAGCGACGGCAATCGCGGCGGCAGCCACCACCTCCTCGACCGGTAGCGGTGCCAGCGTGGCGGCGTCGATACCGCGGTCCGCCTCGATCTCGGCGACGACCGAACGCACATTCTGCGCCGTGATGCGGTTCATCTGCTCGACCGCGCCATAAAGGAGCAGGCGGCTGACCAGCACGTTCAGCTTGCGCGGGACGCCTTCGCTATAATCGAAAATTTCCTCGAACGCATCGGGGCTGAAACTGGGATTGCCCGTCCAGCCGACCTTGCCCAGGCGGTGCAGGATATAGGGTTCGACCTCTTCGGGCTCCATCGGATCCAGGTGATGCGTCGCAATGACGCGCTGGCGCAATTGCTCCAGCGTCGGCGAATGGAACAGCGTCTGGCGAAATTCCGGCTGCCCGAGCAGGAATATCTGGAGCAGCGAATGCCCGCCGAGCTGGAAATTGGACAGCATCCGCAATTCTTCGAGCGCGGAGATGGCAAGGTTCTGGCCTTCATCGACGATCAGCAGGGTACGGCGGCCTGCGCGCGCCTGTTCCCGCAGATATTGCTCCATCGAACGCAGCAATTCGGCCTTGCTCTGCCCTTCCCATTCGATCCCGAATTGTTCGGCGACCAGTCGCAACAGGTCGTCGCCCTCGACCTGTGTCGACACCAGCTTGACGGCGGTCAGGCGATTGGGGTCGATCGTGTTCATCAGATGGCCGACAAGCGTGGTCTTACCCGCGCCGACATCGCCGGTAATGACGATAAATCCCTCGCCCTGCGCAAGGCCATAACCCAGATAGGACATCGCCTTGCGGTGCGTTCCGCTCTCGAAATAGAAATTCGGATCAGGCGTCAGTTGGAACGGACGGCCGGTGAAACCATAGAATTGATCGTACATCTCTTGTATTCCCGTTGCCTGGTCAGAAATTGTAACGCAGTCCCACCAATGCTGACCCGATAAGCTGGCTGTTGAAACCTTCCTGATCGAAGGCGTTGAGGCTGGCGGCGGCCGTCCCGGTAAGGCTGCGCCAGAACCGCCGCGAATAGGCGGCGGAAACCCCGGCGGACTGAACATCGCTCGCATTTGGCGCGCCATTGTCGAAATAATTGACATATCCCGACAGATTCAGGTCGGAATCGGCGTCGAGCCGGCGGCCCGCCGATATAAAGAGATAATAGCTTTCGTCCCTGATCCCGTTCAGCCCGCCGATCGGCGACAGGATCGGGACCAGCAGACGGCGCTGGTCGTACCCCAGGCCGACGCCATAATTCCACCCCCCAAGGAGCGACGACAAGATCGCCTGAACGCCGCGGCTACGAAACTGGGCCGCCGTCGTGCTGCCCAACTGATTGTTCAGGCACCCGCCGCCCTGCTGTCCGAAAACGCAGGGATTGATGGTGCCGCCGATCGGGTTGCGCGTCGGGTCGAACTGCGTCGGCAGTGCCGCCAGCCCGCTCGACATGCCCCGGCCCAGGCTCGACAGCCCGTCATAGACACCGACCCGGAACGTCGTCGCATGGTTGGCGCGATAGGCAAAGCTTCCGGTATAGATGGTGTCGCCATAACGGCGGCCGACGCGCGCGGTCAGCGACGTGCGCGAACTCGGCTGCCACATCACGCCCGCGTCCCAGATCAGCCCGTCGGTGTTAAAGGCCAGCTTGCGCGGGACCGATTTGTCGGTGACGAAGCGGCCGTTGGCATCGCGCACGGGCACGCCGTTGACGTCGAGCACGGGGTCGCGCTGGCCGATCTCTATATCTTCATAACCGACGCCGCCGAGCAGGGCGACCGTGGGGCTGATCGGCACCGTCACGTCGGCGCGCGCAAATTTGCCCTCGAACCGCTGGTCGAGTTGGCTGGCGTCCTCGCGCTGATACCCGCCGGACACCTGCCAGCCGAACGGCAGATCGCCCGGCCGCGCGCCGACGCTTGCCCATGCGACATGGTTGGTCGAACTGTTGAAAATATCCTGCGGCGGTGTGTTCGGACCCAAAAGCGGCGGCTGATCGACATCGACCTTCGTATATCCGAAACGATAGCCCGCGCCGACATCCAACCCGGCGATGCGCCGCGCGAATGTCGGACCGGCATAGACCGAATAGAGGTTGGCGACATTGCTGGCGTTGCCAATGAACAGGCCGCTGTCGCCCCCCTGGGCATCGACGCGCGTGCGGGTGGCAAGCGCCCCACCCTCCAGATTGAAACCGCGCGCGGCCTCGACACGGCCGCGAACGATGCCGCTGACGATGTCCGAATCGCGCGCGTTTCCGCCCCATCCGAAACGGCGTTCATAACGAAGCGTCGCCGCCAGTTCGGCGCGGTTGGTGACGATCGCCGCATCGACCCCGGCGGCAAGACTGGTATAGGTCAGGACGTCGCCGCCATTTTTCAGGTCGGCGGTCAGTATCTGACCGACCTCCAGATAGGGGCGGACATCGACGGTGCGCGCGGTACGCCGCCGTTCGGCGCGTTTTTCCGAACGGCCCGGTTCGGGCCTGGACGCGCTGCCCGACGACGCCTGGCCGCCGGACGAACCCGTTTCGCCGGAAAACTGCGCATGGGCGCCCGTTGCCGTTCCGGCGAGCAGCAGCGCCGCCAGCATCCCGGCGTGACGCACGGTCGTTGTGGTGCGCATCACGACGCGCCTCCCTGTCCGTAATAAGTACCGAAACGGCGCCCGCCCGGCGAATATTTCACGCCATTGAGCAAAAGCTGGATATGCGGGCACGCACCCATCAGGCCGATCGCATCGCGCAGCGCCGATTCCAATGTCGTATCGGCCCGCACGACCATGATCGTCTGGCCGACATGCCCCGCAAGCACCGCCGCGGGCGACGCGGCAAGCACCGGCGGCGAATCGAGAATGAGGATGCGGCCGGGCGCACCCTGTTCAAGCTGCGCCAGCAAGGCCTCGGTCCGCGCCGAGGCAAGAAGCTCGGTGTCGTGCATGTGCTGCGTCCCGGCGGGCATGACCTTCAGCCCCGCAATGTCGGTCTGGATCAGGCAGTCGCCGATTGGCAGATGCGGGTCGGCCAACGCATCCATCAGCCCCGGCCCATCGTCCAGCCCCAGCGTTTCCAATACGCTGGGCTTGGCGATGTCGGCATCGATCAGCAACACGTCATGATCGGCCTCGACCGCCAGGCTCAGCGCCAGATTGACGGCGGAAAATGTCTTGCCTTCGCCGGGATTGGCCGACGCGATCAATACGCGATGACCGCGCGGCAGGATCGGGCGATTGCCGACGCCGCCGAAATTGCGGATCAATTCGCGCTTCACGATCCGATATTCTTCGGAAATGCCGGTCACGGGCATCCCCGGCACGATCATGCCTCGCAACGCGAGCCGGTCGCGATCGACCGTCCCCTGACGCGCGGGCGCGATCGCGGGCGCCGCCTTTGCGACATCCTTGCGCGGCGACGGCCTGGGAGCAGGCGCCGCTTCGACAGCGGGCGCGGCCTCGACCTTCGGCGCGGGAGTGACGATCGCATCGTCAATTTGCGACTGCCGCGCCTCGGCCTCCGGTTCCGCCTTTGGCTTTCTGCTCTTTTTTTCGGGCTCGGGCGGCAGGTTGGAAACATCGATGGTCGGGGCATTGGCCGCCGGATCGAGGCCGAACATATCGGCGGCGCGTTCGAGCAGCGAGGGCGGACGCTTTACTTTGCGTTGGTCGTTCATGTCATCGTCCCCCGTCACGCAACCATGCCGCGCTGAATGAACTCGGCGACCAGCAACAGGGCATAGAGCCCGATCAGCGCGCCGCCGCCGCTGCCCAGCCAGACGAGCTTTTTGCGCCGGTCAAGATGGCGCTCCGCCGTCACGATTTCGGTGATCGACCCAATGACCGGAAGCCCGCTTGCGCGTTCCAGCTTGCCTGCGGTGGCATAGCTGGTGCGCACCTGGCCCAGGCCAAAGGCGACCGCGACGCCGCCGCCGATTCCGGCGAACAGCACCAACGTCAGGAACAGCGGCCGGTTGGGCGCCGCCGGGCTTGTCGGTTTCGACGGCGGATCGAGCAATTCGACCTTGATCGCGTCGGTTTCGGTCTGCACGTCGCCACGCAGACGCACCTGCTCGCGCTGCGCCAACAGCTTGTCATATTGGGCCTTGAACGCGGTATATTCGCCATTGATCCGATCATATTCGGCAGCGATGCCGGGGTTTTGGATCTGCTGCGACGTGATTTTCGCAATATCGCCGTTAAGCTGCGCCTTGCGCGCCGCCAGCGCGCTGACCGTCGCCTGACGCTCGGCCCGCATCGCGGCGAGCGAGGCATAGGCCGGGTTTTGCGAATTGCCGCCGCCACCGGCTCCGGCGCCTTCGCGATCGGCCATGGCTTTCAACGACGCGATCTGGCTTTTCAGCGCGATGACGTCGGGGTGCGCATCGGTCAGGCCGCGCGCGCGCATCGACGATAGTTCATTCTGGGCGCCCGCAAGCTGCTGGCGGGCAACGCCGCCGCCGACGCCGCCCATTCCAGGCACATTGATCGTCGCGGGGGTGGAGGATAATTGGCCGTTAGCCGCCGCGAGTTGCGCCTGCGCCGACACGAGCTGCGAATCGATCTGGCCCAGTTCGGCGCGCGCCGCGTCGACGCGCTGCGCGGGCGAACCGCTGCCGCCGGGGATCAGGCCGATATTCTGCGCCTCGAACGCACCGCGCCGCGCTTCGACATCGCGCAGCGCCTTTTCGCGGTCGGCGATCTGGGCGTCGAGGAATTTCAGCCCCTCGCGCGCATTCATCCGGCCGCCCCGCAACTGATCGTCGCGAAACACGGTAATCAGGCTGTCGAGGACGCCCGAGGCCAGCTTGGCATTGTCGGCGTCCGACAGGCTGCCGACCGCGACGCTCGACGTGATTTCAAAGATATTGTCCTGCTGTGGAACGACCTTGATATTTTTTTGCAGCATCGCGACGGCGCCCGCCTTTTCGCGCTCGTTCGCGCCGGGGGGAAGCAGGCCGGTCGTCGCCGCGACCTTTTCCAGGTTGCGCGCGCTGGTCAGCGTTTCGCGAATCTGGTCGATCTGCTGGCGGCCGCCCATCGATCCGCCCTGCACATCGTCGGGCAATATCTCGTTGACGTCGACCAACAGCCGGGCGCGCGAGTCATAGCGGTTGGGGATCGACGCGATTGCCAGCCAGCCAAGGATGCAGATGCCCCATGCCACCGCCAGCACGATCCACCGGCGCGTCCAGACGCTGTGCAGCGCCACCCGGAATTCATCGTAAAGGCTGTTCATCGCTCGAAATCTATCCTTGGGATTTGAGTGGGTGGCGGCCGACCAATGTCAGAACATGCTTTCAGGGATGATGATGACATCGCCGGGCTGCAGCCGCACGTTCGCCTTGATGTCGCCGCGCTTGATGAGGTCATTAAGCCGCAGGCCAAATTCCTGCTGCTTCCCACTGCCCTTGTCGAAACGGACGAGTCGCGCCTTGTTCCCTGCGGCATATTCCCCCAGCCCGCCGACTGCAATCATTGCGTCGAGTACGGTCATATTGGCGCGAAAGGGGATGGACGCCGGTTTCTCGGTCGCACCGACGACGCGCACCTGTTGCGAAAAGGTGCTGTTGAAACTGGTGACGATCACGCTGACGATCGGATCGGTGATATATTGGCCCAGCTGAAGCTTGATGTCCTGTTGCAACATCGTGGGGGTTTTCCCCACGGCGGGCATGTCCGTAATCAGCGGCGTGGTAATGCGCCCGTCGGGACGGACCTGCACCTTGCCGCCCAGTTCAGGGTTACGCCATACAAAGATCTGAAGCTCGTCGAGCGGGCCGATGATATATTCCTCGCCCGGCCCTTCCTGGTTCTGGACAAAGGTTGCGCTGGGCAGTTGCGGCGCCGATCCGCCCGCGCCCATACAACCGGACAGCGCAGTCGCGGCGATGCCGGAAACAAGTGCGGCACGCGCAACGCGAAGCGAGGGGAACGAAACCATAATCCATCAACCTTTCGAGCCGCCGACGGTTGCCGCGCCCGGAATACCGGCGGCGACACCCATTGCGTCAGTGTCGTCCTTGCTCGAAAAGGGTGAATATAATGTTAGTATTGAGATAAGTTTGGGCTGCGCCCACGCCAACCTGTCCCGATCAGGCACAGATTTTCGCCGGTCAGACTAGCGTTTCGCGTGCCGCGCCCTGGCCCAGAAAGCTTGCCGGGCTGGCGCTGGCGCCATAGGCGCCCGCCTGGAACAGCGCGATCAGGTCGCCGACATCGGCGCGCGGCAAGGCCACCTGATCGCCCAGGCGATCGAGCGGCGTGCACAGGCATCCCACGACCGACACCGTCTCGATAGGGTCGCGGCCAAAGGCGCGCGCTACCGCGATCGGATAGTTGCGGCGGATCACGGTGCCGAAATTGCCGCTGGCGGCAAGCTGATGGTGCAGCCCGCCGTCGGTGACCAGAAACGTCTCGCCATGGCTGACCTTGCGATCGACGATGCGGGTCAGATAAACGCCCGTTTCGGCGACAAGCCAGCGGCCAAGCTCCATGGCAAATCGACTGTCCGTCAGCGCCCGATCGCGGGCCGCCAGCGTTTCCGCAAGGGCCTCGCCAACCGCGATCACATCGACCGGCATGTCGCCCGGAAAATAGGGGACGCCCATCCCACCGCCCAGGTTGACGAGCGGCGGGGTCGCCCCGACCTCCTCCGCCAAGCGCCCGGCAAGCGCCACCGTCTGCCTCTGCGTTTCGGCGATAGCGGACGCATCAAGAGCTTGTGATCCCGCGAAAATGTGGAAACCTCGCCAATCGGCACCGGCGTCCAGCACATCGCGCACCAGCGCCGCGGCATCCGCTGCGTCGACCCCGAACGGCTTCGCCCCGCCGCCCATTTTCATCCCCGACCCCTTCAGGTCGAAATCGGGATTGACCCGCACCGCCAGCCGGGGCGTCAGGCCCAGATGACTGGCGATCGACAGGGCGCGTTCCGCCTCGCCGCGCGATTCCAGATTGATCGTCGCCCCGGCCGTAATCGCCGCTTCGAGTTCCCGGTCACGCTTGCCGGGACCGGCAAAGCTGACATCCGCCGCCGCCATCCCGCTCGCCAGCGCCGCCCGCAATTCACCGCCCGAAGCGACGTCGAATCCGTCAACCAGCGCGGCCATAAAGGCCAGCAGCGGGGCATAGGGATTGGCCTTCATCGCATAATGCAATTGCATGTCGGTCGGCATGGCGGCGCGCCATTCGGCAACCCGCGCGGCGATCATGGCGCTGTCATAGACGAACAGGGGCGTGTCGCCCGCGAAATCGGCCAGCGCATCGGCACGGTCGCCCCCGATCGTCAACATGCCGTCGCTGTCGGCCGAATAGCCGGGCGGGATCGGGCCGTGCGGCTTCACGCTACAGTCTCGGCCGACCAGTCGGCGGCGATGGCGGCACGGTCGATTTTGCCATTCGGATTACGCGGTAATTCGTCACGCCATTCGATCGCCACCGGCTGCATGAAGTTGGGAAGATTCTGGCGCAGATAGGCCGCCAGCCCCTCTTCGTCCTCGCCCCCCTGTCTGCCGCGGACGATCAGGATGATCGCCGCGCCCAGCCGCGCATCGGGTACGCCAAAGGCGACCGCTTCATATATCAACCCCGATCCGACCGCGGCATCCTCTACCTCGGTCGGGCTGACGCGGTTGCCAGCCGTCTTTATCATCGCATCGTCGCGGCCGACGAAATAGAGCAGGTGGTTGGCGTCCCGCCGCACCGTGTCGCCCGACCACACCGCCGTTCCGCCATATTGGGATTCTCGTGGCGCCGGTTTGAACCGCTGCGCGGTGCGCTCCTCATCCCGCCAATAGCCTTTTGCGACGAGCGGGCCGCAATGCACCAGTTCGCCCGGTTCCTCGTCGGCGGCGATCGTGCCGTCGCCGCGACAGACCAGTACTTCGGCATGGGGGATCGCGCGGCCCATCGATGTCGGATGGTCGGCAACGAACTTCGGGTCGAGATAGGTCGACCGGAACGCCTCGGTCAGCCCATACATGGGATAGATGTCGGCATGGGGAAATGTCGCGCGCATTGCATCGATCAGCGAAGGCGTCAGCGCGCCGCCGCTGTTGGTCAGTCGCTTCAGATGCGCGGCGGCCTCTTCCGGCCATGCGATTTCGACCAGTTGCACCCATAGCGGCGGCACCCCGGCAAGCGTCGTCACGCGATGGCGCGCGACCGCCTTCACCACGTCGCGCGGGGCCAGATAATCAAGCGGCGCGACCGCCGCCCCCGCATACCAGCTCGACAGCAACTGGTTCTGTCCATAATCGAAACTGAACGGCAGCACCGCCAGCACATGGTCGTCGACGGCAATATGCAGATAGGATGCGACGCTCTCAGCCCCCAGCCACAGATTGGCATGGCTCAGCATCACGCCCTTTGGCCGACCCGTCGATCCGCTGGTGTAGAGGATGACGGCAAGGTCGTCAGGCTCGGCAGTCGATGGGGGTAGCCCCTGCCCGCCCGAATCGATCACCGCTTCTCCGATCGCCGCATCCTGTATCGCGCATCCGTCCGGCAGACCGTCGCCCAGCGTGGAGGTGCGGGCGCCGTTGGCGACC
Organism: Sphingopyxis sp.; assembly: GCA_030145715.1. Classification (GTDB taxonomy): domain Bacteria; phylum Pseudomonadota; class Alphaproteobacteria; order Sphingomonadales; family Sphingomonadaceae; genus Sphingopyxis. Next base: position 24,458 of record JAIXHQ010000014.1, on the reverse strand, counting down.
AGCAGCGCCGCGCCGCTGTCGGACAGGATATGCCGGACCTGCGGCGCTTTCAGCAGCGGATTGACCGGCACATGGATCAACCCGGCGCGCGCGGCGGCGAGCGGCATCAGGCACGCCAGCCGCGTCTTTGCGCTCCAGCTCGCAACGCGCTCGCCCGGCCCGCCCGTCTGTTCCAGCAGCCATGACGCAAGCCGCCCGACCGCATCATCCAGTTCGCCGAACGTCATGACGCCATCGCCGATCAAAAGCGCAGGCGCGTCCATGCCGCCACGGCGGGCAAGATGGTCGATCGGTCGCGAAGATGGCGTTTCGGCGTTGGTCATTGGCTGTTAGGACAGAGGTGATAGAGGGCCGCACCATGCAAGGAAACGGTGAAGATCAGGCTAATGATAACCGGATGCCCGCCACGGCGCGCGCGGCCGGTTTTGCTTCGCCCTTCGACCGTGCCGGGTGGTTCGACCTGCTGGAGGCGCACGGCTTCGCGGGGTGCGGCCGCCGCGACGCCCATGGAAGCACAGGCGAAACAGCCGCATGGATGCCGCTGCGGGTCGACCGGCCGGGCGCGTTCGCCGCCCTTGCCAACTGGTATAGTTTTTCGGTCCGGCCGCTGTTCATTGGGGATGGCGATCGCGCTGGCGCCTTGCGCGCATTATGGTCCGACCTGCGCCGCCACGCCAACCGCCTGACGCTTTATCCCGTTGCCGATCCCGCAGAGATCGTCGGCGCCCTCCGCGCCGCGGGCTGGTGGGTGCTGGCGACGCCCGCCGGGGACCGACACTGGCTCGACCTTGGCGACATGGACCATGACACCTGGTGGGCTGGTCGTCCCGGCGCGCTGCGCAATACCGTTCAGCGCAAGGCGAAAAAAGGCATCGTCGACATCCAGTTGCTCACCGCTTTCGATCCGGAAAGCTGGGCGGCCTATGAGAATATCTATGCCGCCAGTTGGAAACCCGAAGAGGGCCATCCCGCCCTGCTCCGCGCTTTCGCCGAAGCCGAAAGCCGGGAGGGCCGTCTGCGCATGGGGATCGCCCGCATCGACGGCGTTCCCGTCGCCGCGCAATATTGGACGGTCGAGGATGGCACCGCCTTCATCCACAAGCTGGCGCATGTCGAGGACAGCCTGAAAGCATCGCCGGGCACCCTGCTGTCGGCCGCGCTCTTCCGCCATGTGATCGAGGTCGACGGCGTAAAGCGTGTCGATTTCGGCACCGGCAACGACGGATATAAACGCGACTGGATGAACCGCCACGACCCGCTGTGGCGCATCGAGGCTTTCAATCCCGCGCGGGTCGCGGCATGGGTTCCGGCATTGAAGGCCTATGCCCGTTCCGTCGTGAGGAAAGAAAAGTGACCGATAACAGCCCCGTCGATGTCAAACTTCGCGCCCTGCTCGCCGACGTGCTCGGCCTTGGCGAAGCGCGCGCCGCCGCGCTGACCGCCGACAGCGGGCTGTTCGGCGAATTGCCCGAATTTGATTCGATGGCCGTTGCGACGGTCCTGACCGAAATGGAGGACCGGCTGGGCATCCTGATCGACGATGACGAGATCGACGGCGAAATCTTTGAAACCTACGGCAATTTGCTCGCCTTTTCGCAGCGCAAAGTGACCGGTTGAACCGCTGTGCGCGCATGACCGAACATCAATTGCGCATCGCCCCCGCGCGCACCCCGCGCGCCACCGTCCTGATCGTCCCACCGCTGTTCGAGGAAGCGAACCGCACCCGGCGGACGCTGGTGATCGCGATGCGCGCACTGGCGGAGGACGGCTTTGCCGCCCTGCTGCCCGATCTCCCCGGACAGAATGAAAGCCTCGTCCCGCTCGTCGATGTCGATCTGGCGCGATGGCGCGATGCGGTGGCAGAGGTCGCGGCGGGGATCGAGGGACCGGTCATCGTCGCATCGGTGCGCGGCGGCGCGCTGGTGGACGACCAGCCGAAAGCCGCGGGCTGGTGGCGGTTGGCGCCTGTCGGCGGATCGTCGCTTCTGCGCACCCTGATGCGCGCGCGCGTCAGCGCCGACCGCGAGGCTGGCATCGATTCGACGATCGAAATCCTGCACGAAAGGGCAAGGACGGCGCCGCTGCTGCTCGCGGGCAATATGCTTTCACCGGCCATGATCGAACAATTGGCGGCCGCCGAAGCCCGCCCGGTCGAACCGCTGCGCAGCATCGGCATGGGCGCGGACGGCATCGCCGGTACGCCGCTGTGGCTGCGCGCAGAACCCGGCGAGGATGCGGCAATGGCAGCAGCCATCGCCGCCGACATCGCGGCGTGGAGCAAGACATGCGGCATCAACTAAGCTTCGATTGCGAGGGTGCGGCACTGGCCGCCAGCATCGATTCCGGCACGAACGCGGTCGGCCTCCTGATCCTGTCCGGCGGCAATGAAATCCGCAGCGGCGCTCATCGCGGCATGGCGATGCTCGCGGCGCGGATCGCCGCCGCATCCTATCCGGTATTCCGTTTCGATCGGCGTGGAATCGGCGACAGCGAGGGCGCGAACGGCGGCTTTGAAAACAGCGCGGCCGACATCGCTGCCGCGCTTTCCGCATTCCGAGCCGCCGCGCCGCAGGTGACGCGTGTCATCGCCTTTGGCAATTGCGATGCCGCCAGCGCGTTGCTGCTGCACGGGCCGCTGAATATCGACGCGCTGATCCTGGCCAACCCGTGGGCATATGACGACGCGCCATCGGACAGCGACGAACCTGGCTTGCCACCGGCCTCCGCCATCCGCGCGCGCTACCTCGCGCGATTGACCGACCCCAAAAGCCTGATGCGGCTCGTCAGGGGTGAGGTTGATTTCGGCAAATTGCGCCGCGGCCTTTCGGCGCTTGGGCAGGCACCAACGCCTCCGGCGCACGGCAGCCTGGCCGCCCGGCTCGACACCGCGCTATCCGACCTTCGCTGCCCGGCGACCATCCTGCTCGCGACCGGAGATCGCACCGCACAGGCTTTCGTCGAACGCTGCGGCCGCGCGCTCGACCTTATCGAAAGCAACCCCACCACGATCCGCGTCGATCGCCTGGCCAGCGCGTCGCACAGCTTTGCGGGCGACGACGGCGATTGGCTGGGCGAACGAATATTGGCGGTTTTGACCGCTCAGGCAGTCGCCATCGCGTGATATTCGGCTTCGGCAAGGAAGCGTTCGGCGTCGAGCGCCGCCATGCAGCCCATGCCCGCCGCAGTCACCGCCTGACGATAGACCTTGTCGGTCACGTCGCCCGCGGCAAAGACGCCGGGAATAGAGGTCAGCGAGGTTCCGGGGGTCACTTCCAGATACCCGTCGTCATCCAGGGGCAGCTTGCCCTTGAACAATTCGGTCGACGGGCTGTGGCCGATCGCGACAAAGCCGCCGTCGGTGGGCTCGAAACTCGCCTCGCCGGTTATGGTGTCGATCAGGTCGACGCCGACCAGCCCCGAAACGCCTTCGCCCGCCACAAAGCGTTCGACGCGCTTGTTCCACAGCGTCTTGATCTTCGGATTGACCGCGAGCCGGTCCTGCAGGATCTTTTCGGCGCGCAGACCGTCGCGGCGGTGGATCAACGTCACATCGTCGCTGTGATTGGTCAGATATAATGCCTCTTCGACCGCCGTGTTGCCGCCGCCGATCACCACGACCTTCTTGCCGCGATAGAAGAACCCGTCACAGGTGGCGCAGGCCGACACGCCCTTGCCGCCCAGTTCCTGTTCGCCCGGAACGCCCAGCCATTTCGCTTGTGCGCCGGTCGCGATGACCAGCGTTTCGGCCATATAGACGTCGCCGCCGTCGCCGGTCAGCTTGAACGGACGGCGCGACAGGTCGACATCGACGATCGTGTCCCAGATCATGCTGGTGCCGACATGCGTCGCCTGCGCGGTCATCTGTTCCATCAACCACGGACCCTGCACGACTTCGGCAAAGCCCGGATAATTTTCGACGTCAGTGGTGATCGTCAACTGGCCGCCCGGCTGCAAACCCTGCACCACGATCGGCATCATCCCGGCGCGCGCCGCATAGATGGCGGCCGACAGGCCAGCCGGGCCGGATCCGAGAATGAGCATCTTCGTATGGTGAACGCTGGGCATGACGGTCTTTCCTGGGTTGTGCTGGTCCGCACAAATGGGTGTTGCCAATCGCGCTAGCAAGGCTCACCCTCCGCGCCAAGAGGGAGAGCGAGGCAAATGGCGAGCTGGTGGGAACGTCACGGAGTGCCCCGTGTCGTCAAATGTGCCTGCTCTCAGGGGCAGATCATGAAATTGCGCAGCCACATCGTTCCCCACGCGCGCGGTGACATACTCGAACTGGGCTGCGGCGGCGGGATCAACATGGAATTCTACCGACCGGATCGGATCACAAGTTTCAGCGGTCTCGATCCGTCCCCCGAACTTCTGGCCATGAGCATTGCCGCGGCGGCGGCGCGCGGTATCGATGCCGATATTCGCCCCGGCGTCGGTGAGGCGATGCCGTTCGAAAACGAAAGCTTCGACACCGTCGTCACCACCTTCACCCTCTGCTCGGTCGGCGATCAGGCGGCGACGCTGCGCGAAATCCGCCGCGTGCTGAAACCCGGCGGTACAGCCCTGTTCCTCGAACATGGCGCGGCTCCGGATGCCGGTGTCGCGAAATGGCAGCGACGGATCGAACCGATCTGGAAACGCATCGGCGGCAACTGCCACCTCACCCGGCCGATCAGCGAAGCCTATGCGCGGGCGGGCTTTGCCGTCGATCGGCAGGCCGCGGCCTATATACCACAAACGCCGCGACCATTCGGCTGGGTCGAATATGGTGCAGCGCGCCTGACATAAAGCCGCCCAGGATTTACTCGGCGTCCGGTTTCTCGCCAACCTCGACCAGCCCGTGGCCGACACTCACCCGTTCGTCGAAAACGAAACAGCTTCCACGCCAACGGCTGTCCGCCTCAGGCACCTGCTCCAGATAGGCCAGGATGCCGCCTTTCAGGTGGACGACATCCTCCACGCCCTCGTGCCGCAGGAAAGCCGTGGATTTTTCGCAGCGGATGCCGCCGGTGCAGAACATCGCGACGCGCTTTCCCGCGAATTTGTCCGCATTGGCGCGCCACCAGTCGGGAAACTCGCCGAAACTCGCCGTTTCGGGATCGATCGCGCCCGCGAAACTGCCGTAATCGACCTCGAACCCGTTGCGCGTGTCGATCAGCACCGTGTCCGGATCGTCGACGACCGCGTTCCAGTCGGCGGGATCGACATAGGGCGCGGCATCGCGGGCGGGGTCCAGCCCCGGCACCTTCATCGTCACGATTTCCTTTTTCAGCCGCACCTTCATCCGCTGGAACGGCATGACCGCGGCGGCCGAATATTTGACGTCGAGCCCTTCGCAATCGGGAAGGGCGCGGATATGCGCAAGCACCGCCGCGATGCCCGTCTTCGTCCCCGCGATTGTCCCGTTCACGCCCTCGCGCGCGAGCAAAAGCGTGCCCATGACGCCTGCCGCGCCGCAAAGGTCGATCAGCGGCTGGCGCAGCGCGGCGGGATCGTCGAACGTCGCAAAGCGATAGAGGGCGGCAACCTGGATCATGCGCGCGCCATGTAGGCGCGATTGCGGCTTAGCGAAAGGGATCGTGCCGCCCGGTCGCATATTGCGCCATCGCCATCGTCGTCCATTGCGCGTTGACGCGAATACAGCTTGGGAAAACGCTGGCGTCGGTGACGAAAACATTGGTCGTTTCGTGGACGCGGCAGTCGGGATCGACGACGCCATATTGCGGGTCTTCGTTGATCGCATTGCCGCCGTGCGGATGGCTGCTCGACAGGGTGACATCATCCTGTTCGCGGATCGCGCTCGCGAAAAAGGCGTCGATGTCCATGTCGGGACTCACCGTCTGCCCCTTCGTCAGCGCCGGGTAGCATTCGATCGCGCCCGCCGCGAAATGCACTTTGGTCAGCGTCGCCAGCGCGTCGCGCAGCACCGGCAGGTCGTCGCTGGGGTCTAGGCTGAATTTCAGCTTGTCGTCGACGATCTGGCCGCGCCGGTCGGCGGGAAACAAGATGCCCGCCGAATGAACGCGACCAAAATTCTTCATCCGCGCCATATGGTCCGCGAACCACCCCGGCATCAGCGATGCCATCGACATCGGCGGCTGAAAATGGCTTTCCAGCAGAAAGTCGCCGCAATCGACATAGCTCGACATCTGGTCCTCGTCCCACGCATTGCCGCCGACGCCGTCGGGCATCAGGGCGACGACCGGCGAGGCGACATTCAACGACACCTGATAGCCGGTGCCGGCGATGTCGCTGCGATCCAGCAGCTTCGACGACGCAATCGTGCCCGCGGCCACGACGACGCCGACGCGCGCGCGGACGAGTGTTTTCGATCCGTCGGGCAGGATCAGCTTCACCGCCTCCGCTTCGCGCCGTCCGTCATAGGCCGTCTGCCAGACGATGCGATCGGCCTTTGTCTCCGGCAGGATTCGCGCGCCGAAATCGCGGCAAGCGTCGGGCAGATAGGTCTGCGCAATCCCCATCCGGCGCCCATAAGCGCAGCCCGAATTGCAATAGCCGCAATAGGCACAGGCATTGGGCGTATTCGGTGGCCCGAAATTCTTGGCGAACCAATCGGCGATCGCGCGCTGATCGCGCGGCCGCTCCGACCCTTGGGCATAGCGCCGCCAACCCTCGATCAGATGCGGGCCGTTGTGGCGGCCGCTGCGCGGTTCGATGGGCGCGATGCCCAGCCTTGCCTGCACCGCGTCATAGGCGGCGTGAAAGGCGGCGCCATCGACGGGCGCGCCGATGCTCGCCCATTTGGCCAGCACGTCACCCGCATCGGGATGCGTGCGCCCCGCTTCGTTGACGCGCAGGCATATGCCGTTGTTGATCGTCGACGATCCGCCGACGCAGCGCCCCTGAAACACCACGAAATCGCGGTTCGTCGATGTTTGCAGCGCGCCATGTTTGTAAAGCGACGCGATCATGTCGAGTTCGTGATGGGTGATCGCATGGGAGGGGTAAAATGGCCCTGCCTCGACGATCAGCACCTTATAGCCCTGCGCCGCGATATTATAGGCGGCCACCCCGCCGCCCGCGCCCGAGCCGATGACGATGACGTCATATTCGGCGTCCAGACTGCCGGCATCCAGAATATGCGCCGGATCGATCTCGCGCCCGCTGACCAGCGACAGCGGCAGGTCCTGGCTGCCCCGCTGACGAAATTTGGGAAGGGTAAAGCCGATCTGCCGATGGACCGGATTGGCGATATTGGCATCCTGGTCGCCCGGTTCCAGCCCCGGCTGCCAATGACCATAATAGCAGGCATAGATAATCCCGCGCAGCCGCGCCATGTCCTGAAACAGGTCGATCTGGCTGTTCTGAAGCCGGTCGCGCAGTTTTTCGGCCCGCCCGGCGACGTCGTCCTCGGTAAAGAACGCCCCGCCCAGCACCAGTTCGGTTGCGGTCAGCGACAGCCGGATTTCGTCCAGCTTGGTCCCCCCGACCTTCGCAAACAGCTCACAAACATTGGCCACGACCTGTTCGGCCGAAATCACCATATCGGCGCCGTGAAACAGCGCCTCGGTCAGGGCCTTCAAAAATTTGAGTTGCCCGAAATTAAACGGTGCCGTCATCGCCCTGCCCCCCGCTTGCCCCATGCAGCAAATGCCGCCTTATAGGTGGCGGGATCAAGGCGTATTGTATCGAAACGTCCGCTTTGGCGCGGCTACGATCTAATCTTTCGGTTTATAGCCGAACGCCTTGCCCGCAAGTTTGGCGACGGCGGGGTCAAGGTCTGGCGGCGTCATCGGTACAATGGCTTCCAGCGTTTCGGCGACATGGGCCAACGCCGCGATGCGCGCCGCCTTTTTATTGTTTCCGTCGATGATCTTCCACGGTGCCCAGCGCGTGTTCGTCTGCGCGAACATCTCCTCCATGGCGGCCAGATAATCCCTGCGCCTTGCCCGGTTGCGATAATCCTCGGCGCCGGTTTTCCACCGTTTCCACGGATCGTCGAGCCGGCTGGCAAAGCGTTTATCCTGTTCTTCCTGCGTCAGGTGGACGAAAATCTTGACCAGATTCGTGCGGCTTCCGGTCAATTGCGCCTCGAACTCGTTGATTTCGTCATAACCCTTGCGCCACTCGGCCTCGGTCGCGAAACCCTCGACCCGCTCGACCAGCACGCGCCCGTACCAGCTACGGTCAAAGATGGATATTTCGCGGTTGCCCGGCAGGCGCGTCCAAAAACGCCAAAGGAAATGGCGCGCCTTTTCCTCTTCGTTCGGGGCACTGATCGGCCAGACTTCAAAGAAGCGCGGATCGAGCAGCGCGGTCATCCGCTTGATGATCCCGCCCTTTCCCGCCGCGTCCCAGCCCTCGAACATGATGATGCTGCGCTGCCCATGGGTGATGTGCGCCGATTGCACACGCTCCAGCCGCTGTTGCAGCGCGTCGAGCGCATCGGAATAGTCGCCGTCATATTTGGCGCCGGCTTCATAATCGGAAAGGGACATGCTCATCCTGATTCCTTTAGCGCAACCTGTGCAATCCTACCAAGCGGGCGATAGGCCGCTGTCGTTTTACGGGACAGGATTGGGCGCTACCTTATTGGCGGCCGGCCAGACGCTGACGCGCGTCCCAGTCGGCAAGCGCGCGCTGGCTGCGATCGACGCGCGCAAGGCCGTCATTGATCGGGCCGCCATGCAGCCCCTGCCGCTGCGCTTCGCCATACCAGTCGGTCGCGGCCGCAAAATCGCCGCGCATTTCGGCGCACAGGCCCAGGTTGAACGCCAGCGCGGCGGTCGGTTCGATATCGCGGGTCAGCGCCGTCCACGCCGCGCACGCCCCGGCCTGGTCGCTCTTGGTCAATCGAACCGCATTTTTGAACGCCGCTTGCGCGGGCTTCGCCAGGCCCTTCGTGCCTTCCTCGACACGCACCGCCAGCGAATATTCGCGTGGGGCAAGGTCGTTCCGGATGGCGCGGACATGATCGCGCTGCGCGACCGCGATATAATCCTCGACCGACCGGGTGGCGGAGCGATCGGGGCAATAGACCTGCTGGTCGCGCGCGTTCAGCGGACGGGAGTAACGGACCGTGCCGTCGTCGATCGCAACCAGCCGCGCCGTCGTCGCGACGTCGATCGTGCGGCGGCGGCAGCGGATGTCGACGTCGGCCTCCTTCACGCATTTCTTTTTGTCGGCGCCGTCATATTCGACGCATCGCTTGCGCTGTTCGGTAACGGCAACCTCGTCGACGCTGACCCGGGCCGTTCCGGTGACAAGTCCATCGGAGCGCACCCCCGCCTCCGGTGCGACGATACGATAATAGGGGCCGCCGCCGAACTGCGCATTGCCAAGTTCGGCCTCCAATTGCTGCGCCAGCGCCGCGCCGTCGTCGCCCACGAAACGGTCGACCGACAGGCTGAACAGGTCGTTGACGTTCGCGGCGGCGGGATCGCTGCCGGGGATCGACAGCGTTTCGGCCGCGGCGGGCGAAGCAAGGCATAGGCATATGGCGGCCAGCGCCAGTCGTGTGTCGAACATCTCACCCCCCGACAAGAAATTTGCGCGAAAGCTATCGCCGCCCGCCATGGCTGTCAAAGCGCGATGTTTACAGATGCTCAGCGAGCAGCGCCGCCACGCGCGCCGGATTCTCCATTGGGATGAAATGACTATGCTCGGCCCACACCTCGTCGTTCTGGGCACCGATCGCCGGGCCAAGGCCGGTCCAGGTCGGGCTTGACGAAAAATCGAGCGCGCCGCTGCGTTCGCCGGTGGGCGCGCGGATAAGCGTTACCGGCGCCGCGATATAGGGCAGCCATTCGTGCGGGCTGGTGCGCAGCGCATTCTGATAGACCGAAGCCTCCAGCACGGGCGGACAGGCAAGTTCCAGCCCCTCACCCGCCGCGAGCAGGCCATGGGTGCAATAGTCGGCGAGCACTCGCGGGTTCCAGCCGGCATAGGGCGGCCGGTCGGCGAACCGCGCGCGCATCTCTTCGGCGCTGGACCATATATTGCGCCGCCGCGCGACAGGATGGTCGGCCGGATCGGGCATCGGCCCCGCCTCGCCCGCGTAAAACGCGGGGTCCATGATGACGGGATCGATCAGCACCAGATGGGCAAAGGATGCCGGCCGCTGCGACGCAAGCCGGGTCAGGATATAGGCCCCCATGCTGTGCCCACAGCCGATGATTGGATGCCCGCCGAGCCCGTCGATCAGCGGCAGCAGGACGTCGGCGGTCTCGGCCCAGTTGGCGAGCGTCGCGGGACGATAGCTGCGCCCATGGCCGCGATGGTCGGGCACGACGACATGCGCCCCCTCTGGCAGCGCCGCCACCACCTGATCCCACAGTCGCGCGTGAAAACCGGTCGCATGGAGCAGCAGCAGCGACGGCCCCGACCCCCGCGTCCCCCATTCGAACCAGCAGAGGTCGCCTTCGGGCGTTTCCAGCCGATGTTCTCGGGGTTCGCCCATCGCTTTAGCTCTTGGGACCGTCGATCAAACGGATGCTCAATTCCTTGAGCTGCTTGTCGCTGACCGGCGCCGGAGCGCCCATCATCAGGTCCTCGGCCTTCTGGTTCATCGGGAACACCACGACCTCGCGGATATTGGGTTCGTCGGCGAGCAGCATCACGATGCGGTCGACGCCCGGCGCCGAACCGCCATGCGGCGGCGCGCCGAATTTGAAGGCATTGATCATGCCGCTGAAATTCGCATCGACGTCGGCCTGCGAATAGCCCGCGATCTCGAACGCCTTGTACATGATGTCGGGGCGATGGTTGCGGATGGCGCCCGACGACAGTTCGACGCCATTGCAGACGATGTCATATTGCCACGCCAGAATGTCGAGCGGGTCTTTGGTTTCCAACGCCTCCAACTCGCCCTGCGGCATTGAAAAGGGATTGTGGCTGAAATCGATCTTGCCGGTATCTTCGTCCGCCTCGAACATCGGGAAATCGACGATCCAGCACATTTCGAACTTTGTCGGGTCGATGAGTTCGAGCTGTTCGGCGACGCGGGTGCGCGCGAGGCCGGCGAGCTTGGCGGCAACCGCTTCCTTGCCGGCGGCAAAAAACAGGCCGTCGTCGGGCCCGATGCCCAGTTCGGCGGCGAGCGCGTCCATCTTGTCCGATCCGTGGTTCTTGGCGATCGGCCCGCCCCATTCGCCGCCCTTGCGCGTCGCATAGCCCAGCCCGGCAAAGCCCTCGCCCTGCGCCCAGCTATTCATGTCGTCAAAGAATTTACGGCTCTTTTCCGCCGTCGCCGGTGCCGGGATCGCCCGCACCACGTCGCCCGCCGCGACGATGTCGGCAAAGCGGCCAAAGCCCGATCCGGTAAAGTGCGAAGAAACGTCCGTAATGACGAGCGGGTTGCGCAGGTCCGGCTTGTCATTGCCATATTTCAGCATCGATTCGCGGTACGGGATGCGCGGGAACGAGCCTGCCGGGGTCACCGACTTGCCGTTCGCGAATTCCTCGAACACGCCCGCCAGGACGGGTTCGATCGCGTTGAACACATCATCCTGGGTGACAAAGCTCATTTCGAAATCGAGCTGATAAAATTCGCCCGGCGAACGGTCGGCACGCGCATCCTCGTCGCGGAAACAGGGTGCGATCTGGAAATAGCGGTCGAAACCGGCGACCATCAACAGTTGTTTGAACATCTGCGGCGCTTGCGGCAACGCATAGAATTTTCCGGGGTGGACGCGGCTGGGCACCAGATAGTCGCGCGCGCCCTCGGGCGACGAAGCGGTCAGGATCGGCGTCTGATATTCGGTGAAACCCTGATCGACCATGCGGCGGCGCAGCGACGCGATGACGTTCGAACGCAGCAGGATATTCGCGTGCAGCCGTTCGCGGCGCAGGTCGAGAAAGCGGTATTTCAACCGAATATCCTCGGGATATTCCTGTTCGCCCGCGACCGGCATCGGCAATTCGACCGCCGCCGACTGAACCGCGACATCGCGCGCGCGCACTTCGATCGCGCCGGTCGGCAGGTTGGCGTTGGTCGTTTCGGCCGACCGCGCGACGACGTCGCCGGTGATCGTCACGACGCTTTCGGCGCGCAGCCCGTCCAGCGTGGCAAAGGCCGCATCGCTGCTGTCGGCGACAATCTGGGTCAGGCCGTAATGATCGCGCAGATCGACGAAAAGCAGCCCGCCATGGTCGCGCTTGCGGTGCACCCAGCCCGAAACGCGGACGGTCTGTCCGACATCCTCCGCACGAAGCTGGCCGCAATTATGGGTACGATAGGCGTGCATTATCTTGGTCTTTCAAATGTCCGGAAGGGCCCGCGCAAACGTGCCGACATGGCCGCGCCTAAGGCAGGTCGGAGAGCGATTTGTCAAGCGCAGAGGCGGTTTCACAGCGTCAGGCCAAGGCCATCGAGTATTTCGCTGCCGAACAGCGCCCGGTGCGCCGGGTCGGGCATCAGCCGGTCGCGCGCCGCGCGCCAGCGGCGGAAATCGTCGCCATAATCTGCCGCGACCCTCGCCGCGTCGAGACGACAGCTTTTCGCCCAGTGCCGCGTAAAGACAATGCCCTCCGCATCCAGCCGTTCGACGACGCGCGCATAGGCGTCGGCGGTGCGCTGGCTGCGCGGCCCGTCGAAATCGATCACCGCATTGTGCGCGAAACGGGCCGGGGCGATCAGGCCCTGCGCCCGTTCCATGAACCGGACGGTCACGACGGTCGAACCGCCATGGCGCGCATAGACGGCGCAGATCAGTTCGAACGCCCGCGTCAGGTCGGCGCGGTCGATCGTCACCGATGCATTGAACAGATCGGCAAGCGGCCGGTGCGTGTCCAGCCCCTCCCCCCAACTGCCGAACACCGGCGGCGCATCGACGTCGGGGCCGCTGGCATAGCCCAGCTTCATCGCGAATTGCAGCAGCGCGCCGCGCGCCCACGGATAATCGTTGAGCAACCGGCCCAACAGGCTGAGCGCGTCATGGCCCGCGCCCAACTGGCCGGGGGTCGCACGCGGATAATCGTCCCGCCACGGCTCGGCATAAAGGAACCGCAGCATCGCCGCCCGTTTGAACGGCTTGTACGGATTGACGATCATCTGGACGAAATCGGGATCGCGGTCGATCGCATAGGCGGCTGAAAAACGCCGAAAATCCCCCTCCGCCAGCCAGTCGAGCGCCGCCCGATCGACCTTGCGCAAATTCTGGATCGGCCGGACCAGGAATTTGGGAACGCTGTCGATAATCAGCGCGGTAACGATGCCGAAAGACCCGACGGGAAGCTGCGCGGCGGCGAAAATGGCGTCATCGCGCAGCGGTATCGATCCCGTGGCGGCGATAAAGGCGTCGCTCATCACCCCGGCCGCGGGTTCGATCCAGTGGATTCCGGCGGGGGTGACGATCTGGATGGCGCGGATATGATCCTGAATGCCGCCGCGCGCGATCATCGACCCATGGGTTCCGGTCGCGGCGGCCCCGGCAAAGGTCTGTCCGTTGCCCGCGCCGCTCGTCCACAGCGACCGGCCCTGCGCCTCCAGCTTGTCCGACACCTCATCCACCAGCGCGCCCGCTTCGACCAGCATCAGCGCCGCCGCATCGATGCCGGGCCGGACGTCATCGCCGCCTATGCGAAAGCAGCGATTGAAACGGCGCGTATGAAGCAACCAGCTTTGCGAACTGATGTTGACGTTCGACGGCGACCAGCCGGCGCCGAGCGGACGGACGCGGCGCTTTGCAACCTGCGCCGCGGCCAGCCAGTCCTGAACGGCCCGCGCCGCGATCGCGATTTCGTCGCGCCCGCGCTCCGCGACGCCGCTGCGCAGCGCAAAGCGCGTCGCCTCCTCGCTGGTCCCCGTGCCATGATAGTTGGTCCAGCGCCCCTCGGCCCCGATTGTGACGATCGGCATCAGGCGTCTCCCAGCGGCGCGATGCCCGCGTTCGCCCGCCACGCCACGGTCAGGGGGCGCAGAAAACCGAATGTCGCGATCGCGACCAGCATCTGGCGCCGTGTCGCGAACATGCGCACGTCGCACAGCCCATGGTCGGCTTCGGGGGTGACAAAGGATTGCGCCGATTGCGTCGCAAAACCCCAGCCCTTCAGCGTCACGACCATCGATTCTTCGTCCAGCGGTCGCGGATTCGCGATCGACAGGAACATGTCCGCCTGTCCGGCCAGATACTGGCCCAAAAGCAACAGAAAAAAGAGCGCGGCCAGCGCCCAACCGACCCACATCATCCCGCAAATCCCTTCGTCTTTTTCCCCAGCCGGTGTTCCGGCTCCGCGACCCGAAGAGTGAGGGCAATTTTTCCTGCCCGTTCCTATCAACTAGCTGTATAGGCGCGCTATGCAAGTCCATCCGTTGATCGAAACCAATGCCGCGCTCGTCGAATTTTGCGACCTTATCCGGGCCAGCGATTTCATCGCCGTCGATACCGAATTCATGCGCGAAAATACTTTCTGGCCAGAGCTTTGCCTGATCCAGGTGGCCGACCGCGATCATGCCGCGGCGATCGATCCGATGGCGCCGGGGATCGACCTCAAGCCGCTGCTCGACCTCCTCGTCGACAATGAAGATATGCTGAAGGTGTTTCACGCCGGGGGGCAGGATGTCGAAATTATCTTCAACCTGACCGGAAAAACGCCGCACCCGATCTTTGATACCCAGATCGGCCAGATGGCGATCGGCCAGGCCGAACAGGTCGGCTATTCGAACCTGGTCGAGGCATGGATCGGGCTGCAACTCGACAAGGGCGCGCGCTTTACCGACTGGAGCCGCCGCCCGCTCGACAAGCGCCAGATCGACTATGCGGTGGGCGACGTCACTCACTTGGCCCGGATTTTCCCAATGATGCTGGACAAGCTCATCAAGACCGGTCGCGGCCACTGGCTGGACGAGGAAATGGAGAAATTGGCGGATCCCGCCAATTACAGCGTCGATCCCGACAAGGCGTGGCAGCGCATCAAGATTCCGTCGCGCAAGCCCGACGTGCTGGGCCGGTTGCGGGCGCTGGCTGCATGGCGCGAACGCGAGGCGCGGACAAAGAACCTGCCGCGCGGGCGCATCGTCAAGGATGAAACCCTCGCCGACCTGGCCGCGCATCCGCCAAAGGACCAGGACGGCCTTGGCCGGGTTCGCGGGCTGTCGGCGACGTGGCGCAGCAATGATATTGGCGCGCGGCTGATGGATGCCCTTGCCAACGCGAAACATCTCGACCGCGACGACATGCCCGACCGGGCACCGCGCGGCCCCGGGCTGGGCAAGGAGGGCGTGCTCGTCGCCGACCTGCTCAAACTGCTGCTGAAAATCCGCGCCCGCGAACTGAATGTCGCGGCGCGGCTGATCGCCCGTAGCGACGATCTGGAGGCATTGGCGGCGGGCGGGCGCGATGGCATCGCCATGATGCAGGGCTGGCGCTATGACGTATTCGGCCACGCCGCGCTCGATCTGGTCGAAGGGCGGATGGGCTTTGCCGTCAAGCAGGGCAAGCTGGTGATGAGCGAAATCGACACCGCCGTGGCGGACGCCACCTGACCGCCCGACGACCGGCGCCGACCGTTACAGCAGCGCCATCTCGGGCTTTGCATCGAGCGCATGGGCCAGTGAGCGCAGGCGGCGTTCGACCGATTCGCCCGCCAGATGATGCCAACCGCGGTCGAGGCTGAGCCGCAGCTTGCCATCGACCAGCGCGATGCTGCTCGCCTTCAGCGGCGCCTCTACGCCGCCGGTCAGCCGCTGCGCCAGCCGGATCGCCAGCCCCCATTGCCGCGCGCGCGCGAGCCGCTCGGCGCTGACGAGGTCGCCCATCTGGGGAAAATCGGCGTCGGCGCCGCCAAAGCCCGCATGAAGCGCGCGCGCCAGCAGGATGCGGCCCGGAATATCGATCCCGCGCCAATTGCCATGCAGGCCGATTTCGGTGCCGCGTTCAGCGCGAAAATCGGGATTTGCCGACCAGGCGACATCGCTGAGCAGGCTGGCTGCCAGGCGGACACGGCTGTCGGCATGGGCTTCGCCGGCGAACAGCGGCGCGATCCATTCGGTGATCGCGCGGCCGTGCGGCGCAAAGCGCGCAAGCCTGCGTCCCTCAAACTCGGCAGCGACGATCAACGGGTCCTCTGCCCGCGTTTCGGGATCCAGCGCCTGATATAGCAGGCCTTCGCGCAGCCCCGACGACGATATGGTCATTTCGGAAATGTCGATGATATTGGCGAGCGCGGCCAGCAATGCAGCGGCGTCGGGCAGGGCTGCGGCGCGGTTCGACGCCATGCCGGGTATCGCGCGCAATTCGTCGAAACTCAGCCGCTTGGTCGCCCTGACGAGCCGCCGCAAGGCCGTGCGCGGCAGGCTGTGCTGGTCCAGCACCGCCAGCGGATCCTGCGTGAGTTCAAGGTCAAGGCGCGACAGCGCGCGCCACGATCCGCCGACCAGATAGAGCGGCAGGCCGGTCAACCCTCCGGGCCAGCCCGCATCGCGAAGCATCTTGCGGACGGCGCGCTCAAAACTCTGCTGCCCATCCTTGCGCAGCGCGGGCAGGCGCAGCACGCCCAGCGGAAAGGACGCCCGGCGCCCGACCTGTCCGTCCGACACTTCGGCCAGTTCCAGGCTGCCGCCACCCAGGTCGACCGCGATCCCCCGCGCATCGGGAATCGCCGCCAGCACACCATAGCCGGCGGCTTCGGCCTCCTCTTCCCCGGACAGCAACCGAATCTTCAACCCCGCCTCGGCGGCGGCGGCGATGAATTGCGGACCGTTTTCGGCATCGCGCACCGCGGCGGTCGCGACGCATTGCAGAGTCTTCACCTCCATATGTTTCGCAAGCAGGGCATAACGGCGCAGCGCGGTCAGCCCGCGCTCCGCATCCTCGTCGGCAATACGGCCGTCGATCGCGAGGCCGCGCCCCAGCCCCGCCGCGACCTTTTCGTTAAAGATCACCGCCGGTGCGCGCGCCGGCCCTTCATAAACGACGATACGAACCGAGTTGGAACCGATGTCGATGACGGCCGACCGATGAACCGCCTGCTTCGTGGAACGCAACAAACCCAAACCGGTCACACCTCTCGCGTCGTGAATGCAAGCGTCGGAACATCCTGCCGCTTGTGAAGCGCCGTTCCGCGCCCCGACAATGACGGGTTGTTCATGAAATAATGATGCAGATTGAATGGCTTGTCGTCCGTATTCACCCGGACATAGGTGCCGTCCGGCTGCAATGCCCAGCTTTGTTCATTGTCGATCAGGTTCGCGACCAGCACCTGGTCCAGAATCTGGTCGTGGACCGTCGGATTTTCGATCGGGATCATATATTCGACCCGGCGGTCGAAATTGCGCGGCATCCAGTCCGCGCTGCTGATATACAGCTTTGCCGCCCGATGCGGCAGCGCCGCGCCGTTCGCGAATGCCCAGACGCGGCTATGTTCCAGAAAGCGCCCGACGACCGATTTGACGCGGATGCTTTCCGACAGGCCGGGAACGCCGGGTCGCAGACAGCATATCCCGCGCACGATCAATTCGACCGGAACGCCCGCGCCGCTGGCCGCATAGAGCCGGTCGATGATGTCGGGATCGACCAGGCTGTTCATCTTGGCCCATACGCCCGACGGCTGCCCCGCCTTTGCCGCGGCGATTTCGGCGTCGATCAGTTCGCACAGATGCGTCCGCATGTTGAGCGGCGACATCGTCACCATCTCCAGCCGTTCGGGTTCGACATATCCGGTGATATAGTTGAACAATTGCGCCGCATCGCGGCCCGCGCGCGGGTCGGCGGTAAAAAAGCTGAGGTCGGTATAAATGCGCGCGGTCACCGGGTGATAATTGCCGGTGCCGAAGTGGCAATAGGTGCGATACCCCTGCCCCTCGCGGCGCACGACCATCGAAATCTTGGCGTGCGTCTTCCACTCGATAAAGCCATAGACGACCTGGACCCCGGCGCGTTCGAGCTGGTTGGCCCAGAGCAGATTCTGCTCCTCGTCGAAACGGGCTTTCAACTCCACCACCGCCGTCACCGACTTGCCCGCTTCGGCCGCCTCGATCAGCGCGCGGATGACCGGCGACTGGTCGCCGGCGCGATACAGCGTCTGCTTGATCGCCACGACGTCGGGGTCCGCCGCCGCCTGTCGCAGAAACGCCAGCACGACCTCAAAGCTTTCATAGGGGTGGTGGACCAATATGTCCTTGCTGCGGATCGCCGCGAAGCAATCGCCGCCATGTTCGCGGATACGTTCGGGAAAGCGCGCCGAATAGGCAGGGAATTTCAGGTCGGGCCGATCGATGTCGACAAGCGCCGACAGCGCGGCCAGCCCGACAAAGCCGCCGATCTTGGCGACGATCGCTTCATGTCCCTGAATATCAGCGTTCAGCACCGCCGCGATTTCGCCCGGCATATCGGCTTCGAGTTCGAGCAGGATGACGCGGCCTCGGCGACGGCGGCGGATCGCGGTGCGGAACAGGCGGACCAGATCCTCCGCTTCTTCCTCCAACTCAATATCGCTGTCGCGAATGATGCGGAACACGCCGAGCGAGCGAATCGCGAAACCGGGGAAAAGCAGGTCGCCGAACAATTCGATCAGATATTCGATCGGCACGAACGAACGCACCTGCCCCGGAACCGGCACGAAACGCGGCAACGCCGCCGGAATCACCACCAGTTCGTGAACCGTCTCGCCGCTTGCCTTGCGCTGAAGGTCGAAAATAATGCCAAGCCCGCGGTTGGGGATGAACGGGAAAGGATGCGCCGGGTCCAGAACCTGCGGCGTCAGGATCGGGAAAATCTGGTCGAGGAAATATTGGCGCAGCGCCGCGCGCAGAGTTTCGGCGTCCGATCCCGTGCCATGGACGACGATTCCCTGTTCACCGAGCAGGCGGTGCAGCAATTGCCATTCGCTCTGCTGCTGATCGACAAGCCGGTTCACCTCGGCCTCGATCTCGGCAAGCTGCTGGCCGGGGGAGCGGCCGTCGGCTGATGGATCGTCGATCCCCTGAAGCTGCTGCCCCTTCAGACCCGCGACGCGAACCATGAAAAATTCGTCGAGATTGCTGCCCGAAATCGACAGAAAGCGAAGCCGCTCAAGCAGCGGATGCGCCGGGTTTCGCGCCTCTTCCATCACCCGGCGATTGAACGCCAGCCAGCTCAGTTCGCGGTTGAAAAAGCGTTCGGGACCAAAGACAGGCCGTACCGTGTCGGCATCATTTTCGGCGCGAAGGGGCTGACCGGTCAGCGGCATATATCTGCATCCTGTCGTTCGAGGAGATCGGGATCGATCAGCCCCTGTGACAGTAATGTTTCACGCGTAAGACGAACCCCCAGCCGGCGCCCCTGTTCCAGCGAAGCGGCATCGAGCGCCGCGACGACGCGGTGGATCATCGCATAGCTGCGCTCCATCCGCGGCACGATATAGGACGCGACCTCGGGGGCCAGCGCCATGCCCCGCCGCGCGAACAGCGCCTCGATCAGGTCGCGCGCCAGGCAATCGTCGGGCTCCCCGATCGTCAGCACCGGCACCGCCGCCAGCCGAGAGGCAAGGTCGGGCAGCGCGATATTCCATTCGGCGGGCGGCGAATCGGCGATGACAAGCAGCGGAACGCCGCTCGATTGCGCGGCATTCCACGCATGAAACAGATCCTCTTCGCTCACGCTGTCGTGGCCGTCGATGACCCGCCCGCCCGTCTCGTTCGCGAAAAGCCGCCCGATCAGGCTGCGCCCCGACCCGCGCGGCCCGGTGAGCACCGCGGTGTGGACCGGCCAGGTCGATACGTGGCGCAGATAGCGGACGGCATCGGCATTGCTCGTGCCGACGATCAGGGGACCGTCGTTCGATCCGCCCGCGCTCCAATCGAGCGGCAGGGCGATCTGGCTGGAAGACGCCCGCGCCATCAGCGACTGATCCTGAGCGTGCTGCCGCCCTCCTGAACCTTGTAACCGCGCGCGGCCAGGGCGGTCTTCAGCGCCGCGATGTCGCCGCGGAAAGCCACGCGCATCACTGATGTACCGCCAAGGGCAAGGCTGGTGGTTGCTGCCGACTGGACGCCCGCGATGCCGCCGACCGCGCGCTCGGTCGCGGTGACCGAATCGACGTCGGGCGAATTATATTGGACGGTAAAGCTCTGCACCCCGGCGGGCGCCGTCGTCGCTATGCTGCTGTCCGTGTCACTGGGCAGCGCATCCTCTTCCATCGTCAGGTCTTCGGGCAGGTCGACCTTTTCGACCGGCTTTTCAAGCACGAGATAGGTGTCGGTGCGCAGCACGCCCGCGGCCAGCGCGTCGATATAGATGCGGTCCATTCGCGCCACCGCCTTTTCCATCATGTCGGGCAGCGCGGCCGGACTGGGCCCGGTCATCGCAAAGCTGGAAATCAATTTGCTGTCGGGGCCGAACCGCGCGGTGAAATAGCCTTTGATCGGCCCGCCCGGATAGGAATATTCGACACGGGCGATCGGCGTCAGCACGTCGGCGGCACCATATTGATCCAGGATCACGCGCCACCACACACGGCTGCGGCGCCCCGTCTGCCCTGCGTTAATCAGCAAAGTGTCGGCGCCGGTGCCCGCCGTGCGGAC
Organism: Sphingopyxis sp.; assembly: GCA_030145715.1. GTDB lineage: Bacteria > Pseudomonadota > Alphaproteobacteria > Sphingomonadales > Sphingomonadaceae > Sphingopyxis. Next base: position 4,000 of record JAIXHQ010000014.1, on the reverse strand, counting down.
ATAATCGATCGCGCTCTGTCCCGTATTATATTCGGCCCAGGCGCGCTGCCATGCGCTGCGCTTTTCGAACACCTGCGGAATGCCGTCGATCGAATAGACGGGGATGACAAGCAAGGGCGGCGAACGCAGCGTCCGGCCGCTGACCCCCAGAATCTGTCCCGCCCGCACGCGGTCGAACTGGATGCCGAGTCGGGCGACATAGCGGCGCGGCCCGATATGTTCCTCCTCCACCACGATCGCGGTGACGATGCCGTCGAGGACCGAATCACCCAGTTTCGGGCCTTCGCTGCCATTCAGCTTGCGATAAAGCTGGGCCCACCCCAGGCGCTGCGCCTCGCGCCAGCCCTTTTCGCGCGCATCGTCGGCATTGTCGCCGGTGACATCGACATTGATCCCGCCGGCCAGGAAATCGCCGCTGCTGTTGATGGGCGTGATCCCCCGGTCGCCGCGGCTGATCTGCCCCTCGACGACCCCGACCAGCAGGATCGTCAGGAACAGCCCGAAAAGCGCCGCCCAGCGCCAGTCGCGACCACGCATGGCATCGGGGGCAAAGCTGGAAGCGAAGCGGGGAAAGGCAGCCGAAATCATATCTTCTCTATGCTCTGCCCAAAAGCGACGCGCGGGACAAGGAAATCATGGCATTTGTCGGCTGGAACCGTTAGTCGCGCGTGCCATGGATTCCAAGCAGAACAAACGAGACGGGCAACCCGACTCCTACACTTATGCCCAGGCCGGCGTATCGATCGACGCGGGCAATGCGCTGGTCCGTGCGATCGCCCCGCTGGCCCGTGCCACGCGCCGTCCGGGTGCGGACGCGGACCTTGGCGGCTTCGGCGGCTTTTTCGACCTGAAGGCGGCGGGGTTCAACGATCCCCTGCTCGTCGCGGCGAATGACGGCGTCGGCACCAAGCTGAAACTGGCGATCGAATCGGGACGTCACGACGGAGTCGGGATCGACCTTGTCGCCATGTGCGTCAACGACCTGATCGTTCAGGGCGCCGAACCGCTGTTTTTCCTGGACTATTACGCCACCGGCAAGCTCGACAATGATGTCGCGACCGAAGTCGTCGCAAGCATCGCCGAAGGCTGCAAACAGGCCGGCTGCGCCCTGATCGGGGGCGAGACGGCCGAAATGCCGGGCATGTATTCGGACGGCGACTATGACCTCGCGGGCTTTTGCGTCGGCGCGGTCGAGCGCGATCAGGTGCTGACCGCCGACAAGGTGGCGGCGGGCGACGTCATTCTTGGCCTCGCTTCGTCGGGCGTTCATTCGAACGGCTTTTCGCTCGTGCGGCGGCTGGCCGCTGACAAGGGGTGGAAACTCGACCGTCCTGCCCTGTTCGATCAGAATATCCTGTTGATCGACGCGCTGATGGCGCCGACGCGCATCTATGTCAAAAGCCTGTTGCCGCTGGTAAAAACCGGCAAGGTCCATGCGCTCGCCCATATCACGGGTGGCGGCTTGCTCGAAAATATCCCGCGCATCCTGCCCCGGACGCTGCACGCCCATGTCGATGCCGACGCATGGGCACAGCCGCGCCTGATGGCGTTTCTTCAGGCACAGGGAAATATCGAGCCGGAGGAAATGGCGCGCACGTTCAACTGCGGCATCGGCATGGCCGTCGTCGTCGCCGAAAGCGACGTGGCCGATGTGACGGCCGCGCTCGAAGCGGCGGGCGAAACCGTGCATCGCATCGGGCATATCGCCGATGGTGAAAAAGGCTGCACCGTGACTGGCAGCGCCGAAACATGGAGCGGGCGTGAGGCGTGGAGCGCCACGCATAATGGCTAAGGCGCGTGTCGCCGTCCTGATTTCGGGCGCTGGCACAAATATGGCGGCGCTGCTTTACGCCGCAAAAGCCGAAAACTGCCCTTATGAACTGATCTTCGTCGGCAGCAACGATCCCGGTGCGGCGGGGCTTGAGATCGCGAGGGCAGAGGGGATCGCGACCTGGGCGCACTCGCACAAGGGCATGGCCCGCGGCGCATTCGACACACTGGTCGATGACCAATTGCACGCGGCGGGCGCGGAATTTGTCGCGCTCGCAGGCTATATGCGGATCCTGTCGGATGATTTCGTCGAACGCTGGGCGGGCCGGATGATCAATATCCATCCCAGCCTGCTGCCCCGATACAAGGGCCTCGACACCCATCAGCGCGCCATTGACGCAGGCGACAGTTTCGGCGGATGCAGCGTCCATATCGTCACGCCCGGCGTCGATGACGGCCCGGTGCTGGCGCAAACGCCGGTCGCGATCGTGCCGGGCGATACGGCCGCAACATTGGCGCGGCGGGTGCAATTCGCCGAACATCAGCTTTATCCCGCCACGCTGGCGGCCTTTGTCATGCGCGATCGATCGCCCGCTTATCTGTGCGGCCGCGTCCGCGAACTTGCCATGGCCCTGCCCGATGCCAACGAGACAATCTCGCACGGAATGCCCTGTTTCGGGATCGCGAAGGGCAAGAAATTCGCCTATTTCACCGAGGATCATCACGGTGACGGCCGGACCGCGCTGCTGGTCAAGATCAGCGGCGCCGACGAACAGGCCGCACTGATCGAACTCGACGAAGCCCGTTATTTCCGCCCCGCCTATTTCGGCGACGGCTGGATCGGCATCCGCCTCGACCTTGGCGACACCGACTGGGACGCGATCGGCGAATGGCTGCGCAAAAGCTGGCTCGCGGTCGCACCGAAAAAGCTGTCGGGGTTGATGGGTGCGGCAGAAGATCTTTGATTTTAAAGGAATTTATTGAAAATTTTCAACTTTTGGTTGAATTTTTACGAAGCGAGAGTATCTTCCTTATTGGTTCTGTCGAACGGTCTACTGAAATTGAATCAGGTGACCAGGAGATAGCGTCAGCAGACTCCGGCTTCGGCTTAGAGTCGGCAGAACCACCTTTTTCATAAACAGGGCGGCCCTCTTTTTTCGCGGTAGCGATTTGAAGCGCGATCCATTCGTGACCACTAAGGCGTTCACCCGCCTTTTTCCCATATACCGATAAAACAACGTTTAAATGAGACGTTGAGCTGGGAATGATTGGCACCACAATGGGATTACCATCGCCATCTACGACCATTATCACTACGACGATGGACCCGTCATCTCGCGCCGATGGGAAAATCGCGAATGGGTCATCTAATAAATTTGGTAGCCTGTACCAAATGTCCAGCGAGACTTCCGGATGTTCTTTGCGGGCTTTTGCGATCTTTGCGGCCGACATTGACAAGTCTGCCGGGATTAAGCCGAAACGCTTTAGGAGAGCAGGTGTAGGTCCAAGCCGGACGCCGCGATAACGATCAGATTCTCCGCGAATGATCGCATCTATCGCGCGCGTCCAACTTGTTTCCATATTTTTAGTGGGATCAGCCGACGATTTCTTCGGGCTTGAAGAAATAGGCGATTTCGATCGCCGCATTTTCGTCGCTGTCCGAACCATGGACCGTATTGGCTTCGATGCTTTCGGCCAGTTCCTTGCGGATCGTGCCGGGCGCCGCGTCCTTGGGGTTGGTCGCGCCCATGATGTCGCGGTTCGCCTGCATGGCGTTTTCGCCTTCCAAAACCTGCACGACGACGGGGCCGCTGATCATGAAATCGACGAGTTCGCCAAAGAAGGGGCGTTCCTTGTGGACCGCATAAAAGCCTTCGGCCTGTTCACGGGTCATGTGGATGCGCTTCGACGCGACGACGCGCAGGCCGGCGTCTTCAAGCATCTTGGTGACGGCGCCGGTGATGTTGCGACGCGTGGCGTCGGGCTTGATGATCGAAAAGGTGCGAGTGACCGCCATGGGGGAAGCTCCTGATTGCTGTGTTATATGATGCGCGCGCCTCTAGCGGCGCTTTTGCCGTCCTGCAAGGACAGAGCGCCGCTTGCCCTAGGGTCAGGACTCATTGATCAGAGCCAGAAGATGACGTTGGCAGCGAGGGCGACGGCGGAGAAGAAGGCCTTCGGGCAGCGATCGTAGCGTGTCGCGACCCGTCGCCAGTCTTTGAGGCGACCG